>NZ_JBIAFD010000007.1:0-224858 GCF_042869095.1 Streptomyces sp. NPDC007264
GTACCGCCCGCACCTGATCGAGGGCTGCCTGCCGACCACCGGCCTGGACCTCAAGGGCCTGATCAACCAGCCGGACATCGCGGATTCAACCTGAGTAGGACCGGCGATACCCCTCAGAATGCACTGAAAGTACTCGTCAGAGCAGCATTCCGCTCTTCGTGTTCCCACGGTGTGGTGGTCGCGAACCAATCGCGATCACCGGGAGGTCCCTGTAGTGGCACCGCTTCTGTTCACCGCTGGGTTGTTGCTGCCGTACGCGATGGGGGCCGGCCCGTTCGCGCTGTGCGAGGTACGCGATTGCGTACGTCCCGGGCGTGGTCGTCACCGCCGCGTCCTGCGCGCGCGTCACGCGGCCCATGGAGGACGGCGATGACCGCGCAACGCGCTCTGGATTGCAGCTCGTGCGTGGTATGGCGCTGGACGAGCTCTACCCTCGACGCCCCAGCCCAGGCCCGTGCTGCCCTACGCTGCGCCCTCGTTGAACTCGGCTTCGACTGCGAGGTTATCGGCGACGCGGTACTGGTCATGTCCGAACTCGTCACCAACGCCAGCAGGTATGCCGAGGGACCGTACGAGATGCGGCTGCGTCGCACCGCTACGGAAGTCATCTGCGAAATCGAGGACCACGACCCGCAGATCCCGGAGATTCCTTCCTTTCCTGCCGAGACCCCGTACGCCCCGTCCGAGGAGAACCGAGGGGGCGGCCTGGACGCGCTGTGCACATTGCTCTCCGAGCGCGGACGTGGTCTGCACATCGTCCACGAACTCACCAATGGGGCTTGGGGCTTCTGCAGCCACGCGAGCACCAAGATCGCGTGGTTCGCTCTACCGTGCCCTCGCGGTAGGTCCGGCCCGTGACAGCTCTCTTTGTGATCTCCGGTGTGGTGGTTCGAGTGTCGTTTACCCCGTCGTTTCGGGGGTCGTATCCCCCGTCGTATCTGTGTACGCACTTGGATGCGACACCCCCGCCTGACATAAAGGCGCAGCTCAGGTCCATTACGAGCCACTGTCGCACGAGCGCGACTGTATATCGGTGGAGCAACGCGTCCCGATCTACTGGTGAACGGCGCCCGGCCTTGAACTTGCGAAGCTGATTATCCCTCATGGTCGCTTGCAGTAGGTCCCCGGCGTAGCTTCCGGCGGCATGGAACTGAGGCCGTCATGTTCCAGCATCCCCACGTCCTTACTGGCAGTAGAGTGAGACCGGTCTGCTGACCGCGTGAACTCGGTGACTGCCGACACGGCCCATCGGAGCGGCCCGGCGAAGTGAAGCGGCCTCATCGCACGCCACGAGGCAGATCGGTCGGCGAAAGCGGGTGCCGATCGGCGGAGAGATCAGCTGCGGGCGACAGATCGGTGGTTGTTGGTTCGCCGACGGCTGGCAGTACGCAATGGTAATTACAAATGCCCGGTCGGATCGGTGCGCGTGGCGAGAGGAGCCTTCTCCGCCGCATGGGTGCGTTTCCGTAGGTCGCGTCCGGCGCCTGGCAATCCACTCGCATTCCGTGGCCGCCTGGCCGCTGACCGGGCCTATAGCGCCCGCGTAGGCGTATTCACGGCGGTTTGACGGGGCGGGCGTTCGCCGTATCTGCATACCTACCCCGATTGGGGCACATACCGATCGGTGGCCGATCCAAATCTGGGGAGTGGCGCGCGTGATCGATCGGTCCAGGTCGGTGTAGCGGCTCCAGCTCCACAACTCGAAATCATAGGGAGGGATGATGCGGCTTGTTTACAGAAGCGGCCATCGACGTCAGCTGTCGTGTCCAGCACAGCCTTGCCCTACGAGCAGTCGGCAGAGCCGTCTCAGAGCGCCTCAACGACCTCTGAAGTGGCAGGCTTGACGGGCGCCTCAACGCATGCCTCGCCGACACGCTTGGCCTTCCAGTCGCACTTCCCGGGAATCGAACAAAGAAGATTCTGGTTCTGCCTCAGCCCGCCAGGGTTCGCAGGTGGCTCGCCACTGGCTCGCTTCCCGTTCTACCTGTGAAGAGTTGTTCGTGATCGGCGCTCGGCGGAGAAGCATGGAGGGCGGGTGAGGCCCTCTGTCATTCGAACGGCCGTTGAGACGGTGTCAAATGCTCCGCTTCGAATCTCTATTACGTGACGTCAGCATCAGGCCGGGCTGGGCCCCGTAGTCACCGGAGCGACCGTGAACCACCCCTCGCGCCCTCTGACCGACACGCCGGACGGCGGCCTTGACGACACGGCCGGGATGGAGCGTCCATGGACGACGACCGCCAGCGTCACCCCGGGAAAGCCCTGCTCAGCCCAGGGTCCGCGGGTGGTCGTGGAGTACGTCGCTGTCGACGGGGAGGACGCCCAGGCCCTGGCTCGGCGCCAAGGAGCTGCGATCCGCGAGGTGCTGGAGTGGCTGTACGCCCGCCACAGCGCCCCACCGGAGAGCGGACAGGTCGAAGCCGGCCGCCTTGAGCTTCCCCGCGCATAACCAATGGGAGAGGGACACCACATGCCCGCCACCCCACCCGCGCCCCGGTCGTCCTGGGCGCCTCCCGTGCCCGGCCGCCCCTGGGCAACCGATGGCGTCCCGGACGCCGCGGCGCTTCCGGTGACCGTCCCGGTGGCCTGGCTCGGTCGGACCTCCACGGAGGATGCCCAGGACCCGACGCTGTCGCTGCCCCGGCAGTTGCGCAACGCCAGAGCCGCGTTGCCGCCCGGCTGGGTGATCGTCGCCCACTTCTACGATGTCGAGTCCGGCCGCAAGGAGCTGCACGAGCGGGGCAACTCCCTGGCTCACCAGAACTTCAAGATCCCCATCCCGCGCGACGGTAGCGTTGCCGATCTCCTCGAAGAGGCCCAGCGCCCCGATCGCCGCTTCGCTGCCGTCATCTGCGAGTCGATCGAACGTGTCGCCCGCCGCACCTACTTCGGCACGAAGATCGAGTACGAGCTGGAGCAGGCCGGTGTCGCCCTGTGCGCCGCCGACGAGCCGATCGTCACCGGGCCCAGGGCCAAGCGCGCCACACCGACCCTCACCCGGCGCGTCAAGCAGGCCGTCTCCGAGTGGTACGTGCTGCAGATGCTCGAGCTGTCCTGGGACGGCTTCATCGAGCACATCTCCCAGGGCTGGAACGTGGGTAAGCCTCCCTACGGCTACCTCGCGGAGAAAGTGCCCCACCCCGTCCCGGCCCGCCGAGCCGAAGGCCGTACCAAGCACCGGCTCATCCCCGACCCGCTGCGGGCCTCAGCGGTCACCTACATCTTCCAGCTCCGCGGGCTGGACAAGCTCGGCTACGACGCCATCGCCGACCGTCTGAACCTGGATCTCGTCGCCTACCCGCCTCCGGAGCCGGCCCGGCCGGACGCGGCCCTGGGCCGCTGGAGTGGATCCGCCGTGCGAGAGATCCTGCACAATCCCAAGTACACGGGCTACCAGGTCTGGAACCGCCGCGCGATGAAGAAGGGCGGCCGCTACAACGACCCGAAGGACTGGGTTTGGTCGCCCCGGCCCGCCCATGAGCCTCTTGTCACCAAGGAGTTGTTCGACGCCGTCTCCACCGTGGGCCGCCAGCGCCAGGGGTCCCGCACCACCCACGGCCCCAACGCTCACCCGGCCACCAAGCGCTCCTACGTCCTGCGGTCGTACGTCTACTGCGAGATCTGCGACCGCCGCATGTTCGGCAAGACCCGCCACCAGATCTCCTACTACGCCTGCCAGCCCGACCCCAACGAACATCGCGATCAGACCTGGTTTCCTGATCACCCCAAGACCTTGTGGATCCGCGAACAGATCCTGATCGCCTCCGTCTCCCGCTTCTTCGCCGCCAGGATCTTCGGCCCCGATCGGCGCAGCCATCTCACAGCCGCACTCGAAGCCGCTCGGTCCGCGGACGACACCGGCGACCGTATCGACAAGGAGCGGGCAGCTCTGGAGCACGCCATCAGTGCGATCGGTCAGCGACAGGCCCGCCTCATCCGCACCCTCGCCGACGGCTTCGGCGGCGACGACGCGGCCGACGATCTCGACCCGGATCAGGAGAAGCAGTTCCGCGACGCGATCCGCCGTGAGCACGCCACGCTGGGTGCACAGCGCCAGCAACTCGCCGAGCAACTGGCTCGTCTGCAAGCGCCGAAACAGGTGGAACGCCCCGCCGATAGCGCGGCCCTGCTCGATGCGCTCCCGCACCTCGATGTGGACCTCGCCCTGGTCCCGGAGGAGATCCAACGGCGGCTCTACACCGCCTTCGGGCTGGAGGTTCGCTACAGCCGGCCCCGCGAGGAAGTGACCCTACGGGTGACCATCCCGGGGCATCTGCTTGACGGACTGGTGTCCGTCACCCGTGAGCTGGAGCCATGGAACAAAAAATCGGGCCCCTGCACCGAAGTGCTGGAACCCGATCATGGCACCCGGGGTGGACAAGCCCGGCAAAACCGGCGCGTCCGTTCCCATCTTTCGAGTGCCCCCGGCAGGATTCGAACCTGCGCACACGGCTCCGGAGGCCGTTGCTCTATCCCCTGAGCTACGGGGGCGTGTCTCGCGGTGTTCGCGGTGACGGGTAGAACCCTACCAGCTCTTTCGGGGTCGCCTTGAACGGTTTCCCGGGGGTCCGGCGGGGCGGCTCCCTCGGACGGGGTGGAAGTGGGGAAAACCCGGACGCGACCCCCGGGACACACCTACTCTCGAGTTGTGTCAGGCGCGACCGGCCGGGTTCTTGTGGTGGACGACAACAAGGTCATCCGGCAGCTGATCAGGGTCAACCTCGAACTGGAGGGTCTCGAGGTCGTGACCGCGGCCGACGGTGCCGAGTGTCTGGATGTCGTGCACCAGGTACGGCCCGATCTGATCACCCTGGATGTCGTCATGCCGCGGCTCGACGGGCTGCGGACCGCCGCGCGGCTTCGCGCGGACCCCCGTACGCGTGATCTGCCCCTCGCCATCATCAGCGCCTGTACCCAGTACGAGGTCGAGAGCGGTCTCGGTGTCGGTGTCGACGGGTTCCTCGCCAAGCCCTTCGATCCGACCGAACTGGTCCGGCTCGTGAAGGAACTGATGGAGCGTCGCGGCACCGGCGATCAGGGCGCGTTCGCCATCGGGGGTGGCCTCGAAGCGGAGCCGGGTGACTCCGAGCGTGCCGGACAGGCCGACCGGGTCGGGCGTACCGGCGGCTGAGGTCGGTCAGCGGTCTCCCGGCCGCCCGGTTGCGCCAAGCGGTCGGACAGGGGTCAGGTTCTGAGCAACAGGGCGGGCTCCAGGTCGCGTCTCTGTGGCCTCCGGCGGCCTCACGCCTTCTCCGCCCCTCCGCCCCACGGCCCAGCGGCGCCCATGTCCTACGGCGTAGCAGTCCATGCTCCGCAGCCCCGCAGCCCCGCAGCCCCGCAGTCACCCCATCCAGGCCATCCAGGCCATCCAGGCCATCCAGGTCAACCGGGTCGCCCAGGGCCCCCCGCCCAGGGCTCGCGCCACCGCCCCGTCCCACATCCCGGACCCGAGGGAATCCTGCTCGCATACCTACCCCCCTCCTCCCATACCCTTGTCCCGTGACTCCCGTCGAGCTCTCCCGCACCGTGCTGCACGCGGTGCGTAGTGCTGTGGACGGCGGGGAACTGAGCGTGCCCGTGCCCGCACGTGCCGTGGTCGCTCCGCCCGGGCCCGGCGGCCGTGGCGACTACGCCACCAACATCGCCCTTCAGCTCGCCCGCCCGGCAGGACGGGCGCCTCTCGACGTCGCCGAGATCCTGCGCGCCCACCTCCGCGGCGCGGCCGGCGTCGCCGACGTCGAGATCACCGGCCCCGGATTCCTCAACATCCGCCTCGAACCGGCCAGTGCCACCGCCTCCCTCGTGCGCGAGATCCTCGACCGCCGGGACGGGCACAGCAGCCACCCCCGCAGCGACCACGGCCGTCCGGGCGACGAAGCCGACGACGGCCCCCCCGCCCCGTCCGGCCACCCCGCCCCGTACGGCCACACCCCCACTCTCACCGGCCAGGTGATCCCCCTCCGGATCCCCTACGACATGCGTGCCGAAGTATTGGCCGACACCCTCGTGCGCATCATCGCCACCCAGGACGGCCGCGCCGAGGTCCGGCACGCGCGCCCCGGGGAGCCCGTCGACCTCCGGCCCGTCCCGGCTCCGGAGGACCCCGCGCCGCTCGGACCCGACGCCGCCCGCTGGGCTCTGCTGTATCCCGCTGCGCACGACCGGCCCCGGATCACCGCCGACCATCTGCTGCAGCGCGAGAGCAACCCCCTCTTCCGCGTCCGCTACGCCCGCGCCCGTGCCCGTGCGCTCACCCGCAACGCCGCACGGCTGGGCTTCCACGCCGTCCCCGGCGATGTCTCCGACCCCGTCCATGGGGTTCGCACGGACGACGCCGTCCATGGGGTTCACACGGATGACGCCGTCCACGGGTTCCAGGCAGACGAGGGAGGCCGCGGGTTCCACGCGGAAGACGGAGACCGCGCGGTCCGAACAGTCGACGGAGGCCGTGTGGCGCAGGTGACCCACGTGACCCACCCGGCCCACGAGACCCACGCCCCCCTCCTCCGCACCCTCGCCGAATACCCCACCGTCCTCACCCAGGCGGCCACCCACCGTGCGCCCGATCGGCTCGCCCGGTGTCTCGTCGGTGTCGCCGACGCCCTGCTCGCCTTTCAGCACACGGTGCTCCCGCTCGGCGACGAGAAACCCTCGGCCGCCCATCGGGCCCGGCTCGCTCTTGCCGAAGCCGCCGGGACGGTGCTGGCCGGCGGCCTGTCCCTGCTCGGCATCAGCGCCCCCGACTACCTCTGAGACCCGCGAGAAAGCACCGACCTCATGAGCCGTTCAGCACACCCCGCCGGGCCCCGCCACGCCGACGTCCTGCCCGAGGGCCACTACTCCGCCCCGCCCGCCGACCTCAACGCCCTCGACCCCAAGGTGTGGGCGCAGACCGTGCGCCGCACCGACGACGGTGTCGTGACCGTCGGGGGCCTCGATGTGAAGACGCTCGCCGAGCGGTTCGGGACCCCCGCCTACTTCATCGACGAGGCCGACTTCCGGGCCCGGGCCCGGGCCTGGCGCACCGCCTTCGGGGCCGACGCCGACGTCTTCTACGCCGGCAAGGCGTTCCTCTCCCGCGCCGTCGTGCGCTGGCTGTACGAGGAAGGGCTCAACCTCGACGTGTGCTCCGGAGGTGAGCTCGCCACCGCGCTCGCCGGCGGCATGCCCGCCGAGCGCATCGCGTTCCACGGCAACAACAAGTCCACCGAGGAGATCACCCGGGCGATCGAGAGCGGTGTCGGGCGCATCGTCCTCGACTCCTTCCAGGAGATCGTGCGCGTCGCCCACATCGCCGAGTCGCTCGGCAAGCGGCAGCGAGTGCAGATCCGGGTCACGGTCGGGGTCGAGGCGCACACGCACGAGTTCATCGCCACCGCGCACGAGGACCAGAAGTTCGGGATCCCGCTCGCCGACGGGCAGGCCGCCGAGGCCGTGCGGCGTGCGCTGCGGCTCGACGGGCTCGAACTCATCGGCATCCACAGCCACATCGGGTCGCAGATCTTCGACATGTCCGGTTTCGAGGTCGCCGCGCACCGAGTGGTGGGGCTCCTCAGGGACATCCGGGACGAGCACGGCGTCGAGCTTCCCGAGATCGATCTCGGCGGCGGCCTCGGAATCGCCTACACCAGCGCCGACGATCCCCGCGAGCCGCACGAGATCGCCAAGGCCCTGGGCGAGATCGTCTCCCGGGAGTGCGAGGCCGCCAGGCTCCGCACGCCCCGCATCTCCGTCGAGCCCGGGCGCGCCATCGTCGGGCCGACCGCCTTCACGCTGTACGAGGTCGGCACGATCAAGCCCCTCGACGGGCTGCGCACGTACGTCTCCGTCGACGGCGGCATGTCCGACAACATCCGCACCGCGCTGTACGACGCCGAGTACAGCGTCGCCCTCGTCTCCCGTGCCTCCGACGCCGAGCCCATGCTGGCCCGTGTCGTCGGCAAGCACTGCGAGAGCGGTGACATCGTCGTACGGGACGCCTTCCTGCCCGCGGACCTGGCGCCCGGTGACCTCATCGCCGTGCCCGCCACGGGTGCGTACTGCCGGTCCATGGCCAGCAACTACAACCACGTCCTGCGCCCGCCTGTCGTCGCCGTCGGCGACGGAGAGGCCCGCGTGATCGTCCGCCGGGAGACGGAGGAGGACCTCCTGCGCCTCGACGTCGGGTGACAACAGGAACAGGAACAGGAACAGGAACAAGAGCAGGAGCGGGAACAAGAGCAGGAGCAGGAGCAGGAGCAGGAGCAGGGACCGGCACCGGAACCGGCAGCGGCGCAGCGCGCACCGGGACCGGGACCCGCACCGGGGCCGGCACCCGCACCCGCACCGGCACCCGCACCGACACCGCCACCGGTACCGGCACAGGGACCGGCACCGGCCCCGCCCCGGAACAGGCGCCGGACCAGCGGAGATCTTCCTGCTCAGCGCCGCTGACAAAATGAAATAAACGTCTCACGATCCGGACGAAGGGCAGAAAGTCCCGTTCGGTGAGTGAGACTGGTCGAACCGTTGGACCGCATGAGGAAACGAGGTCGGATGATGCGTACGCGTCCGCTGAAGGTGGCGCTGCTGGGCTGTGGGGTCGTCGGCTCAGAGGTGGCGCGCATCATGACGACGCACGCCGACGACCTCGCGGCGCGGATCGGGGCGCCGGTGGAGCTGGCGGGGGTGGCGGTGCGCAGGCCCTCCAAGGTGCGTGAGGGCATCGACCCCGAGCTGATCACCACCGATGCCACCGCCCTCGTCAAACGCGGCGACCTCGACGTCGTCGTCGAGGTCATCGGGGGGATCGAGCCCGCCCGTACGCTCATCACCACGGCCTTCGAGCACGGCGCGTCGGTCGTGTCGGCCAACAAGGCGCTCCTCGCCCAGGACGGGGCGGCCCTCCACGCGGTGGCCGAGGAGCACGGCGAGGACCTGTACTACGAGGCCGCCGTCGCCGGGGCCATCCCGCTGATCCGGCCGCTGCGCGAGTCCCTCGCCGGCGACAAGGTCAACCGGGTGCTCGGCATCGTCAACGGGACGACCAACTTCATCCTCGACAAGATGGACACCACGGGGGCCGGCTACCAGGAGGCCCTCGACGAGGCCACCGCCCTCGGGTACGCGGAGGCCGACCCGACCGCCGACGTCGAGGGGTTCGACGCGGCCGCCAAGGCCGCCATCCTCGCCGGGATCGCCTTCCACACCCGGGTGCGCCTCGACGACGTGTACCGCGAGGGCATGACCGAGGTCACCGCGGCCGACTTCGCCTCGGCGAAGGAGATGGGCTGCACCATCAAGCTGCTCGCGATCTGTGAGCGTGCCGTCGACGGTGGCTCGGTCACCGCGCGCGTGCACCCCGCCATGATCCCGCTGACCCACCCGCTCGCCTCCGTGCGCGGCGCGTACAACGCCGTCTTCGTGGAGGCGGACGCCGCGGGTCAGCTGATGTTCTACGGGCCCGGCGCGGGGGGTGCGCCCACCGCGTCCGCCGTTCTCGGCGATCTCGTCGCCGTGTGCCGCAACCGGCTCAGCGGCGCCACCGGGCCCGGTGAGTCCGCGTACGCCGCCCTGCCCGTCTCGCCGATGGGGGACGTCGTGACGCGGTACCACATCAGCCTCGACGTCGCCGACAAACCGGGTGTTCTCGCCCAGGTCGCGACCGTGTTCGCCGAGCACGACGTCTCGATCGATACGGTTCGCCAGCAGGGCAAGGACGGTGAGGCCTCCCTCGTCGTCGTCACCCATCGTGCGTCCGACGCGTCCCTGACCGGGACCGTCGAGGCGCTGCGCAGCCTCGACACCGTGCGGGGTGTCGCCAGCATCATGCGGGTTGAAGGAGAGTAACCAGCAATGACCCACCAGTGGCGCGGAATCATCGAGGAGTACCGGGACCGGCTGCCGGTGTCGGACGGTACGCCGGTCGTCACCCTCCGCGAGGGCGGTACGCCGCTCGTGCCCGCGCAGGTGCTCTCCGAGCGCACCGGCTGTGACGTCCATCTCAAGGTGGAGGGTGCCAACCCCACCGGGTCCTTCAAGGACCGCGGCATGACGATGGCCATCTCCAAGGCCAAGGAGGAGGGTGCGAAGGCCGTCATCTGCGCCTCCACCGGCAACACCTCCGCGAGCGCCGCCGCCTACGCCGTGCGCGCCGGCATGGTGTCCGCCGTCCTCGTGCCGCAGGGCAAGATCGCGCTCGGCAAGATGGGCCAGGCCCTCGTGCACGGCGCGAAGATCCTCCAGGTGGACGGCAACTTCGACGACTGCCTCACGCTCGCCCGGGCGCTCTCCGACAACTATCCGGTGGCGCTGGTCAATTCGGTCAATCCGGTGCGCATCGAGGGCCAGAAGACGGCGTCCTTCGAGATCGTGGACATGCTCGGGGAGGCGCCCGACATCCATGTCCTGCCGGTCGGCAACGCGGGCAACATCACCGCGTACTGGAAGGGCTACCGTGAGTACGCGGCCGACGGCATCGCCCGGCGGACGCCGCGGATGTGGGGCTACCAGGCGTCGGGCTCGGCCCCCATCGTGCGCGGCGAGGTCGTCAAGGACCCGTCCACCATCGCCACCGCCATCCGCATCGGCAACCCCGCCTCCTGGAAGCAGGCCCTGGCGGCGCGGGACGAGTCGGGCGGTCTCATCGACGAGGTGACGGACCGTGAGATCCTGCGTGCCTACCGGCTGTTGGCGGCGCAGGAGGGCGTCTTCGTCGAGCCCGCGTCCGCGGCGTCGGTGGCCGGTCTGCTGAAGGCTGCCGAGCAGGGCAAGGTCGACCCGGGCCAGACCATCGTCTGCACGGTCACCGGCAACGGCCTCAAGGACCCCGACTGGGCCGTCGCGGGCGCCCCGCGGCCGGTCACGGTGCCGGTCGACGCGGTGACCGCGGCCGAGCGGCTCGGACTCGCGTAACCAGGCGGTTTCCGGGGGATAACCCTGTTGGCACCCGACAGAGGGGGCACAGGGGGCTTACGACACGCATCGTGCGCCTCCTGTGCGCCCTATGTCGCCACAGAACCTTCCTTCGATAGGCTGTACTGAACCCGCCCGCCGCATATGCCGCGGTGCCGCGCCGTCCTTGCGGCCTTCGGGTCTTCCGCACGTATCGAATGTCATTCGACCATCACGCAGCTCAAGGAGAGTCATCGAGCGATGGCCGGTCCAGCCTTCCGCGCCGCCGCCGTCCGGGTGCGCGTCCCCGCCACCAGCGCCAACCTCGGCCCGGGCTTCGACGCCCTGGGCCTCGCGCTGGGGCTCTACGACGACGTGGTCGTCCGCGTGGCCGACTCCGGGCTGCACATCGACATCGCAGGTGAGGGCAGCGAGACGCTCCCGCGTGACGAGAGTCACCTCCTCGTACGGTCGATGCGCGCCGCCTTCGACGTCCTGGGCGGGCAGCCGCGCGGCCTGGAGATCGTCTGCGCCAACCGCATCCCGCACGGCCGTGGCCTCGGCTCCTCCTCCGCCGCCATCTGCGCCGGCATCGTCGCCGCCCGCGCCGTGACGATAGGCGGCGACAGCCGGCTCGACGACGCCGCGCTCCTGGAGCTCGCCACCGAGATCGAGGGCCACCCGGACAACGTCGCCGCCTGTCTGCTCGGTGGCTTCACCATCTCCTGGATGGAGCGCGGCGCCGCGCGGGCGATCCGCCTGGACGCCGCCGATTCCATCGTTCCGGTGGTTTTCGTGCCCGGAAAGCCGGTCCTGACCGAGACCGCCCGGGGACTGCTGCCGCGCGCCGTGCCGCACGTCGACGCCGCCGCCAACGCGGGCCGCGCCGCCCTGCTGGTCGAGGCCCTGACGCGGCGGCCCGAGCTGCTGCTGCCCGCCACCGAGGACCGCCTCCACCAGGAGTACCGCGCCCCGGCCATGCCCGAGAGCGCGGCGCTGGTGGAGCGGCTGCGGTCGGACGGGATCCCCGCGGTGATCTCCGGCGCGGGCCCCACGGTTCTGGCGCTGGCCGACGGCGACAGCGCCGACAAGGTGGCCGATCTGGCGGGCGAGGGCTGGGCCGCCAACCGGCTGGAGCTGGACAGCCAGGGAGCGAGCGTGCTGCCGCTTGCGCCCTGACACACGGTTGCCGGATTTCGAGAGGGGGAATGTTTGTTGGATCCGGTAGTGTTAACCTCAAGTCTGCACCCGACCCCGCCATGGCGAGGTGCTTCGTGTCCCCGTCCGGGACAACCATTCTTCCGGGAGCCTCCCAAATCGCCCTGTGTTCCGTATCTCGTACACGCGCGGTACGACGTACGCGGACGCTGAGCGGATTGCCGAGCACGCTCCGGAATCGGCGTGACCGAGCCGCCTGACACACCACCGCGTGCCACGGCTTCGGGAAGCGCCGTCACCAGAAATTTCCTCCGCCGCTTTGGCGGACCACCGCCCCGGCACGGTCCACCCAGACGGGACCGAAGCCGGACAGCACAACCGGTCGCCGAGCCAGACAGGCCGACGTCCGCTCCAGGGAAGGACCCTTCGTGAGCGACACCACCGATCTGATGGGCGCACGTGTCGAGGAGACCGCTGCCGCGCCCGCCACGGACGCCTCCGCGCCTGCCACCGGTGCCGGCTCCCGGCGGCGCCGCGGTACCGGCCTCGAGGGCATGGTGCTGGCCGAGCTGCAGCAGGTCGCATCCGGCCTCGGTATCAGGGGCACGGCGCGCATGCGCAAGAGCCAGCTGATCGAGGTCATCAAGGAGGCGCAGGCCGGCGGAGCGTCCCAGGCCGCTTCGGGCACCGGGGGAGGCGGCGCCGCCAAGGCCGCTGACGCCACCGAGACCAAGCCGAAGCGCCGGAGCACCTCCCGGGCCCGTACCGGCGACGAGTCCGCGGCCGCCGAGCCCAAGGCCGAGCAGGCCGTGGCCACGGCGACGCAGCAGATCGAGATCCCGGGCCAGGGAGCCGGTGACGACACCGGGGCCGAGCGCCGCCGTCGCCGCGCCACGGCCGAGGCCGGCAGCCCCGAGACGGTCGCCGCCGAGGCCAAGAGCGAGCCGAAGGCCGAGACCCCGGCGCAGCCCCAGCAGGCGCAGTCGCAGGGCGACGCCGGCGAGGGCGGCGAGGGCCGCCGTCGCGACCGTCGCGAGCGCGGGCGTGACCGCGACCGCCGCGGCAAGGGCGACGACCAGCAGCAGGGCCAGGGCGGTCAGCAGGGCCGGCAGCAGGGCCAGCAGCAGAGCGGCGGCCGGCCGGACCGTCAGGACCGCCAGGACCGTCAGGACCGCCAGGACCGTCAGGACGACGACGACTTCGAGGGTGGCCGCCGGGGCCGTCGCGGCCGCTACCGCGACCGCCGGGGCCGCCGCGGCCGCGACGAGATCGCCGAGCCGCAGCTCGCCGAGGACGACGTCCTGATCCCCGTCGCGGGCATCCTGGACATCCTCGACAACTACGCCTTCATCCGCACGTCGGGCTACCTGCCGGGCCCCAACGACGTGTACGTCTCCCTCGCCCAGGTCCGCAAGAACGGCCTGCGCAAGGGCGACCACGTCACCGGCGCGGTCCGCCAGCCGAAGGAGGGCGAGCGCCGCGAGAAGTTCAACGCGCTGGTCCGCCTCGACTCCGTCAACGGCATGGCGCCCGAACACGGCCGCGGCCGCCCGGAGTTCAACAAGCTGACCCCGCTGTACCCGCAGGACCGGCTGCGCCTGGAGACCGACCCGGGCGTGCTGACCACCCGGATCATCGACCTGGTGTCGCCGATCGGCAAGGGCCAGCGCGGTCTGATCGTGGCCCCGCCGAAGACCGGCAAGACCATGATCATGCAGGCGGTCGCCAACGCGATCACCCACAACAACCCCGAGTGCCACCTGATGGTCGTCCTCGTCGACGAGCGTCCGGAAGAGGTCACCGACATGCAGCGGTCGGTCAAGGGCGAGGTCATCTCCTCGACCTTCGACCGCCCGGCCGAGGACCACACCACGGTCGCCGAGCTCGCCATCGAGCGGGCCAAGCGCCTGGTCGAGCTGGGTCACGACGTCGTCGTGCTGCTCGACTCGATCACGCGTCTGGGCCGTGCGTACAACCTCGCCGCCCCGGCCTCCGGCCGCATCCTGTCCGGTGGTGTCGACTCGACGGCGCTGTACCCGCCGAAGCGGTTCTTCGGTGCGGCCCGCAACATCGAGGACGGCGGCTCGCTGACCATCCTCGCCACCGCCCTGGTGGACACCGGGTCCCGCATGGACGAGGTGATCTTCGAGGAGTTCAAGGGCACCGGCAACATGGAGCTCAAGCTCGACCGGAAGCTCGCCGACAAGCGCATCTTCCCGGCGGTGGACGTGGACGCGTCCGGCACCCGCAAGGAGGAGATCCTGCTCGGTGCCGAGGAGCTCGGCATCGTCTGGAAGCTGCGCCGGGTGCTGCACGCGCTCGACCAGCAGCAGGCGATCGAGCTGCTGCTCGACAAGATGAAGCAGACGAAGTCGAACGTCGAGTTCCTGATGCAGATCCAGAAGACGACGCCGACGCCGGGCAACGGCGACTGAACCAGGCCGTCTTCGGCGCTGTGAAGTCCCGCTCCGTCATCTGGGTGACGGAGCGGGACTTCTGCGTTGTACGATCAGCGCACCAATGTGGGGGGGAACGTATTTTCGGATACGCCCATGGGTGGGTTGGTGCTGCCTTCAGCGGCGCGTGCCGCTTCGGCGACTCTCGTGCCGCTTCGGCGGCTCTCGTGCTGCCTTCGGCGGCTCCGTGCCCGCCGGGTTCTTCTCTCCTGCGACTTGCGAACTCATGTGCGACGACAGGAGAACTGAGTGGCATCACCTTCCCGAAGACCGCACCTGGCTCTTCCCGCGGCCGCGGCCGCACTCGCCCTGGGTGGCGCGGTCCTCGCGGCCACGCCCGCCCAGGCGTCCGGCACGACCCCGCTCCCGCCCCGGCCGGCCGCCACCGAGACGCCCAGCGCCTCTCAGGCCGACCTGCTGAAGCGGATCCGGGGGTCCGTGACCGAGATGAAGGACGACACGGCCACGGCCCCCACCGCGGAGCCGAAGGCCACGTCGAGCCCGACGGCCTCGTCCGGCACCGTCGACCCGAAGATCATCGGCGGTACGGACGCGACCATCACCGAGGCGCCGTGGATGGTGCAGCTGCACTACTACGACGACAAGGGCACCGCGGACACGTCCGACGACGAGGGGTACTTCTGCGGGGGCACCCTGGTGGCCCCGGCGAAGGTCCTGACCGCCGCGCACTGCGTGTCCGGCCTGGACTGGGCGAAGAACGGCGCCGTGCTCGCCGGCACCAGCCAGCTGCCGGACGGCAGCGACCTGCACGGCGGCCGGGTCGCCGGCGTGTGGCGGCAGTGGGTCAACCCCACGTACAACCCGGTCACCATCGGGGGCGGCGACCTCGCGGTGCTGACGCTGACCGAGGCGCTGCCGTACAAGACGCTGCAGCTCACGTCGAGCTCCGACACCGTCTCGTACAACAACGGCACTCCGGCGACGGTGTACGGCTGGGGGCGAACCAGCTCCACCAGCCAGGACATCTCGCTGACCCTGAAGAAGGCGACCCTGCCGATGCGGTCGGACTCCGCCTGCACCGGGTACTACGGTTCCGACTTCGTGCCGGGTCAGATGACCTGCGCCGGCGACCCGGCCTCCGGCCAGGACACCGGCACGGTCTCGCCGTGCAACGGCGACTCCGGTGGCCCGCTCGTGGTCAACGGCCGGATCGCCGGTGTCGTGTCGTGGGGCGTCCAGGACTGTGTCGCGGCGGGCGCCTACAGCGTCTACGCCAAGACCCGCTCCTACGTCGGCCCGGTCAACGCGCGCGTCGACGACGCCGACCTCGACTTCGACGGTCTGGCGGACGTGTTCGCGCGTACGTCCGGCGGCACGGCCTACGAGTACTACTCGCTCGGAGACAAGTGGCCCTACCTGGGCAACCGCGTCTCGCTCGGCGACTGGAGCGGGCTGAGCCTGGTGCGCCAGGCCGACCTGAACCGCGACTTCTTCCAGGACTACCTGTACCGCACGTCGGACGGTGTCCTGTACGACTTCGCGTTCAACGGCAGCGACCGCTACGAGTCGTACCGCATCGGCGGCGGCTGGAACGTCATGAAGGACATCCGGGTTCCGGGTGACCTCTCCGGCGACGGCCTGCCCGACCTGGTCGCCAAGGACAAGGACGGCGTCCTGTGGCTCTACCCCGGCAAGGGCAACGGGCTGTTCGGCACCCGTGTCCGGATCGGCGGTGGCTGGTCGAGCTACACCATCACCGGCAAGGGCGACTACAGCAACGACGGCAAGCCCGACCTGCTGGCGCGGGACGGCTCCGGCGTGCTGTGGGTGTACCCGGGCAAGGGCGCCGCCTCGCCGGCGTTCGGCACCCGGATCAAGGTCGGCAGCGGCTGGAACACGTACAACGCCTTCACCACCGCCGGTGACATCACCGGCGACGGCAGGCCCGACCTGCTGGGCCGGGACGGCTCAGGCGTGCTGTGGCTGTACAAGGGCACCGGCACCGCCTCCGCACCGTTCAAGACCCGGGTCAAGGTCGGCGGCGGCTGGGGAGCCTTCAACCTCCTCGGCTGATTTCGCCGGCACCGCCGCGGTTGTGTTCAGGGCCGCTCCCGCAACGGGAGCGGCCCTTCCGCACTCCGGGCTTGCGGGGGGCGCGAGACCTCTCGTGCGGGGCGCGGGACGGAAAACGCCGGGCGTTGTGCAACCCTTTTCCCGGTTTCTCCGTCTGACCGGTCGGAGTGACCATGGAGCGATCGGGTCACCCGCCAGGTGACCGACCGGACCAGGACCGAGGAGCACATGCCCGCCGAGAGCACATCGGACCCCGGCATACCGGACGAGTCCGCGAGCGGCCCGCCCGGTGGGGCCGGGGACCGCCGCGGGGAGCGCGGCACGCGACGCAGGGCCCTCCTTGTCGCCGTCTGGCTCGCCGTGGGGATCCTGGTCCTCGGCGGCACCGGCCTCGGCTACCTGTACGCCAAGCTCAACGGCAACATCAAGAGCGTCGACATCGACCAGGCCCTGGGCGCCCACCGGCCCCAGAAGATCGACAACGGCTCCGAGAACATCCTGGTCCTCGGCTCGGACACCCGCTCCGGCGGCAACAGGGCGCTGGGCGGCGGCACCGACGACGGCAGCGCCCGCTCCGACACGGCGATGATCGTGCACATCTACCAGGGCCACAAGCGGGCTGCCGTGGTGTCCGTCCCCCGCGACACCCTCGTCGACCGCCCCCGGTGCACCGACGCCAAGGGCGTCACCCACCCCGCCGCGGCCGGCTCCATGTTCAACGAGGCGTACTCCGTCGGGGGCGCCGTCTGCGTCGTCAAGACGGTGGAGTCGATCACCGGCATCCGCATGGACCACTACCTCGAGGTCGACTTCGCCGGCTTCCGGAAGCTGATCGACGACCTCGGCGGCGTCCGGGTGACCACCACGAAGGACATCGACGACAAGAGCAGCCACCTCGACCTGAAGGCCGGCACGCACACCCTCGACGGACGGCAGGCGCTCGGCCTGGTCCGCACCCGGCACGGCGTGGGCGACGGCTCCGACCTCGGCCGGATCCAGTTGCAGCAGGCCTTCGTCAAGGCCCTCGTGGACCGGGTACGGCACATCGGCGTCCTGACCGATCCGACCAGGCTGGTGGACCTCGCAGACACCGCGACCAAGGCCGTCACCACCGACTCCGACCTGGCCTCCGTCAAGGCTCTGGCCTCCTTCGCGAACGGGCTCAAGGGCATCGGCCCCGCCCACATGACCATGGTGACGATGCCGGTCCGCTACGACCGGGCCGACCCCAACCGCGTCGTCACGGCCCGGGCCGAGGCCCGGCTGGTGTGGGACGCCCTGAGGAACGACGAGCCGATCCCGGCGAGCGCGACGAAGGGAACGGCCACGGGCGAGGCCGGGGGCGTCGTGGCCGCCCCGTGAGCGGTCGGAGGGCGAGTGAGCGGTCGGGGGCGAGCGAGCGGTCGTGGGCGAGTGAGCGGTCGCCGGGCGAGCGGGAATAGATCACCTGTGCCCCCGGTTTTGGGGGATACGGCCAGTCCTGGCAGACTGGTACGTCGGCTCCGGTTCACGCTTCCGCACCCCGCGGCTGCGACCCGGCGCCCTCCAGAAATCTAGGAGACACCTTGAAGCGCGACATCCACCCCGAGTACGTCGAGACGCAGGTCAGCTGCACCTGCGGCGCGTCGTTCACCACCCGCAGCACGATCGGGTCCGGCACGATCCGGGCCGAGGTCTGCTCCGAGTGCCACCCGTTCTACACGGGCAAGCAGAAGATCCTCGACACCGGTGGCCGTGTGGCCCGCTTCGAGGCCCGCTTCGGCAAGGCTGCCGCTGCCAAGAAGTAGCGAGCCCACAGCGCCGGTCTCCGGTGCTCCCGTGCAGTGCAGCGGGGGCGCCGGGACCGGCGCTTTGCGGTGCAGCCACTGTTCGTCGTACACACGTCCCCTACGCCCGCCCGGGCGGGGGACATCGCATGGGAGCCGGAGATGTTCGAGGCGGTCGAGGAACTGGTCGGAGAACACGCCGACCTGGAGAAGAAGCTCGCCGATCCGTCGGTCCACGCCGACCAGGCCAACGCGCGCAGGCTCAACAAGCGCTACGCCGAGCTCACCCCGATCGTCGCCGCCTACCGCTCCTGGAGGCAGACCGGCGACGACATCGAGACGGCGCGTGAACTGGCGGCGGACGACCCGGAGTTCGCGGCCGAGGTCAAGGAGCTGGAGAAGCAGCGCGAGGGGCTGACGGAGAAGCTGCGCCTCCTGCTCGTCCCGCGCGACCCCAGCGACGACAAGGACGTCATCCTCGAGATCAAGGCGGGCGCGGGCGGCGACGAGTCCGCCCTGTTCGCCGGCGACCTGCTGCGCATGTACCTGCGGTACGCCGAGCGCGTCGGCTGGAAGACCGAGATCATCGACTCCACCGAGTCCGAACTCGGCGGGTACAAGGACGTCCAGGTCGCCGTGAAGACCCGCGGTCACATCGAGCCCGGCCACGGCGTGTGGGCCCGCCTGAAGTACGAGGGCGGGGTGCACCGCGTGCAGCGCGTGCCCGCGACGGAGTCCCAGGGCCGCATCCACACCTCGGCGGCCGGTGTCCTCGTCACGCCGGAGGCCGAGGAGGTCGACATCGAGATCAACCCGAACGACCTGCGCATCGACGTCTACCGCTCCTCCGGTCCCGGCGGCCAGTCCGTCAACACCACCGACTCGGCCGTGCGCATCACCCACGTCCCGACCGGGGTCGTCGCCTCCTGCCAGAACGAGAAGAGCCAGCTGCAGAACAAGCAGCAGGCGCTGCGCATCCTGCGCTCCAGGCTGCTCGCCATGGCGCAGGAGGAGGCGGAGAAGGAGGCCGCCGACGCCCGCCGCAGCCAGGTCCGCACCGTCGACCGCTCCGAGAAGATCCGCACCTACAACTTCCCGGAGAACCGCATCTCCGACCACCGCGTGGGCTTCAAGGCCTACAACCTGGACCAGGTCCTGGACGGCGATCTCGACGCCGTGATCCAGGCATGTGTCGACGCGGACTCGGCCGCCAAGCTCGCAGCCGCGTAAGGACCCGTACAAGCACCGGAGGACCAGCGTGCAGCAGAATCTTGGGGGGCGGCCCCCGGTCTCCCGCAGCGTGCTGCTCGCGGAGGTGGCCCAGGCCACCCAGCGGCTGGCGGACGCGGGCGTGCCCTCGCCGCGCAACGACGCGGAGGAACTCGCCGCGTTCGTGCACGGCGTCAAGCGGGGGGAGCTGCACTCCGTGAAGGACGCCGACTTCGACGCCCGCTACTGGGAGGTCGTCGCCCGCCGCGAGGCGCGGGAGCCGCTCCAGCACATCACCGGGCGCGCCTACTTCCGCTACCTGGAACTCCAGGTCGGGCCCGGGGTGTTCGTGCCGCGCCCGGAGACCGAGTCGGTCGTCGGCTGGGCGATAGACGCCGTGCGCGCGATGGACGTCGTCGAGCCGCTGATCGTCGATCTGTGCACCGGCTCGGGCGCCATCGCCCTCGCGCTCGCCCAGGAGGTGCCGCGCTCGCGCGTGCACGCCGTGGAGCTGTCCGAGGACGCCCTGGAGTGGACCCGCAAGAACATGGCGGGCTCCAGGGTCGACCTGCGCCAGGGCGACGCCAGGGACGCCTTCCACGACCTCGACGGGCAGGTCGACCTGGTCATCTCCAACCCGCCCTACATCCCGCTCACCGAGTGGGAGTACGTCGCGCCCGAGGCGCGCGACCACGACCCGGAGCTGGCCCTGTTCTCCGGCGAGGACGGCCTGGACCTCATCCGCGGCCTGGAGCGCACCGCCCACCGGCTGCTGCGGCCGGGCGGCGTCGTCGTCATCGAGCACGCCGACACGCAGGGCGGCCAGGTGCCGTGGATCTTCACCGAGGAGCGGGGCTGGGCCGACGCGGCCGACCACCCCGACCTCAACAACCGCCCACGCTTCGCGACCGCCCGCCGGGCGCTGCCGTGAACACGGCGCGCGGCATTGCGCGGGGCGCGTCCGCTCCGAAGACTTCCATCCAGCAGCACGCGTACGAGGAGGCCCGCTAGACATGGCACGGCGATACGACACCAACGACGCGACCGACCGCGTGACCGGTCTGCGTGAGGCCGCGTCCGCCGTCCGCCGTGGCGAACTCGTGGTGCTGCCCACCGACACCGTGTACGGCGTGGGCGCCGACGCGTTCTCCTCGGAGGCCGTGGCCGACCTGCTGGACGCCAAGGGCCGGGGGCGCGCCATGCCCACGCCCGTGCTCATCGGGTCCCCGAACACCCTGCACGGCCTCGTCACGGACTTCTCCGAGATGGCCTGGGAACTGGTCGACGCCTTCTGGCCGGGCGCCCTCACGCTCGTCGCCAGGCACCAGCCGTCCCTCCAGTGGGACCTGGGGGACACCCGGGGCACCGTCGCCGTGCGCATGCCGCTGCACCCGGTCGCCATCGAGCTGCTGACCGAGGTCGGGCCGATGGCCGTCTCCTCCGCGAACCTGACCGGCCATCCGGCACCGGAGAACTGCGACGCCGCACAGGAGATGCTCGGCGACTCCGTCTCCGTCTACCTGGACGGCGGCCCGACCCCGGGCAACGTCCCCTCGTCGATCGTCGACGTCACGGGCAAGGTGCCGGTGCTGCTGCGCCAGGGCGCGCTGCCGCCGGAGGAACTGCGCAAGGTCGTACCCGACCTCGAGGTGGCGAATTGACAGCCCCTGACGCGGGGCGTGGCATAGGCAACGGGGGCGAGACGGGGAGCGCGGTACCACCGGGACCTCCCCGCGACACTTTCCGCATCCTCCACGTCAGCACCGGCAACGTGTGCCGCTCGCCGATCACCGAGCGGCTGACCCGGCACGCCCTGGCGGTCCGGCTCGGCGGCCCTCCCGCCGGCTGTGCCTGGGGGACCCCCCTGGGCGGACTGATCGTGGAGAGCGCGGGCACCTGGGGCCACGAGGGCGCGCCCATGGAGGCGAACGCGGAGGCGGTCCTCGCGGACTTCGGCGCGGACGCCTCCGGGTTCGTCGGCCGGGAGCTGCTGGACGAGCACGTCATCCGCGCCGACCTGGTCCTGACCGCGACCCGCGACCACCGCGCCCAGGTCATCTCGATGGGCCACTCGGCGGGGCTGCGCACCTTCACGCTGAAGGAGTTCACCCGTCTGGTGCGGGCGATAGACACCGCGACGCTGCCTCCCCTGGAGGACGGCGTCGTGGCGCGGGCCCGCGCCCTGGTCCGGGCGGCGGCGGCCCTGCGCGGCTGGCTGCTGGCGCCCACGGCGGACGCGGACGAGGTGTACGACCCGTACGGAGCACCCCTGCCCTTCTTCCGCTCGATCGGGGACGAGATCCAGCAGGCGCTCGATCCGGTGGTGACGGCGCTGACCGGAGTACCCGCGCGGACCTGACGGCCGGGCGTCGCCCGGACCACGGGCCTACAGTGGTCCCACGTCCCCGACGCCCGGAGGCCACCATGGCCGTCACCCCCGCCCCCGAGGCCGGCGTGCTGCGCCGCCAGGACCCCGAGATGGCCGAGATCCTCCTCGCGGAGCTCGCCCGGCAGTCGACGACGCTGCAGCTCATCGCAGCCGAGAACTTCACCTCACCGGCGGTGCTGGCCGCCCTCGGCTCCCCGCTGGCCAACAAGTACGCCGAGGGGTATCCCGGCGCCCGCTACCACGGCGGGTGCGAGATCGTGGACGTCGCCGAGCGCCTGGCCGTGGAGCGGGCCAAGGATCTGTTCGGGGCGGAACACGCCAATGTGCAGTCGCACTCGGGGTCGTCCGCGGTGCTCGCCGCCTACGCCGCGCTGCTCAGGCCGGGCGACACCGTGCTCGCCCTGGGCCTGTCGCACGGCGGCCACCTCACGCACGGCTCGCCGGCCAACTTCTCCGGCCGCTGGTTCGACTTCGTCGGCTACGGGGTCGAGGCGGAGTCCGGGCTCATCGACCACCAGCAGGTGCGCGCCCTGGCCCGCAGCCACCGTCCGAAGGCCGTCGTCTGCGGCTCCATCGCCTATCCGCGCCACATCGACTACGCCTTCTTCCGTGAGGTCGCCGACGAGGTGGGCGCCTATCTCATCGCGGACGCCGCCCACCCGATCGGGCTCGTCGCCGGGAGGGCGGCGCCCAGCCCGGTGCCCTACGCCGACATCGTCTGCGCCACCACGCACAAGGTGCTGCGCGGACCCCGCGGCGGCATGATCCTGTGCGGGAGCGAACTCGCCGAGCGGGTGGACCGGGCCGTCTTCCCCTTCACCCAGGGCGGCGCCCAGATGCACTCCGTCGCCGCCAAGGCCGTCGCGTTCGGGGAGGCGGCGACGGAGGGCTTCGCCGCCTACGCCCGGCAGGTGGTCGACAACGCCCGGGCGCTCGCCGCGGGGCTGGCCGCCGAGGGGCTGGTGGTCACCACCGGCGGGACCGACACCCATCTGGTGACCGCCGATCCCTCCCCGCTCGGGGTCGACGGGCGCACCGCACGGGGACTGCTCGCGGCGGCCGGCATGATCCTGGACACCTGTGTGCTGCCCCACGGCGACGCCCGCGGCCTGCGGCTGGGCACCGCCGCGGTGACCACGCAGGGCATGGGGGAGGACGAGATGACACGCATCGCCGCACTGTTCGCGTCCGTGCTGCGCGGCGGGGCGGACGCCAGGAGGACGCGTGAAGAAGTGCGGGAGCTGACCGGTGGATTTCCGCCGTATCCCGGCCGATGAGGGGAACACGCGACGGTGTGCACAGCCACACGTGCAACCATCGTCGCTACCCGTGAGTCCTCAACCATATGCACGCGAAGCTACGCTGTGGGGCTGAGGATGCCCAGCGAGACCTGTGGGGAAGCCCGTGCGTGAATACCTGCTGACGCTCTGCGTCACGGCCGCGGTGACGTATCTGCTGACAGGGCCGGTACGCAAGTTCGCGATCGTGGCCGGAGCCATGCCGGAGATCAGGGCCCGGGACGTGCACCGGGAACCCACGCCCCGGCTCGGCGGTATCGCCATGTTCTTCGGCCTGTGCGCGGGTCTGCTGGTCGCCGACCACCTCAAGGGCCTCAACGAGGTCTTCGCCAAGTCCAACGAGCCGCGGGCCCTGCTGTCCGGGGCCGCGCTGATCTGGCTGATCGGCGTGCTGGACGACAAGTTCGAGATCGACGCCCTGGTCAAGCTGGGCGCACAGATGATCGCCGCGGGCGTCATGGTGATGCAGGGCCTGACGATCCTGTGGCTGCCGGTCCCGGGTGTGGGCACCGTCTCGCTCACCCAGTGGCAGGGCACCCTGCTGACCGTGGCGCTGGTCGTCATCACGATCAACGCGGTCAACTTCGCCGACGGCCTCGACGGCCTCGCCGCGGGCATGGTGTGCATCGCGGCGGCCGCGTTCTTCATGTACGCGTACCGGATCTGGTACGGCTACGGGCTGGAGGCGGCGGCCCCCGCGACCCTGTTCGCGGCCGTCCTGATGGGCATGTGCCTGGGCTTCCTGCCGCACAACATGCACCCGGCGCGGATCTTCATGGGCGACTCCGGGTCGATGCTGATCGGTCTCGTGCTGGCGGCCGGTGCGATCTCCGTCACCGGCCAGGTGGACCCGGACGCGATGAACCTCTTCTCCGGTTCCGAGCGCGCGACCGTCCACCAGACCGTTCCCGTCTACATCCCGCTGCTGCTCCCGCTGACGATCATCGCGGTCCCGGTCGTCGACTTCTTCCTCGCGATCGTGCGCCGCACCTGGCGCGGCCAGTCGCCGTTCGCGGCGGACCGCGGGCATCTGCACCACCGGCTGCTGGACATCGGGCACTCGCACAGCAGGGCCGTGCTGATCATGTACTTCTGGTCGGCGCTGATCTCCTTCGGCGCCCTGGCGTACTCCGTGAACTCGGCGTCGATGTGGATCGTGCTCGGCATCATGGCGCTCAGCGCGGTCGGCCTGGTGCTGCTCCTGCTGCCGCGGTTCACGCCGCGGGCCCCCCGCTGGGCGGAGGCGTTCGTGCCCCCGCGCTACCGGCGCCGGCGCCGGCTCCGGGCCGAGGACGCGCAGCCGGTGCCGGCCGTCGGCTACGAGGACGGGCCGAGCGAGCACCGCACCCCGGTGGCCGCGGGCGCCCCGAGCGTCAACGGCGCGACGGCCCTGGGCCCCCGGTCCCGCCTGGACGGGCGCAAGGCCGGGTCGTCACGCTGACGCGCAAGGTAAGAATTCGACTAACGCGTTGCTCGCTCTTGACGGTGCAAAGCGCCTCAATAACAGACAAGAGGGCCGCTGCTCCGCACAGACGCGCAGCTTCACACTCATGTGTGACAGTTGGCACACCCTCAAGGTAAAGACCGCATCAAATAGTTTGTGATACCGTTCACGAGAACCCCGGGATAGAGCCGAAGGGCCGACTGTGACGGTCCCTCGGCGTGAGGCTTGCGCTCGGCCCGGGACTACGCTCGTCCATGACGACACCCTGCCCCCCTTCAGTAAGCGGAGTTGCCGCCATGCTGTCCAAAGACGCCCGGAACCTTGTACAGATCGCTGTGCCCACAGTGGCTGTCGGCGCGCTCGTCGTCGCCGTCAGCGGTGTGGTCGCCGGCGGCAAGGGGGCGTTGGGGGCGGCCGTCGGGACGGTGCTCGCCCTCCTCTTCATGGGGATCGGGCTCTACGTCCTGCAGTGGACGGCAAAAACGCTCCCGCAGCTGTTCCAGGCCATGGGCCTGATGCTCTACGTCGCCCAGCTCCTGCTGCTCCTGGTCTTCGCGGCGCTCTTCAAGGACACCTCCCTCTTCAACCCGAGGGCGTTCGCGATCGGCCTCATCGTCGCGACCGTGGTGTGGATGGCGGCGCAGGCGCGCGCCCACATGAAGGCCAAGATCTTCTACGTCGACCCCGACTCCGGCGCGAGCCACAGGCCCGAGAAGACGGGCTCCGCGTCGTGAGGGGTAGGGCCGGGATAAAGACAGCTGAGAGATCCTGCTATCGTCCGGTGCCAACTGCGGCATCGCGGGCGCGGGCAGCCGAGCTGACGCCCGCTCAATCGCGAGGCTCGACGCCCGACAGCCGCCCCCACATCCGTCACACCAGTCCGGTGCCGAACCGCGGCTGCGCGCCGCACCGACACAACGAGGTTGCCGAACCCATGCGTCACGCCGAAGGAGCCCGCGGTGAGTGCTGACCAGACCCAGCTCGCCTTTGACTGGAGCTGCCGCATCCTGTCCGACAACGGCTGTGGTTTTCCGGCTCCGGGCCTGAACTCCTTCCTCTTCAAGCCGCTGTTCACCGTGGGCGGCTACGAGTTCAACAAGGTGATGCTGCTCGCACTCGTCACCACCGCCCTCGTGATCAGCTTCTTCTGGGCCGCCTTCGGCAACGCGAAGGTGGTTCCCGGCAAGCTCCAGATGGTGGCCGAGGCCGGCTACGACTTCGTGCGCCGCGGCATCGTCTACGAGACGCTCGGCAAGCGCGAGGGCGAGAAGTACGTCCCGTTCATGGTCTCGCTGTTCTTCTTCATCTGGATCATGAACATCTGGTCCGTGATCCCGCTGGCCCAGTTCCCGGTCTCGTCGGTCATCGCCTTCCCGATGGTCCTCGCCGTGATCGTCTGGATCATGTGGATCTCGGTGACCTTCAAGCGCCACGGCTTCGTGGGCTTCTTCAAGAACGTCACGGGCTACGACAAGTCGCTCGGCGCGGTGCTGCCGCTCGTCATGGTCATCGAGTTCTTCTCGAACCTGCTCGTCCGCCCGTTCACGCACGCCGTGCGGCTCTTCGCCAACATGTTCGCCGGTCACCTGATGCTGGTGATGTTCACCGTCGCCTCCTGGTACCTGATGAACAGCTACATGATCCCGGCTGCGGGCGTCTCGCTCGTGATGACCATGGCCATGATCCTCTTCGAGCTCTTCGTGCAGGCCGTCCAGGCGTACGTCTTCGTGCTCCTCGCCTGCTCCTACCTTCAGGGCGCTCTGGCCGAGCACCACTGAGCCCCGCACCGCACCCCAACCCCCGGTCGTCCGGTGGCCAACCCCCACCGGTCCGTAAAAGAGAAGGAAGAACCGGCATGTCCGCTCTCCAGACCCTCGCCGCCGAAGCCACCGTCCACGGTTCCGTCGGTTCCATCGGCTACGGTCTCGCCGCCATCGGTCCCGGCATCGGCGTCGGCATCATCTTCGGTAACGGCACCCAGGCCCTGGCCCGTCAGCCCGAGGCCGCCGGTCTGATCCGTGCCAACCAGATCCTCGGCTTCGCCTTCTGTGAGGCGCTCGCCCTCATCGGCATCGTCATGCCGTTCGTGTTCGGTAAGTAACCACTCCTTACCGACACGTATCGACGAAAGGCACTGATGTGATCGCCAACCTGGTACAGCTGGCGGCCGAGGAAGAGCAGAACCCGCTCATCCCGGCCGGTCCGGAGCTGCTCGTCGGCACCATCGCCTTCGCCATCGTGTTCTTCTTCTTCTGGAAGAAGCTCCTTCCGAACATCAACAAGGTTCTGGAGGAGCGGCGCACGGCGATCGAAGGCGGGATCGAAGAGGCCGAGGCCATGAAGGTCGAGGCCCAGAGCGTGCTGGAGCAGTACAAGGCTCAGCTCGCCGAGGCCCGGCACGAGGCCGCGCGTCTGCGCCAGGAGGCGCAGGAGCAGGGTGCCGTGCTGATCGCCGAGATGCGCGCGGAAGGCCAGCGGCAGCGCGAAGAGATCATCGCCGCCGGCCACACGCAGATCGAGGCCGACCGCAAGGCCGCGGCGCAGGCCCTGCGGCAGGACGTCGGCGCGCTCGCCACCGAGCTGGCCGGCAAGCTCGTCGGCGAGTCCCTCGAGGACCACGCCCGGCAGAGCCGCGTCATCGACCGCTTCCTCGACGGGCTCGACGAGGCCGCTTCGAAGGCCGAGGCGGCGCGATGAACGGAGCGAGCCGCGAGGCCCTGGCCGCCGCACGGGAGCGTCTCGACGCGCTGACGGACGCCACGTCCGCCGACGCGGCGCAGCTCGCCGACGAGCTGGCCGCCGTCACCGCGCTGCTCGACCGCGAGGCCGGCCTGCGCCGGGTCCTCACCGACCCGGCGCAGCACGGCGAGGCCAAGGCCGAACTGGTCCGACGGCTGCTGGGCGGCCAGGTCGGCGAGCCGGTCGTGGACCTGCTGGCCGGCATGGTGCGCTCCCGCTGGTCGCAGTCCCGCGACCTGGTGGACGCGCTGGAGGAGCTGGCCGACCTCGCCGACCTCACCGCCGCCGAGAAGGCCGGCACGCTGGACGACGTCGAGGACGAGCTGTTCCGGTTCGGGCGGATCGTCTCCTCGAACACCGGGCTGCGTGCCGCGCTGACCGACCGCGCCGCGAGCGTCTCGGCCAAGGTCGAGCTGCTGCACCGGCTGCTCGGCGACCGGGTCGCCGCCACGACCGAGCGGCTGGTGACGCGCCTGGTGACCGCGCCGCGTGGACGTAGCCTGGAAGCGGGCATCGAGTCCCTGTCCAGGCTCGCCGCCGCGCGCCGTGACCGCATGGTCGCCGTCGTCACCTCGGCGGTACCGCTGAGCGACGGGCAGAAGCAGCGCCTCGGCGCCGCGCTGGCCAGGCTCTACGGCCGCCGGATGCATCTGAACCTCGACGTGGACCCCGAGGTCCTCGGCGGGATCCGGGTGCAGGTCGGTGACGAGGTCATCAACGGTTCGATCGCGGACCGACTCGAGGACGCCGGCCGCCGCATGGCGAGCTAGCAGCAACTCCATACGCAGTACTACGGCCCGCGTTGGGCCGTGCAGAGGATTCCTGGGGGTCGCCCCCAGACCCCCACAGAAACTTCGGGCCCAACAAGGAGAGCAGGGAACCCAGATGGCGGAGCTCACGATCCGGCCGGAGGAGATCCGGGACGCGCTGGAGAACTTCGTCCAGTCGTACAAGCCGGACGCGGCCTCGCGCGAGGAGGTCGGTACGGTCACCCTTGCCGGCGACGGCATCGCGAAGGTCGAGGGTCTTCCCTCGGCCATGGCCAACGAACTGCTGAAGTTCGAGGACGGCACCCTCGGCCTCGCCCTCAACCTCGAGGAACGCGAGATCGGTGCCATCGTCCTCGGTGAGTTCAGCGGCATCGAGGAGGGACAGCCGGTGCAGCGCACCGGTGAGGTGCTCTCCGTGGCCGTCGGCGACGGCTACCTCGGCCGCGTGGTCGACCCGCTCGGCAACGCGATCGACGGCCTCGGCGAGATCGAGACCGAGGGACGCCGCGCCCTCGAGCTGCAGGCCCCCACGGTCATGCAGCGCAAGTCGGTGCACGAGCCGATGGAGACGGGCTACAAGGCCGTCGACGCGATGACCCCGATCGGCCGCGGTCAGCGTCAGCTGATCATCGGTGACCGCCAGACCGGCAAGACCGCGCTGGCCGTCGACACGATCATCAACCAGCGTGACAACTGGCGCACCGGCGACCCGAAGAAGCAGGTCCGCTGCATCTACGTCGCCATCGGCCAGAAGGGCTCCACCATCGCGTCCGTGCGCGGTGCCCTGGAGGAGGCCGGCGCGCTGGAGTACACGACGATCGTCGCCGCCCCGGCGTCCGACCCGGCCGGCTTCAAGTTCCTGGCGCCGTACACCGGCTCGGCCATCGGCCAGCACTGGATGTACCAGGGCAAGCACGTCCTGATCGTCTTCGACGACCTCTCGAAGCAGGCCGACGCCTACCGCGCCGTGTCCCTGCTGCTGCGCCGCCCGCCGGGCCGCGAGGCCTACCCGGGTGACGTCTTCTACCTGCACTCCCGCCTGCTGGAGCGCTGCGCCAAGCTCTCCGACGAGCTGGGCGCCGGCTCGATGACCGGTCTGCCGGTCGTCGAGACCAAGGCCAACGACGTCTCGGCGTTCATCCCGACCAACGTCATCTCCATCACCGACGGCCAGTGCTTCCTGGAGTCCGACCTGTTCAACGCCGGTCAGCGTCCGGCCCTGAACGTCGGTATCTCGGTCTCCCGCGTCGGTGGCTCCGCCCAGCACCCCGCGATGAAGCAGGTCTCCGGCCGACTGCGTGTCGACCTGGCCCAGTTCCGTGAGCTGGAGGCGTTCGCCGCCTTCGGTTCCGACCTGGACGCCGCGTCGAAGGCGCAGCTGGAGCGTGGTCAGCGCATGGTGGAGCTGCTGAAGCAGGCGCAGTACCAGCCGATGGCCACCGAGGACCAGGTCGTCTCCGTCTGGGCCGGCACCAACGGCCGCATGGACGACGTCCCGGTCGCCGACATCCGCCGCTTCGAGAAGGAGCTCCTCGAGTACCTGCACCGCAAGGAGCAGGGCCTCATGACCTCCATCAAGGAGGGCGGCAAGATGTCGAACGACACCATCCAGGCGATCGACGACGCCGTGGCGGCCTTCAAGAAGCAGTTCGAGACCTCGGACGGCAAGCTGCTCGGCGAGGACACTCCGGCCGCCGCCGCCAAGTGACGTAAGGAAGGGACCTGACTCATGGGAGCCCAGCTCCGGGTCTACAAGCGTCGCATCCGATCCGTCACCGCGACCAAGAAGATCACGAAGGCGATGGAGATGATCGCCGCCTCGCGCGTCGTCAAGGCGCACCGCAGGGTGGCGGCCTCCACGCCGTACGCGACCGAGCTCACCCGGGCGGTCACGGCGGTCGGCACGGGTTCGAACACCAAGCACCCGCTGACCACCCAGGCCGAGACGGTCACCCGGTCCGCGGTGCTGCTCCTGACCAGCGACCGCGGTCTGGCCGGCGCCTTCAACTCCAACGCGATCAAGGCGGCGGAGCAGCTGACGGCGCGGCTGGAGCGGGAGGGCAAGCAGGTCGACACGTACATCGTCGGCCGGCGCGGCGTCGCCCACTACAACTTCCGTGAGCGCCAGATCGCGGAGTCGTGGACGGGCTTCACCGACGAGCCCTCGTACGCGGACGCCAAGAAGGTCGCGGCTCCGCTGATCGAGGCCATCGAGAAGGAGACGGCGGCCGGCGGCGTGGACGAGCTCCACATCGTCTACACCGAGTTCGTCTCGATGCTGACGCAGACGGCGGTCGACGCCCGTCTGCTGCCGCTCAGCCTCGACGAGGTGGCGAAGGACGCTCCCGTCAAGGGCGAGATCCTTCCGCTGTACGAGTTCGAGCCCTCGGCGGAGGACGTCCTGGACGCCCTGCTGCCGCGCTACGTGGAGAGCCGTGTCTACAACGCGCTGCTCCAGTCGGCCGCTTCGAAGCACGCCGCCACGCGTCGTGCGATGAAGTCGGCCACCGACAACGCCGGTGAGCTCATCGAGACGCTCACCCGGCTTGCCAACCAGGCCCGCCAGGCCGAAATCACCCAGGAAATCAGCGAGATCGTCGGTGGCGCGAGCGCCCTGGCCGACGCGACCGCGGGGAGTGACTACTAATGACCACCACTGTTGAGACCGCGACGGCTACGGGCCGCGTCGCCCGGGTCATCGGCCCGGTCGTCGACGTGGAGTTCCCCGTCGACGCGATGCCCGAGATCTACAGCGCCCTGCACGTCGAGGTCGCCGACCCGGCGAAGGCGGGCGAGAAGAAGACGCTGACCCTGGAGGTCGCCCAGCACCTGGGCGAGGGCATGGTCCGCGCCATCTCCATGCAGCCGACCGACGGTCTGGTCCGCCAGGCCGCGGTGACCGACACCGGCTCCGCCATCTCCGTCCCGGTCGGCGACTTCACCAAGGGCAAGGTGTTCAACACCCTCGGTGAGGTGCTGAACGTCGACGAGTCGTACGACGGCGAGCGCTGGCCGATCCACCGCAAGGCGCCGAACTTCGACCAGCTCGAGTCCAAGACCGAGATGTTCGAGACGGGCCTGAAGGTCGTCGACCTCCTCACCCCGTACGTCAAGGGCGGCAAGATCGGTCTGTTCGGTGGTGCCGGCGTCGGCAAGACCGTGCTGATCCAGGAAATGATCATGCGTGTCGCCAACCTCCACGAGGGCGTCTCCGTCTTCGCGGGCGTCGGCGAGCGCACCCGTGAGGGCAACGACCTCATCGCGGAGATGGAGGAGTCCGGCGTCCTCGACAAGACGGCGCTGGTCTTCGGTCAGATGGACGAGCCCCCGGGCACCCGTCTGCGCGTCGCCCTGGCCGGTCTGACCATGGCGGAGTACTTCCGCGATGTGCAGAAGCAGGACGTGCTGTTCTTCATCGACAACATCTTCCGCTTCACCCAGGCCGGTTCCGAGGTGTCCACCCTGCTCGGCCGTATGCCGTCCGCGGTGGGTTACCAGCCGAACCTGGCCGACGAGATGGGTCAGCTCCAGGAGCGCATCACCTCGACGCGCGGCCACTCGATCACCTCGATGCAGGCGATCTACGTCCCCGCGGACGACCTGACCGACCCGGCGCCGGCCACCACCTTCGCCCACCTCGACGCGACGACGGTGCTCTCCCGTCCGATCTCCGAGAAGGGCATCTACCCGGCCGTGGACCCGCTGGACTCCACGTCCCGGATCCTGGACCCGCGCTACATCTCGGCGGATCACTACGAGGCCGCCATGCGCGTCAAGACGATCCTCCAGAAGTACAAGGACCTCCAGGACATCATCGCGATCCTCGGTATCGACGAACTGGGCGAGGAGGACAAGCTCGTCGTCCACCGCGCCCGTCGCGTGGAGCGCTTCCTGTCCCAGAACACCCACGCCGCCAAGCAGTTCACCGGTGTGGACGGTTCGGACGTGCCGCTGGACGAGTCGATCGCCGCGTTCAACGCGATCTGCGACGGTGAGTACGACCACTTCCCGGAGCAGGCGTTCTTCATGTGCGGTGGTCTCGAGGACCTGAAGAACAAGGCGAAGGAGCTGGGCGTCTCCTGACCCCGTGCTCGTGATGGAGGGGAACGGGACCGCGCCTGATCACGGGCCGCGTCCCGTCCCCCTCCGCACGGCTACTAGAATTCATCCCAACACCCGGCCCTCCCGCCGGGTGGTGACCCGAGGAGCCACCCTTGGCTGCTGAGCTGCATGTCGAGATGGTCGCCGCCGACCGTCAGGTCTGGTCCGGCGAGGCCACCCTGGTCGTCGCGCGGACCACGTCCGGCGACATCGGCGTCATGCCCGGTCACCAGCCGCTGCTCGGTGTGCTGGAGTCGGGCCCGGTGACCATTCGTACGAGTGATGGTGGAACGGTCGTCGCCGCGGTGCACGGCGGTTTCATCTCGTTCGCGGACAACAAGCTGTCGCTGCTGGCCGAGATCGCCGAACTGTCGGACGAGATCGACGTCCAGCGCGCGGAGCGGGCGCTCGAGCGCGCGAAGGCGGAGGCCGACGCCTCCGCCGAACGCCGCGCGGACGTCCGACTGCGTGCCGTGGCGACGCGCTGATGACGGGGGTACCTCCCGCGCCGTCGTGGCACGGGGGGAGCGCCCTGCGATGATGTGACTCAGCCGCGGCCGGCCCGGAGCAATCCGGTGCCGGCCGCGGCTGAGGTGAATGCGGGTGTTTTTCCCTTTCCGTTACCTAGGAGACGAGGAGGTCGGTGCCGATGGTCCTCGCTCTGACTGTGTGCGGATTGGTCGTGGTACTCGTGGCGGCGGGGCTGTTCGCCTTCGGTCTCAGGCGTCGGCTGATCCAGCGCTCCGGCGGCACCTTCGACTGCAGCCTCCGGTGGAGCGTCGCGGAGGAGTCCGACACCAGCGGCAAGGGCTGGGGCTACGGCGTCGCCCGCTACAGCGGCGACCGCATCGAATGGTTCCGCGTCTTCTCCTACGCGCTGCGCCCGCGCCGTGTCCTGGAACGTTCGGCCATCGAGGTGGCCGGCCGGCGCGACCCCGAGGGCGAGGAGGAACTGGCGCTGCTGTCCGACGCGGTGATCCTCGCCTGCCGCCATCGCGGCACGCGCCTGGAACTCGCGATGAGCGAGGACGCGCTGACCGGTTTTCTCGCGTGGCTGGAGGCGGCCCCGCCCGGCCAGCGGGTGAACGTGGCCTGACGGCTCACCCCCACCCGCCGGGCCGGTCCGGTCACGACAGGCCGTTGCTCAGGGCACTCACCAGCTCGCCGCCCGCGGTGTCACCGCTGAACTCCCAGAAGAAGGCGCCGCCCAGGCCCTGGTTCTCGGCCCAGGCCATCTTGGCGCCGATGGTGGCCGGGGTGTCGTAGGACCACCAGTTGCTGCCGCAGTGCGCGTACGCCGTGCCGGCGACGGTGCCGGTGGCCGGGCAGGACGTCTTGAGGACCTTGTAGTCCTCGATGCCCTGCTCGTAGGTGCCGGCCGCCGGGCCCGTGGCCGTGCCGCCCGGGGCGTCCTGGGTGACCCCCGTCCAGCCGCGGCCGTAGAAGCCGATGCCGAGCAGCAGCTTGCCGGCGGGCACGCCGATCGCCTTGTACCCGGCGATCGCGTCGGCCGTGGTGAAGCCGGCCTTCGGGATGCCGCTGTAGGAGGTGAGGGGCGAGTGCGGGGCGGTGGGGCCCTGCGCGTCCCAGGCGCCGAAGAAGTCGTACGTCATCACGTTGTACCAGTTGATGTACTGCGCCGCGCCCGCGTAGTCGGCGGCCCCGATCTTGCCGCCGGCCGAGCCGTCGGCGGTGACGGCCGCGGTGACCAGGGCGGAGGAGCCGAACTTGGCGCGCAGGGCGGCCATCACGTTCTTGAAGGCCGCGGCCCCGCTGGTGTCGCAGGACAGTCCGCACGCGTTCGGGTACTCCCAGTCGATGTCGATGCCGTCGAAGACGTCGGCCCAGCGCGGGTCCTCGACCAGGTCGTAGCAGGACTGCGCGAAGGCCGCCGGGTTCTTGGCCGCGTCCCCGAAGCCCCCGGACCAGGTCCAGCCGCCGAAGGACCACAGCACCTTGAGGTTCGGGTACTTCGCCTTCAGCTCGCGCAGCTGGTTGAAGTTGCCGCGCAGCGGCTGGTCCCAGGTGTCGGCGACGCCGCTGACCGACTGGTCGGCCGTGAACGCCTTGTCGTAGTCGGCGTACGAGTCGCCGATCGCGCACTTGCCGCCGGTGACGTTGCCGAAGGCGTAGTTGATGTGCGTGATCTTCGATGCGGAGCCGGACGTCACCAGGTTCTTGACGTTGTAGTTGCGGCCGTAGATGCCCCACTCGGTGAAGTAGCCGAGCTTGACGGCGGAGCCGGACGTCGGGGGCGGGTTCGTGGTGCCGCCCGTGGTGTGCACGGCGACGGCGCCGCTGACCGGGCCGGTCTGGTCGGCGCTGTCACGCGCCTGGACGGTGTACGAGTAGTCGGTGCCGGCACTCAGACCGGTGTCCGCGTACGAGGTCGTGGTGACCGTGGCGACCTTGGTGCCGTCGCGCAGGACGTCGTAGTTCTTGACGCCCTTGTCGTCGGTGGCCGCCGACCAGGACAGCTGCACCGAGGTGTCCGTGACGGCGGAGGCCGTCGGGGTACCCGCCGCGGAGGGCGGGCTGTCTCCCGGGACCTGGCCGCCGCCGTCACAGCCGGCGCCGTTCAGGGTGCAGTCGGAGGGGGAGCCCGAGCCGGAGCCGTTGAAGCCGAAGGAGACGGAGGCGCCGGGGGCGAGGGTGCCGTTGTAGGACTTGTTCCTGGCGGTCCAGTGGGTCCCGGAGTTCGTCACGTCCGCGTCCCAGGCCGAGGTGACGGACGTGCCGGAGGGGAAGTCCCACTCGATCGTCCAGGAACTGATGGAGGTGGTGCCGGAGTTGGTGACCGTCCACTTGCCCTCGAAGCCGGTTCCCCAGTCCTGGGTCTTGGCGTACGTGGCGGTGGCCGATGTCGCGGCGTGGGCGGGGCCCGCGAGGCCGGTCAGGCCGGCGAGCGGCAGCAACAGGGTCGCGATCCCTGCCGCGACGCGGTGTGCGAAGCGCATCTGCGCCTCCTTGATTGTCGGGGGCATGACTGAGCGCGGTGCGGCGAGAATAGAAAGGTCTGGACCATAGGTCAATAGGTCTGGACCAGTGGACCGTTCATCGGCACGCCGGTCGGCTCAGACCCCCAACTCCTGGGCCAGCACCGCCGCTTGGACCCTGCTGCGCAGCTCCAGCTTGCCGAGCAGACGGCTGACGTGCGTCTTCACCGTGGCCTCCGCCATGCCCAGGCGGCCGGCGATCTCGGCGTTGGAGAGCCCCTCGCCGAGACAGGACAGCACCTCGCGTTCGCGCCGGGTGAGCGTGTCCAGCACCGACGGGTCGGCCGCCGGCTGCCGCACGGGCCCGGCCGCGAACTCCGCGATCAGCCGCCGCGTCACCGCGGGCGCGATCAGCCCCTCGCCGCGCGCCACCGTCCGCACCGCGGCGATGAGGTCCTTCGCCTCCGTGTCCTTCAGCAGGAAACCGGACGCGCCCGCCCGCAGCGCCCCGAACACATACGCGTCGAGGTCGAACGTCGTCAGCACCAGCACATCGGCGAGCCGCTCGTCGACGACCTGCCGGGTGGCCGCCACGCCGTCCAGGCGCGGCATCTGCACATCCATCAGGACCAGGTCGGGCCGCAGCTCCCGGGCCAGCGCCACCGCCTGCTCCCCGTCCGCCGCCTCCCCGACCACCTCGATGCCGGCTGCGCTGCGCAGGATGAGCACCAGCCCCGCGCGGACGGCCGACTGGTCCTCGGCGACGAGCACGCGGATCACGCGGTCCCCCCGTCCGGGGTGCCGTAGAGGGGAAGCACGGCACGCACGGTCCACGACGGCCCGTCGGGCCCGGCCTCGAACGTGCCGCCGAGCAGGGCGGCCCGCTCCCGCATGCCGACCAGACCCGCACCGGAGCCGGGGGCACGCGGCCGGTCCAGGTCGCCGTACGGGCTGGTCACCCGCACCTCCAGGGCCCCGTCCCGCTGGGTGAGCGCCACCGTGACCCGGCCGGGGCGGGCGTGCTTGAGCGCGTTCGTCAGGGACTCCTGCACGATCCGGTACGCGGCCAGCTCCACCGGCGCGGGAACCTTCCCGTGCTCCGCGCCGAGCGTGACGTCGAGCCCGCCCGCGCGGGCGGCGTCCACCAGTGCCCCGAGACCGTCGAGGGTGGGGGTCGCGGCCGGCTCGTGCCCGGCGCCGCCGTCCCGCAGGATCCCGATCAGCCGCCGCATCTCGGCGAGCCCCGCCACGCTGTTCTCACGGATGACGGTGAGGACGTTCCGGGAGGTCGTCGCGTCGTCCAGGGACAGCGCGGCCGTGGACTGGACGGCGATCGCGGACAGATGGCCCGCGACCATGTCGTGCAGCTCCCTCGCCACCCGCGCCCGCTCGGCGGTGACGGCCTGGACGCGGTCCATCTCGGCGAGCAGGGCGGTCTGCTCGGCGCGCAGCCGGGCGGCCTCGGCCGCGTCGCGGTGGTCGCGGACGAGCCAGCCGGTGGCGGCGGGGGCCAGCGCCACCACGCCGACCCCCACACCGATCAGCAGCGCCTCGGGCACGCGCCAGATCGCGAGGGGCACCACCGCGCCGATCACCGTGAGCACTCCGGTGATCCAGGGCAGGCGCCGGGCGGAGGCGGGGGTGCCGTACAGGACGGCCGCGTACATGAGGTCCGTGAACATCACGACGGTGGCCAGGCTGCCGAGGGTCACCGTGTCGGCGGCCAGCGCGGCCGTGCCGGTCAGCAGGGCCGCCTTCGGCCGGGTGCGGCGCAGCAGCTCGCAGCCGGCCGTCACGGCGAGCGGCACCAGCAGCGCCCAGCGCTCGGGCCACAGGACGAGTCCGTCGCCGGGCCGGCGTGAACTGAGGCCGATGCCCCACAGCAGGAGCCCGCCGAGGAGTCCGCTCGCCGCGATCAGCACGTCGTCGCGGTGCGGACGGGGGAGACGGAGACGGCCGGCCATGACTCCATCCAACACGGCGGCGGGGCCGGTGGCGTGCTTCTGCGGGACGGTTCGCGCGTACATCGAAGGATGCAGTGCGACGTCGTCATCGCCGACGACGCGGCGGTGCCGGTCCGCCGCGAGGCTGGAAGGACGGGGGACGAGAGGAGCGAGGCATGATCGTCGGGCTGGTCGTCGCGTGCGAGGTCGCCTTCTGGGTGCTGCTGGCCGTGGGCCTGGCCGTCCGCTACCTGCTGCGGATGCGCCGCACCGGCGTGGCGCTGCTGCTGGGCGAGCCGCTGCTGGAGGTGGTGCTGTTCGTGGCGACGGCGATCGACCTGAGAAACGGCGCCGCTCCGAGCTGGGAGCACGGCCTGGCGGCCCTGTACCTCGGCTTCACCGTCGCCTACGGGCCCTACCTGATCCACCGGCTCGACGGCCACGCCGCCCACCGTCTCGCCGGCGGCCCGCCTCCCGCCCGGCCGCCCCGCCACGGTCCGGCGCGCGCCGCGTACGAGGGCCGCCTGTGGCTGCGCACCCTGCTGGCCACGGCCGTGGCCTGCGCGCTGCTGCAGGGTGCGATCTGGTACGTCGGCGAGCCCGGCGCCCTGCGCATGTGGCAGTACGCGGCCCTGCGCGTCCTCGCCGTCCACGGGCTGATCGCCCTCAGCTACCTGCTGTGGCCCAAGAAGGCCCCGGCCTCCGCCGCCGGCCGGCCGGGGGAGGACCGCACCCCGACCGGGCGGTGACCGGCTCCGCCCTCACACCGTCCGGCGGACGACGGCCGCCGAACGGCTCAGCGCTCTCCGCCGGGGACCCACAGCACGTCCCCGGTCTCCTTGTTCGCGTACCGGGCGAGGATGAACAGCAGGTCGGAGAGGCGGTTGAGGTAGGTCGCGGTCAGGGGGTTCATGACCTCGCCGTGCGCGTCCAGCGCCGCCCAGGTCGAGCGCTCGGCGCGCCGCACGACCGTGCACGCCTGGTGCAGCAGGGCCGCGCCGGGCGTGCCACCGGGCAGGATGAACGAGCGCAGCTTCTCCAGTTCGGCGAGGAAGCGGTCGCAGTCCGCCTCCAGCCGGTCGACGTAGAACTGCTCGACCCGCAGCGGCGGGAACTCCGGGTTCTCGGCCACCGGCGTCGACAGGTCCGCGCCCACGTCGAACAGGTCGTTCTGTACGCGGGTGAGGACCGTGACGATCTCCTCGGCGAGGCCGCCCAGGGCGATCGCGGTGCCGATCACCGCGTTCGCCTCGTTGGCGTCGGCGTAGGCGGCGATGCGCAGGTCCGTCTTGGGCACCCGGCTCATGTCGCCGAGGTGCGTGGTGCCCTTGTCGCCGGTCCGCGTGTAGATGCGCGTCAGATTGACCATGCGACCAGCGTAGTTACGCTCCGGCCGTACGGAAGACCCGTGTGCCCACCGTCACGGAGATCACGGTGAGACCGAGGGCGACGAGGGCCCCGTAGAGCATGTGCGCCGTCAGGTAGGAGCCGACGTACGCGTCCCGGACCGCGTCCACCAGGTAGCGGAACGGCATGAGGTGGGAGAGCACGTCCAGCCAGTGGGGTGCCAGCGACATCGGCAGCATCAGGCCCGACAGCAGCATGGACGGCATCGTCATCGCGTTGACGGCGGGGCCGAACTCCTGGGGGGTGCGGACCTTCATGGCCAGCGCGTACGACAGCGAGGCGAGCGAGAGGGTCAGCAGCGCCACGAAGGCGAAGCCGACCAGGATCCCGGCGAGCGGTGCCCGCAGGCCCATCGCCAGCGCGGCGAGCACCAGCAGCACCGCCTGGAAGACGAACACGGCGGCGTCCCGCAGCACCCGGCCGAGCAGCAGCGCGAGCCTGCTGACGGGGGTGACCCGCATCCGCTCGACGATGCCGAGGTTCTTCTCGACGATGATCACGAATCCGGCGAACGCCGCCCCGAACAGTCCGAGTTGCAGCAGCAGTCCGGGCACCAGCACCTGCCAGGAACTACCGCGCGAGGCGAGCGGCAGGCGGGTGAGCAGCGGACCGAAGAAGAGCAGGTGGAGCAGCGGCATCAGGACGCCGAAGAGCATCGCGAACCGGGAGCGGAGGGTCTGGCGGGCGTACCGCCCGAAGACCAGTGCGGTGTCGTGCAGCAGCATCGTTCGATCCGCCCTACAGGGCTACGGGGGCGGAGTCGGCCGGCGCCGGGCCGCGGCCGGTGATCGCGAGGAAGGTGTCCTGGAGCGTCGCGTCGATCGAGCCGCCGTACTCCAGCTTCAGTGCGCCCGGGGCGCCCTCCGCGGCCACGACCCCCTTGTCGATGATCACGAGCCGGTCGGAGAGCGCGTCCGCCTCGTCGAGGTAGTGGGTGGTGAGGAACACGGTGGTGCCGTACCGGTCGCGCAGGTGCCGTACGAGGTCCCAGAGATCGGCGCGGCTGCCGGGGTCGAGGCCCGTGGTCGGCTCGTCGAGGAAGAGCACCCGGGGGCGGTGCGTGAGCCCCATCGCGATGTCGAGCCGTCGGCGCTGGCCGCCGGAGAGCGCGGACGTCTTCCGGTCCAGCACACCGCTGAGGTCCAGGTCGAGCGCCAGTTCCCCGGCGCGATCCTCCGCGTGCGCCTTCGGCAGCCGGTAGAGCCGGCCCTGGGTGACGAGTTCCTCCCGCACGGTCACGTTCGGGTCGACGCCGCCGGACTGGGCGACGTACCCGCAGGCGCGGCGCACCCCGGCCGGATCCGTGACGAGGTCGCAGCCCGCGACCGTGGCGGTGCCGCCGGTGGGCCTGAGCAGGGTCGTGAGCATGCGCAGGGTGGTCGTCTTGCCGGCGCCGTTGGGTCCGAGGAAGCCGAGGATCTCGCCCTCCGCGACGGTGAGGTCGACGCCCCGCACGGCCTCGACGGGGCCGTGCTTCGTCCGGAAGGTACGGGCCAGGCCGGCCGTCCTGATGATGGTCATGCCCCCAGAAAAACAGAGTCATTGAAATTTTGCAACGACACCAAATTTTGTGCGGCTCCACAGAAGCTACGATCACGGCATGGCTGAGGGACTCAGGGAGCGGAAGAAGCGGCAGACCCGCCAGTACATCTCGGACGTCGCCACGGGGCTGTTCCTGGAACGCGGCTTCGACGCGGTGACGGTCGCGGAGGTCGCGGAGGCCGCGGACGTCTCCGTCAACACCGTCTACAACTACTTCCCCGCCAAGGAGGACCTCTTCCTCGACCGCTCCAAGGGGGTCGTCGACCGGCTCGCCCGCTGGGTGCGCGGACGCGGGAAGGGCGAGTCGGCCGCCGCGGCCGTGCTGCGCGAACTGCGCGAGGAGGTGCGGGCGGTGTCGCCGCGGGTGGGGCTGATCGACGGATACGACCGCTTCATGCGCGTCATCCACGAGGCCCCCGCCCTCCGGTCCCGGCTGTGGGCCATCGCGCAGGAGGTCCTCGACAACCTCGACGAGGCCCTGCGCGAGGAGACCGGTGCGCCCGCCGACGATCCGCTGCCCACCCTGGTCGCCGGCCAGATCAACTGGGTCCACCAGACGCTCATGGCCGTCGTCGGCCGGGAGATGATGGCCGGCCGCACTCCGCAGGACGTGTCGCGCGAGGTGCTCGCACTTCTCGACGACATGGAGGATCTGTTGAGCGAGAAGGTGCTCAACTACGCCGTCCGAGGGCTGGAATGAGCCGTGCCGGTGTGACGTCCGTCATGTGAGACGTGACGCGCATTACTTACCGGTCACATCGCCCCTCACGAGCGCTAGGGTCCGCCCGAGAGGCATATACGAGCAGCGCGTCAGGGGAGTCGCACAGTGGCACGGAAGCTTGCCGTCATCGGAGCCGGACTGATGGGTTCCGGCATTGCCCAGGTATCGGCCCAGGCCGGCTGGGACGTCGTCCTGCGTGACGTCACGGACGAGGCGCTGACCCGTGGGACGGACGCCATCAAGTCCTCGTACGACAAGTTCGTGAGCAAGGGGCGGATGACGGCGCACGACGCCGAGGAGGCGCTCGCCCGCATCACCACGACCACCGACCTCGACGCCGCCGCCGACGCGGACCTCGTCGTCGAGGCCGTGTTCGAGAAGCTCGAGGTCAAGCACGAGATCTTCCGGACGCTCGACAAGCTCGTCCGCGAGGACGCCGTGCTCGCGTCGAACACCTCCGCCATCCCGATCACCAAGATCGCGGCGGTCACCGAGCGCCCGGAGCGGGTCGTCGGCGTGCACTTCTTCTCGCCGGTGCCCATGATGCAGCTCGTCGAGCTGGTCCGCGGATACAAGACGAGCGACGAAGCCCTGGCCACCGCCCGCGAGTTCGCCGAGTCCGTCGGCAAGACCTGTATCGTCGTCAACCGCGACGTCGCCGGCTTCGTGACGACCCGTCTCATCTCGGCGCTCGTCGTCGAGGCGACCAAGCTGTACGAGTCCGGTGTGGCCACCGCCGAGGACATCGACCTCGCCTGCAAGCTGGGCTTCGGCCACGCCATGGGACCCCTCGCCACGGCCGACCTCACCGGCGTCGACATCCTGCTGCACGCCACCGGCAACATCTACACCGAGTCGCAGGACGAGAAGTTCGCTCCGCCGGAACTGATGCGCCGGATGGTTGACGCCGGTGACTTCGGCCGCAAGAGCGGGCAGGGTTTTTACACGTACTGAAACCGCACAGCCCCCTGGGGTTTCACCTCATCGGGTGAATTCGGTCTCGGTTCGCTCACAGACGGCAACCTGATCGGCCACCAGGCAGTCAGACGTTGCAAACCACAACGCGGAGTACGACGACGCACTCTCGGGGAGCGGATTATGCACATCAGGGGCGACCACACCGAGCTGGTCGTCGGGGGCCGCCTCGACGTCCGCAGCGCGGCGGACGCCCGTACGGTCCTGCACTCGGCCGTCGACGACGGAGTCGGCGACCTGGTGCTGGACCTGTCCGAACTGGACTCCTGGGACGCCACCGGACTCGGGGTGATCATGGGGGTCCACCGGCGGGCCGGGCGGTGCGGCCGGCGGCTCGTGCTGCGCGACGTGCCGCCGCAGATGCAACGCCTGCTGGTGGCCACCCGGCTGCACCGGATCCTGGCGATCGAGGGCGGCATCGGGGTGGAGTCGCTGCCCCGCGTGTGACCGGGTGCTCCCTGTGCCACGGGCGTGAACGCCGACGAACCGCACGTCACGTGCAATCCTCACGAGACTGTGACCTCTCGGGCGGCGCGGCACCCCGGCTTGTCAGCAATACTGTGCGAAGGTTTAGGGTTCGGCTGCCCGCCGCCCGACACCCTTGAGCGGGTACCGGACCAGCAGCGACAGCGCGGTGTGCGGCACGGCCGGGAGGGGCTCAGGCACACGACGCTTTGGGGGGCTTGGACCTATGGACCCGAACAACACGGGACCCGTGGAGCACGGCCAGGACGGTGACGGCGGCACGCCGCGTCCGCGCCCGCCGCGGGATCCCTTGACACCGGACTTCGGACAGCCGGCACCGGCGCTCACCCGTATCGTCCGGGTCGTGTCGGGTGATCTCCTGCTCACCGTCAACCCCGTCGACGGCAGCGAGGTGGAGGTCTGCCCGCCGGGGCGGCGGCCCGAACGCCCGGTGAAGCGGACCGCCGCCGAGCGGGCCGAACGCGCCCGTGCCGCCCGCCCGCCCCTCCCGGCCGGTCCGGCGCACCCGCGGCTGCCGCTGCTGGAGCGTCAGGAGGAGCGCGAACGGCTCGTACGGCTCCTCGCGCGCGGCCGCTCCGTCCGCCTCACCGGCCCCTCGGGTTCCGGCCGCACCGCCCTCCTGGACGTCGTCGCCGAGGACTGCTCGGACCTCGCGCCCGACGGCGTCATCCGTCTCTCCGGCTACCGGCGCACCACGGGCGAGCTGCTCCAGGAGCTCTTCAGCGCCGTCTACGACGCGCCCCGCCACCGCCCGGAGCGCGACGAGCTGGTGCAGCTGGTGCGGGAGATCGGCGCCGTCGTCGTCCTCGACGACCTGGAGTTCGGCGGCAGCGCGCTCGACGAACTGCTCGATGCGACGCCCGAGTGCGCGTTCCTGCTCTCCGCCACTCCCGACGTGCCCGCGCCCTCCGCCGTCTCCCACGTCGAGGAGGTCTTCCTCGGCGGGCTCGACCGAGCGGGCGGCCTCGACATCCTGGAGCGCTTCGTCGGCCGCGACCTCACCGAGGAGGAGGCGAACTGGGCGGGCGACCTCTGGTTCGAGTCCGAGGGGCTGCCGCTGCGCTTCGTGCAGGCCGGGGCGCTGCTGCGGCAGCACGACCAGGTGCTCGCCGACGCGGACACCTTCGACGAGTTCGGCGTCTTCCAGGAAGCGCCGGTGGACGTCCCCCTCGACGCCGGGGACGGCGGCGAGGTCCCGCTGCCGTCGCTCGCGGAGGCCGCCGCCGCCGCGCCGCTGCTCGCCGCCCGGCTGAGCGCGTCGGCGCGGGAGACGCTCAAGTTCGCGGTCGCGCTGGGCGGCGAGGTGCCCGACCGGACGCATCTGCCGGCCCTCGCGGACGACACCCACGCGGACGCGGCGCTCGGCGAGCTCGTCGGCTGCGCGCTGGTCACCCCGGTCGGCTCCCGCTACCGGCTCGCGACCGGGGTGCAGGCCCAGCTGGAGGCCGCCGGGTACGCGACCGGCGCCGAGGAGTACGCCGTCAAGGCCGCCCGGCACTACGCCTGGTGGGCCGGGCATCCCTCGGTCGGCCCGGAGCGGGTGTCGGCGGAGGCCGACGCCGTGCTGGCCGCGCTCACCGCCGCCACGGCGGTCTCGGCGCCGCCCGCCGAGGGCGAGCACGGGGGCGAGGGAGAGGGCGAGGACGAGGGGAGCGTCGCCGTACGACTGGCCCGGCAGGCGGTGCCCGCGTTCGCCGCGGGGCTGCACTGGGGTGCCTGGGAGCGGGCGCTGCGCAGCGGCGCCGAGGCGTCCCGGCTTGCCGGCGAGGTCGGTGAAGAGGCTTATTTCCACCACGAGTTGGGCATTCTCGCGCTCTGCGGGGGGCAGCTGGAGCGGGCCCGCACCGAACTGGAGGCGTCCATCGGGCTGCGCGGCGCCCTCGCCGACAAGCGCGGCACGGTCGCCGGGCGGCGCGCCCTCGCCCTGGTGGCCGACCGCTCCGGCACGACGCCGCCCGGCGGGCTCACCGCGGTGGGGGAGGAGGCGGCGGACGCCCGCTCCGAGGAGCGCCCGGTGCCGGGCGGCATGCTGCCCGCCGGTGCCGTCGGTGACACGGCGAGGCTGGTCACCCACCAGGCCGCGGCCGAACCGGCGCGCGGTGCCGGTGGTGTCCGCACCCTGGTCAGGGGCACCCGGCGCAACCTGGCGGCCGTCGGCGCCGGGGCCGCCCTCGCCGCCGTGCTCGGCACGGTCGTGACGCTGGGCATGACGTCGAACGGCGACAAGGGCGCCCCGTCCGACAGCGTCCGCGTGGGGCCGTCGGCGAGCCAGGACACGAACGACGACGGCCTCGGCGCGGACAAGGCCGACGACGGCGCCGGAGGCACCGCGGGCGCGACCGCCTCGCCGACGCCCACGAACCCCGGCCCGGACGGGACCTACGGCACCTTGGACGACCCCGTGTCGAGGGTCACCCTCCGCCCGTCGGACAACTCGACGGGCACCCGGGGGACGAGCCCGTCCGCGTCGCCGGACCGGCCGCCGTCGAAGCCGCCCACCCCGAAGCCGTCGGTCTCGCCGTCCGGCTCGTCGAGTTCGAGTGCGTCGCCGACCGGGACGTCCACACCCACGTCGACGGCCACGCCGACGGACACGCCGCCGTCCTCCAACTCGGCCAGCGGGCCCGCCCCCGGTTCACCGACCACGATGAGCGGCTCGGCGAGCACGTCGGCGGACAGTGGGCAGGCGACGGTGGCCTGACGGGGTTTCGGCACGGCGAGAGGGCCGGGACCCGCGTCGAGCGGTCCCGGCCCTCTCGCCCTGTCGGCCGTCCGCCGTCAGAACAGGCGCAGCTTGTCGTCCTCGATGCCCCTGAGCGCGTCGTAGTCCAGGATCGTGCAGCCGATCCCGCGGTCCGTGGCCAGGACGCGGGCCTGCGGTTTGATCTCCTGGGCGGCGAAGACACCGCGCACCGGGGCGAGATGCGGGTCGCGGTTCAGGAGTTCCAGGTACCGCGTGAGCTGTTCCACGCCGTCGATCTCGCCACGCCGTTTGATCTCCACCGCCACGGTCCGGCCCTCGGCGTCCCGGCACAGGATGTCCACCGGGCCGATCGCCGTCATGTACTCGCGGCGGATGAGGGTGTAGCCCTCGCCGAGCGTCTCGATGCGGTCGGCGAGGAGTTCCTGGAGATGTGCCTCGACGCCGTCCTTGATCAGGCCCGGGTCCACGCCGAGTTCGTGCGTGGAATCGTGGAGGATCTCCTCCATCGTGATGATCAGTTTCTCGCCTGCCTTGTTGATGACGGTCCAGACGCCTTCCTCGGCGTCCGCGCCCTCCTTCAGGGTGCAGGGCGGCGACATCCAGTTGAGGGGCTTGTAGGCGCGGTCGTCCGCGTGGACCGAGACGCTGCCGTCCGCCTTCACCAGGATCAGGCGGGGCGCGGAGGGAAGGTGGGCGGTGAGACGGCCCGCGTAGTCGACGGAGCACCGGGCGATGACGAGACGCATGGTCGGCAACGCTACTGGACGTCCCCGTCCCCGCGCGATTCGCCCTCGTGGACCGGCCGTCCGGGGTCCGTCCGGCGACGACCCCGGGCCCGCCCCGTTGTCCAGAGTTGCCCCCGTTTGTCATTGGCTTGTTGTGTGCCTCATGGGAGTCGGCGGTGTGGCCATTCTCCTGGTGCGGTCACCGGCCGTTGCCTACGGTAGTGAACGGGAGGTCGCGCGGTGTGTACGCAGCGTGTCCGATTCCGCGGAACTCCCTTCCCTGTCCGTCAACCCCTGTTGTCCTGGGGTGCGAGAGGAGAACCCATGTCGCTCGACGTCTCACCGGCCCTACTCGAGCAGGCCGAGCGAGGCGAGGTCGACGAAGCCGACTTCGTCGACTGCGTCCGGACCTCCCTGCCCTACGCATGGGAGATGATCAGCTCCCTGGTGGCTCAGCTGAAGGTGGACGGCGGTGACTTCGCCGACAACCAGACGCCTCCGCCGGACGAGCAGGCACGTGGACAACTGTTGCGTGCGCTCGCGAGCGACGCGATACGCGGCGCCCTGCAGCGGCACTTCGGAGTGCGCCTGGCTTTCCAGAACTGCCACCGCGTGGCGGTGTTCCCGCTGGACTCCGCGGTGGACGACACGCTGGCGCGCTTCACCTCCGTCCGCAGCCAGCTCCTCAACCAGTCACCGGAACTGCGCGACTGCTGACGCACACCGAGCCGCACGGCTTGCCGCTCCGTACGGGGGGAGGTGCACGGTACGGAGCGGCAGGCTCCCGGCGGACTCAGTGGAGGCGGGGAAGGACTTCCGCGCCCAGCCTCCGTACGTTGTCCTCCGTCGCCGCGAGGTCGCCGGACCCCTCGACCAGCAGCGCGAAGCGGTCGATGCCGGTCCGCTCCGAGGTCGCCAGGAGCCGGTCGGCGCACAGGTCCGGGGTGCCCACCGGGTGCAGCCCGCACAGCAACTCCGTGTACGCCAGGGGATCCCGCATCGTGCGGGCCCGGCCGTCGACCGTCATATGCGCGTCGAGCCCCTGTTTCAGCCAGCCTGGCATCGCCTTGGTCAGCGCCTCGACCGCGTCGCCGCGGCGGTCGGCGATCTGGCAGACGCCGGCCGAGACATGACCGGCGCCGACGACCGCGTCGCCGTCGACCCCCGCCGCGCGCGCGTGCTTCCGCCACTGCTCGACCATGTCCGCCTTCTCCTCGTCCCCGACGTGCATGCCGAGCAGCATCGGCAGGCCGCGCTCGGCCGCCGTCCGCACGCTCGCCGGTGAGGTGCAGGCCACGAGGACCTCGGGCCCCTGGGTGTCGCCGAGCGACTCCGAAGGGCGTGGGACGACCGGGACCTCGCGGAAGCTGAAGCGTTCTCCCGTCGCGCCGACGGAGGGGTCGCGCAGCCAGCGCACCAGCAGATCGAGTGATTCCGGGAAGCCCGTCTCGTAGGCCCGCAGTCCGGAGCCGAAGACCTCCAGGTCCACCCAGGGTCCGCCGCGGCCCACCCCGAGCGACAGCCGCCCGCCCGAGGTGACGTGCAGCAGCGCGGCCTGCTCGCCGAGCGCCACCGGGTGGAGGGTGGGCAGGACGCTGACCGCCGTGCCGATCCGGATCCGGCGGGTGCAGCCCAGCAGGAGCGCTGCCAGGGTGATCGCCGACGGGCACGTCCCGTACGGCACGAAGTGGTGCTCGGCCAGCCACACCGTGTCCAGGCCCGCCTCCTCGGCGACCTCGGCCGACCGCACCGCGCGGTGCAGCGCCTCCCCCTGGCCCTGTCCCGGAAACTGGGCGGCCAGTACAAAACTTCCTACGCGCATCGCACTTCCTGCTTTCCTGGCTCCGACGCGGAGCTCCCCCACCCGGCATAACCGTCTGACATGTGCCCAAGTAACGGCTTGACGGAGAGATTTGCGGATTGTCTGGAGAATGTGCCGGTGGGGTGGGGGTTTGTCGGGGTTGGGACGTACGCGTACCCACCCGCGCGGCGCGTACGCTGGATGCGACTCCTGCTTTCCCTACAGCCCGTGAGGTGTTCCGTGTCCCCGCGTCGCAACCGACCCAAGGGCTCCGGCTCCGGCCGGAGCGCGGACGACGACAACTCCCGTTACGGCGGCCGGCAGTCGGCGGAGAGCTGGCGGGGCGAGGAGTGGAGCGTGCGCCATGTCGTGGGCGCCGGCGCCGCGGGCAAGACCTACCGGTGCCCCGGCTGCGACCAGGTGATCCCGTCCGGCGTTCCGCACGTGGTGGCGTGGCCGGAGCACGCGGGCGTGGACGACCGCCGGCACTGGCACAAGGCCTGCTGGAACGCCAAGGACCGCCGCACCGCGCGGGTGCAGCGGTCCCGTAACGCGCCGAGGTACTGAAGGGCCGGGGCTCTCGTAGGGCCGGGGTTCTTGTAGGGCTGGGGCCCTAGACGTCCCGCTTCTCCAGCAGGAGGCAGGCGGCGCCGAAGGCGACGGCCGTCACGCCGAGGGCGATCCACAGCGGGTCCCAGCCGGAGGGTCCTGACCTGCTCAGGGAGTTGGCGTAGAAGACGCTGAGCTGGTTCGGGATCGAGTACTCGAACAGCCACTGGCGCAGGTCCGCGAGCGACTCCGAGACCATGAACAGCGCGATCACCAGCGGCGCGAGCACCGCTCCGATCATGATGGTGATGGCGCCCGCCGAGTGCCGGACGATCGAGCCGACGACGAGCGAGAGCAGTCCGAGCAGGGCGATGTAGAGGGAGACGCCGACCGTGCCCTTCAGCCAGTCGGTGCCGGAGGGGTCCTTGGCGCCGTGGCCCTCCAGCAGCGCCACATCCGCGAGGGCGATGAGGGAGGTGGCCACCAGCGTGACCACGAAGGCCACGAGGAAGAACACGATCGCCTTCGCCGTGAGCACCCGGACACGGCTCGGGCACGCGGTCATCGTGGTGCGGATCATGCCGGTGCCGTACTCGGAGGCGGTGGTCAGCACGCCGAGCGTGATGATGCACATGGAGCCGAGAAGCAGCCCGAAGAATCCGAGGGAGAGCGGGTTCTCGCCCTGGAAGTCCGCCGACGAGTTGGAGACCAGCGCGCCGGCGGCGAGGCCGATGCCGATCACCAGGAGGACGAACACCCCGAGCGTCCACATCGTGGAGCGCACCGACCTGATCTTCGTCCACTCGGAGGCGACGGCGTGCCCGAGATGGGTGCGCACCACCGGGATCGGCGAGGTGTAGGTGGGGTGCGCGGGACCGGGCGCCGCCTGCCAGAGGGGTGCGGCCTGGGGCATCGGAGGCTGGGGCGTGCTCATCGGGGGTCCTCGGACTTGGTCGTGTCGACGGGGGAGGCGGAGGCGGGAGCGGGCTGTGCGGGCGGCTGCTGGGGCGCGGGAGCGGCGGCCGGAGCGGCGGCCGGCGCGGCCGGGGCCGCGGGCGCGCCCTGGGCGGCCGGCTGGGCGTACGGGTTGGGTCCCCCCGCGGCGGGCGCGGCGGGGACGCCGTACGGGCCCGCGGGCGGCTGCCCGGGCTGCCCGGGCATCGCGAAGGGCTGCCCGCCCTGCTGGGGCGGTGGCGGGGCGTACCAGCCCGGCTGGCCCTGGCCCGGCACCGGCGTCGGAGGCTGGAAGCCGGGCGGCAGCGGCTGCATCAGCCCTTCCTTCTGGTCGACGGTCGAGCGGTAGTCCACCGCGCCCTGGGTCATCCGCATGTACGCCTCCTCCAGCGACGCCTGGTGCGGGGACAGCTCCCACAGGCGTACGCCGGTGTCGTGCGCGATGTCGCTGATGCGCGGCAGCGGCAGCCCGGTGATGCGCAGCGCGCCGTCCTGCTCGGGCAGGACGTGCCCGCCCGCCTCGGTGAGCGCGGCGGTCAGCTTCTCCCGCTGCTGCGGCTCGGTGTCGGGGGTGCGGACACGTGCGAAGTCCGCCGAGTTGGCGGAGATGAAGTCCCGGACGCTCATGTCGGCGAGCAGCTGGCCCCGTCCGATCACGATCAGGTGGTCGGCGGTGAGCGCCATCTCGCTCATCAGATGGGAGGAGACGAAGACCGTGCGGCCCTCCGCGGCGAGGGACTTCATCAGGTTGCGCACCCAGAGGATGCCCTCGGGGTCGAGCCCGTTGACCGGCTCGTCGAAGAGCAGCACCTGGGGGTCGCCGAGGAGCGCGGCGGCGATGCCGAGCCGCTGGCCCATGCCGAGCGAGAAGCCCTTGGACCGCTTCCGGGCCACGTCCTGGAGGCCCACGACACCGAGCACCTCGTCGACGCGGCGCGCCGGGATGCCGGAGAGCTGGGCGAGGCACAGCAGGTGGTTGCGGGCGGCCCGGCCGCCGTGCACGGCCTTGGCGTCGAGCAGGGCGCCCACCTGGCGGGGGGCGTTCGGCAGCTTCCGGTACGGGTAGCCGCCGATCGTCACCTGCCCCGCCGTGGGGTTGTCCAGGCCGAGGATCATCCGCATGGTCGTCGACTTGCCCGAGCCGTTCGGCCCGAGGAAGCCGGTGACGGCACCCGGCCGCACCCGGAAGGAAAGGTTGTACACGGCCGTCTTGTCGCCGTAGCGCTTCGTCAGGCCGACTGCCTCGATCATGCTCCGCACCCATCGACAGGTTCAGGACGTCGGGGCGCACACTGCCCCCGTAAGGGTTAGGAGGATATCCGGGCGCTGACGGTTCCGGCCAAGAGAATGCAAAGGGCCGCGCTCAGGCGTCCCGTCGCTTCAGCACGAGGTATCCGCCCGCCAGGGCGGCGATCACCCACAGCAGCATGATGCCCAGACCGCCCCAGGGACCGTACGGGGTGTCGTCGCCGGCCCTCGGCACGACCTGCATGATCCTGCTGCCCGCCTGGTCGGGCAGGAACCGGCCGATCCTCCGCGTCGCGGAGACGTTCCCCAGGATGTTGGAGATCAGGAAGAAGAACGGCATCAGGATGCCGAGCGACAGCAGCGGAGAGCGCAGCATCGCGGCGACCCCCATCGAGAACATCGCGATGAGCGTCATGTAGAGCCCGCCGCCGATGACCGCGCGCAGCACGCCCGGGGCACCGATCGCCGCCCGGTGCGGGCCGAGCATCGCCTGCCCGAGGAGGAACGCGCCGAAGGCGGTGATCATGCCGACGACGAAGGCGAGCGCGGCCGCAACCGCGATCTTGCAGAACAGGAACGTGCCGCGCTGGGGGACCGCCGCGAGCGAGGTGCGGATCATGCCGGTGCTGTACTCGCTCGACACGACGAGCACCCCGAACACGATCATCGCGAGCTGTCCCAGCCCCATCCCCGCGAAGCTGATGAAGGTCGGGTCGAGGGAGAGCCGGTCGCCGAGACTCATCCGGTCGACCTCGCTCCTGGTCAGGGCGGAGACCAGCATGCCGAGCGCGACGGTGACGACAAGGGCGACGGAGAGCGTCCACCCCGTGGACGCCACCGACCGGATCTTGGTCCACTCCGACCTGATGACCTCGGGTGCCGCCATGGTTCAGACTCCCTTCCGCCGGCCGCCGGCCCACTCCTGGCGAAGAGCCTGCCGCGCCCAGGTGTCCACGGGGGTGTCGCTGTGCGCGTGGTACTCGACCGACTCCGCGGTGAGCCGCATGAACGCCTCCTCCAGGGAGGCGTGCCGGGTGCTCAGTTCGTGCAGCACGACCTGGTGCCGGGCGGCCAGCTCACCGATCAGCTCCGCCTTGCCGCCGTCGGCCTCCAGCACTCCGCTGCCCGACTCGACGACCGTGATGCCCGCCTCGTGGAGCAGGTCGAGCAGCCGCTCGCGCTGCGGGGAGCGGATACGGACGTACGACCGTGAGTTCCGCTCGATGAAGTCGGCCATGGAGGTCTCGGCGAGCAGCCGGCCCTGGCCGATGACCACGAGATGCTCGGCGGTGAGCGCCATCTCGCTCATGAGGTGGCTCGACACGAACACGGTGCGCCCCTGCGCCGCGAGCGATTTCATCAGCGTGCGGATCCAGTGGATGCCCTCCGGGTCGAGGCCGTTGGCCGGCTCGTCGAACATCAGGATCTGTGGGTCGCCGAGCAGCGCGCCCGCGATCCCCAGACGCTGGGCCATGCCGAGCGAGAACCCCTTGGCCTTCCTGCGGGCGACGGCGGTCAGGCCCACGGTGTCGAGGACCTCGTGGACACGGGAGGAGGGGATGCCGTTGCTCTGCGCGAGACAGAGCAGATGGTGGAAGGCGCTGCGGCCGCCGTGCACGGCCTTGGCGTCCAGGAGCGCGCCGATGGAGGTGAGCGGGTTCCTCAGCCGGTCGTAGTGCCTGCCGTCGATGCGGACGTCACCCGAGGTGGGGTGGTCGAGCCCGAGCACCAGCCGCATGGTGGTGGACTTCCCGGCACCGTTCGGGCCGAGGAAGCCCGTCACGACGCCCGGCTCGACGGTGAAGGTGAGGTTGTTGACCGCCGGCGTCTCGCCGTACCGCTTCGTCAGCCCCTCGAGCTCGATCATGCGGCCACGCTAAGACCGGGGATCGTGCCCTGCCACTCGACGCCGAGGGCCCGCACCCCCGAAAGGGTGCGGGCCCAGGGCGTCGTCAGCCGGTCGCGCGGTCAGGCGCTCACCGGGACTGCTGTGCCGGAACCCCGCGGGAGATCGGCTCGTCGTCCGTCGACGGCGTGCCGGCCGCGGCCACCGCCGCGCCCGTGAGCGTCGCGAGCATCTCGCGGACGTTGGTGAGCTGGGCGTTGATGGAGTCGCGACGGTTCGTCAGCGCCGCCAGCTCGCGCTCGGATTCCGAGCGGATGCGGTCGGCCTTGGCGTTCGCGTCGGCCACGATGTCCTCGGCCTGACGCTGGGCCGTCTCCACCGTCTGGCGGGCGCGGCGCTCGGCGTCCGTGCGGAGCTTCTCGGCCTCCAGGCGCAGCTGCTCGGCGCGGTGCTCGATCTCGGCGAGGCGCTTCTCGGCCTTGGCCTGACGGGAGGCCAGGTCGCGCTCGGACTGCTCACGCCGCTTGGCGAGGTTCGTCTCGAAGTCGGCGGCGGCCTGCGCGGCCTTGGCGCGGGTCTCCTCGAAGAGGGCGTCGGCCTCCTCACGCTTGGACTGCGCGTCCTTCTGCGCCTCGGCGCGCAGCTGGGAGGCGTCGCTCTTGGCCTTCTCGACGATGCGGACGCCCTCGTCCTCGGCCTTGGCCTTGCGGTCCGAGGCGAACGACTCCGCGTCGTTGCGCACCTGCTGAGCTGCCGACTCGGCGAGCTCGCGGTGCTGCTCGGCGGCGCGGCGGGCCTCCTCGCGCAGGTCCTTGGCCTCCTCCTCGGCGAGGCGGAGGATCTTCTCGACGCGCGCACCGAGGCCCGCGTACGACGGCTCCGCGTCGCTGACGGCAGCCTGGGCGTTCTGCGTCTCGAGATGGAGTTCCTCGATGCGCTTTTCCAGAGCGGTGATGCGGGCGAGAGCGCTGTCACGGTCGGAGACGAGCTTGGAGATCCGTTCGTCCACCTGAGCGCGGTCGTACCCACGCCGCACAAGCTCGAAGCCGTAGGGGGAAGTGTCGCTCATGGGGTTCCTGTCGAATGAGACCGGTGAGGTGATAGAGGGAATCCTAGGCGCCAATGCGGCGTGTCATCGAGCGGATACGTGTTTGATCTGGAGAATGACACTCCTTTTGGGTGGCTGACGGTCCCAGGTCTTGCCAGAGGGCGTACGAATCGTCCCGGCAAGCACAGAATCGGCGGATCCGGCTACCCTTCTGACCCCTTGCCACCCGAACGGGGCGCCCCCACGGCGGCGCCCGCCTTGACGCCCCCGTCCTTGGCGCCGGACGGGGCCTCAAAGGACTCCAACGCCTCCAGCACGTCCTGGACACGGGAGATCTCGGCGTTGATGTCCTCGCGCCGGCGCACCAGGATCTCCAGCTCCCGCTTGCCCTCCTCGACCGCCTTGCGGGCCTCGCGGATCGCCTCGATTTTGATCTGCTCGGCCTCCGAGACCAGCGAGGCCTTCTTCTGCTCGGCCTCCTTCAGCAGCCCCTCGGCCTTCTTGACGGCGGCGATGCGGACCTTGCCCGCCTCGGAGTTGGCCTCCGAGACGATCTCCTTCGCCTGCGCCTTGGCCTTCGCCAGCTGCTCCTCGGCGGCCTTGACGAGCGCGTCGCACCGCTCGCCCGCCGACTTCATCGCCTCGGCCGACTCGCGCCGCGCCCGCTCGTGCAGCTCCTCGATCTCGGTCGTGAGGCGGTCGCGCAGCTCCTCGGCGCGCTCCCGGATCGCGGTGGCGTCCCGGCGCGCGCCGACGAGCAGTTCGTCCGCGTCCGTACGGGCCCGCTCGACCATCGAGTTGCCCTCGACCGTCGCCTCGGCGACCAGCCGGTCCGCCTCCTTGCGGGCCGCGCCCACCATCGTGTCGGCCTGCGCCTCGGCGTCCGCCGTCGTCTTGCGCGCGCTCTGCTGCGCCTCGGAGAGGAGCTTGTCGGCCTCGGACGCGGTCTCCGTGATGAGCGTGTCGACCTGCTCGGCCGCCTCGGAACGCCGCTTGTTGGCGTCCTTGCGGGCCTCGTCCAGGGTGCGCTCGGCCTCCTCGCGCGCGGCGGCGGTCACCCGCTCGGCCTCCGCCGCCGCCTCGGCCCTGACCCGCTCCGACTCGCCGCGGATCCGCTCGGCGTGCCGCTGCGCGGCCCCGACCGTCTCGGCGGCCTCGGCGCGCAGCCGCTCCGCCTCGGCGGCGGTCTCCACCGTGAGCCGTTCGGCCTCCGACCGCGCCTGAGTGATGAGGGTGTCCGCCTGGGTGGCCGCGTCCGACCGGATCCGGTTGGCGTCCTCGCGCGCCTGAGCACGCGTGCGTGCCGCGTCCTGTTCGGCGGAGGCGACGGTGTCCGACGCCTCCGTCCGCGTGCGCTGGGCGTACTCGGCGGCGTCCGAACGGAGCCGCTCGGCCTCCGCGATCGCCTCCGAGACCGTCCGCTCGGCGAGCGACTTGGCGGCCTCCGTCTCCTCGGTGGCCTCCCGCCGGACGCGGCCGGCGTCCTCGGCGGCCCGCTCGCGCTCCGCGTAGGCGTCGGCGCGGACCCGGTCGGCCTCCTCCTGCGCCTCCCTGCGCGTACGCTCCGCCGCGTGCTCGGCGGCGGAGCGCAGGCCGCTGATCTCCTCCTGCGCCTGCTCGTGCAGCCCGACCACGGAGTCCCGCACCTGCTGGGCGTGCTGCTCGGCCGCCGACACCATCTCGGTCGCGCGCCGGTCGGCCTCCTCGACCAGCCGTACGGCCTCGGCCTGGGCCTCCTCGACCCGGGCGCGCGCCACCGCGAGCAGTTCCTCGCTCTGCTCGCGGGCCCGCTCGCGCTCCTGGTCGGCGTCCTGACGCGCCGCGCCGAGGAGTTCCTCGGCCTCGCGGCGGCGCCGGGCGGCCTCCTCCTGGGCGGCGGCGAGCGTCTCCGTGGCCTCCGCGCCCAGGCGCTCGGCCGCCGCCTGCGCCTCGGCCCGTACCCGGTCGGCGGTGTCCTGCGCCTCCGTCCTGAGCCGTTCGGCCTCGGCCGCCGCCTCCGACCGCAGGCGCACGGCCACGGCCTCGCCCTCCGCACGGGAGGCGGACGCGTCGGCGGCGGCCTCGGTGCGCAGCCGGTCGGCCTCGGTCTCGGCCTGCGCCTGGAGCGCGCGGATGCGCTCGGCGGCCTCGGTGCGCAGCCGCTCGGTCTCCTCGGCGGCCTCGCGGCGGATCCGTTCGGCCTCCGCGCGGGCGTCGTCCAGCGCCTGCTCGGCGGAGGTCAGCCGCTGCTCGGCCTCGGACCGCAGGCGGGCCAGCTCTTCGGCGGCCTCCTCGCGGCGGGCCTCGACGGCGCGCTCGGTCTCCTCGCGCAGGGCGCGGGCGGCCCGCTCGGCCTCCTCCTTGGCCGCCTCGGCCTGCTCGGCGGCCTCGGCCCGCAGCCGCTCGGCCTCCTTGCGGGCGCGCTCCAGGGCGTCCTCGGCCTGGCGGCGCAGCATCGAGGCGCGCTCGATGGCCTCGGTGCGCACCTTCTCGCTGTCGGAGGTGGCCGCCTGGCGCAGCTCGTCGGCGTCGGCCTTCGCCTTGGCGAGCAGCTCCTCGGCGGTCTCGGCCGCCTCCTCGATCTGCTGGACGGCCTCGCGCCGGGCCTCGGCACGGATCCGCTCGCCCTCGGCGACCGCCTCGGAGCGCAGCTGCTCGGCCTCGCCGCGCAGCCGGCGCGCCTCCTCCTGGAGCTCGACCGTCTTGGCGCGGTACTCCTTGGTGTCGTCCTTCGCCGCGCCCTTGAGCTGCTCGGCGATGTCGTGCGCCTCGGCGCGCAGCCGGTCCGCCTCGGCCTCGGCCTCCCGGCGGATCCGCTCGGCCTCCTCGGTGGCGGCCTTCGTGGTCGCCTTGGCGTCCTCCGACGCCTTGTTGAGGACGTCCTCGGCCGTACGGGCCGTCTTGGCGAGCTGGGAGGCGGTCTCCTCGGCCGTGATGCTGCGGGCCTTCTCCGCGGCCTCCGCGAGGATCTTCTCGGCCTCGGTGCGCGCGTCCGCGACCACCTGCTCGGCCTCGGACTTGGTGGCCTCCGCCTCCTTGGTGGCCTCGCTGACCAGCCGGGCGACCTGTTCCTTGGCGGTGCGGGTGCGCTGTTCGTTGGCCGACTCCGCGCCCGCGAGCGCCTTGGCGGCGGCCTCCTTCGCCTCGGCGACGACCTTGTCCGCCTCGGCGCGCGCCTCGCGCAGCGCGGCGTCCGCCTCGGTCATCCGCTGCTCGGCGGTCCGGCTCAGCTCGGTGGCCTGCCGGCGGGCGGCGTCCGACTCGGTCGCCGAGCTGGAGCGCAGCTGCTCGGCGTGGGCGGTGGCCTCCTGGGCCTGGACGGACGCGGCGTTCAGCAGCCGCTCGGCGTCCGTACGGGCCCGGCGCAGCAGCTGCTCGGCCTCCGCGCGGGCGCCCTCCGCCTCGCCCTGGAGCCGCTGCCGGGCCTCCGCGGTGAGCCGCTCGGCCTCCGCGCGGGCGGCGGCCAGCGCCTGCTCGGCCTCGGCGCGCGACTCGTCGACGAGACGGCGGGCCTGGGCCTCGGAGCGGGCGCGCAGCTGCTCGGCCCAGGCCACGTTCTCGTTGACGTGCGACTCGACGGTCTGCCGGCGCTCCGCCAGCTCCTGGTCGAGCTGCTGGCGGCGGGCGACCGCCTCCGCGTGCAGCTCCGCCTGGAGGCGGGCGGCCTGCTCCGCGTGCTCCTGGAGGATGCGCTGCGTCTGCGCGCGGGCCTGGCTCAGCTCGCGCTCGGCGTCCGCACGCAGCTGGTCCGCCTGCATCTGCGCCGTGCGGAGCATCTGCTCGGCCTGATAGCCGAGGTCCGCCCCGTCGTAGGCGGGGCGGGACATGAGCGTGCGGCGCGCCTCGTGCAGCTTGGCGCGCAGTACCTCGACCTGGTAGCCGAGGTCCTCGGCGTGCTGGATCGCCTTTTCCCGCTCGGTCTTCAGCCGCTCCATCTCGGCCTCGAACCGAGAGAGGTGGTCGACGTCAGCCGCCGGCTCTCGCTCCTGGCGTTCGTAGCCCCGCACTGCGCGGTCCCATCCGTCCCCTGGTCGCAAGCTTCTCCGAACGAGCTCCGTCCATCCGCCGGACGGGGCCCCCGGGGAATGGTGTCAGATCAACGGCGGAGCATGGGCTGCTGCCCCGACGCTCGTCCCCCGAAACCCGGACCCCGGACACGCGTCCCACCGGTCAGGCGGGACCCGGTCGCCCTGATGGAGCGGCGACCTCCCCAACCCTACCGGCCCTTATGTACGGGAGTCAGTGCTCAGGCGACTCAACAGCCGCCGAAGTGACGAGTTCCGTCAGAACTCCGTGGCAGTCCTTCGGGTGCAGGAAGGTGATCCGCGACCCCATGGAGCCGCGCCGTGGCTCCTCGTACAGGACCCGGACGCCCTTGTCCTTGATGTCGGCGGCGTCCGTGTCCACGTCGGCCGTGCCGAAGGCGATGTGGTGGACACCCTCGCCGTTCTTGGCGAGCCACTTCGCGACGGTGGAGTCCTCGCGGATGGGTTCGAGGAGCTGGAGGTAGGAGGCGCCGCCGTCGTCCGTGTTGTTGATCTTGAGCATGGCCTCGCGCACCCCCTGTTCCTCGTTGACCTCGGTGTGGAAGACGGAGAAGCCGTAGGTCGAGGTGTAGAACTCAACGGTCTTCTCGAGATCGAAACAGGCGATCCCGATGTGGTCGATTCGCGTCAGCATGCCATCAGTGCAGCGTCCCGCGGCTGGTTACGCAACGTGCGCGCGATCACACCCACGGCCCGATGACGTGGCGGACCGCCCCTCAGTACATTCGAGGTAAACCCTCGTTCACTCCTCAGCTGTGCAAGCTGGAAGGGGATCGCACCACATGTCTGCAACCAACAGCACGACATCCGTCATCGTCGCGGGTGCCCGCACTCCGATGGGACGGCTGCTCGGCTCGCTCAAGTCCTTCTCCGGAGTCGACCTCGGCGGCTTCGCGATCAAGGCCGCCCTCGACCGTGCGGGGATCGGGGGCGACCAGGTGCAGTACGTCATCATGGGCCAGGTGCTCCAGGCCGGGGCGGGGCAGATCCCGGCGCGTCAGGCCGCCGTCAAGGCGGGCATCCCGATGAACGTCCCGGCCCTGTCCGTCAACAAGGTCTGTCTGTCCGGCCTCGACGCCATCGCGCTCGCCGACCAGCTGATCCGCGCGGGTGAGTTCGACGTGATCGTCGCGGGCGGCATGGAGTCCATGACCAACGCCCCCCACCTGCTGCCGAAGTCCCGCGAGGGCTACAAGTACGGCGCGGTCGAGATCATCGACTCGATGGCGTACGACGGCCTGACCGACTCCTTCGACGGCATCGCCATGGGCGAGTCCACCGAGCGGCACAACACTCGCCTCGGCATCGGCCGCCCGGAGCAGGACGAGATCGCGGCCCTGTCCCACCAGCGCGCCGCGGCCGCCCAGAAGAACGGCGTCTTCGAGGCGGAGATCACACCGGTCGAGGTGCCCCAGCGCAGGGGCGAGCCGGTCGTCTTCAGCCAGGACGAGGGCATCCGCGGCGAGACGACGGTCGAGTCGCTGGGCAAGCTGCGCCCGGCGTTCGGCAAGGAGGGCACGATCACCGCCGGCACCTCCTCGCAGATCTCGGACGGCGCCGCGGCCGTGGTGGTGATGAGCAAGGCCAAGGCTCAGGAGCTGGGCCTGGAGTGGATCGCGGAGATCGGCGCCCACGGCAACGTGGCCGGGCCGGACAGCTCCCTCCAGTCGCAGCCGTCGAACGCGATCCTGCACGCCCTGAAGAAGGAGGGCCTGGAGGTCTCCGACCTCGACCTGCTGGAGATCAACGAGGCGTTCGCCGCCGTTGCCGTGCAGTCCATGAAGGACCTCGGCGTTTCCACCGAAAAGGTGAACGTCAACGGCGGTGCGATCGCCCTCGGTCACCCGCTCGGCATGTCCGGCGCCCGGGTCGTCCTGCACCTGGCCCTGGAGCTCAAGCGGCGCGGCGGCGGCGTCGGCGCGGCCGCGCTGTGCGGCGGCGGCGGTCAGGGTGACGCACTGATCGTGCGGGTACCCAAGGCCTGAGCATTCTGTACGTCTCTACTCGAACGGAGCTGTGATGCAGGACGTCTCCTCGCTGGTCGCCCAGGCCAGGGAAGGCAGGCCACGAGCCGTGGCCCGGCTGATCTCCCTGGTCGAGGGGGCGTCCCCACAGCTCAGGGAGGTCATGGCGGCGCTCGCGCCGCTGACCGGCGGAGCCTATGTGGTGGGCCTGACCGGCTCACCGGGCGTCGGCAAGTCGACGTCCACATCGGCCCTCGTCACGGCCTACCGCAAGCAGGGCAAGCGGGTCGGCGTCCTGGCCGTCGACCCGTCCTCGCCCTTCTCCGGCGGAGCGCTGCTCGGCGACCGGGTGCGCATGTCGGAGCACGCGTCGGACCCCGGCGTGTACATCCGCTCGATGGCGACGCGCGGGCACCTGGGCGGCCTCGCCTGGGCCGCACCGCAGGCGATCCGGGTGCTGGACGCCGCGGGCTGCGACGTGGTCCTGGTGGAGACGGTCGGCGTCGGCCAGTCGGAGGTCGAGATCGCCTCCCAGGCGGACACCTCCGTCGTCCTGCTGGCCCCGGGGATGGGCGACGGCATCCAGGCCGCGAAGGCGGGCATCCTGGAGATCGGTGACGTGTACATCGTCAACAAGGCCGACCGCGACGGCGCGGACGCGACCGCGCGCGAGCTGAACCACATGCTGGGCCTGGGGGAGTCCCGTGCCCCGGGCGACTGGCGCCCGCCGATCGTGAAGACGGTCGCGGCGCGCGGCGAGGGCGTCGACGAGGTCGTCGAGGCGCTGGAGAAGCACCGGGCGTGGATGGAGGAGCACGGGGTGCTGACCGAGCGCCGGCGGGCCCGTGCCGCCCACGAGGTCGAGACGATCGCGGTGACCGCCCTGCGGGAGCGGATCGGCGACCTGCACGGCGACCGGCGGCTGGACGCGCTGGCGGAGCGGATCGTGGCGGGACGGCTGGATCCGTACCGTGCGGCCGACGAACTCGTGGCCGGGCTGACGCGGAGCTGACGCCCGGCCCGGCGCGGGCAGGGACGGGAGATCCGCGGACCCGTCCCGCTCACGCCCTCGGAAGAGCCTCGCCGGGGCCTCCCGGGGCGGGACCGGTCCGCCGATCACCGTGGTGCCGTCCGACGCGCGGTGCCCGCACGACCGCGGGCGCCCCGCTGCTACCTCACGTACCCGAGGAATCCGGCCCAGGCGGAGGCGGAGACCGCGAGGTGTGGCCCGTGCTGCTCCTTGGAGTCACGGACGTGCACGGTTCCGGGGGTGTGGGCGACTTCCACGCAGTCGTCGCCCTCGGATCCGCTGTGGCTGCTCTTGAACCAGTTCAGCTCGCTGTCGGTGCTCATAGCGCTCCCGTCGGCCCGCGTCGCCCGCTGCTACCTCACGTAGCCGAGGAATCCGGCCCAGGCGGAGGCGGAGACCGCGAGGTGTGGCCCGTGCTGCTCCTTGGAGTCACGGACGTGCACGGTGCCGGGGGCGTGGGCGACTTCCACGCAGCTGTCGCCCTCGGATCCGCTGTGGCTGCTCTTGAACCAGTTCAGCTCGCTGTCGGTCATGGCGCTCCTCGCATCCGCCGCAACAACTCCCCCGAGTCCGCAGGGGACAGGGCCTGGGAGCGCATCCTGGCATAGCGCATCTGCATGACGCTCACCGCTTCCCGGTCGGAAATGAGTTGGCCGGTCTTCTGCCCCTCCGCGTAGCCGAGCCACTGGCGCTCGGGGGTCTCCAGCAGTTGCATGGGCCCGTCGGTGCCCGCGTGGTGCGGCTGCCGCAGCGGCATGATCTGTAGCTCCACGTGCCACAGTTCGGTGCAGGCGAGGAGATGGCCGAGCAGCTCACGGGTCACCTCCTCGCCCCCCGTGTGCCGCAGCAGCACCGACTCCTCGACGATGAAGCTGAACGCGACCGGCGGCTCCCGGTGCAGCAGTTCCTGCCGCACCCGCCGTGCGGCGAGACGCTGTTCGAGCTGTTCCGCGGTGGGCGGCGGCGGCACGTCGAGCATGACCGCCCGGGTGTACGCCTCGGTCTGCAGCAGTCCCGGCACCACCCGGCACTCGTAGGTGCACAGCCCGACGGCCGTCTCCTCCAGGTGCGCCCACTCCCGGAACCAGACCGCCAGCCCCCGCTGCCGCCCGAGGTGCCGGACCATGGCCCGCAGCACCCCCAGCGCCTCCAGTACCTCCTCCGCCCGCTCGACGAACTGCGCGGTCGGCATCCGCCGCCCCTGCTCCACCGAAGCGACCGACGCGTGCGAGTAGTCGAGCCGCTCGGCGAGCTGCTCCTGATTCAACAGGGCCCGTTCCCGGAACACCTTCAGTGCGGCTCCGAACGCCTTGAGACTGTCGGACGGTTCGAGCGTGCTGCCGTTCGCCATGGACGACGCCCCCCTTGTCGCGCTTGCGGCCCACCGTGCACCGGGCACAACCGCGCGACGACCGGGCGGGGTTACGGCTGGGGTCCCGCCGGGACCCGTACAAGCGGATGTGTACGGGCCGCGGCCCCGCCGGAGCACCCGAGGCGCGGGCCGGCGCGGGCCGGCGCGGGCACGGGCCGTCGTCCCGCGCGCCCGCGCCGCTGGAGCGAGAGCTAGAGCTTGCCCCGCTGCCCCCGCAGATGCTCGGCGATCGGCCGCAGCGACTTGTGCAGCTGCTCCAGGTCGTCGGGAGACAGCAGGTCGATGAAGTGGCGCCGCACGGACGCCACATGGTGGGGCGCGACCTTCTGCATCGTCTCCATGCCGTGTTGCGTCAGGACCGCGTACAGACCCCGGCGGTCGGACTCGCAGTTCTCGCGGCGTACCAGATCGGCGTTCTCCATGCGCGTGATCTGGTGCGACAGCCGGCTCTTGGACTGGAGGGTGGCGGCCGCGAGGTCGCTCATCCGCATCCGTACGCCCTCCGACTCCGAGAGGTTCACCAGGATCTCGTAGTCGTTCATTGTCAGGCCGAACGGCTGCAGGTCCCTTTCGAGCTGGTACGTCAACAGCCTGTTGACCTCCAGGTGGGTGCGCCAGGCGCACTGCTCCGCATCGGTCAGCCAGCGCGTGGCCGTCTCGGTCTCCATGAATGAAGTCTACCTAAAAGGTTGAATGGCGAACTAGTACGGGTGGTGTGACAGTGCGCACGCGTTCGACGTCACACTCCGCAGACTACCGCTCACAGACCGAAGCGACGCTGGAGGTCCCCCAGCTGTCCGGGAAGGCGCGGTGTCCCCGGCTGCCCTCCCTGGTGGCCGGGCACCCCGCCGCCACCCGGTACGCCGGGCTCCTGCGGGACCGCTCCCGTGGCCTGCTCCGCCATGAGCGTCTCCGAGGACTGGAGCAGCACCGTGCCCGCTCCGACGAACTCGAACTGGTGCTCCTCCCCGGAGGCCCCTCCGAGACCCGTCATCGCACGTAGACCGCCCCATACGCCCGTCAGGTACCCATGGTCGTAGTGGTGGCACGGGGAGGGGCAGTCGGCCCAGCCGACCAGGGCCTGCGGGTCCACCCGGATCGGGGGTTCCATGAACACCACCGGACCGTTGGACGCGGCCACGAACTTGCCGGTCCCGATCAGCGTCAGGAAGCCGGGAATGATCGACTGCTTGAGCGAGAGACTTGGCTGAAAAGCGAGGAGGTTGCCCGAGCGAATGGTCAGATTGCCTTCGTCCAAGTCGTAGGAATTCACGTCGAAGGCCCGGTCGGCCAGCAGCATCTTGCCCGAGCCCTCCGCCACCACCCAGTCGCTCGCGTGCAGTGGCGAATGAAAAGACGTGCGGACGAGACGGTCGAGGCGGCCGTGCCCGACGCCGTTGAACTCCATCGAGCCGTAGTAGGCGATCATCTTGCCCTTCTGCAGGAACCACTGGCTCCCCTTCAGCTCCACGCAGAAGGTGTACTTGTTCACGTTGTCGTCGGCCGGCAGGGTCATCGGGTCGTGGATGACGGGGCCGGCGCCCGGGTAGGTGGTCACAGCTTCTCCTCCGACGCCTGGACGTACACCACACCACTGCCGCTCAGCTCCAGCTGGAACGCCTCGCCGGAGCCCCGGCCGACCATGTCGCGCCAGCCGAGCGCCGTGGACAGCTTGTTGCGCACGTCGCCGTGGTGCGCGACGTACGCCTGCGGATCCACGTGGACCGGGCGCTGCGGGGTGATCGGCACCTCGAAGACACCGCCGTGCGCCATGACGGCGACCGCGCCGTGCCCCTTGAGGGTGGTCGTGAACAGCCCCTGGCCGGTGACCTGGCCGCGGACCATGCCCATGACGCCGCCCTGCGAGCCCATGAACATGGTCCCCTGCTGCAGGGTGCCCTCGAAGGCGAGCAGGCGGTCCGCCTCCACGTACAGCGTGTCGCCGGTGAGGGCGATCACCTGGATGTGGTGGCCGCCGTGCCCGAACAGCACCGTGCCGTTGCCCTCGACCGTCATCAGCGGTGTCGCCTCGTTCGCGACGCGGCGGCCGATCATCGACATGAGGCCGCCCTGGCCGCCCTGGACGTTGGGGGTGAAGGAGACCTCGCCCTGGTAGGCGAGCATCGCGCCCCGCTGGCTGTACAGCCGCTGTCCGGGCACCACCGTCGCCTCGATCATCTTCGCGTTCACTTCGCGGAAGCCCATGATCAGAGGTCCCCCGCGATCGTGTTGCGCTCGCTGGGCTGGACGTAGACCAGTCCGTCCCCCTCGAAGCGGATCTGGAACGCCTCGCCACCGCCCTCGCCGAGCAGTGTGCGGAACGTCACCCCGGACTGGAACGACTGGCGCAGGTTTCCCTGGTGCGCGATGTACGCGCCCGGGTCGACGGTCAGCGGGTACTGCGCGCTCACCCGGAGCACCACGGCGGGGCCGTCCGACATGATCGCCGCCTGGCCGTGGCCCTCGACCGTGGTGGTGAACAGGCCGTTGCCCTGGGAGGCGCCGCGCAGACCGGTGAACGTCGTGCCCGTGCGCAGGCCGGCGTCCGTCGCGAGCAGGTTGCTCGACTCGACGTACAGTTTGTCCCCCTGAAGGTTCACGAGGTTGATCTCGGAGGCCCGGTCGGCGAACCAGCAGGTCCCCTGACCCCTCACCTCCATCACGGTCATCTGCTCGCCGGTGAGTCGCCGGGTCACCATTCCCCGGATCCCCTCACCGCCGCCGCTGAGTTTCTTGAAGGCCATCTGCCCGTCGTACGCGACCATGGAGCCGTTCTTCGCCTTCACGGCGTCCCCGGTCATGTCGACGGCCAGCACCTTGCTGCCTTGGAGTCGGAACATCGCCACGGGGTGACGGTAACCGCCGGGCGGGCGGAGCGGACAGATACCAGGGGTGGATCCCTGCCCGGACCGGACCCTCAGGGGTGTCCGGGCGGCGTCGCGAGGGCGCGCCGCCCGGACACCCCTGCCCCGTCGGGCGGGCGCCGGATGGCACAATGGCCGGGTTCTTGTGCCTGCGTTCACAAGGCGTCGACGATCCCCCACCGAAGGTGACCCGTGGACATAAAGACCGCCACCGCCCTCCGCCGGCTCCGCCTGGTCTCGGCCCCCGAGGCCGTCTCCTTCCTGCTGCTGCTCGTCTGCTCGGTGCTCAAGCGCACCACGGACTTCGACGCGGTCCCCGTGATGGGCTCGATCCACGGGGTCCTGTTCATCCTGTACGTGGTCTTCTGGGCGGACGCCTGGAACCGCGCCAAGTGGAGCGTGCGGACCGCCGCCGTCTACTTCCTCCTCTCCGTGCTGCCCACCGGCGGCTTCTTCGCCGAGCGCAGGCTGCGCCGTGAGGCCGAGGACGCCGTCATCGCCGCCCGCGCCCGCAAGGAAGGGATCGTGAACGCGTGATCGTCGCGTTTTCCGTGACGCCGCTGGGCGTCGGCGAGGATGTGGGAGAGTACGTCGCCGACGCCGTCCGGGTCGTGCGGGAGTCGGGTCTGCCGAACCGTACCGATGCGATGTTCACCTCGGTCGAGGGCGAGTGGGACGAGGTGATGGCCGTCGTGAAGCGGGCCGTCGCGGCGGTCGAGGCGCGCGCGCCGCGGGTCTCCCTCGTCCTGAAGGCGGACATCCGCCCCGGTGTGACGGACGGCCTCACCTCGAAGGTGGCGACGGTGGAGCGGTATCTGTCGGACTGACCCGCGGTCGGCGACGGCGCGCCGCGGCACCGAACCCCGGTCATGAGGGCCGGGGTTCCGTCATGTCCGGGTACCCCCGCGGCCCGGCCCCGCTGCCGGTCGGCAGGCCCCGGGGTTTGAGCGACCGCTCAACCCTCCTGTAGAGTCAGGGCACTTGCTTGAGCGGTCGCTCAAAGAGGCCATTGACACGGGGGATTCGCAATGGGGCTCTACATAGAGGCGCACATACGCGGCGACGTCGACGAACTGTGGGCACGGACCCAGGACCCGGCGCAACACCGGCGCTGGGACCTCCGCTTCACCGAGATCGACCTGCTTCCGCGCGCGGCGGGTGAACCGCAGCGCTTCCGGTACGCCACGCGCGTCCTGCCCTTCCTGACGGTCTCCGGCACCGGGGTGTCGGCCGGCGAGAGAACGCGGCCGGACGGCACGCGCACCTCCGCGCTGCGCTTCTCCTCCCCCCACCCGCTGTCCCTGCTCGCCGAGGGGAGCGGCTACTGGCGCTACGTCCCCGACGGCGACGGCGTCCGCTTCCTCACCGGCTACGACTACCGGCCGCGCTGGGGCCGCCTGGGCGCCCTCGCGGACCGGTTCTTCTTCCGCCCGCTGATGGGCTGGGCGACCGCCTGGTCCTTCGACCGGCTGCGGCTGTGGCTGGAGCGGGGGATCACCCCCGAGCGGGCCCGGCTGAACTGGCTGGCCGAGCTGGCGGTGCGGACGCTCGTCGTCACCGTCGCCTGCACGGGCCTCGGCATGGTGGACTCCGCCGGCCGCCTGTTCGGCCCCCTGACGTCGTCCCTGGCGTACCTGTGCCCGCTGCTGCTGCTCGTCGCCGTCTCGCTGGCCCTGTTCGCCGCGCCCTCGCCGCACACCCCGGCGGCGCGCCGCTGCCTGCGCACCCCGCCCACGCGCGCCTGCACCCCGCGTCTCCTCGCGACCCTGGAGGGGCAGTCATGACCTCGATCTTCCGGCAGGTGATGGGCGCCGGCTTCGAGCGGCTGCACCCGCAGCTGCGACGCCGCTTCTCGGTGGGCCTGGCCGGCGGCGAGGCGTGCGTCGGGCGCGGGGTGATGGACCGCATCTGGCACGGCGGGCGGTGGGTGAAACCGTTCCTGGCGCTCGGCGGCACCCGCCACATCCTCGTCCCCGAGGAGGGGCGCGACGTTCCCTTCACCATCGAGAACGTGCCGTACCGGGACACCTTCGGGCGGGAGACGGTGACCTTCGTGCGCACCTTCCGCCTGCCCGGCCGCGCACGCCGCTTCGACGCGCAGATGGTGCTGAGCCCGAAGGGCGACCGGATCCTGGACTATCTGGGCACGCACCAGCACCTTGCGAGCGACCTGCACTTCCGGGCGGAGCCGGACGGGTCGCTGCTGATCCGTTCCGGCGAACACCGCTTCCGGGAGGGGCCGGTGGACGTGCGGGTGCCCGGCCTGATCGGCGGGGAGGCGGAGGTGCGGGAGTCGTTCGACGAGTCCTCGGGGCGCTTCCGGATCCGGGTGCGGGTGGTGAACCGGTACGCCGGGCCGCTGTTCGGCTACGAGGGCTCCTTCACCGCCTCGTACGCGGACGTCGGCGCGTGCGGGGTGCGCCCCGGGCTGCGGCCGGTGCGGGAGGAGGCGAGAGCGTGAGCGGGGCGACCAAGGCCAAATTACTGGAGGGGGCGTTGCGGACGCTCACCGAGCAGGGGATCGCCAGGACCTCGGCGCGTACGATCGCGGCGGCCGCCGGGGTCAACCAGGCGCTGGTCTTCTACCACTTCGGCTCGGTGGACGAACTGCTGGCGGCGGCGTGCCGGTACGGGACCGAGCAGCGGGTGGCGCGCTACCGGGACCGGCTCGACCGGATCGGCTCGCTCGCCGAGCTCCTGGCGTTCGGGCGGGAGATGCACGAGGAGGAGAAGGCGGCGGGGCAGGTGGCGGTGCTCGGCCAGCTGCTGGCCGGGGCGCAGACCCATCCCCGTCTGGCGTCGGCGGCGGCGGCGGGCATCGAGCTGTGGATCGCGGAGATCGAGCAGGTGCTGGTGCGGGCACTGGCGGCGACGCCGCTGGCCGGGTTCGCCGACGCCGGGGGGCTCGCCCGCGCGGTGTCGGCGTCCTTCGTCGGGATCGAGCTCTACGAGGGGGTCGACGCCCAGGGGGCGCGCTCGGCGCTGGGCGCCCTGGACCAGCTGGCGTCGCTCGTGACGGCGCTGGACGACCTGGGCCCGGTGGCCGGGCGAGCGGTCCGCCACGCACTGCGACGGGCGTCGCGGCCCTAGTGCCCGTACCTCCCGCCCCGGCCGCGGCGCCGGGGTGTGGTCCGCCGGGCCGTGGAGGTGCGGCGGACGGCGGTGGTGGCGACCGGGGCGCGGTCAGGGGGCGACCGAAAGGCGAGACAGGGCTGACCACCATGTGACCGGCCGGTAAGGTCGGATCCGTGCCGAAGCCCCTCAGTCTCTCCTTCGACCCCATCGCCCGCGCCGACGAGCACTGGAAGCAGCGGTGGGGGAGCGTGCCGTCCATGGCCGCGATCACCTCGATCATGCGGGCCCAGCAGATCCTGCTCGGCGAGCTGGACGCGGTCGTGAAACCGTACGGACTGACCTTCGCGCGGTACGAGGCGCTGGTGCTGCTCACCTTCTCCAAGGCGGGGGAGCTGCCGATGTCCAAGATCGGCGAGCGGCTCATGGTGCACCCCACGTCCGTCACGAACACGGTCGACCGCCTCGTGCGGTCCGGCCTCGTCGCCAAGCGGCCCAACCCCCATGACGGCCGCGGCACCCTCGCCTCCATCACCGACAAGGGCCGCGAGGTCTGCGACGCGGCCACCCGGGACCTGATGGCGATGGACTTCGGGCTCGGCGTGTACGACGCGGAGGAATGCGCGGAGATCTTCGCGATGCTGCGTCCGCTGCGCGTCGCCGCGGGCGACTTCGAACCGGAGTAGCCGCGCCACGCGTCGCGCCGGGGCGCCCGAAGATCCCCCCAAAACGACGGTTACGCTCGTAGCCATGAAAAAGAGCGTGCTGACCCGCTACCGCGTGATGGCCTACGTCACCGGTGTGCTGCTGGTCCTGCTGACCCTCGGTGTGATCGCCAAGTACGTGCTGGACGTGAACGGCGCCGCGGACTTCACCCGCGTCGTCGGCATCGCGCACGGCTGGCTCTACGTCCTCTACCTGGTCGTCGCCTTCGACCTCGGCTCCAAGGCGAAGTGGCCGGTCGGCAAGCAGCTGTGGGTGCTGCTGGCGGGGACGATTCCCACGGCGGCCTTCTTCGTGGAGCGCGGGGTCAGCCGCGAGCTGGAGGCCAGGATCGCGGACGCGGAGCCCGCGGTCGCCAAGGCCTGAGAACCGGTTCGCACCGCCGTACGACGACGCGTACGGCGGTCTGCCGTCGACATGTACTAGGACGTCCTAGTAAATTCGAGGGTATGGACGCTGAAGCGATCGAGGAGGGCCGCCGCCGCTGGCAGGCCCGCTACGACGCCTCCCGCAAGCGAGAGGCGGACTTCACCACGCTCTCGGGTGACCCCGTGGAGCCGGTCTACGGACCGCGGCCCGGCGATGCCTACGAGGGCTTCGAACGCATCGGCTGGCCGGGTGAGTACCCGTACACTCGCGGTCTGTACCCGACCGGCTACCGAGGGCGCACCTGGACGATCCGCCAGTTCGCCGGGTTCGGCAACGCCGAGCAGACGAACGAGCGCTACAAGATGATCCTGGAGGCCGGAGGCGGCGGCCTCAGCGTCGCCTTCGACATGCCGACCCTCATGGGCCGCGACTCCGACGACCCCCGCTCCCTCGGCGAGGTCGGGCACTGCGGTGTCGCGATCGACTCGGCGGCGGACATGGAGGTGCTGTTCAAGGACATTCCGCTGGGCGACGTCACGACGTCCATGACGATCAGCGGTCCCGCCGTGCCCGTCTTCTGCATGTACCTGGTCGCCGCCGAACGGCAGGGCGTCGATCCGGCCGTGCTGAACGGCACGCTGCAGACCGACATCTTCAAGGAGTACATCGCCCAGAAGGAGTGGCTCTTCCAGCCCGAGCCGCACCTGCGGCTGATAGGCGACCTGATGGAGCACTGCGCGGCCGGCATCCCCGCCTACAAGCCGCTGTCCGTCTCCGGCTACCACATCCGGGAGGCGGGCGCGACAGCCGCCCAGGAACTGGCGTACACCCTGGCGGACGGGTTCGGATACGTGGAACTGGGGCTCAGCCGCGGGCTCGACGTGGACGTCTTCGCCCCGGGGCTGTCCTTCTTCTTCGACGCGCACGTCGACTTCTTCGAGGAGATCGCCAAGTTCCGGGCGGCTCGCCGCATCTGGGCGCGCTGGCTGCGCGACGTGTACGGGGCCAGGAGCGAGAAGGCCCAGTGGCTGCGCTTCCACACACAGACCGCCGGTGTCTCGCTGACCGCGCAGCAGCCGTACAACAACGTGGTGCGCACCGCGGTGGAGGCGCTGGCGGCGGTGCTGGGCGGGACGAACTCCCTGCACACCAACGCGCTGGACGAGACGCTGGCGCTGCCGAGCGAACAGGCGGCGGAGATCGCGCTGCGGACCCAGCAGGTGCTCATGGAGGAGACCGGGGTCGCCAATGTCGCCGATCCGCTGGGCGGTTCGTGGTACGTGGAGCAGCTGACGGACCGGATCGAGGCGGACGCGGAGAAGATCTTCGACCAGATCAAGGAGCGGGGCCTGCGGGCGCATCCCGACGGGCAGCACCCCATCGGGCCGATGACCTCCGGGATCCTGCGGGGCATCGAGGACGGCTGGTTCACGGGCGAGATCGCGGAGTCCGCGTTCCGCTACCAGCAGGCGCTGGAGAAGGGCGACAAGAGGGTGGTGGGCGTGAACGTCCACACCGGGTCGGTCACCGGGGACCTGGAGATCCTGCGGGTCAGCCACGAGGTGGAGCGGGAGCAGGTGCGGGTGCTGGGCGAGCGGAGGGCGGCGCGCGACGACGCGGCCGTGCGCTGGGCGCTGGACGCGATGCTCGCCGCCGCACGCGACGGATCGAACATGATCGGGCCGATGCTGGACGCCGTCAGGGCCGAGGCGACGCTCGGAGAGATCTGCGGGGCGCTGCGGGACGAGTGGGGCGGCTACGTCGAACCCGCGCAGTTCTGACGGCCGCACACGAGGGGGCCGGCGGGAACCCGTCCCGCCGGCCCGTTCCGTTCCGGTGCCCTTCCGGTGCCCTTCCGGTGCCCTTCCGGTGCCGTGCCGTGCGCGCTCCGGTGAGCCTCAGAACTGCTGTACGAAGTAGGGCTCCACGGTCATCCAGCCGTTGCCCCGGGCGCCGTTGCGGGTGCCGTTGTCGTTCTGGGCCAGGGTGTACCAGGAGTCGGCGTAGTCCGGGTCGTCCGTCCACCAGTCGTTCGGCATGGCGTCCAGGACCGCGTTCACCAGGGGGATGTAGACGCCCTGGTCGGCGATGGTGAGCAGGGCCGTCGCGATGGCCTTGGCGAGGTCGCGGTAGTTGGTGCTGCCGTCCTCCTCCATCATCACGGCGTCGGCCAGGTCGTACTTGTAGTTCGACCAGTTGACCAGGATCTGGTTCGGCCGGTAGACCGTGTGGTCGTTGTCCAGGTACGGCATGTCGACGGGGTCGACGCGGACCTTGCCGTCCTGCCCGAAGCCGGTGACCAGGGTGTAGATCTCGGCGTCGCCCTTGACCCAGGGCTCCTCGTCGTCCTGGAGCTCCACCGCGGTGATGCGGGTGGTCCAGAAGCCGGCGGCGGCCGTCCCCGCCTGCGCGCGGCGGGCGGGTGCCTGCTCCCTCGCCGGGGAGGGGGCGGCGGAGGCCACGCCGTTCCGGCCGAACTCCCGCCGCATGACGTCCAGACCGGCCGCCAGCGCCTTGGAGCCGTCGATGTCGACGACGTACACGGGGTGCGAGGGCGCCGTGCGGGCGTCGAGCGTGTGGGCGCGGCCGCGGCCGTCGTAGGCGGTGACCGTCGCGGCGTCGTCGTCCGAGGCGGCCGCGGCGACCCACGGGGCGGTCCCCGCGGACAGCGCGGCGCGCATGGAGGGGGCCCCGAGCCGCAGCCGCAGCAGGGACCCCACGCCGGCGTCCAGGCCCTTCGCCGCGGCGATCCGGCGGTCGGCCCGGGCCAGAGCGGCCTTCAGGGTGCCGCCGGCCCGGCCGGCCAGCGCGGTGACGGGCACCTCGTCGGAGGCGAGTACGGCGGTTCGCACCCGGGCGCGCCACGCGGAGTCGGAGAGCGAGCCGGCTATCGCGCGGGCGGCCTGGTCCTCCGCCGCGGAGACCGGGGACGGGGACGAGGACGCGGGGGTGGGGGCGGGCGCGGCGGCTGTGGCCGGCAGGGCGCCGAGGGCCTGGCCGGCGCACAGGGCCAGCAGGGATGCCGCGAGGGCGGCGACGGCACGGTGCCGTCGGGTGTGGCGGGGTCTCACGTGGATCGATCCTCCCGGGAGCGAGTGGTCGAGGACGCACTGTCGGTGGGGTGGTGCCGGGACGAACCTGCGACGGACAGCACGCGGATCCGTGCGGATCCGTGCGGATCCCCTGAAGATCCGTGCGGAGTCACCAGGGATCTATGCGAGTAGATTTCTGCCGTCCATCATGACGGTGACATGTCACCCCGACAAGGGTTCGGTACCGGTGTGCCGTCAGGCGACGGCCGACGCGAGCCCGCCGAGCAGCACCGTCGTGAACCGCCGGGCCCACTCCTCGTCCACGGGTTCGGCGCTCACCAGCGTGCGGTGGACCACCGCGCCCGCCACCATGTCGAAGATCAGGCCGACGGTGCGGTCGGCGTCCTCGGGGCCCGTGTCGGCGGGCAGTTCGCCGCGCGCCGTCGCGCGCGCCCGGCCCTCCAGGACCAGACGCTTCTGGCGGTCGACGATCGAGGCGCGGATGCGTTCGCGCAGCGCCGCGTCCCGGGTCGACTCCGCCACGACCGCCATCAGGCCGCTCCTGGCCTCCGGGCGGTCGAGGATGGCCGCGAACTGCAGCACCACGCCCTCGATGTCCGCGGCCAGGCTGCCCCGGTCGGGCACTTCCAGTTCGTCGAAGAGGGCCGCCACCGCGTCCACCACGAGTTCGTTCTTGCCCGCCCAGCGGCGGTAGAGCGTCGTCTTCGCGACGTTCGCCCGCGTCGCCACGTCCTGCAGGGTGAGTTTCGACCAGCCCAGCTCGACCAGCGCCTCCCGCGTCGCCGCCAGGATCGCTGCGTTCGCGGTGGCGCTGCGCGGGCGCCCCGTGCGGGGGGCGGGAGTGCTGTCATGCATGGCAGTGACGATAACCGGCCGCTCCGGTGGCCATATCCGTACGTCGTGTGAAGTCGTGAGGGAGATCACCGGGGTTCCGGTCGCGGCGATCCGCGGAGGCGGTTACGCTACGACCCGTAGCGAAAGCGTGGGCGCCGCCCCGGGTGGCGCGTGCGCGAGCGACGACCACGGGCGCCGGGTGGGGACCCGACGTGGCACGCGACCCGGGGGTCGCGGCTTTCACAGCGCTTTTCACAGCGGCACGCGGAAGGGGGGAGGATGTACTCATGCAGCCACGGAACATGTCCATGAGCGGAGTCGTCGACCTCGCCGCGGTGAAGGCCGCCCAGGAGGCCAAGGCGAAGGCGGAGCAGGCGCGCGCCGAATCGGCCCGGCAGGGTGGGGGAGGGGCGGTCTCCCCGGCCGACCTCGTCATCGACGTCGACGAGGCGGGATTCGAGCGCGACGTCCTCCAGCAGTCCACGGAGGTGCCGGTCGTCATCGACTTCTGGGCCGAGTGGTGTCAGCCCTGCAAGCAGCTGAGCCCCGTCCTGGAGCGGCTGGCCGTCGAGTACAACGGCCGGTTCGTGCTCGCCAAGATCGACGTCGACGCCAACCAGATGCTGATGCAGCAGTTCGGTGTCCAGGGGATTCCGGCGGTCTTCGCCGTCGTCGCCGGGCAGGCGCTGCCCCTCTTCCAGGGTGCCGCCCCCGAGCAGCAGATCCGCGGGACCCTCGACCAGCTCGTCCAGGTCGCCGAGCAGCGCTTCGGGCTGACGGGTCTGGCGGTCGACCCCGACGCCGAGCCGGGCGCCGCCCCGGTGGCCCCCCGGGTCCCGGCGGGCCCCCACGACGCGGCCCTCGAAGCCGCCGTGCAGGCCCTGGACGCGGGCGACCTGGGCGGTGCCGTCCAGGCGTACAAGAACGTGCTGAGCGACGACCCGTCCAACACGGAGGCCAAGCTGGGCCTCGCCCAGGCCGAACTGCTCCAGCGGGCGCGCGACCTGGACCCGCAGCAGGTGCGCAAGGACGCCGCCGACAGGCCCGGTGACGTGCAGGCGCAGATCGCCGCGGCGGACCTGGACCTGGTGGGCGGACACGTGGAGGACGCGTTCGGGCGGCTCATCGAGACCGTGCAGCGCACGGCCGGGGAGGACCGGGACGCCGCACGGCTGCGGCTGCTGGAACTCTTCGAGGTGGTGGGCTCCGAGGACCCGCGGGTGGCCGTGGCGCGCCGGGCGCTCGCGCGGGCCCTGTTCTGACCAGTCGCTAAACGTCCGGGCTTGTGATGCCCAGGTGAAAGATTCGCTCAAAGAGACCCATGGCGGCCGCGCTTTACCAAATCTTGGTAATCGCGGCCGCTGTTACTTGGAGTAAGTCGAGGCCCTTCGGCTGGGGGATTCTGTCCCGACTTCAACTGTTTTGCCATCCCCTTTTGCGCCACGAAGAGTTGTCGGGCGAGACCAACGGGTCGTCAGTCGGTTATCCGGCCGTTACTAGCCAGTAACGAACCCCCTTGCGGGGGCGGCGAGAATGCACCACGATCGGCCACGCTCGGTCCAACGCCGTACCCGACAGCCAGCCGGGGCAACGGATCTTCGTGGGTCCCCACCGAGCAGGAGCCGGCGGCAGTGGCGCCGGGTCCTGGACAGGGGGGTCTCCGCCACGGCGGAGCCTGTCCGGCAGGTTGTGCGTGATGCGTGTCAGGCGCGACCAGTGGTTGTCGCTCGGGGGTGATCGCCGGTGATCTGGGGCGCAGTTCGCGCCTCCGAGCGCAGGCGCTCTCCTTCCCGAGGACGTAGCACTTCTCCCATCCCTGCCCGGCCAAGCCGCCGACCGGTAGCGAACCGGGGCCAGGCGATGTACGTCCGAGAAGGAGGAAATATGGAGTCCCAGGTGCGTGGCGGGACCAGATGGAAGCGGTTCGCTGTGGTCATGGTGCCCAGCGTCGCCGCGACGGCAGCGATAGGTGTCGCCCTCGCGCAGGGCGCGCTCGCCGCGTCGTTCAGCGTGTCGGGGCAGTCGTTCAAGGTGACGGCGGACCGGGTCGAGGGTACGGGCTTCTCGCAGTACGGAGCCCTTGACCAGGGGTACACCCTCGACGGCCAGAAGACGGTTCACCCGGTGGCGGTCTCGGCCTTCAAGTCCGCGACGCTCAAGAACATGTGCCAGTCGGTGGTCACCCCGAACATCCCGCTGCTCGGCTCCGTCAGCCTGAAGCTGACGGCGGGTACGGGTGACACGCCGGCAGAGGCCGACAACCTCTACATCGACGTGGCCGACCTCGCTGCCGATGCCACGTTCAAGAACATCGACATCGGCGTGGCCGCCAAGGACGCCAGCAAGGGTCCGGGCATGAAGGGCGGCGGCGAGCAGGCCAACCCGTTCGGGTTCGCCCAGCAGGCCGACTCGGTGACGCTGACCGACGTGAAGCAGACGGCGTGGGCGACCACCGCCGGCACCTTCAAGCTCAGCGGTCTCCACATGTCGCTGTCGACCGGTGTCAAGGAGTGCTACTAAGCACTCCCGGGGCGGGCGACCAGCCCTGCGGCCGGCTCGCCCGCCCCACCCCCTTCTTCCGCAGGCACCACCAGTACGTCCCCACAGCAACACCGTTCCAGGGAGCTGTTTTCCATGAGCGCCGAGTTGACCGGACAGAACGAGCACTACCTGACAGTCTTCCGGCGGAACTTCCGTGACTGGAGGGGCACGCGCCCCTTCTGGGCCGGTCTCTTCGTTCTGCTGAGCGGCTTCCCGATCATGTACTTCCCGTATGCGCACCTGCAGGTCGGGCATCTCACGCTGGCCATGGCCACCACCGCCGGGGCGGGGTCTCTCATCATCGGCGTGCTGCTGGTCGTGCTGGGCGTCAGCCTCTGGTTCCAGCGGCACGTACGGACCTTCGCGGGAGTCGCTTCGATCCTCCTGGGGCTGGTGTCCCTTCCGGTCTCCAACTTCGGCGGTTTCGTGATGGGCTTCCTGCTCGCCCTGATCGGCGGCGCGATGGCGGTCGCCTGGGTGCCGGGTGAGCCCGTGGCCGAGCCGGCCGAGCAGGCGGCCACCAAGCAGGACGATGCCGCCGAGCACGCGTCGACGGAAGCCGGGGACGCGGTGGGCGAACCGAACGATCTGTCAGGAACGAGCCCGGCCAACGGGGCGAACGGGAGGCACAGTGCCGGCTGACGAGGTGGCCCACGGGGCTGACGCGGACGCGTCCCGGGAGAGAACCGGGCCACGCCACGCGGCTCCCAGAAGGCCGCTGTTCACCAGGTTCCACGTGCCGGCCGGCAAGGCGATCGCCCTCGCGGCGATGCCGACCGCGGTCCTCATGGGCATGGGGTTCACACCGACGCTCGCCCAGGCCGACGACACCACGTCGTCGAAGAGCCTGACGGCGGACGAGTACCAGAAGTGCGTCCAGGCGCTGGACGGTTCCACGGCCACGCCCACGCCGTCCGCCTCGGCGAGCGCGTCCCAGTCCGCCGACACGGCGACGCCGACGCCCTCCGCCTCGGCGGACACGGCCCCGGCCAAGACCTCTTCGTCGGATTCAGGTTCCGGCGACAAGGCCGCGCCCGAGCCGTCCGCCTCCTCGACCACGTCCACGTCCTCCTCGAGTTCCTCGGGAACGTCGTCGAGCGGCGGTACGTCCACGCCGAGTCCGTCGGCGTCCGCGAGCGGCGGCAACCTGCTGACCGACCTCGGCAACGCGATCAAGGACGTCTTCACGCCCGGCGGCAGCTCGTCGCCGAGCGCGTCGGCCACGCCGTCGCCGTCCCCCTCGGCGACCGCGACCACGGGCACGGGCACGTCGTCCACCGTCACGGACACGACCAAGAAGGTCACCGACACGGTCAAGAACACCGTGAAGGACACGACGGACACGGCGACGAAGGCGGCGTCCGACGCCACCACCGCGGCGAGCGACGCCGTCAAGGCGGCCACCTCCGCGGCGACCGCGAGTCCGTCCCCGAGCTCCTCCACGTCGACGGCCGACTGCCCCACCGCCACCACCGACCAGGGCGGTGTCGAGAACACCGCGCCCCTGCCCGACGCCCCCTGGCACCTGCAGGCCAGCTCGCTGCTGCTCAAGGGCGCCGACTACCAGGGCATCGTCAAGGTGCGCACCGCCAACGGCACCGTCAAGAAGGTCCTGAAGTACGTGGTCTCCGGCGGCACCGACATCGGCGACCTGCACCAGCTCGTCGACGGCCAGAAGGGCGAGACCTACCACGTCCAGGCCGCCAAGGGCTCGACGTCCACCATCCGCGACGGCGACACGGTGATGTACACCGAGAGCATCTCCGGCAACCTGTTCGGTCTGATCCCGGTCACCTTCGACCCGGACAACCCGCCGCCGCTGAACATCCCGCTGATCTACTTCACGAAGGTGAACGTCACCCAGGCCGGCCAGTTCGGCGGGACGCTGCACGTGCCGGGCATGCACCTGTTCACCACCGGCGGGAACTGACCCCCCGTAAGACCCGTTCGGGAGCCGCACACGGTGAGGGCGCCCCCTGCACGCAGGGGGCGCCCTCGTCGTCGTACGGCGTCAGCGGTGTCAGTTGCGCTCGCCCTCGCCCAGGTGGTGGACGCGGACCATGTTGGTGGTACCGGGAACGCCGGGCGGGGAGCCGGCGGTGATGATCACGATGTCGCCCTCGTTGAACCGCTTGAGCTTGACCAGCTCCTGGTCGACCAGATCCACCATCTCGTCGGTGCCCGCCACGAACGGCGCGATGTACGACTCCACGCCCCAGCTCAGCGTCAGCTGGTTGCGGGTGGACTCGTCCGTGGTGAACGCCAGGATGGGCTGGCACGCCCGGTAGCGGCACAGCCGGCGGGCGGTGTCGCCGGACTGGGTGAAGGCCACCAGGCCCTTGCCGCCCAGGAAGTCCGCGATCTCACAGGCGGCACGGGCCACCGAACCGCCCTGCGTCCGCGGCTTCTTGCCCGGCACCAGCGGCTGGAGGCCCTTGGAGAGCAGTTCCTGCTCCGCCGCGACCACGATCTTCGACATCGTCTTGACCGTCTCGATCGGGAACGCGCCCACGCTGGACTCGGCCGACAGCATGACCGCGTCGGCGCCGTCCAGGATCGCGTTGGCCACGTCGGACGCCTCGGCGCGCGTCGGACGGGAGTTGGTGATCATCGACTCCATCATCTGGGTCGCCACGATCACCGGCTTGGCATTGCGGCGGCACAGCTCGATCAGCCGCTTCTGCACCATCGGGACCTTCTCGAGCGGGTACTCGACGGCCAGGTCGCCGCGGGCGACCATCACGCCGTCGAACGCCATCACGACGTCCTCCATGTTCTCCACCGCCTGCGGCTTCTCCACCTTGGCGATGACCGGGACGCGTCGGCCCTCCTCGTCCATGACGCGATGGACGTCCTTGACGTCGTCGGCGTCCCGCACGAAGGACAGCGCGACCATGTCGCAGCCCATGCGCAGCGCGAAGCGCAGGTCCTCCACGTCCTTCTCGGACAGCGCCGGCACGTTCACCGCGGCGCCGGGCAGGTTGATGCCCTTGTGATCGGAGATGACGCCGCCCTCGATGACGATCGTCCTGACCCGGGGACCCTCGACGTCCACGACCTTCAGCTCGACGTTGCCGTCGTTGATGAGGATCTGGTCGCCCTTGGAGACGTCGCCCGGCAGGCCCTTGTACGTCGTGCCGCAGATCGACCTGTCGCCCGGCACGTCCTCGACGGTGATGATGAACTCGTCACCGCGGACCAGCTCGACCGGGCCCTCCGCGAAGGTCTCCAGGCGGATCTTGGGGCCCTGGAGGTCGGCGAGGACACCGACGGCCCTGCCGGTCTCGGCGGCCGCGGACCGGACGCGGTCGTACCGCGCCTGGTGCTCTGCGTGCGTGCCGTGGCTGAAGTTGAAGCGGGCCACGTTCATGCCGGCCTCGATCAGCGCGACGAGCATGTCGTGGGAGTCGACCGCAGGGCCGAGGGTGCAGACGATTTTCGAACGGCGCATGGGGCGATCCTATCGGTTTGTTTCGCTACGGAATATTCCGTCGGGAGGAAGGTACAAAGGAGCAGGTTCGCGCTCAGGCGTCGCCCCCTCCGACCAGGGCGTAGGTCTGCGTGGCGATCTCCATCTCCTCGTCGGTCGGCACCACGGCGATCGCCACCCGCGCGTCCGGAGGCGAGATCAGCCGCGCCCCGCTGCCGCGGACGGCGTTCAGGTCGCCGTCGACCACGAGGCCCAGCTCCTCCAGGCCCGCGACGGCCGCCGCCCTTACGGGCGCCGCGTTCTCGCCCACACCGGCCGTGAAGGCGATCGCGTCCACCCGGCCGAGTACCGCGTAGTAGGCGCCGATGTACTTCTTCAGCCGGTGGATGTAGATGTCGAAGGCGAGGCGCGCCTGCTGGTCGCCCTCCTCGATCCGGCGGCAGATCTCCCGCATGTCGTTGTCGCCGCACAGACCGGTCAGTCCGCTCCTCGTGTTGAGGAGCGAGTCGATCTCGTCGACGGACATCCCGCCCACGCGCACCAGGTGGAAGACGACCGCGGGATCCACGTCGCCCGAGCGCGTCCCCATCACGAGTCCCTCCAGGGGGGTGAGCCCCATGGAGGTGTCCACGCACCGGCCGCCCCGCACCGCCGAGGCCGAGGCGCCGTTGCCGAGGTGCAGCACGATCAGGTTGACCTCCTCCGGCGCCCTGCCCAGCAGCTTCGCGGTCGCCCGGGACACATACGCGTGCGAGGTCCCGTGGAACCCGTAGCGCCGGACCCGGTGCCGGTCCGCGGTGCGCACGTCGATCGCGTACCGGGCCGCGGACTCCGGCATGGTCGTGTGGAACGCGGTGTCGAAGACGGCGACCTGCGGCAGGTCCGGGCGCAGCGCCATGGCCGTGCGGATCCCGGTGAGGTTGGCCGGGTTGTGCAGCGGCGCGACCGGGATCAGCCGCTCGATCTCGGCGAGCACGGTCGCGTCGACGACGGTGGGCCGGGTGAAGTGCTTGCCCCCGTGCACCACGCGGTGGCCGATCGCCGCCAGCTCCGGCGAGTCCAGTCCCAGCCCGTCCCTGGCGAGCTCCTCCGCGACGGCCTTGAGGGCGGCGTCGTGGTCGGCGACCGGCCCGCTCTGCTCACGGGTCGCGCCGGTGGTGAGCGTCGTGTGCCGCAACCGCGACGTCTGCTCGCCGATGCGCTCGACGATGCCCACGGCCAGCCGGCTGCTGTCACGCATGTCCAGCAGCTGGTACTTCACCGACGAGGAGCCGGAGTTGAGGACGAGGACGCGGGAGGGGCTCACTGGGCCGCCGCCTTCTCGGAGGAGGTCTGGGCCTGGATCGCCGTGATGGCGACGGTGTTGACGATGTCCTGGACGAGGGCGCCCCGGGACAGGTCGTTGACGGGCTTGCGCAGGCCCTGGAGGACCGGCCCGACGGCGATCGCGCCGGCCGAGCGCTGCACGGCCTTGTAGGTGTTGTTGCCGGTGTTGAGGTCCGGGAAGATCAGCACGGTCGCCTGCCCGGCCACGTCCGACTCCGGCAGCTTGGTCGCCGCGACGGTGGGCTCGACGGCGGCGTCGTACTGGATCGGCCCTTCGATCATGAGATCGCCGCGGCGCAGCCGTACCAGTTCGGTGGCCTCGCGCACCTTGTCGACGTCGGCGCCCGTGCCGGAGGTGCCGGTGGAGTACGACAGCATGGCGATCCGCGGCTCCACGCCGAACTGCCGGGCGGTGGTGGCCGACTGGATGGCGATGTCGGCCAGCTGCTCGGCGTCGGGGTCGGGGTTGACCGCGCAGTCGCCGTAGACGAGCACCTTGTCGGCGAGGCACATGAAGAAGACCGAGCTGACGATCTTCGCGTCCGGCCTGGTCTTGATGATCTCGAAGGCGGGCCGGATGGTGGCGGCCGTCGAGTGCACGGCACCGGACACCATGCCGTCGGCGAATCCCTCCTCGACCATGAGGGTGCCGAAGTACGTGGGGTCGCCGACCACGTCGTACGCCAGCTCGGCCGTGACGCCCTTGTGCGCACGCAGCCGGGCGTACTTCTCGGCGAAGGCTTCGCGCAGCTCGGAGGTGGCCGGGTCGATCAGTTGCGAGCCACCCAGGTCGATGCCGAGGTCGGCGGCCCTCTTGTGGATCTGCTCGACGGGCCCGAGCAGGGTCAGGTCGCAGACCCCGCGGCGCAGCAGCACCTCCGCGGCGTGCAGCACACGCTCCTCGGTGCCCTCGGGGAGCACGACCCGGCGCTTGTCGACGCGGGCCTGTTCGAGCAGCTGGTGCTCGAACATCATCGGCGTGACCCGGTCGCTGCTCGGGGCCGACACCCGCTTCAGCAGGCCGGTGGTGTCGACGTACCGCTCGAAGAGCCCGAGCGCCCGCTCCGCCTTGCGCGGCGTGGCCGCGGTCATCTTGCCCTCCAGGGCGAAGAGCTGCTCGGCGGTGGGGAAGCTGTTGGCGGGCACCGAGATCACCGGGGTGCCGGGGGCGAGGCGGGCGGCGAGGGTGAGGATCTCGTCGCCGGGCACCTCGTCCAGGGTGAGCAGGACGCCGGCGATCGGCGGGGTGCCGGCACTGTGCGCCGCCAGCGAGCCGATGACGAGGTCGGCGCGGTCACCCGGGGTCACCACCAGGCAGCCCGGGGTCAGCGCGTGCAGGAGGTTGGGCAGCATGGCGCCGCCGAAGACGAAGTCGAGGGCGTCGCGCGCCATCCCCGCGTCGTCACCGAGGACGACCCTGGCGCCGAGCACCTGAGTGATCTGGGCGACCGTGGGGGCCGAGAGCGCGGGATCGTCGGGCAGTACGTAACAGGGCACCGGGAGCCGGAAGTCGAGCCGCTCGGAGATCGCCTCCCGGTCCTGGGCGGCGACCCGGTTGACGACCATGGCGAGGACGTCGCAGCCGAGCCCGTCGTAGGCGCGGTAGGCGTTGCGGGTCTCGGCGCGCACGGCCTCGGCGCTCTGCTTCCGCCCGCCGACGACCGGGATGACGGACGCCCCGAACTCGTTGGCCAGCCGGGCGTTGAGGGACAACTCGTCCGGGAGCTGGGTGGCGGCGAAGTCGGTGCCCATCACGAGGACGACGTCGTAGTCGCGGGCCACGGCGTGGAACCGGTCGACGAGGACGGACACCAGCTCGTCCGTCCCGTGCTCGGACAGCAGCGTGGACGCCCGGTCGTAGTCCAGCCCGTGCACGCCGGCGGGGTCCTGGGAGAGCCGGTAGCGGGCGCGGAGCAGTTCGAAGAGGCGGTCGGGTCCGTCGTGGACGAGGGGGCGGAAGACCCCCACCCGGTCGACCTGCCGGGTCAACAGCTCCATCACTCCCAGCTCGACGATCTGGCGGCCGTCGCCCCTGTCGATCCCGGTCACGTACACGCTGCGCGTCACGCGGTGCTCTCCGTTCGTCTCTCGGTGGGCGGGCCGCCGCCGGGCGGACGGGCAGCCCCTGGGGTGCCGTATGCCCTGTTCACGGGCTGAGGGCGAGACTCGGGCGCGGTAGACCGACTCCGTGTGCGAGGGAGAGATCTGACACCCGAGAAGATCGCCCGCGAGGGTGAGCAGAACCCTCTTGACAATACCTCTCGGGCTGGTTAAGACGCCCGTCAGAACGCGGTCTCCGAGGACGGATCGGGGTGGATGGTGCGCAAGCGGCACCGGGCTGTGAGCCGTGAAACAATCGGACTGGCTCACCGGTATCAACAGCGGGCAGGAGACACAGCACGATGCGCATCGGAGTACTCACCGCAGGCGGCGACTGTCCGGGCCTGAACGCAGTGATCCGGTCGGTCGTACACCGGGCGGTCGTGCAGTACGGCGACGAGGTGATCGGCTTCGAGGACGGCTACCGCGGCCTGCTCGACGGCCACTACCGCACCCTCGACCTGGACGCCGTCAGCGGCATCCTGGCCCGCGGCGGCACCATCCTCGGTTCCTCCCGGCTGGAGCGCGACCGCCTGCGCGAGGCGTGCGCGAGCGGAGCCGACAGCATCCGCTCCTTCGGCATCGACGCGCTCATCCCGATCGGCGGCGAGGGCACGCTGACCGCGGCCCGGATGCTGTCGGACGTGGGCCTGCCCGTCGTCGGCGTCCCGAAGACGATCGACAACGACATCTCCTCCACCGACCGCACCTTCGGCTTCGACACGGCCGTCATGGTCGCCACCGAGGCGATGGACCGCCTCAAGACGACCGCCGAGTCGCACCAGCGGGTCATGGTCGTCGAGGTCATGGGCCGGCACGCGGGCTGGATCGCGCTGGAGTCCGGTATGGCGGCCGGCGCCCACGGCATCTGCCTGCCGGAGCGCCCCTTCGACCCGGCCGACCTGGTCAAGATGGTCGAGGAGCGCTTCGCCCGGGGCAAGAAGTTCGCGGTCGTCTGCGTCGCCGAGGGCGCGCACCCCGCCGAGGGCACCATGGACTACGGCAAGGGCGAGATCGACCAGTACGGCCACGAGCGCTTCCGGGGCATCGGCACGGCGCTGGCCTTCGAGCTGGAGAGGCGGCTCGGCAAGGAGGCCAGGCCGGTCATCCTCGGCCACGTCCAGCGCGGCGGCACGCCGACCGCCTACGACCGGGTGCTCGCGACCCGCTTCGGCTGGCACGCGATCGAGGCGGCGCACCGCGGGGAGTTCGGCAGGATGACCGCCCTGCGCGGCACCGAGGTGCTGATGGTGCCGCTGGCGGAGGCGGTGACCGAACTGAAGACGGTGCCCAGGGACCGCATGGACGAGGCCGAGTCGGTTTTTTAGGCCCTGCCGTTCGGGTCAGGCCGGCTGTGGGTCCCGGCGCCTTCCGGCCGACCCGAGCGGGGTCCGGTGCGCGGCGCCTCGTCAGTAGGCGTTCCTCTCGACCGTCGACCAGAAGTTCTCGATGATGCGGTCGAGGTAGTCCCGGCCGGCCTCACTGGAGCCGGGCGCGGTGGCCACGGTGCCCCAGCTGAGCGTGGCGACCGTCCGCCCGTGGTAGTCGGCGTGCATCTCCTCGAGGACGTCCTCGAGCAGCGACCGCTCCAGGGGCAGCATCTTGCCGACGGGGCGGACGTACCCGCTCCAGCGCGAGGTGACCGCGCTGCGCAGCAGTTCGGCGAGCCTGACGGCGCGGCCGGTCACGGTGACGAAGTCGGGCAGGGACAGGCCGAGCACTTCGCCGAGGGCGGTGGACTGGCGGTCGTTGCCGCGCCATGTGCCGGTCTCCTCCATCTCCAGGTAGGTGAGCAGTTCGAGTCCCACGGCGTGGGCGACGTCCTCCGGTGTGAGCCCCCGGGCGAGGCGATGCTCCCTCAGCGTGCGGGGCGGGCCGGCGAGTTCGCCCGGGGAGCACCACAACACGCCTGCCAGCGCGATGAGTTCGGGCGTGCTGGGGGCGGCGGTGGCCTGCTCCCAGGCCATCACGAGGTCGCGGGTCACATGGGGCAGTCCGTACGAGGAGCGCATGCCGTACGCGACGTGCTCGGGCCCCATGCCGAGCGCTCTGCGCAGTCTGCGGGCGGCCGGGGCGTTGAACGGGGGGGTGGGCTTCTGGGCCTGCGGTCGGTGCACGCGCACAAGCTATGGGCGGGTGACGGTCCTGACTACGTTCTGTTCGGCCACACTCACGGAGTGTGGGAATGTACCGTTTGAGCTGGGACGCGGTGGTCGCCGGAGGGGGGCCGGCCTCCCTCCGGCCGCCCCGGAGAGTGTCGGTGGCCGCGTTCTCGGGCTTTCGGTCCGGGAGTTGACCGGGGAATATGCATCCCTATGTGCACAAGCGTCTGCACATGCCCAGGGCCGTCGGCGGGCCCGGGTGCCGACACCGCGCGGCCCGCGCGCCGCAGACCCGTGACGCGAGTAACCGGCGGCGCAATCCGAACGCTCCGTGGCCCGGTCTCACCCCTTGACGGCCCCGCCCAGCGCGAACCCTCCGCCCAGCCGCCGTGCCACGAGCACGTACAGCAGGATCACAGGCGTCGAGTAGATCACCGAGAAGGCGGCCAACTGCCCGTACGCCACCATTCCCCGGTTCCCGAAGAACTCGTTGATGCTGACCGACGCGGGCATCTGATCCGGCGTCAGCAGCAGCATGAAGGGGACGAAGAAGTTCCCCCACATCATCACGAACGAGAACACCGTCACCACGGCCACGCCCGGCCCCATCAGCGGCAGCACGATCCGGGCCAGTGACTGCAGCGACGACGCCCCGTCGGTCCACGCCGCCTCCTCCAGTTCCTTCGGCACGCCGTCCATGAAGTTCTTCATCAGCCAGATGGCGAAGGGGAGCTGCGACGCGGCGAAGAAGAAGACCGTCCCCTGCACCGTGTCGATCAGGTTCACCTGGACGAAGAGCGCGTACACCGGCACCATGACCGCCGTGACCGGCAGACTCGTCGCGAACAGGATCGTCAGCAGGAACGGCCGGTTCAGACGGGACCTGAACCGGGACAGCGGGTAGGCCGCGAGGGCCGCGCACACGACGGTCAGCAGCGTCCCCCCGCCGCACAGGACCAGGCTGTTCAGCAGGGGCGTGAAGGTGATGTCGGGCGTCAGGACCGCGTCGAAGTTGCCCAGCGTCACACCGTCCGGAGCCGTCACCCGCAGATCGGCGTGCGCGTCCACCGACGACAGCACCACCCACACCAGCGGAAGGGCGAACCCGGCCGCCGCCACCAGCAGCCCGGCATCCGCGGCCAGCCTCCGGCCCGTGCGGCGGGAGGCGGGGGTGGACCTCATGTCACACCTCCGTCCGCAGCAGCCGCATGTACACGACCGAGAACAGGGAGCCCACCAGCAGGAGCAGCAGCGCCACCGCCGTCCCGTATCCGATCATGGAGTTCTGGAACGCCTGCTCGTACATGAAGAGGGGGAGCGTCTGGCTGCGGTGTCCCGGGCCGCCCCTCGTCATCACCCAGATCAGTCCGAACACCGACAGCGTCTGCAGGGTGTTCAGCATCAGGTTCGTGCCGATGGAGCGGCGGATCATCGGCAACGTGATGTGCCACAGGCGGCGCCATCCGCCCGCGCCGTCCACCTCGGCGGCCTCGGTGATCTCCTGCGGGATCTCGCCCAGGGCCGCCGAGTACACCAGCATCGAGAACGCCGTCCCCCGCCACACGTTCGCGAACGACACCGCCAGGATCGGGAGGGTGAACAACCAGTTCTGCCGCGGGAGACGCAGCCAGTCCAGGACGGCGTTCAAGGTGCCCTCGCGACGGAAGAAGGCGTACAGCAGAAAGCCCGCGACCACTTCGGGCAGCACCCAGGCCGTGATCACGATCCCGCCCGTCAGGGTGCGGACCGGTCTCGACGCCCGCCGCATCAGCGAGGCCAGCGCCAGCCCCAGCGTGTTCTGGCCGACGAGCGAGGACAGCACCGTGAACACCAGCGTCAGCCGGACCGCGTTGCGGAACTCCTCGTCCCGGAAGGCCGTGCGGAAGTTCGCCAGGCCCACGAACGAGGCATGGGCCTGGCCCGTGAGCTGCAGGTCCGTGAAGGCGATGTAGGCGCAGTACGCGATCGGGCCCGCCAGGAAGAGCAGCAGAAGGACCAGGGCGGGGGCGACGGGCAGCGCGCGGACCAGGGACCGGCGCACCCTGCCCCGGCGCGGCACGGCCGGCCCCGCCCCGGTCGGGCGGTCCGGCGCCGGCCGCCGGACCGCCCTCGTACCGGCAGTCACTTCTCGGTCACCTGGCCGCCGGTGGCCGCCCTGAGGGCGTCGTCGTACCCGCGCGCCGCCTCCTCCACCGACGCGTCACCCGTCGTGACGCTCTCCATGGCCTCCTGGACGGCCGTGGAGACCCTGGGGTACGCCGGGAACGCCGGGCGGTAGTGCGTGCTGCCCACCAGGCCCGTGAAGAACGCGATGCCGGGCTGGGCCTTCACGTAGGACGGGTCCGACGCCACGTCCTTGCGTACCGCGATGCCCGAGTTGGCGATGTACCACTTCCGGGCGTTCTCCTTGGTCTGCATCGTCCGGATGAACGTGAAGGCGAGGTCGGGGTGGGCGGCCTTCGCCGGGATCGACCAGGTCCAGCCGCCGGACATGCTCACCTTCCCCGGGGCCTGACCGTGCTGGGTCGGCATGTACGCCAGGCCCAGCGCCTTCGACCACCCGGGCCACTCGTGGCCGCTGCCCGGCAGCCAGTCCTGGGGGAGCCAGGATCCGTCGAGGTCGATGGCCAGCCTGCCCTTGGGGAGCATCTCGCCGCGCACGATCGTCTGGACGTTGGGGTCGAGGGCCTGGGAGACGTCCGTGCCCAGCTTCTCCCGGTACACGGTGCGGAGGAAACCGAGCGCGTCCTCGAAGCCCCGGCTCCCGGCGATCCACTTCTTCGTGGACCTGTCGTACAGGGGGTCGGAGGTGCCGTCACCCGTGCCGTAGAGCAGCATCTCGAAGCCCTGCATGGTGGCGGCCTCGCCGGCCGGTTTGCCCGTGTAGATGTTGAGAGGCGTGACGCCGGGGACCCTGCGTCTGACGGTGCGGGCGGCGGTGAGGATGTCGTCCCAGGTCCTGGGCTGCCAGTCGGCGGGCAGACCGGCCTTCGCGAAGATGCCCTTGTCGAACCAGAGCCCCCGGGTGTCGGTGCCGTCGGGGACGCCGTACGTCCTGCCGTCCTCCGCCTTCGCCGCCGCCTTCGCGGTGTCGATGAACTGGTCCCAGTCCTTCCACTCGGCGAGGTACGGGTCGAGGGGTTCGAGATAGCCGCTGGTGATGTCCGAGTTGATGAGGAAGGTGTCCTCGTAGACCAGGTCGGGGGCGGTCCTGGGGGAGCGGAGCATCTGCTGCAGCTTGGCGTAGTACTCCGAGTCCGGGGCCTTGACGGGGACGAGCTCGACCTTCTTGCCGGGATTCTCCTTCTCGAACTGCTTCTTGACGCCGGCGAGGTAGTCGTCCATGACGTGGATCGAGTTGTCCGTCGACTGCTTGAAGGAGACCCGGACGGTGTTCGGGCCGCTGCCGGAACCGCCGCCGCAGGCGCTGAGCGCCGGGGCGGCGAGCGATACGGCGACGAGGGCGCAGACTAAGGACGATGGACGGAAGCGGGCGGCGGTGGGGCGCACGGGCACGACCTCCTACTGGCCTACGTCGTTGTGGCCGAGACGGCTGCCCGGTGAACGTAGAGGAGTGGTCTAGTCAGGTCAATGCGTGTGCACCACCGGTTTCGGTCATCGCGAAAGCGAAGCACCGCCGGCGGCTCCCCGCACCCACCGGTACACCAACTCGGGCCGCCCCACCTGTCCGTAGAGCGGACTGCGTCCGGCCCGCCCGGCCTCGACCAGGTGCTCCAGATAACGGCGGGCCGTGATCCTGGAGATCCCCACCGCCTCGGCGACCCCGGCCGCCGTCAGCCCTTCCGCCGAGTCCCGCACCGCACAGGTCACCCGCTCCAGGGTGGGGGCGCTCAGCCCCTTGGGCAGTGCCGCGGGGCCCGGCGCCCGCAACGCCGCGAGCGCCCGGTCCACCTCGTCCTGACCGCTCGCCTCGCCCGCCGCCGCGCGGAACTCCGCGTACCGCACCAGCCGGTCCCGCAACGTCCCGAACGTGAAGGGCTTGAGCACGTACTGCACCACGCCCAGCGAGACGCCCTCGCGGACCACCGCCAGATCCCGCGCCGAGGTCACCGCGATGACGTCCGTGTGACAGCCGGCCGCCCGCAGCGACCGCGCCAGCTGCAGGCCGTGCCCGTCCGGCAGATGCAGGTCCAGCAGGAGCAGGTCCACCGGGGTGCGGTCGAGCATCCGCCGCGCCTCCGCACCCGTGTGCACCTTCCCGACCGCCGTGAAGCCCGGGACGCGGCCGACGTACATCAGGTGCGCGTCCGCGGCGACCGGGTCGTCCTCCACGACGAGGACGCGGATGGGCTCGTTCATGCGTCACCTCCGGACAGGGCGGCCCCGGCCCCCGGCGGAGCCGGTTCCACCGCGGGCAGCGGCACCCGCGCCTCGAACCGCGCCCCGCCCCCGGCCGCCTTCGACACCGTCAGCGTGCCACGGTGGCGGCGCACCGTCTGCCGGACCAGGGCCAGGCCCAGGCCGCGGCCGCCGGGTCCGGCCGCGGCCTTCGTCGACCAGCCGCGCTCGAACACCGCCTCCGCGTGCGCCGGGTCCACCCCGTCGCCGGTGTCGGACACGCGCAGGACCAGGTCCGCCCCCTCCGAGTACGCCGTCACGGTCACCCGGGCGCCCGCCGAACCCCTGGCCGCGTCCACCGCGTTGTCGATCAGGTTGCCGAGGATCGTCACCAGGTCCCGGGCCGGCAGCGACGCCGGCAGCAGGCCGTCGTCGATGCGGCTCTCCTGCGACACCACCAGCTCCACCCCCTGCTCGTTCGCCTGCGCCGCCTTGCCGAGCAGCAGGGCCGCCAGCACCGGCTCGTCGACCGCGGCGACCACCTGGTCCGTCAGGGCCTGCGCCAGCTCCAGTTCGGCCGTGGCGAATCCGGCGGCCTCGTCCGCGCGGCCCAGTTCGATCAGCGAGACCACGGTGTGCAGGCGGTTCGCCGCCTCGTGCGCCTGCGAGCGCAGCGCCTGGGTGAAGCCGCGCTCCGAGTTCAACTCGCCCGTCACCGCCTGTAGTTCCGTCACATCCCGGAGGGTGACCACGGTGCCCCGGCGCTCGCCGCCGGAGACGGGGGAGGTGTTGACGACCAGCACGCGGGCCGCCGTGAGGTGCACCTCGTCCACCCGGGGCTCGGAGGCCAGCAGCGTGCCCGTCAGCGGGGCCGGCAGGCCCAGCTCCGCCACCGAGCGGCCCACCACCTCGCCGGTCACGCCCAGCAGTTCCCGGCCGCCGTCGTTGATCAACGCCACCCGGTAGCGGCCGTCGAGCATCAGCAGGCCCTCGCGCACGGCGTGCAGCGCGGCCTGGTGGTAGTCGTGCATGCGGCTGAGTTCCGTCGCGTTCATGCCGTGCGTGGAGCGGCGCAGCCGGGCGTTGATCACGTAGGTGCCGATGCCGCCCAGGACCAGCGCGCCGCCCGCGACGCCGGCCATGGCCGTCACCTGGTCCTGGAGCCGGGCCGAGACGGTTCGCACCTTGATGCCCGCACTGACGAGGCCGACGATCCGGCCGCCGTCCCGGATGGGCGTGACCGCGCGGACGGAGGGCCCCAGCGTGCCGGTGTACGTCTCGGTGAAGGACTCGCCCCTGAGCGCCTGGGCGGTGTGGCCGAGGAAGTGCTCGCCGATCCGCGCGGGATCGGGATGGGTCCAGCGGATGCCCCGCGGATCCATGATCGTGACGAAGTCCACCCCCGTGTGCCGCTGCACCGCGGTGGCGTACGGCTGGAGCGTCCGCGTCGGGTCCTCGGTCCGGATCGCCTCCCGCACCGACGGGGCGTCCGCGACCGAGCGGGCCACCGCCATCGTCTGGCGGCCGGCCGCGTCCTGCGCCTGGCGGCGGTCGCTGAGGTACGAGAAGAGGGCGTACCCGGCGACGAGCACCGCGATCAGCACGGCCTGCATCGCGAAGAGCTGGCCGGCGAGACTGCGGGGTCTCGTGAGGTGGGGCGCGCGCATGCGTTCAGTCTGCCTCGGCATATAAGCGTGAACTAAATGAACGGAAGGGTGACCGCCCTCACAGGGCGGGAGATAGTCACCGCATCCCCCGGACGTGAGCCGCACGCCGGACGATCCGACGACGTCGTCGAGGAGGGCAGCCGTGGCCAGCACATCCCCAACGGCACCTGCCGCGCCCGCAGCCAAGCGGGACCGCACCCACTACCTCTACATCGCGGTCATCGCCGCGGTGGCCTGCGGCATCGCCGTCGGCCTGATCGCGCCCGACGCCGCGATCGAACTCAAGCCCCTCGGCACGGGCTTCGTGAACCTGATCAAGATGATGATCTCGCCGATCATCTTCTGCACGATCGTGCTGGGCATCGGCTCGGTGCGCAAGGCCGCCAAGGTCGGTGCCGTCGGCGGCATAGCCCTCGGCTACTTCCTGACGATGTCCCTGGTCGCGCTGGGCATCGGCCTGGTCGTCGGGAACGTCCTGCACCCCGGCGAGGGCCTCCAGCTGACGAACGCGATCAAGCAGGCGGGGCACGACCAGGTGTCGCCCGACGCGCTGCCGCCCGTCGACTTCGTGCTCTCGATCATCCCGACGACCTTCGTGTCCGCCTTCACGGAGGGCCAGGTCCTGCAGACCCTTCTCGTCGCGCTCCTCGCGGGCTTCGCGCTGCAGGCCATGGGCCCGGTGGGCGCGCCGGTGCTGCGCGGCGTCGAGCACATCCAGCGCCTCGTGTTCCGCGTCCTCGTCATGGTCATGTGGGCCGCGCCGATCGGCGCCTTCGGCGCGATCGCCGCCGTCGTGGGCTCGGCCGGCCTGGACGCGCTCAAGAGCCTCGCCGTGCTGATGCTCGGCTTCTACGTGACCTGCTTCCTGTTCGTCTTCGTCGTGCTCGGGGCGCTGCTGCGCCTGGTCGCGGGCGTCAACGTCCTGTCGCTGCTGAGGTACCTGGGCCGAGAGTTCCTGCTGATCCTTTCCACCTCCTCCTCCGAGTCGGCCCTGCCGCGGCTGATCGCGAAGATGGAGCACCTGGGGGTCAGCAAGCCGGTGGTCGGCATCACCGTCCCGACCGGCTACTCCTTCAACCTGGACGGCACCATGATCTACATGACCATGGCGTCGCTCTACATCGCCGACGCGCTGGGCACCCCGATGTCCGTGGGTGAACAGATCCCGCTGCTGCTCTTCCTGCTGGTCGCCTCCAAGGGCGCGGCGGGCGTCAGCGGCGCCGGTCTCGCCACGCTGGCGGGCGGCCTGCAGTCGCACAAGCCCGCGCTGGTCGACGGCGTCGGCCTGATCGTCGGCATCGACCGCTTCATGAGCGAGGCCCGCGCCCTGACCAACTTCGCGGGCAACGCGGTGGCCACCGTCCTGGTCGGCACCTGGACGAAGGAGATCGACCAGGAGCAGGTGCGGCAGGTGCTCGCCGGCCGGCTGCCCTTCGACGAGACCACCCTGCTGGACGAGGACACCGCCCCGGCCGGAGCCGGGCAGGGCGGCGAGAAGGAGCTGGCCACGGCCTGACCCCGGCGCACTCCCCGTCTCCGGGCGGCCGGGCCCCACCCCCGTGGGCCCGGCCGCCCGTCCCGCCGTTCCCGGGGGGCCCGGACGCCGGGAACGCGGCGCCGGCACAGCGAGCCGGGCTCCGGTGCAACCCCCGCCCCCGCACCCTCGTCTCGTAGGACATGGCACATCCCGCCGCGCCGGACCGACCGGCACGGCACCCGCAGCGGGAGGCACGGGGCTATGACGATCGACTGGGACCGACGCACCTGCGCGCGCCGCGGGCATGTGACCTACGCGCCGGACGACCCCCGCCTGCGGATCCGGCTGCATGCCGAGACGGCGCTCGGGGAGGTGTGGCGCTGCCTGCGCTGCGGCGACTTCGTGCTCGGTGAGCCGCACGGCTCCGGACCGGCCGCCGAGGCGCCGCTCGTGCCGCGCGGCAAGGTGCTGCGCGATCTGTTCGTGCTGCGCTTCCTGGCCGTCGAGCGGGCCGTGCGCGGCGTGTTCATCGTGCTCGTCGCGGTGGCCGTGTGGAGGTTCAGCAACAGCCAGGACGCGGTGCGCCGGCTGTTCAACGAGTACCTGGACGTGTTCCGGCCGGTCTTCCGGCACTTCCACTACGACCTCGACCACTCGCCCGTGGTCGGCACCCTCCAGAAGTCCTTCGGCCACCGGCACTCCACGCTCGTCCTGGTCGCCTCCCTGCTGCTGGCGTACGCGCTGATCGAGCTGGTCGAGGCCGGCGGGCTGTGGTACGCCAAGCGCTGGGCGGAATACCTCACGGTCGTCGCCACCGCGGCCTTCCTCCCGCTGGAGGTGTACGAGCTCACCGAGCACATCAGCCCGGTGAAGATCACCACGCTGGTCCTCAACATCCTCGCCGTCCTCTACATCGCCCTCACCAAGCGGCTGTTCGGGCTGCGCGGCGGCCGGAAGGCGTTCGACGCGGAGCGGCGCAGCGCGTCACTGCTCGAGGTGGAGGAGTCGGCGGGCGTCCTGGTCGCCTCCTGAACCGTGCGCTCCGGCGGGGCGGCGGCCACAGCACCAGCCCCGGCCTAGCTAGGCCCTGTCGTTTGGATCATCCCGGCGTCGCGGGGTCCGGCACGCACATCTGCGGCGTTGTCGTCGGTTGCCGACGCGCCGCGTCGGCGCCCTCCTCCGCCTTGCAGCTGCACGCACCGGACCCCGCTCGGGTCGGCCGGAAGGCGCCGGGACCCACAGCCGGCCTGATCCAAACGGCAGGGCCTAGGACGACTCGGCCGCGTACCGCCAGAAGTCGCGCATCAGGGCGGGCGGGGTCGGGTTCTCCATCGCGCGCTGGGTGAGCAGGACCGCGATCGTGCGGGTGGCCGCGACGACGTGCGCCGTCGTTCCGGTGCCGCCGACCCAGCCGTAGCGGCCGGGGACGGTGCCCGGAGCGGTGGTCTCGATGTCGACGGATCCTCCGTACCCCCAGCCCTGTCCCTCCAGGAACAGCGCGCCGATCTCGCGCTGGGCCGGGGTGAGGTGGTCGGTGGTCATCCGGCGCACCGACTGCTCGGACAGCACCCGGCGGCCGTCGGGCGCGGTCCCGCCGGCCACCAGCATCCGGCCGAACGCCAGCCAGTCGGCGGCGGTGGCCACGAGTCCGCCACCGCCGGAGGGGAACGCGGGCAGACTGCTCCACGCGCCGTCCGGGGTGTCGGCGACCTCCAGTCCGCCGTGGCCGTCGGGGCGGTAGGCGGTGGTGAACCGGTGGCGCTCGGCGGCCGGCACCTCGAAGGCCGTGTCGCTCATGCCGAGCGGTTCGAGGATCCGCTCGGCCAGGACCTCGGGGAGCGGGCGGCCGGTCGCGCGGGAGATCAGGACGCCCTGGAGGTCGGAGCAGGTGCCGTAGAGCCATGCCTCGCCGGGCTGGTACAGCAGCGGGAGGCGGGCCAGCTCGGCCACCCAGGCGTCGGGTTCGGGGAGGCTGCGGGGGTCGCGCCCGTCCTTCTGCACGGTGAACAGGGCCTGGACCTGGGGGAGGGAGAAGTCGGAGGGGAAGCCGTATCCGGCGCGGGAGGTCAGCAGGTCCTGCACGACGATCGGGCGGGTGGCGGGCACCACGTCGTCGAGCGGTGCGGAGGGGGTGCGGACGACGGTCGGCTCGGCCAGCTCCGGAAGCCATGAGGCGACGGGGGAGTCGAGGGCGATCGTGCCGTCCTCGACGAGGGTCATGACCGCGGCGGCGACGATGGGCTTGGTGATCGAGGCGATCCGGAAGATCGCGTCGGGGGACATCGGGGCGGTACGGGCGGTGTCGAGGAAACCGACCGCCGCGGTCTCGGTGCGGCCGTGCCGGTCGACCAGGGCCACGGCGCCCGGGGCCCAGCCCCGGGCGATGTACTTCTGGAGGAGGTGGTGGAGGGTGGTCATGAGTCCGTCCGTCCTCGGCGAGTGCTGTCGAAGACGAGACTGCCGGGCAGGCGCCGGTTCATCGGTGAGGCACGAGCGCGCACGGCGGGGATCCGCCGACCGGACACAGGCACCGCCCTGCCCGGTGTGGTGGAGGTCGCTGCTCCTGCTGCCGCTGCCGCCGCCGCCGTTGCCTTGACGTCGGCGTCAGGGATTACCGTCGTGGTCATGCGAATCGGCGAGCTGGCGGCGCGGGCCGGGACCACCACGCGGACCCTGCGGTACTACGAGTCGCGGGGGCTGCTGCCCGCGCGGCGCACCGGCAACGGGTATCGCACGTACGACGAGTGCGATCTGCGGCTGCTGCGGCAGATCCGGACGCTTCAGGACTTCGGGTTCGACCTGGAGGAGACCCGTCCGTTCGTGGAGTGTCTGCGGGCCGGGCACCCGGAGGGTGACGCGTGTCCGGCGTCGCTCGCGGTGTACCGGCGCAAGCTGGACGAACTCGACGCGCTGATCGCCGAGTTGCGGGCGGTGCGGGCGACGATCGGTGCACAGCTGGCGAAGGCGCTGGAGGCACCCGCCGGGCATGGACGGGCGCCGGCGGCCGAGGCGGGGGTTCCGGGGGGTCCGGAGCCGATGTGCGAGCTGGGAGGGCAGCAGTGGTGATCGATGTGGCGGGCGTGACCGCGGTGACCGACGCGGACTTCGAGAAGGAGGTGCTCGCGGCCGAGGGGCCGGTGCTGGTGGAGTTCACCGCGGACTGGTGCCCACCGTGCCGGCAGATGGGGCCGGTGCTCGCCGCCCTCGCCGCCCAGGAGGCGGGCCGGCTGAAGGTGGTCCAGCTGGACGTGGACACGAATCCGGTCACGACCAACGCGTACAAGGTGCTGTCGATGCCGACGTTCATGGTCTTTTGCGGCGGAGAGCCCCTGAAGGCGATGGTGGGGGCGCGGCCCGCGCGGCGGCTGCGTGAGGAGCTGTCCGACGTCCTCTGACAAGGCCCCTGCACAAAGAAATCCCCTGAGCAATTGCGCTCGGGGGATTTTCTTGCGTATATTCAATGATTCGCGACTCAACGAGATTGGATCGCGGTCAAGTTCAGTGTGCACAGTATATCCGAGCAGGAGCGGAATTGTCAAACAGGGGCTCAAACGCAGAGAGCGCCACGGGATTTACCGATGATGAATTGCGGCGCGAACAGGAATTCATCGACGGGCTGTACGCGCGCGTCGACGCGCTGCGCGGTGACACCGAGACCTCTGTCGGGGACGCGCTGGCGCAAGGCCACACGCCCCTGCAGGCCCGGCTGGAGCGGGACATCCTCGTCGCCGAGCGCTCGGGGCTGCTGGCGGCGCTGAACGCCGTGGACGGCTCGCTCTGCTTCGGCCGCATCGACCTCGCCTCGGGGCACAGCCACCACATCGGCCGCATCGGGCTGCGCGCCGACGACGCGGACCGCACCCCCGTGCTGATCGACTGGCGGGCCGAGGTCGCCCGCCCCTTCTACCTGGCCACCGGCCACACTCCGATGGGGCTCAGGAGGCGGCGGCACATCTCCACCGACGGGCGCCGGGTCACGTCCCTGCACGACGAGATCCTCGACCTGGGCGACCGCGAACGCACCGGCCACGAGGACCCGACCGGTGACGCCGTGCTGCTCGCCGCGCTCGACTCGGCCCGCACCGGCCGGATGAGCGACATCGTCCGGACGATCCAGGCCGACCAGGACCGCATCATCCGCGCGCCCTACCGGGGCGTGCTGGTGGTGGAGGGGGGCCCGGGCACCGGGAAGACGGCGGTCGCGCTGCACCGCGCGGCCTACCTCCTGTACGAACACCGGGAGCTGCTGGCCCGCCGCGCGGTGCTGATCGTCGGCCCGAACCCCGCGTTCCTCGGTTACATCGGCGAGGTGCTGCCCTCGCTCGGCGAGACGGGGGTACTGCTCGCCACCGTCGGCGAACTCTTCCCCGGCGTCCGGGCCACCGCGGCCGACACGCCCGAGGCGGCCGCCGTGAAGGGCCGCGCCGACATGGCGGACGTGCTGGCGCGCGTCGTGCGCGACCGGCAGGCCCTGCCCGACCCGGTGATCGCCATCGAGCACGACCGGGACGTCCTGCTGCTCGACGACGGCCTGGTGAACGTCGCCCGCGAGCGCACCCGCGCGGCGAAGCTGCCGCACAACGAGGCCCGCGAGCACTTCGAGGGCCACATCCTCAACACGCTGACGGACATGGTCGCCGAGCGGATCGGCACCGATCCGTACGACGGCTCGAACCTCCTCGACGCGAGCGACCTCACCCAGATCCGCGACGAGCTGGCCGGGAACCCCGAGGTCTGGTCGGCGATCGACCGGCTGTGGCCGCGGCTGACCCCGCAGCGGCTGGTCGCGGACTTCCTCGCCGATCCGGAGGGCTATGTCCGCGACGAGGACGCGGCCGCCGTCCGCCGCCCGGTCACGCGCGCCTGGACCGCGGCCGACGTGCCGCTGCTGGACGAGGCGGCGGAACTGCTCGGCGAGGACGACCGGCTGGCGCGCGCACACGCCGCACGCGAGCGTGAGGCGCGGGTGTCGTACGCGCAGGGCGTGCTGGACGTGTCGTACGCCTCCCGTACCTACGAGTTCGACGACAAGGAGGACGGCGACCCCGACGCCTCCGAGGTGCTGTCCGCGCACGACATCATCGACGCGGAGCGGTTCGCCGAGCGGCAGGAGGAGGCGGACCACCGCTCCACCGCCGAGCGCGCCGCGGCCGACCGCACCTGGGCGTTCGGGCACATCATCGTCGACGAGGCGCAGGAGCTGTCGCCCATGGCGTGGCGGCTGCTGATGCGGCGCAGCCCGACCCGCTCGATGACCCTGGTGGGCGACCCGGCGCAGACGGCCGAGGCCGGTGGCGTCGGCTCGTGGTCCGAGATCCTCGGGCCGTACGTCGCGGACCGCTGGGAGCACACCCGGCTCGGCGTCAACTACCGCACGCCGTCCGAGGTCATGGACGTGGCCGCGGCCGTGGTCCGCGCCGTGGACCCCGGCTTCGAACCGCCGAGTTCCGTGCGGTCCACGGGTGTGCGGCCCTGGGCGCGGGCCACCGACGACCTGCCCGGCGCGGTGGCCGGGGCGGTCCGGGAGATGGTCCCGGCCGAGGGCCGGCTCGCGGTGATCGCCCCGCGCGCCCTGCACCGCTCCCTGGCCGCGCGGCTGGACGGGGTGACGGCGGGCGCGGAGCCGGACCTGACCCGCAGCGTGGTGCTGCTCGACCCGCGCCAGGCCAAGGGCCTGGAGTTCGACTCCGTGCTGGTGGTGGAGCCCGGGCTCTACGGGACGAGCGATCTCTACGTGGCGCTGACGCGGGCCACCCAGCGGCTGGGTGTGGTGTACGCCGGGGAACTGCCGAAGGCCCTGGCGGAGGCGCTGTCGCCGCACTGAGGTGCGGACATCACCGAGCCGTAACGTTCGCCCCGTGGTCACCGCCTGTGCACGACCGGTGCGGTATGCGTGTTTGTATGGAAGCCCATCCGTACACGACCGCGCCGGCCGGCAGCGCGACGCTCGCCTCGCTGCCGGTCCAGCCGCTGCTCACCTCGGAGTTCGACGCCGACCCCGGCGGCGTCTACGCGCGGCTGCGGCACATGTACGGTCCGGTGGCGCCGGTCGGGCTGATGGGGGTGCCCGTGTGGCTGGTTCTCGGCTACCGCGAGGTGGTGGAGGTCCTGCGGAACGACAGCCAGTGGCGTCGGGACGTCCGCCACTGGCGGGCACGGACCGAGGGACTGCTGCCGGTGGACTGGCCGTTGCTGGCGGGCTACGAGGTCCGCCAGACCATGTTCATGGACGACGACGAGCACCAGGACGCCCGCCGGACCCATCACTCGGCGCTGCGGCCCTTCCAGGACGGCCACACACCCCAGGGGTGGGAGCTTAGGGCGGCGGTCGCCCGGTACGCGGACGAGCTGATCGCTCTGCTGGGCGCGGAATCGGGGACCGCGGGCTTCGCGGACCTGGGGGCGCAGTACACGAGGCCGCTGCTGCTGATGGTGACGACCCGGCTGTTCGGATGCCCCGGGGAACTGGGCGATGAACTTGTCATGGACCTGTGGCGGATGCTGGACGGGGGGCCGGACGCCGGCGCGGCCACCGCGCGCGCGGCGTCGGCCATGACCCGGCTCGCCGCGCACCGCAGGGCGCGGCCCGGGGACGACCTGACCTCGTACATGCTGCTCGCCGACCCCGGCCTGTCCGACGAACGGCTGGGCCGGGAGCTGTTCATGAACGCGGTGTACCTGAACGACATCACCGGCAACATGGTGCTCAACACCCTGCTGGAGGTGCTGCGGGGCAACGCGACGGTCCGCAGCAGCCTGTCGGCGGGGCAGCTCGGTGAGGCCGTGAACCGGGCGGTGCTGGTCAATCCGCCGGTGGCCAACATGTGCTTCCGCTTCGCGGCGCGGGACATGCGGCTGGGTGATTTCTGGATCCGGGCGGGCGACGCCGTCTCGCCGTCGGCCGCGGCCGCCCACCGGGATCTGATGGCGCTCGACTCCTCCCACCTCGTCGAGTCCACGATCAGCACGCGGGCGCATCTGGGCTGGGGCGCGGGGCAGCACCAGTGCCCGAGCGCGGCGCGCGAACTGGGCGGCATGATCGTGGCGACGGCGGTGGGCCGTGCCTTCGAGCACTTCGCCCGGGCGGAACTGACCCTGCCGCCCGACCAGTTGCCGTGGCGGGCGGGACCGGTGGTGCGGGGGCTGCGGCTGCTGCCGGTGCGGTACGAGCTGAAGGCGAAGGCCCCCGGCATCCCGGACGCGGGCACCCCCGAGCCGCCGGGTGCGCCCGCCACGGCAACTGGTCGGGCGGGCAAGGGGCTGCTCGCCGCGCTGCGGAGGCTGATGCCCGGCGGCCGGTGAGGCGTGCGGGCCGGTGAGGCGCCGCGCCGGGGCGGCGACGCCGTCCCGCGGGTCACCGGTGCCGTCGTCCGCGTCGCGCAGGGGTGGGTGCGCCCCCGGTCACCGGGTGCCGCCGTCCGTGCCGCGAGGCCGCGGCCGGGTCTCGTCCACCTGCGGCAGCACGTCGATGACACTGCGCAGGTGCTTTCTGACGGCCGCCTCCGCGGCTTCCGGGTCCCCTGCGCAGAGCGCCTCGATGATCTCCAGGTGCTGGGGCAGGGACACGGTGGGCCGGCCGGGATGCATGGCCAGCCGGAACTGATGGCGGACGTTCTGCCCCCGCAGCCGCTCCAGCAGGGTGCGGGCGGTGTTCTGGCCGCTGAGGGTGAGGATCAGCGAGTGCAGCCGCCTGTTGAGGTCGGAGTAACCGAGCACGTCGCCGCCGGCCACCGCCTCCCGCATTCTGGCGCCGATCTCCCGGAGGGTGCGGCGGTCGTCCCCGGTGGCGCGCTCGGCGGCCTTCGCCGCGCACAGTCCTTCCAGGGCCATGCGCACCTCGGTGATCTCGATGGCCTCCGGGAGGGACACGGCGCGGACCCGGGCACCGCGGTTCTGGATGCGCTCGACCAGGCCCTCGCTGGCCAGTTGCACCAGGGCGTTGCGGACCCCGGCGCGGCTGGCGCCGAACTGCTCCGACAGTTCTGTTTCCACGAGCCGCTGGTTGGGTGCGAACCGGCCGCCGGTGATGGCGTCGCGGATCGCGTCGACGACCGGTGTCGGCGGGTCGGCGGCGGTGGCCGGCGTCGGCGTCGGCGGTGTCATCGGACGGCTCTCCATGTCATGGCGAGGACCCTAGGGAGCGGCGCAAGGATCGTCAACAATTTCATCGGCATCTATGGTGCGCACTTATTGCGACAATCTTGCGGGCAACCTATGCTCCGGCAAGCGACCTGCCCGAGGGGCAGGGCGGGGGCGTCCGCCTCCGGCTCGGGATGCCGCGGCCGCCACGGCCGTGGGGCCCGCCGGGGCGGGGGGCGGAGCAAGAGGACTCATCACAACGTCGGTCCGGTGCTGACCTGACACCGGAAGGGCCGCACGTTCTGCAACGGACAAACGTCCACCCAGCGCACAGAATGCGAGAGGTAAGGCCCATGCGTCGACTGCTAGCCGGGTTCGCCGTCTCCGTGGTGTTGGCTTCCGCCACCACGGCCTGCGGCTCCTCCACCAAGGACGACACCGCGAAGAGCGGCGGTACGACCAGTGTCAAGGTCGGGGTCATCCCGATCATCGACGTGGCGCCGATCTATCTCGGCAAGGAGAAGGGCTTCTTCACCAAGCAGGGGATCGACCTCACGCTGGAGAGCGGTCAGGGCGGCGCCGCCATCGTGCCGGGGGTGGTGAGCGGGCAGTTCCAGTTCGGCTTCAGCAATGTGACGTCGCTGATGCTGGCGCAGAGCAAGGGCGTGCCGCTCAAGGGCGTGGCCAACGGCGTCAACTCCACCGGCAAGCAGGGCGCCGACTTCGGCGCGCTCGTCGTCAAGAAGGACAGCCCGATCAAGTCGGCCAAGGATCTCGCCGGCAAGAAGGTCTCGGTCAACACCCTCAACAACATTGGTGACACGACCACCCGGGAGTCGGTCCGCAAGGCCGGTGGCGACGCGGCCTCCGTCAAGTTCGTCGAGCTCCCCTTCCCCCAGATGCCCGCCGCCCTGGAGGCCGGCCAGGTCGACGCGGCCTGGGTGGTCGAACCCACGCTCTCGGTGATCAGGAGCAAGGGAGGCCGGGCCATCGCCTCCCCCTTCGTCGACACCTCACCGGGCCTCACGGTGGCGCTCTACTTCACCTCCACCAAGCTCGCCCAGGAGAACCCCGGGCTGGTCAAGCGGTTCCGGACCGCGATGAACGAGTCCCTGAAGTACGCCGACGCCCACCCCGACGAGGTCCGGCAGGTCCTCAGCACCTACACCAAGATCGACGCGGCGACCGCGAAGTCGCTGACCCTGCCCACCTGGCCGCAGGAGCCCAACCGCGCCTCGCTGGCCACCCTGGCCAAGCTCGCCCAGAAGGACAAGCTCCTCACCACCGCCCCCGACCTCGACAGGCTGCTGCCGTGACGTCGGACCATGGCACAGCCCGCGGGGCCGGCCCGACGGCCGGCTCCGCGCCGGCGGTGGGAGAACCCGTCGGCCCCGGATCCCCGCGGGGCGCCCACGCGGCGCTCGGCCTGGCCGGTCTGGCCGGCCTCCTCGTCCTGGTGGAGGCGCTGCCACGACTGGGAGCGGTCTCCGCCGACTACCTGCCGCCGACGAGCCGGATCGTCCGGGCCCTCGTCGACGAACTGGCCGACGGCGCCTTCTGGACCGCCCTCGGCGACACCCTGCTCAGCTGGGCCGTCGGCCTGCTGATCGCCGTGGTCGGCGGTGTCACCGCCGGGTTCCTCATCGCGACGGTGCCGTTCCTGCGCGCCGCCACGGCATCCACCATCGAGTTCCTCCGGCCGATCCCCTCGGTCGCCCTGATCCCGCTCGCCGTGCTGCTCTACGGCACGGACATCCGCTCGGCACTGCTCCTGGTGGTCTACGCGTCCTTCTGGCAGGTCCTCGTCCAGGTGCTCTACGGAGCGGGGGACGTCGACCCGGTCGCCGAGGAGACGGCCCGCAGCTACGGGCTGGGCACGTGGGCGCGGCTGCGGCACGTCATGTGGCCGACCTCCCTGCCCTATGTGATGACGGGCGTGCGACTGGCGGCGGCGGTCGCCCTGGTACTCGCCATCAGCGCCGAGCTCATCATCGGCGCCCCCGGGCTCGGCGCCCGTATCGCCGTGGCGCAGGCGTCCAACGCCGTGCCCGACATGTACGCGCTGGTGGCCGTGACCGGTCTGCTCGGCGTCCTGATCAATCTGGGTGCCCGGGCGATCGAACGGCGCACGCTCGGCTGGCACCAGTCGGTCCGCGGGGAGGAGGCGGTATGAGCCGGATCCTCCGTCGACTGCTGCTGGCCACGGCGCTGCCCGCCGTGCTGGTGGCCGTGTGGTGGTACAGCACCGACGACAGCCAGAGCTTCTACGTCCCGCCGCTGCGCACCATCCTGACCACCTTCGGCACGCTGTGGACGGGCCGGCGGCTGGCGACCGATGTGCTGCCCAGCGTGCTGAGGCTGGCCGGCGGATACCTCTCGGCCGCCGTCGTCGGGGTGGCGCTGGGCGTGGTCATCGGCTCCTACCGGCGCGTGCGCGCCGTGCTGGAGCCGGTCCTGGAGTTCCTGCGGGCCGTCCCGCCGCCCGTCCTGGTACCGGTGATCATGCTCTTCGCCGGCATAGGCGACGGCATGAAGGTCGTCGTCATCCTCTCCGGCTGCGTCTGGCCGATCCTCCTCAACACGGTGGAGGGGGTGCGGGCCGTGGACGGCGTCCTGTCGGAGAGCACCCGCTCGTACGGCATCACCGGAGCGGCGCGACTGCGTCACCTGGTCCTGCCGTCGGCAGGACCGCAGATCTTCGCCGGCCTGAGGCAGGCCCTGTCGCTCGGCATCATCCTGATGGTGATCAGCGAGATGTTCGCCGCCAGCAACGGCCTCGGGTTCGACGTGGTGCAGTTCCAGCGCAGCTTCGCGATCCCGGAGATGTGGAGCGGCATCCTGCTGCTCGGTCTGCTCGGCTTCGTGCTCTCGATGCTGTTCCAGCTGGTCGAGAGCCGGGCCCTGTCCTGGTACCGCGGACTGCGCCGCAGCCAGCGCTCCTCCTGACACCCAACGCCTGCCGGAAAGGAATCCCCCCCATGCTCGACGTTCGAGCGCTGAAGAAGGTGTACGAGGGACGCGAGCGGCGTATCGAGGCGGTCCGCGACCTGACGTTCTCGCTGGACGCCGGTGATCTCGTCTGCCTCGTCGGCCCGTCCGGCTGTGGCAAGACGACCCTGCTCAAGTGCATCGCCGGTCTGCTCGCGCCCACCTCGGGCGAGGTGCTCCTGAACGGCAGGCCCGTCACCGGGCCGCCGCCGGGCATGGCCGTGGTCTTCCAGGAGTACGGACGGAGCCTGTTCCCCTGGATGAGCGTGCGGGAGAACGTGGAACTGCCGCTCAAGCAGAAGAAGCTGCCGAAGGACCGCCGCCGGGCACTCGTCGGCCGCGCGCTGGAGGCGGTGGGGCTCGCGGACGCCCACGACGCCTACCCGTGGCAGCTGTCCGGCGGCATGCAGCAGCGGGTGGCGATAGCCCGGGCGGTGGCCTACGAGCCCGAGGTGCTGCTCATGGACGAGCCGTTCGCCGCGGTCGACGCGCAGACCCGCGCCGACCTGGAGGACCTGATCCGCGACCTGTGGCACCAACTCGGCGTGACGATCCTCTTCATCACCCACGACATCGACGAGGCCGTCTACCTCGGCCAGCGGGTCGTCGTCCTGTCGTCGTCGCCGACGGTCGTGCAGGAGCAGCTGGAGATCGACCTGCCCGACCGGCGCGATCAGCTGCACACCCGGGCGGACCCGCGCTTCACCGAGCTGCGCACCCATGTGTGGGAGCAGATCCAGGCCGCGAAACGAGGTGCCGCCGCGGAGCCGGTGGAACCGTCGCCGCAGCCGGCCGCCCAGGGCGCGGAATCCGGCGCGGAGGCGGTCTGAGGCCGCACCCGTGGCCGGACGAACGCCCCGGCGGGCAGGGCGTCTCTGTCGGAACGCCCCGCGGGCAGCGGCCTCGCCGGTCCTCGCGTCGCCGTCGTGCCGCTCAGGCGGGGCGGAGACAGAGGGTGGCGAGTGGGGGGAGGGTGAGGCGGATGCTGGCGGGGTGGCCGTGCCAGGGGGTGGGTTCGGGTTCGAGGGGGTCGGGGTTGCGGACGTCGCTGCCGCCGTAGGCGGCGCTGTCGGTGTTGAGGACCTCGTGCCAGGCGGTGATGTCGTCGGGGACGCCGATGCGGTAGTCGTGGCGGACGGCCGGGGAGAAGTGGCAGACGGCCAGCAGGGGGGTGCCGTGTGCGTCGAGGCGCAGGAAGGCCAGGACGTTGTCGTCGGCGGCGTCGGTCACCACCCAGTGGAAGCCGCTGGGGTGGGTGTCGCGTTGCCACAGGGCGGGGGTGTGGCGGTAGAGGGTGTTGAGGTCGCGGACGAGGTCGCGTACCCGGCGGTGGTCGGGTGCGGCGGGGTAGGTGGGGTCCAGCAGCCACCAGTCGGGTCCGTGGGCTTCGGACCATTCGGCCCCCTGGGCGAATTCCTGGCCCATGAAGAGGAGTTGTTTGCCGGGGTGGGCCCACATGTAGCCGAGGTAGGCGCGGTGGTTGGCGCGTTGCTGCCACCAGTCGCCGGGCATCTTGGAGACGAGGGAGCGTTTGCCGTGGACGACCTCGTCGTGGGAGATGGGCAGGACGTAGTTCTCGCTGTAGGCGTACACCATCGAGAACGTCATCTCGTCGTGGTGGTACCTGCGGTGCACCGGCTCGTGGCTCATGTAGCGCAGTGAGTCGTGCATCCAGCCCATGTTCCATTTCAGGCCGAACCCGAGCCCGCCGAAGCCGCTCGGCCCCCGGTGGTGGGTGGCGCGGGTGACGCCGTCCCAGGCCGTGGACTCCTCGGCGATCGTGACCACCCCGGGGCAGCGGCGGCAGACGGTGGCGTTCATCTCCTGGAGGAACGCCACCGCGTCCAGGTTCTCCCGGCCGCCGTGCACGTTGGGGCTCCACCGGCCGGGCTGCCGGGAGTAGTCGAGGTAGAGCATGGAGGCCACCGCGTCCACCCGCAGGCCGTCGATGTGGAACTCCTCGCACCAGTACACGGCGTTGGCGACGAGGAAGTTGCGTACCTCGCGCCGTCCGAAGTCGAATTCCAGTGTTCCCCAGTCGGGGTGCGCGGCGCGCTGCGGGTCCGTGTGCTCGTACAGGGGACGGCCGTCGAACTCGGCCAGCGCCCACGCGTCGCGCGGGAAGTGCGCCGGCACCCAGTCCATCAGTACGCCGATGCCGGCCCGGTGCAGGGCGTCGACGAGGTACCTGAAGTCGTCGGGGGTGCCCAGGCGGGCGGTGGGCGCGTAGAAGCCGGTGACCTGGTAGCCCCAGGAGCCGCCGAAGGGGTGCTCGGCGACGGGCATCAGCTCCACGTGGGTGAAGCCCAGATCCCTGACGTAGGCGGGCAGTTGGTCGGCCAGCTGACGGTAGCTCAGGCCTGGGCGCCAGGACGGCAGATGCACCTCGTACACCGAGAACGGCGCCTCGTGGGCGGGAGTGTCCCCGCGGCGGGCCAGCCACTCCCCGTCCTGCCACGTGTGGGACGACTCCGTCACGACCGACGCGGTCGCCGGAGGGGCCTCCGTGCGACGGGCCATCGGGTCGGCGCGCAGGGTCCTGGAACCGTCGGGGCGGGTGATCTCGAACTTGTACAGCTCGCCCTCGCCGATGCCGGGCACGAACAGCTCCCACACACCGGTCGCACCGAGCGAGCGCATCGCGTGGCCGGTCCCGTCCCAGTGGTTGAAGTCGCCGGCCACGCGCACGCCCCGCGCGTGGGGCGCCCAGACCGTGAAGCGGGTGCCGCACACACCCTGGTGCGTCATGGGGTGCGCGCCGAGGACCTGCCACAACTGCTCGTGCCGCCCCTCGCCGATCAGGTGCAGGTCGAGCTCGCCGAGCGTGGGCAGGAAGCGGTACGGGTCCTCGGTCTCCAGCACGGTGTCCTCGTACGCCACCAGCAGCCGGTGGGCCGGGACGTCCCGCAGCGGCAGCAGCCCCGAGAAGAAGCCGTCCCCGTCGTCGTGCAGGTCCGCCCGCAGGTTCCCGGCCACGACCGTGACGGAGCGTGCGTACGGCCGGAAGGCCCGGAAGGCGACGCCACCGGGCTCCGGATGGGCGCCGAGCACCGTGTGCGGGTCGTGGTGGGTGCCGGTGAGCAGCCGCTCACGGTCACCGGCGTCGACGGCGGGGGAGCGGACCGCCCGGCCGGCGGCGCCCTTCCCGGCGGCTTTCGGACGCGCCTTCCCGTCCGCGGTCCGGGCCGGCCCGGCCTTCGCCGCCGTCTTCTTCTTCCCGGCCGCGGCGGCCACGGTCTTCTTCGCCGCCGTCTTCTTCCTGCCGGCCCCGGCCGTCTTCCCGGCCGCGGCGGCCGCCGTCTTCTTCGCCGCCGTCTTCTTCCTGCCGGTTCCAGCCGTCTTCCCGGCCGCCGCCGTCTTCCCGGCCGCCGCCTTCTTCTTCCCGGCGGCCGCCTTCCGCGCGGCGGTCTTCTCGCGGCCGTCGCCGTCGTTCTTCGTGCTGTCGTCGGACGGGGGGCGGGGCGTCACGGGCGGGGCCTCCTCGGCAGGGTGGTGGATCAGGGCAGGGCGTCGGCGGCCAGCCGCCGGACCGCCGCCATCGGCACCGGCAGCCAGTCGGGCCGGTGCCGGGCCTCGTACAGGACCTCGTAGACGGCCTTGTCCGTCTCGTAGGCGCGCAGCAGCACCGGCTCGGCGCGCGGATCGCGCCCGGCGGCGTCCGCGTACCCGGCGCAGTACGCCGCCCGGCACGCCGCGGCCCAGTCCGGGGCGGGCGGCACGGCCGAGTGGGCCGCGTAGTCGAAGGAACGGAGCATCCCCGCGACGTCCCGCACCGTCGGCTGCGGCATCCGGCGCTCGGCCAGCGACTTCGACGGCTCGCCCTCGAAGTCGATCAGCGACCACGTTCCGGACGGCGAGCGCAGGCACTGCCCCAGGTGCAGATCGCCGTGGATGCGCTGGGCGGTCCAACTGCGTCCGTCGGCGGCGAGGGCGGTCAGCGCCTCGAACGCCTGGCGCAGCCGCGGCGCGTACGGCCGCAGGGCGGGCACCGCCTGCGCCGCGGTCTCCAGCCGCTGCGCCATGCCGTCGGCGAGCAGCCGCGCCCGGGCGTGCCCCAGGGTGGCCGTGGGCAGCGCGCGGGCCAGCGCCGTGTGCACCTCGGCCGTCGCCCGCCCGAGCGCCCGCGCCTGAGCCGTGAAGTCCTCGCCCTTGGCCAGCTCGCGCAGCGCCAGCTCCCAGCCGTCCGTGGCGCCGCGCACGTACGGCTGCAGCACGGCCAGCACATACCGGTCGTCGGGTCCGCCGAGGTCGGCGAGCAGCCAGCCGGCCGGCGCCGGCACCCGCGGGCAGCCCTCGCGCGACAGCACCAGGGGCAGTTCCAGGTCGGGGTTGGTGCCGGGAACGACGCGCCGCAGCACCTTCAGGATGAACGTATCTCCATAGACGATGGAGGAGTTGGACTGCTCCGCGGTCATGAGCCGGGGGACGAGCCCCTCCCGTATTCGCTGGCGTCCGTCCCCCTCGAAGCGGAGCCCGCCGATGCGGGCCCGTGTGCGGGCCGCCTCGAGGAGCACGGCGGTGGCCCGGGGGTCGTACAGCGCGTCGTACACGCTCCGCCCCGCCAGCGGGCCCCGGGTCACATGCCCGATCAGGGCCGGTGCCAGCCGCGGTGGCAGCGCCTCTCGTATGCCCACCAGCACCTGGTAGCAGTCCCCGGGGTGCGACACGGCGCCCTGCGCGGAGACGTCCGGCTGATGGGCCCGCAGAAGGAGATGGAGCAGGGCCGGCGAGCGGTCGGGCGGCAGCAGATCGGTGGCCGCCACCAGCGTGAAACCGGTGACCGGCCGCCCCTTGCCGGCGAACCAGCGCTGCCGTGGCAGCCACTCCCTCAGCAGCGGATCGAGGGACGCGAGCAGACCGGGGTGGGTCGCGGTGGCACGGGTGACGGCTTCCGACATGGCGTGCGTCCTTTCCCCGGAGTCGGGGTGTTACTGATGCGTGCCCCGGGCGGGTCGGTGGAAACCGCCCCGCCCGGGGTGCTACGCGGCGTTCCTGCGGAGCCGGAACCAGTAGAAGCCGTGGCCTGCGAGGGTGAGCAGGTAGGGCAGTTCGCCGATGGCGGGGAAGCGGACCTGGCCGATGAGTTCCACCGGGTGGCGGCCGCTGAAGGCACCCAGGTCCAGCTCGGTGGGCTGGGCGAACCGGGAGAAGTTGTGCACGCACATCACCAGGTCGTCCCCGCCGTCCGCGGTGGCGGGGGCCTCGCGCACGAAGGCGAGGACGGCCGGGTTGGAGGAGGGCAGTTCGGTGTAGGAGCCCAGGCCGAAGGCCGGGTTCTGCTTGCGGATCTCGATCATCCGCCGGGTCCAGTGCAGCAGTGAGGAGGGGGAGGCCATCGACGCCTCCACGTTGGTGACCTGGTAGCCGTAGACCGGGTCCATGATCGTGGGCAGGTAGAGGCGGCCGGGGTCGCAGGAGGAGAAGCCCGCGTTGCGGTCGGGGGTCCACTGCATCGGGGTGCGGACCGCGTCGCGGTCGCCGAGCCAGATGTTGTCGCCCATGCCGATCTCGTCGCCGTAGTAGAGGATCGGCGAGCCGGGCAGGGACAGCAGCAGCGCGGTGAACAGTTCGATCTGGTTGCGGTCGTTGTCCAGCAGGGGGGCCAGCCGGCGGCGGATGCCGATGTTGGCGCGCATGCGGGGGTCCTTGGCGTACTCCGCCCACATGTAGTCGCGTTCGTCGTCGGTGACCATCTCCAGGGTCAGCTCGTCGTGGTTGCGCAGGAAGATGCCCCACTGGCAGCCGGAGGGGATCGCGGGGGTCTTGGCGAGGATCTCCGAGACGGGGTAGCGCGACTCGCGGCGCACGGCCATGAAGATGCGGGGCATGACGGGGAAGTGGAAGGCCATGTGGCACTCGTCGCCGCCGCCCGCGTAGTCGCCGAAGTAGTCGACCACGTCCTCGGGCCACTGGTTGGCCTCCGCCAGCAGCACGGTGTCCGGGTAGTGCGCGTCGATCTCCTTGCGCACCCGCTTCAGGAACTCGTGCGTCGCCGGCAGGTTCTCGCAGTTCGTCCCCTCCGCCTGGTAGAGGTAGGGCACCGCGTCGAGGCGGAACCCGTCGATGCCCAGGTCCAGCCAGAACCTGAGCGCGGAGATCATCTCCTCCTGGACGGCCGGGTTCTCGTAGTTGAGGTCCGGCTGGTGGGAGAAGAACCGGTGCCAGTAGTACTGCTTGCGCACCGGGTCGAAGGTCCAGTTGGACGCCTCGGTGTCGACGAAGATGATCCGCGCGTCCTGGAACTGCTTGTCGTCGTCCGCCCAGACGTAGTAGTCCCCGTACGGGCCGTCGGGATGGGCGCGCGACTCCTGGAACCACGGGTGCTGGTCGCTGGTGTGGTTCATCACGAAGTCGATGATCACGCGCATGCCCCGCTGGTGGGCGGCGTCCACGAACTCCACGAAGTCCGCCAGGTCCCCGAACTCCGGCAGCACCGCCGTGTAGTCGGACACGTCGTAACCGCCGTCACGCAGCGGCGACTTGAAGAACGGCGGCAGCCACAGGCAGTCCACGCCCAGCCACTGCAGATAGTCCAGCTTCGCCGTCAGCCCCTTCAGATCGCCCACACCGTCGCCGTTGCTGTCCTGGAAGGACCTGACCAGGACCTCGTAGAAGACGGCGCGCTTGAACCACTCCGGATCGCGGTCCGCGGCGGGAGTGTCCTCGAAGGTGTCCGGGACGGGCTCGTTGACGATCATCGTGTGGGTGACCCTCCGATCTGCGGTGAGGACGGTCGCAGGACGGTCAGCACGTGTGCGGGGCTATCGCCCGGCGAAAGACGTACATAGTTGGCCCTGCCCCAGTGGTAGGTGACACCGGTGAGCTCGTCGCGCACCGGCACCGACTCGTGCCGGTCCAGGCCGAGCCGCGGCATGTCCAACGAGACCGTCGCCTCCTGGGTGTGGTGGGGATCCAGATTCACGACCACCACGACCGTGTTCGAACCCGAGCGTTTCGAGTAGACGATCACCTCGTCCTTGTCGGCATGGTGGAAGTGCACATTCCGAAGCTGCCGCAGCGCCGGACTGGCCCGCCGGATCGCGTTGAGCTTCGTGATCAGCGGAGCGATGCTGCGCCCCTCCCGCTCCGCCGCCTCCCAGTCCCGGGGCCGCAACTGGTACTTCTCCGAGTCCAGATACTCCTCGCCGCCCTCCCGCAGCGGCACGTTCTCACACAGCTCATACCCCGAATACACCCCCCACGACGGCGACATCGTCGCCGCCAGCACCGCCCGCACCTCGAACGCCGGCCGCCCACCGTGCACCAGATACCCCGGCAGGATGTCCGGCGTGTTCACAAAGAAATTCGGCCGCATGAACGCCGCCGTCTCCGTCGACAACTCCGTCAGATACTCCGTCAGCTCCTCCTTAGAATTCCGCCACGTGAAATACGTGTACGACTGCTGGAACCCCACCGCCGCCAACGCCCGCATCATCGCCGGCCGCGTGAACGCCTCCGCCAGAAAAACCACATCGGGATCCGACCGCCCGATCTCCCCGATCACCCGCTCCCAGAACACCACCGGCTTCGTATGCGGATTGTCCACCCGGAAGATCCGCACCCCGTGCCCCATCCAGAACCGCAACACCCGCAACGACTCCGCCACCAGACCCTCCATGTCCGCATCGAAATACAGCGGATAGATGTCCTGGTACTTCTTCGGCGGATTCTCCGCATACGCCACCGACCCGTCCACCCGATGCCGAAACCACTCCGGACGCTTCCCCACCCACGGATGATCCGGCGAACACTGCAACGCGAAATCCAGCGCCACCTCCAACCCCAACTCCCCCGCCCGCCCCACGAACCAGTCGAAATCCTCGATCGTCCCCAACGCCGGATGCACCGCATCATGACCACCCTCGGGCGACCCCACCGCCCACGGCACCCCCACATCCCCCGCACCCGCCGACAGACTGTTGTTACGACCCTTGCGAAACGTCGTCCCGATCGGATGCACCGGCGGCAGATACACCACGTCGAAACCCATCCCCGCAATCACCGGCAACCGCCGCGCCGCCGACCGGAACGTCCCATGAGGACACTCCACCGTCCCCTCCGACCGCGGAAAGAACTCGTACCACGACCCGAACAACGCCCGCTCCCGCTCCACCGACAACGAAAACGGCCCCACCCACGACACCGACTCCCGCAACGGCCACACCGCCAACACCGCATCCACCTCCGGTGTCAACGCCCCCGCCAACCGCGCCGCCGACGGCCGGGACCCGTCCCGCAACACACCGGCCGCCGCCAACAGCACCCCCCGGCGGCCCTTGCCCTTCGGGACGCCGGCGGCCGCGCGCTCGTACAGTCGCGCGCCCTCCTCCAGGACCAGTTCGGTGTCGATCCCCGCCGGGATCTTGATCGTGGCCTGCCGCCGCCAGGTCGTGACCGGATCGCTCCAGCCCTCCACGGTGTAGGTCCAGTGGCCCTCCGCGGGCAGGGAGACGGTGGCGGACCAGCGGTCGGTGCCGGGTTCCCGCTCGCGCATCGGCGTCCACGGGCCGGGGCGGCCCCGGGGGTCCGTGAGGACGACGTTGGCGGCGACGGCGTCGTGGCCCTCGCGGAAGACGGTGGCGGAGATCTCGAACTCCTCGCCCACCACCGCCTTGGCCGGGCGGCGGCCCTCGTGGACGAGGGGGCGCACATCGAGGACGGGGATGCGCCCGAGGGTCGGGCCGGTGTCCCGGGCGGCCGGCGTGCGGCTCGGGCCCTCGGGGGGTGTCCGCGGGGCGGGGGGATCGGCCTTCCGCCGCGGGGCTGTGCCGGTGCCGGGTGCCGTAGGTGCAGGCGAGTGGTGCGTCGGGGGCATGACCGCTCCTGTCCGCGTCAACGATGGTGGACGGTTGAGGGTGTCGGAAGGTGGGGCCAGCGGGGTTACCGGAGGAGCCTTCCCACCCGGTGCGGGTGGGCATTCCGGCACTTTGTTAACTACTCGCGCGTATGTCTACGTTCAAGTCCGGCCGGATCCGGACAGGGGAAAAGGACCGGCCCCGCCCCGGGGGAGGCCGGCAAGCCTACGCATGCCCGGTGAACCGCGGTCGACGGCGGGTGACGCGCAGCGGTCCGCCCGGTGCCCGAGCGGGGCTCGAACGGGTTCCGGGGGCGGCCGCCCGGGGGCGGCCGCCCCCGACGCGCCGTCGCCGCGCGGTTGCCCGCGCCGCTACCGTCGGGGGTGACATGCCGCGTACGTCCCCCGTGAAGGTGGAATTCGTGAAGGCAATCCGCAGGTTCGCCGTACGTCCCGTCCTCCCCGAAGCCCTTCACCCGCTGAGCGATCTGGCGCGCAACCTGCGCTGGTCGTGGCATGCGGAGACCCGTGACCTCTTCCAGTCCGTCGACCCCGAGCGATGGGCGGCCTCCGGCGGCGACCCGGTGCGGCTGCTCGGGGGCGTCGCGCCCGCCCGGCTCGCGGAACTGGCCGAGGACCGCCGCTTCCTGCGCCGCCTCGCCGCGGCCGCCGGCGACCTGAGCGACTACATGAACGGAGACCGCTGGTACCAGTCCCGCTCGCCCCGCTCCGACCTGCCCGCCGCCATCGCCTACTTCTCGCCCGAGTTCGGCATCACGGCCGCGCTGCCCCAGTACTCCGGCGGCCTCGGCATCCTCGCCGGGGACCATCTGAAGGCGGCCAGCGACCTGGGCGTGCCGATGATCGGCGTGGGACTGCTGTACCGGCACGGCTACTTCCGGCAGACCCTCTCACGGGACGGCTGGCAGCAGGAGCACTATCCGGTGCTCGACCCGCACGAACTGCCCCTGGTGCCCCTGCGCGAGCCCGACGGCCGCGCCGCCCGGGTCTTCCTGGGCCTGCCCGGCGGCCGCCGGCTGCGGGCCCGCATCTGGCTCGCCCAGGTGGGCCGGGTGCCGCTGCTGCTGCTCGACTCGGACGTGGAGGAGAACGACCTCGGCGGGCGGAGCGTCACCGACCGGCTGTACGGAGGCGGCAGCGAGCACCGGCTGCTGCAGGAGATGCTGCTCGGCATCGGCGGGGTGCGCGCGGTACGCGCCTACTGCCGGCTGACCGGCCACGCCGAGCCCGAGGTGTTCCACACCAACGAGGGGCACGCGGGCTTCCTCGGTCTGGAGCGGATCGCCGAACTGCACGGCGCCGGACTGGACTTCGACGCAGCCCTGGAGGCGGTGCGGGCCGGCACGGTCTTCACCACGCACACGCCCGTCCCGGCGGGCATCGACCGCTTCGACCGGGAGCTGGTGGCCCGCCACTTCGGACCCGAAGCGGAGCTCGCGCGGATCGAGGTGGAGCGGATCCTGCGGCTCGGGATGGAGACCTACCCCGGCGGCGAACCGAATCTCTTCAACATGGCGGTGATGGGACTCAGGCTCGGCCAGCGCGCCAACGGGGTGTCCCTGCTGCACGGCGACGTCAGCCGGGAGATGTTCTCGGGCCTGTGGCCGGGCTTCGACCCCGACGAGGTGCCGATCACGTCCGTGACGAACGGTGTGCACGCGCCGACCTGGATGGCGCCGGAGGTGTTCCGGCTGGGTGCGCGGCAGATCGGTGCGGAGCGCACCGAGGAGGCCATGACGGTCGGCGGGCCGGAACGCTGGGACGCGATCGCGGAGATCGCCGACCAGGAGATCTGGGACCTGCGCCGGGTGCTGCGCGAGCAGCTGGTGCTGGAGGTGAGGGAGCGGCTGCACGCGTCGTGGCGGCAGCGCGGCGCCGGGACGGCCGAACTCGGCTGGATCGACGGGGTGCTGGACCCCGACGTGCTGACCATCGGCTTCGCCCGCCGGGTGCCGTCGTACAAGCGGCTGACGTTGATGCTGCGGGACCAGGACCGGCTGATGGAACTGCTGCTGCACCCGCGGCGCCCGGTGCAGATCGTGGTGGCGGGCAAGGCGCATCCGGCGGACGACGGCGGGAAGCGGCTGATCCAGGAGCTGGTCCGGTTCGCCGACGACCCGCGCGTGCGGCACCGGATCGTGTTCCTCCCGGACTACGGCATGGCGATGGCGCAGAAGCTCTACCCGGGCTGCGACGTATGGCTGAACAACCCCCTGCGCCCGCTGGAGGCGTGCGGGACGAGCGGCATGAAGGCGGCGCTCAACGGCGGGCTCAACCTGTCGGTGCTGGACGGGTGGTGGGACGAATGGTTCCAGCCGGACTTCGGCTGGGCGATCCCCACCGCCGACGGCACGGCGACCGACGAGGACCGGCGCGACGACCTGGAGGCGGCGGCGCTGTACGACCTGCTGGAGCAGCGGGTGGCACCGCGCTTCTACGAGCGCGGCCAGGGCGGGCTGCCGGACCGCTGGATCGAGATGGTCCGGCAGACCCTCATGCACCTCGGCCCGAAGGTGCCGGCGGGGCGGATGGTGCGCGAGTACGTGGAGCGCCTGTACACCCCGGCGGCGCACGCCCACCGCGCGATGACCCCGGACGCGGCGCGGGAGCTGGCGGCCTGGAAGGCGCGGGTGCGGGCGGCGTGGCCGGCCGTCACGGTCGACCACGTCGAGACGTCGACGGCCGCGGCCACGGCGGAACTGGGCACGACCCTCTCGCTGCGGGTCCGCGTCGGCCTCGGCGACCTGGCCCCCGGCGACGTGGAGGTCCAGGCGGTGTCCGGGCGCGTCGACACCGAGGACCGCATCGCGGACGCCACGGCGACGGCGCTGAAACCGGCGGGCGGCCCGGACCCGGAGGGCCGCTGGGTCTACGAGGGACCGCTGTTGCTGGACCGCACCGGCCCGTTCGGCTACACGGTCCGGATCCTGCCCGCGCACCGGCTGCTGGCCGGCGGCGCGGAGCTGGGACTGCTGACGCTGCCGTCCGAGGAGATCGCGGAGGCGGCCGGGGTGCTGATGCGCTGACCGGTGTGCTGATGCGCCGACCGGGGTCCGGCGGCAGGGCGCACGCGGTGGAGGGGCGGCCGGGGTCAGTCCTCGGACAGGCCCGCGCACAGCCGCCGCAACACCGCCCCGCAGCGCCGCGCGTACGCGTGCTGCAGCCCGCGCGCCGCCGGGCCGCCCGCCCTCGTGTACCACTTGGCCGGGCGGCTGAAGGCCGTGATCGTCAGCCAGACCGTGCCGTCGCCGGTGCGATGGACGACGAACGCCTCCTCGCCGCTCTCGGGGTGCCCCGGCAGCGTGCCGTACGCCCAGCCCGAGCGGCGGGGCTCGTCGACCGTCCAGACGACACGGCAGGGGGCCTTGATGACGCCGCCGAGAGTGATGGTGACGTCGACCCCGGGGGCCGCCCTGTCCTCGGCGGCAGAGACGCCGACGCCCATGGCGCGGTGCATCTCCCAGGTCGACAGGGCCTCGGAGGCCCGGCGGAACACCCCCTCGCCCTCGCCGATCCGCGTGCGCAGGTGCAGCGGACGAAAGCCCTCGGGGCAGTGGCCGGCCGTCCGGGTCGCGCCGACTTCCTCGTACGTGAAGGACATGGGCCCCAAGCGTAGGGCGGCCCCCGGCGTGGTGTTCCCGCCGGGGGCCGCCTCCTGGGCGTTGCGCGTCAGGCCACGTTGACCGCGGACCAGGCCGCCGCCACCGCGTTGTACTCGGCGCTGCCGGAGCCGTACAGCGCCGTCGCCGCGCTCAGGGTCGCCGTGCGGGCGCCCTTGTAGTTCGTCGTCGACGTCATGTACGTGGTCAGCGCCTTGTACCAGATCTGCAGCGCCTTGGCGCGGCCGATGCCGGTGACCGTGGAGCCGTTGTAGGTCGGGGAGTTGTAGGTGACCCCGTTGATGGTCTTGGAACCGCTGCCCTCCGACAGGAGGTAGAAGAAGTGGTTCGCCACACCCGACGAGTAGTGCACGTCGAGGTTGCCCACGCTGGAGGACCAGTAGTCGGCGGAGCCGCCGTCCTTGCTGGGCTTGTCCATGTAGCGCAGCGGGCTGCCGTCGCCGTTGATGTCGATCTTCTCGCCGATGAGGTAGTCACCGGGGTCGGAGGCGTTGTTGGCGTAGAACTCGACGCCGGTGCCGAAGATGTCCGAGGTGGCCTCGTTGAGGCCGCCGGACTCACCGCTGTAGTCGAGGCCGGCGGTGTTGGAGGTGACGCCGTGGCTCATCTCGTGACCGGCCACGTCCAGCGAGGTCAGCGGGTGGTTGTTGCCGGAGCCGTCGCCGTAGGTCATGCAGAAGCAGCTGTCGTCCCAGAACGCGTTCACGTACTGGTTGCCGTAGTGGACCCGGGAGTAGGCCGCGACGCCGTCGTTCTTGATGCCGCTGCGGCCGAAGGTGTTCTTGTAGAAGTCCCAGGTGACCTGCGCGCCGAAGGCGGCGTCGGCGGCCGCGGTCTGGTCGGTGGTGGAGCTGGAGGCCGCGCCGGTGCCCCAGACGTCGTCCGCGTCGGTGAAGAGGGTGCCGGTGCTCGAGCTGCTGGCGTGCTTCTTGTTGTACGTCTTGTGGCCGCCGCGCGTGGTGTCGTACAGCTGGTAGGTCGAACCCGACAGCGTCGTGTTGAGGGTGACCGTGCCCGAGTACAGGGTCTTGCCGGTGCCGGTCTCGACGCCCTGGTACTCGTACAGCTTCTTGCCGGTGGCGGCGTCGGTGATGACGTGCAGCTCGTTGGGGGTGCCGTCGTCCTGCAGGCCGCCGACGACCGTCTCGTAGGCGAGGACCGGCGTGCCGGTGCCCGCCCAGATCACCTTGCGGGGCGCGCTGTCGGCCGCCGTCTTCGCCGAACCCGCCGACTGCGCGGCCTTCACGGCCTGCTTCTCGGCCTTCGTGGCGGTGATCTGCGGCTTGAGCGAGGCCACCTTGATGGACGCGTTCGTCGCCCGGGTCACGCCCTGGGTCTTGCCGGACTTCGACTCGTGGACGACCAGGTCGCCGCCGAGGACCGGGAGTCCGGCGTAGGTGCGCTCGTAGCGGGTGTGGAGGGTGCCGTCGGCGTCCTTGACGACGTCGCGGACCACCAGCTGCTCCTTGGCGCCGAGGCCTATGGAGCGGGCCGTCTCGGACGCGGTCGCCTGGGCGTCCTTGATGAGGGAGGTGCGCGCGGCCGCGGACAGCGCGAGGGGGGCGGCGGCGAGCGGCTTCGCGGTCTGGCCGGACGCGGAGGCCGGCGTCTGGGCGGAGGCGACACCGGTGGTCAGACCGGTGGTGAGCAGGGCTCCGGCGGCGACGGCGGTGGCGATGGCCAGGGTGGTGCGCTTGTGACGCGCGTAGAGGGGAGTCACTGCATGCTCCTTCTGTGGGGGTTTCCGTGCGGCGTGGGGTGGCCGAACGAAGAGGGTGTGAAGTTGCGGTGCGGGTGAGATGTGCGGGTGAGGCGTGTGGTGGAAGCGTGGCATCCCAGACGCGTACATGTCAGGAGGGCAAAACGACCTTGGCTGAAAATCGTCCATGGAGTGAACGGCGGGTGCCCCGAGCGACCGCCGGCCGGGCGCCGGGCGCCGGCGGAGCCCGGCGCGGCGCGCGGCGCACGGAGGCCGCTCCGGGGGAGGCGGACCCCCGGAGCGGACTCCCGCCGCCGACGCGCCGTGGCGCGCCGTCAGGTACGGCCTACGGGAACGTCAGCGTCCAGCCGTTGATGGTGCCCGTGTCGTACGAGGCCTGGTCCTGGACCTTCAACTGCCAGGTGCCGTTGGCCGGTTCGGAGGAGGCGTTGACCGTGTAGGTCTGGGTCACGTTGTCCGCCGAGTCCGAGGAGCTGAAGTTCTTGAGCCGGTACGCGGTGCCCGACGGACCGATCAGGTCGATCACCAGGTCGCCACGCCAGGTGTGCGTGATGTTCGGGGTGACCCGGAGGTTGCTCGGCGCGTTGCCGGTGCGGTCGCTCACGGTGATCGACGAGGTGACCGCCGGCCCGTTGTCCGGAATCGCCACCGCGGTCGTGCTGTCGTACGACGTGCCGCTGCCGCCGCCGGGGCGTGTGCCGACCGCGACGCCCGCCCATGCGTCCTGCACGGCCGTGTACTCGGCGCTCGACGTGCCGTACAGCTCACCCGCCGCCGCGAGCGTGCCGGTGCGCGCCCCGGCGTAGTCCGTGGTCGAGGTGAACTTGGTGGTGAGCGCCCGGTACCAGATCTGTAGCGCCTTGTCGCGCCCGATGCCGGTGACCGGCAGGCCGTCGTACGTCGGGGAGTTGTAGGTGACCCCGTTGATGGTCTTGGAACCGCTGCCCTCCGACAGGAGGTAGAAGAAGTGGTTCGCCACGCCCGAGGAGTAGTGCACGTCGAGGTTGCCCACGTCGGAGGACCAGTAGTCGGCGGAGCCGCCGTCCTTGCTGGGCTGGTCCATGTAGCGCAGCGGGGTGCCGTCGCCGTTGATGTCGATCTTCTCGCCGATGAGGTAGTCACCGACGTCGGAGCTGTTGGCCGCGTAGAACTCGACGCCGGTGCCGAAGATGTCCGAGGTGGCCTCGTTGAGGCCGCCGGACTCACCGCTGTAGTCGAGGCCGGCGGTGTTGGAGGTGACGCCGTGGCTCATCTCGTGACCGGCCACGTCCAGCGAGGTCAGCGGGTCGGCGTTGCCGGAGCCGTCGCCGTAGGTCATGCAGAAGCAGCTGTCGTCCCAGAACGCGTTCACGTACGAGTTGCCGTAGTGGACCCGGGAGTAGGCCGCGACGCCGTCGTTCTTGATGCCGCTGCGGCCGAAGGTGTTCTTGTAGAAGTCCCAGGTCACGGCGGCGCCGTAGTGGGCGTCGGCGCCCGCGGTCGCGGCGTTCGAGGTGGTGCCGTTGCCCCAGGTGTCGCTCGACTGGGAGAACAGCGTGCCGGTGCCGGACGAGCCGTGGTTGAGGTTGTAGGTCTTGTGGCCGCCGCGCGAGCCGTCGTTCAGCGTGTACGTCGAGCCCGACTGCGTGGTGGTCAGCGTGACCTGGCCGCTGTACTGGGTGTTGCCGACGCCCGTCTCGATGCCCTGGTGGCGGAAGAGCTCCTTGCCGGTGGCGGCGTCGGTGATGACGTGCAGCTCGTTGGGGGTGCCGTCGTCCTGCAGTCCGCCGACGACCGTCTCGTAGGCGAGGACCGGCTTGCCGCTCGCCGCCCAGATCACCTTGCGGGGCGCACGGTCCGCGGCGGTCTTCTTCGAGCCCGCGGCCTGCGCGGCCTGCACGGCCTGCTTCTCGGCCTTCGTGGCGGTGATCTGCGGCTTGAGCGAGGCCACCTTGATGGTCGCCCGGGTGGCCTTGACGACCCGCTGGGTGTTCCCGGACTTGGAGGTGTCGACGACCAGATCGCCGCCGAGGACCGGGAGTCCGGCGTAGGTGCGCTCGTAGCGGGTGTGGAGGGTGCCGTCGGCGTCCTTGACGACGTCGCGGACCACCAGCTTCTCCTGGGCGCCGAGTCCGATCGACCGGGCGGTGCCCGCCCGCGCCGCGGTGGCGTCGCGCAGCAGTTCGGCGCGCTGCGAGGGGGAGAGCTTCAGGGCCGTGTGGGCGGGGTTGATCTTCCCGGCGGCGGGACCGGCCGGGGCGGCGCTCGCGGCGCCCGCCTGGACGGCGGCGGCGAGCAGGGCCGAGACGCCGACGAGGGCGACGGCGGCGGCGCGGCGGGAAGGGGTGTGGGGGGTGCGTCTGCGAGAGGAACTGCTGCTCAACACTGACTCCTTCTGCGTGGCCGCGGGTCGCGCGGCCAGGGGAGACCGGACGGATGGTCGGCCGTCCGGGCAGAACAGGCGGAACGCGGAACCAGATGCATCGAGGTCACGGGCCGTACGACGCAGCGGTGGTGCTGTGGGGCTGCTGCGACGGGGCCGTGGGAAGCGTCGCAGAGGGCGGTGGCGTTGTCAGGACCGCATCAACAACTTGGCCGGAAATGGTTCGTTGCCCGGATAGTCATGTTCGATATACGAACCGTTCAGGGGCGAGTCACCCGGGCGGGGCCGGGGACGGGGCCGGGGGAGGGGCCGGGGCTCCCGGAGCACACCCCCGCCACGCCGGGCCCAGGTCCGCTCAACCGGCCGGCGGACGTGCGCCGTGCCACGAGCGCCACAGCGCCGCGTACGCCCCGTCCGCCGCCACCAGGCGGTCGTGGGGCCCGAGTTCGGTGAGCCGGCCGTCCTCCATCACCGCCACCCGGTCCGCGTCGTGCGCGGTGTGCAGGCGGTGGGCGATGGCGATGACCGTCCGGCCTTCCAGGACGGCGGCCAGCGCGCGCTCGGTGCGGCGGGCGGTCGTCGGGTCGAGCAGCGCCGTCGCCTCGTCGAGGATCAGGGTGTGCGGGTCTGCCAGCACCACCCGGGCCAGGGCGAGTTGCTGGGCCTGCGAGCCGTCGGTGCGGTTGCCGTCCGTGCCCAGCGGGGTGTCCAGCCCGTCCGGCAGCTCGCGCACCCATGCGGCGGCGCCCACGGCGGTGAGGGCCGCCCACAGCTCCTCGTCCGCGGCCGACGGCTCGGCGATCCGCAGGTTGTCGCGCACCGTGCCCAGAAACACATGGTGCTCCTGGGTGACCAGGACGACCTGGCGGCGCAGCCGCTCCGGGCCCAGGCCGGCGATCGGCACCCCGCCCACCGTCACCGAACCCGCGCTCGGGGCGTCGATTCCGGCCAGCAGCCGGCTCAGGGTGGTCTTGCCGGCTCCGGAGGGGCCGACCACCGCCAGCCGCTCCCCGGGCCGCACGGTCAGGTCGACCCCGCGCAGCACCTCGCCCCCGCGCTCGTAGGCGTAGCGCACCCCGGACACGTCGATCCGGTCGTCCGCCGGCGATCGTGGCCCGCCGTCCGAGGCGGCCAGCGGTGCCCGGGCGAGGCCCTCCACCCGGGCGAGCCCTTCCACCCGGGCGAGCCCCTCCACCCGGGCGAAGGAGGCGCCGCTGCTCTGCAACTGCTCGACACGCACCAGGATCTCGTCGAGCGGCTCGGCGAACTGGCGCAGATACAGCGCACCCGCCACCACCGCGCCCAGGCTCATCGCGCCCCGCGCGTGCAGCACCCCGCCGACCAGCAGCACCCCCGCCACCGGGACGAGATACGACACCTCCACCACCGGGAAGAACACGGTGCGCAGCCAGAGCGTGTACAGCCGGGTGCGGCGCGATGCGTCCAGCGCCTGTCTGCTCGCTGCGATCCGCCGCTCCTCCAGCCGGAACGCCTCGACGGTACGGGCACCGGCGGCGGTCGACGCGAGGACCTCGGCGACCTCGGAGGTGGCCGCGCCCTCGGCGAGATAGCCGTCCCGCGCCCGGCGCAGATACCAGCGCAGCGCGCACCAGATCGGGATCAGGCCGAGCACCCCGACGGCACCGAGCAGCGGGTTCAGGGCGAAGACGGCGCCGAGCAGGAACAGCCCCTGCACCGTGCTGATGAGCAGCTCGGGGCCCGTGTCGCGCAGCGTGGTGCCGACGGTGGCCACGTCGGCGGTGCCGCGTGCCGTCAGATCGCCGGCGCCCGCCCGCTCGGCGACGGACGAGGGCAGTGCGAGGGCCCGGTCGACGAACTGCTCGCGCACCCGCGCCAGCGTCCGCTCCCCGAAGCGGTGCCCCACGTACCGGGCCCAGCGCGCCAGCAGCAACTGGGCCAGCGAGCACAGCAGGATGCCGAGCGCCAGCCGGTCCACGGCGCCGACGCCGTGCCCGGCCCGGACCTCGTCGACGATCCGCCCCACCAGCCACGGCCCGGCCAGCCCCACGCCCGCGGCCGCCGCGTTCAGGGCGAGGACCACGCCGAAGGCACGCCCGTCGGCCCGTACCAGCCGCACGGTGGCCCGCCGCACGTCGGCGCGCTCGGCGACGGGCAGATGGTCCCCGGACCGCGTCATCCCACGACCTCCTCGGCGGCGGACGTCTCGCTGTCCCGGGCCACCAACGCCCGGTACCCCGGCTCGCGGCCGAGGAGTTCGCGGTGGCTGCCGGTGGCCGTCACCTTGCCGTCGACCAGGTAGAGCACGGTGTCCGCGCGGTCGAGCACGAGGGGGGAGGTGGTGGTGACGAGGGTGGTGCGGCCGTCGCGGGCCGCGCGCAGCCGGTCGGCCACCGTCGCCTCGGTGTGCGCGTCGAGCGCCGAGGTGGGCTCGACGGCCAGCAGCACCTCGGGGTCGGCCAGCAGCGCCCGCGCCAGCCGTACCCGCTGCCGCTGACCGCCCGACAGACTGCGGCCCTGGGCGGCGACCGGCGAGTCGAGGCCGTCGGGCAGGCCGAGGACGATGTCGTCGGCGGCGGCCGCGTGCACCGCCCGCTCGACGGCAGCGTCGTCTCGGTCCCGGCGTCCGCACACCAGCTCGCGCAGCGTGCCCGCGAACAGATCCGCCTCGTGGTCGGCGACCAGGATCCGTGCGCGGACCTGCGGCAGCAGGACCTCGTCCAGGCGCACGCCGCCCCAGGTCGCCGCCGACGGGGCGTAACGGCCCAGACGGTCGACGACGGCTGTGGCGTCACCGGGGCGGGTGGCCGCCAGCGCGGTCAGCCGCCCCGGCGCCACCCGTGCCCCCGACTCCGGGTCGCGCAGCACCGACGCCACCCCGGGCGGGTCCGCGGTGCCACCGGCCGGTGCCGGTTCCAGCCGCAGCAGCCCCACGACGCGACGGGCCGCGACCACGCCCCGGCTGAGCTGGTAGCAGAACTCGATGAAGAACGCCACGGGACCCACCAGGACGGCGACATAGCCGTACACCGACACCAACTCGCCCACGGTGATGTCCCCCCGGGCGGCCAGCCGCGCCGCCAGCCAGGTCACCACGGCCAGGAACAGGGTGGGCAGCCCCACGCCGAGTGCCTGGATCCAACTGGTCACCGCCCCCACCCGGTACCCCTGCTCCCGCAGCCGCTGCGAGTCCCGGCGGAAGGCGTCGGCGAACAGCTCCTTGCCGCCGAGGCCGTTGAGGACGCGCAGACCGGCCGCGAGGTCGCCGATCCGCGCGGTCAGCGCGCCCTGCCGTTCGCGGTACTCCGACTCCGTCCCCTGCAGCCGTCCCATCAGCGGCCCGACGAGCAGCGCGATCAGCGGCAGCCCGAGCAGCACCACCGCGGCGAGCTGCCCGGAGACCGACAGCAGCAGCCCGGCGACCACCAGGTAGGCGACGACCGCGCCGATGCCGGGGCCGACGACGGTCAGGGACTGGCTGATCGTCTGCACGTCGCCCACCCCGATGGTGACCACCTCGCCGGCCCCGGCCCGGGCGGGCAGCGCCGCGCCCAGCCGGACCGCCTGTCCGACGACGACCTTGACCGTGCGGAAGTTGGCGTCCATCCGCACCCGGGTCATCGTGCGGTGCCGCATGATGCTCAGCCAGGCGTTGAACGAGCCGACCGCGAACAAGGCGGTGGTCCACCCGGCCAGCGCGCCCATGTCGCCCGGCTCCAGCCCCTCGTCGACCGCGCGGGACATCAGGTACGGGGTCGCGGCCAGCAGCACCATCCACGTGCTGCCGAGCAGCGCCCCGGCCGCACACCGGCCCGGCTGCCGGGTCACCAGCCACCACAGGTACCGGGCACCGCCGTGGCAGTCGGGCGTCCCGGGATCCTCGTACGCGTCGATCATCCGTCCCCGTCTCCCCGTCTCCCCGTCTTCCTCAGGCCAGGCTGTCCCGCCAGGCCCGGTGCAGGTCGGCGAACCGTCCGGCCCCCGCGATCAGTTCGGCCGGACTGCCGTCCTCGACGACGCGGCCGCCCTCCATGACCAGCACCCGGTCGGCGATGGCCACCGTCGACAGCCGGTGCGCGATCACCACCGCCGTACGGCCGCGCAGCACCGTCACCATCGCCCGCTGCACCGCCCGTTCCCCGGGGACGTCCAGGGAACTGGTCGCCTCGTCGAGGATCAGCACCGCCGGGTCGGCCAGCAACGCCCGTGCGAACGCCACCAGCTGGCGCTGCCCGGCGGAGATCCGGCCGCCGCGCTTGCGGACGTCCGTGTCGTAGCCGTCGGGCAGCGCGCTGATGAAGTCGTGGGCGCCGATCGACTTCGCGGCCCGCTCGATCTCCTCGCGGGTCGCGTCCGGGCGGCCGATGGCGATGTTCTCGGCGACCGTGCCGGAGAACAGGAACGCCTCCTGCGTCACCATCACCACCCCGCGCCGCAGGTCGGGCAGGGCGAGGTCGCGCAGGTCCACCCCGTCCAGCAGGACCCGGCCCGCGGAAGGGTCGTAGAAGCGGGCCAGCAGCTTCGCGAGCGTCGACTTGCCGGCGCCCGTCGCGCCGACCACGGCCACCGTCTGCCCGGCCGGGAGCGTCAGCGAGAAGCGGGGCAGCACCTCCCCGCCCGTGCGGTAGGTGAACCGGACGTCCTCGAACACGACCTCGCGGCCCGGCAGCTCGCCCCGGAGCGCCGGAAGGCGCCGCGGCACCGACGGCTCGGGCACCGACGGCGTCTGGGCCAGCAGCCCCGCGATCTTCTCCAGCGAGGCCGACGCCGACTGGTAGGAGTTGAGGAACATGCCGAGCCGGTCGATCGGGTCGTACAGGCGTCGCAGGTACAGCACCGAGGCCGCCAGCACCCCGAGGGCCAGCGAGCCGTCCGCCACCCGGTACGCGCCCCACAGCACGATCCCGGCCACCGCCGTGTTGGCCACCAGCCGGGAGCCGGTGACATAGCGGGCCATCTCCAGCAGCGCGTCCCCGTTGGTCCGTCCGTGCCGCGCGTTGAGGACGCGGAAGTCGGCGTCGTTGGCCTCCTCGCGGCGGAAGGCGCGCACCGGGCGGATGCCGTTCATCGTCTCCACGAACTTCACGATGACCGCGGCGATCGCCGTGGACCGCAGCCGGTACACCCGCTCGGCACGCCGCCGGTAGTTCCGCACCAGCAGGTACAGCGGCACGAAGGACGCCACCGCGACGGCGCCGAGCCCCGCGTCCAGCCAGAGCAGCATCGCCGCGATGTAGACGAACGACAGGATGACCGTGATCAGTTCCTGCAGGCCCTCGCTGAGCAACTCGCGCAGCGACTCGACATCCGTCGTGGAGCGGGAGATCAGGCGGCCGGAGGTGTAGCGCTCGTGGAAGTCGATGCTCAGCGCCTGCGCATGGCGGAAGATGCGCCCGCGCAGGTCGAGGAGCACGTCCTGGTTGACGCGGGCGGAGGCGACGATGAACGCGTACTGGAGCCCGCCGGAGGCCAGCGCGCACAGCAGACAGCCCGCGGCCACCGCGATCAGCGGGCCGTGGTCGTGGCCGCGGAAGGCCGGCACGGCGTCGTCGATGGCGTACGCCACCAGCAGCGGGCCCGCCTGGACGGCCGCCTGCTGGAGCAGCAGCAGAAGCGTCGTGACGGCGACGCGCCCCTTCATCGGGGCGAGCAGGGAGCGCAGGAGCGCGGCCGTCGCGCCGGGCTGGACGGGCAGGACGTCGCGGTCGAAGGCGTCGCCGTCCTGGGGGCGGGGGACCTCCGGGTCGTCGTCGGTGCTCCGCGCGGTGGCCGAAGGTGTCGTCGGCGCCGTCATCGCTCGTCCTCCTGTTCCCCGGACCCGGACATCAGATGGGCGTACTCGGCGTTCGTGCGCAGCAGTTCCTGGTGGGTGCCGACCGCGGCGATACGGCCGCCCGCCAGGAGGGCGACCCGGTCGGCGAGCAGGACGGTGGACGGGCGGTGCGCCACGATCAGGGCCGTGGTCCCGGCGAGGACCTGCCGCAGGGCGGCCTCGACAGCGGCCTCCGTGTGGACGTCGAGGGCGGACAGCGGGTCGTCCAGCACCAGGAACCCGGGCCGGCCGACGACGGCCCGGGCGAGCGCGAGCCGCTGCCGCTGCCCGCCGGAGAGACTCAGGCCCTGCTCACCGACCCGGGTGTCCGCGCCCTCGGGGAGCCTGTGCACGAAGTCGGCCTGCGCGACGGCGAGGGCGCGCTCCAGCTCGGGCGCGCCCGCGGTGGCCGGGGCCCCCATGAGAACGTTGTCGCCGACCCCGGTGGAGAAGAGGGTGGGCTCCTCGAAGGCGACGGCCACCTTGGCGCGCAGCTCCGCGCGGGTCATCGCCGTGATGTCCTCGCCGTCCAGCGTGATGCGGCCGGACGTCACCTCGTGCAGTCGGGGGATGAGGGCGGTCAGGGTGGTCTTGCCGCTCCCGGTCGCTCCGACGAGCGCCATGGACTCGCCGGGGCGGACGTGCAGGTCGATGTGGTCCAGGACGGGCGCGGAGCCGGGGGGAGCGTCGGGGTAGCGGAACCGCACGGCGTGGAAGCGGAGGCCCCGGTCCCCGGAGGCGGCCGGCCGGACGGCGGGAGCGGTCTCCGCCTCCGGCTCCGCGTCCAGCACCTCGAAGTACCGCTCCGTCGCCGTGGCCGCCTCCTGGCTCATCGCCAGCAGGAAGCCGATCGAGTCGACGGGCCACCGCAGCGCCAGCGCCGTGGACAGGAACGCCACCAGGGTCCCCGCGGACAGGTCGCCGTCCGCCACCCGCACCGTCCCCAGCACCAGCGCCGCACCGATGGCCAGTTCCGGCAGCGTGATGATGACGGCCCAGATCGCCGCCAGCAGCCGGGCCTTGCGCAGCTCGGTGCCGCGCAGCGTGCCCGACAGCTCCCGGAAGGCGAGCGCCTGGCTCCGGTGCCGTCCGAAGCCCTTGACGACGCGGATGCCGAGCACGCTCTCCTCGACGACCGTCGTCAGGTCACCGACCTGGTCCTGCGCGAGCCGGGCGACCCGGGCATAGCGCTTTTCGAAGATCGCGCAGGTGACCATCACCGGGACGGCCGGTCCCAGGAGCACCAGCCCGAGCGTCCGGTCCTGCCCCAGCAGGATCAGCACGCCGACGAGGATGGTCACCCCGTTGACCAGCAGGAAGGTCAACGGGAAGGCGAGGAACATCCGCAGCAGCATCAGGTCGGTGGTGCCGCGGGACAGCAACTGCCCGGACGCCCAACGGTCGTGGAAGGCGACCGGAAGCCGCTGCAGATGCCGGTACAGATCCGCCCGCATGTCCGCCTCGACCCGCGCCAGCGGCCGCGCCACCAGCCGACGCCGTATCCCGAACAGCACCGCCTCGGCGACGCCGAGCAGCAGCAGGTACAGCGCGCCGAGCCACACGCCGGCCGGATCCCGGTCCGCCACCGGACCGTCCACCATCCACTTCAGGACCAGCGGGATCACCAGGCCGGTGCACGACGCCACGACCGCGACGAATGCGGCGGCCGACAACCGCACGCGCACCGGGCGCACGTACGGCCACAGGCGCAGCAGGGTGCGGACGGCGGAGCGGTCCTTGGCGGGTGCACGTGTCGTCGACATCAGCAGCGAGCCTACGGATCGGCACTGACAGTGCCCACCGAGTTTTGGCCGGACCTGGATCCGCCGTGAGTCCTACGACCTGCGCCTCCAGCGCCACCGGGCCACCGACCGGCCTGCGGAGTCCCACGGCACCGTCAGCCGAACGGTCGTCAGTCCGCCACCCTCAGCAGCAGCACCGACCGCGCCGGCACCGTCACCGCCGCCCCCGCCCGGTGCGGTGTGCCCGGCGGCTGCGCCTGCTCCTCGCGGGACGTGTCCACGACCAGTTCGTACCGTCGCGCCCACGGCGGACCCGGCAGCACGAAGTCCGCCGGGCGGTCCCCGGCGTGCAGGACCGCGAGGAAGCTGTCGTCCACCACCGCCGCGCCCCGACGGTCGCGGCCCGGTATGTCGCGGCCGGACAGATACATGCCCAGGCTCGCCGCCGGCGCGTACCAGTCGCCTTCCGTCATCTCCGTTCCGCGGGCCGTGAACCACGCCAGGTCCCGCAGACCGTCCGCGGAGTGGGCACGGCCGGAGAAGAACGCCCGGCGGCGCAGCACCGGGTGGCGGTGGCGCAGCCCGACCAGACGGGCGGTGAGGTCGAACAGCGCGCGCCAGCCCGGCTCCTCGAGCAGGCTCCAGTCCACCCAGCCGGTCTCGTTGTCCTGGCAGTAGGCGTTGTTGTTGCCGCGCTGGGTACGGCCCATCTCGTCGCCCGCCACCAGCATCGGCACGCCCGTCGACAACAGCAGGGTGGTCAGCAGGTTGCGTATCTGGCGGCGGCGCAGCGCCCGTACCCGCTCGTCGTCGGTCTCGCCCTCCGCTCCGCAGTTCCACGAGCGGTTGTCGTCGGACCCGTCGCGGTTGCCCTCCCCGTTGGCCTCGTTGTGCTTGTGCGCGTACGACACCAGGTCGCGCAGCGTGAAACCGTCGTGCGCCGTCACGAAGTTGACGGAGGCGTACGGCCGCCGGCCGCCCCACGCGTACAGGTCGCTCGAACCGGACAGGCGGTACCCCAGGTCCCGCACGTCCGGCAGCGCCCCGCGCCAGAAGTCCCGCACGGCGCCCCGGTAGCGGTCGTTCCACTCCGTCCACAACGGCGGGAAGGCGCCGACCTGGTAGCCGCCCGAGCCCACGTCCCACGGCTCCGCGATCAGCTTCACCCGGCGCAGCACCGGGTCCTGGGCGATCACCGCGAGGAACGGGGACAGCATGTCGACGTCGTGCATCGACCGCGCCAGCGCGGCCGCCAGGTCGAAGCGGAAGCCGTCCACGCCCATCTCCGTCACCCAGTAGCGCAGTGAGTCGGTGATCAGCCGCAGCACCTGCGGCTGGACCACGTGCAGCGTGTTGCCGCAGCCCGTGTAGTCCGTGTACCGGCGCGCGTCCGACTGCAGGCGGTAGTAGCCGCGGTTGTCGATCCCCTTCAGCGACAGCGTGGGGCCCAGCTCGCCCGCCTCGGCGGTGTGGTTGTAGACGACGTCCAGGATCACCTCGATGCCGGCCGCGTGCAGCGCCCGTACCATCCGCTTGAACTCGCCGACCTGCTGGCCGGTCGTGCCGCCGGACGCGTAGGCGGCGTGCGGCGCGAAATAGCCGATCGAGTTGTAGCCCCAGTAGTTGCGCAGGCCCCGCGCGAGCAGATGGTCCTCGTGCGCGAACTGGTGCACCGGCAGCAGCTCCACCGCGGTCACCCCCAGCGCCAGCAGGTGCTCGATCGCCGCCGGGTGCGCGAGGCCCGCGTACGTGCCGCGCAGTTCCTCGGGGACGCCCGGGTGCCGCCGGGTGAAACCGCGCACGTGCAGCTCGTAGATCACCGAGTCCGCCCAGGGCGTCTTCGGGCGGTGGTCGTCGGCCCAGTCGTCGTCGTCGTGCACGACCACGCCCTTGGGGACGAACGGCGCCGAGTCCCGGTCGTCGCGCACCGTGTCCGCCACCCGCTGGTCCGGCCAGTCCCGTACGTGCCCGTACACCTCCGGCGGCAGGGCGAAGTCCCCGTCCACGGCACGTGCGTACGGGTCGAGGAGCAGCTTCGCCGGGTTCCAGCGGGCGCCGGTCCACGGGTCCCAGCGGCCGTGCACCCGATAGCCGTACCGCTGCCCCGGCAGCACCCCCGGCACGAAGCCGTGCCAGATCTCGTGGGTCAGTTCGGTCAGCCGCACCCGCGTCTCGCGGCTCCCGGCGCCGCGCCCGTCGAACAGACACAGGTCGACGGCCTCCGCGCCGCCCGCCCACAGCGCGAAGTTGGTGCCCACGGCACCGTCCGGGCCCGTGTGGAAGCGCGCCCCGAGCGGGGTGGGCGCGCCCGGCCACACGGGCACGGCCGGCACCGGGCGTCGGCTGCCGTTCAGCACGGCGGCCGGATGCGCGGACCGTCCCTCGTCCGCCCGCCCCTGCTGCACTGCCTCCTGCTCGGCTGCGCTCGACACCTGTCGGCCTCCCGCGGCTCGGTGGGACGGCAGGGAAGAGGGCGCGCGGTGCCCCGCTCCTTCGTGGCCCGCCCGCCTCCGGGGTGCCCGAGCGCGCCCTGCGGCTCGACGGCGCGGCTCCCCGTCGTGTCGTCCTCCCCACTGTTCTGCCCACGGCGTGGCTCGCACTCACGTTTCCCCAGCAGGGGCCGGGTCGTTGGGATGGTCGTGATGCACGTACAGATGCGCGCGCGGCGCGCAGCGGCCGCACTGGCCGCCGCACTGACCTGGGCGGGCCTCCTGTCCGGCTGCACCTCCCACGGACTCGACGACGTGCTCGGCAAGGCGCCCGCGCCCGAGGACTTCATCAGCGTCACCCCGGACGACGGCAGCAGGGCCGTGCCCTCCGGCCGGCGGCTGCGGGTGCGGGTGCCGAGCGGCCGCCTGGAGTCGGTGACCGTCACGAGGTCCCTGGACGCGCAGGACTCCCCCGTGCCCGGGCACGTCTCCGCCGACGGCCTGCTCTGGGAGCCCGACGACCCCCGGCTGGCCCTCGCCGCCAAGTACACGGTCGACGCGGTGGCCCTCGACGTCCAGGGCCGGCGCTCGGCCCGGCACGCGGTCTTCACCACGTTCGTGCCCGACCGGCGGTTCATCGGGTATCTCACCCCGGAGGACCGCTCGACCGTGGGCACCGGCATGATCGTCTCCCTGCAGTTCAACCGGGCGATCGAGAACCGGGCCGCCGTCGAGCGCGCGATCCGGGTCACCGCGCGCCCGGCCGTCGAGGTCCGCCCGCACTGGTTCGGCAACGACCGCCTCGACTTCCGGCCCGAGGAGTACTGGAAGCCCGGCACCGAGGTCACCGTCGCGTTGCGGCTGCGCGACGTGGAAGGCGCGCCCGGGGTGTACGGACTCCAGTACAAGACCGTCTCGTTCACCATCGGCCGCAGCCAGGTCTCGCTCGTCGACGCGGGCGCCCACACCATGAAGGTCCGTCGCGACGGCACGCTGATCGCCACCGTGCCGATCACGGCGGGCGCCCCGGAGACCACCACGTACAACGGGAGGATGGTGGTGATGGAGATGCTGAAGGTCACCCGCATGGACAGCCGCACGGTCGGCTTCGGCGGCGAGTACGACATCCCCGACGTCCCGCACGCCCTCCGCCTGACCGACTCCGGCACCTTCCTGCACGGCAACTACTGGGCCCCCGACGCCCCCGGGCACGTCAACGTCAGCCACGGCTGCGTGGGCCTCAAGGACGTCAGGGGCGGCGGCTCGGACACCCCCGCGGGCTGGTTCTACGACCGCAGCCTCGTCGGCGACGTGATCGAGGTCGTCGGGAGCGACGACAAGAAGGTCGCGCCCGACAACGGGCTCGGAGGCTGGAACATGAGCTGGAGCCGGTGGAAGGCGGGCGGCGCGATCCCGTAGCCCGGCACGAACGGCAGGCAACGCACGGACGGCACGGGGGGTATGGACGGCACGGGGGGTACGGGCGGCACGCAACGGCACGGGCGGCACGTGCGGCACGGTGGGACGCGAGGGCACGGGCGGCACGCGCGGCACGGTGGGACGCGAGGGGCACACCGGGTGTGCGCCCGGAGCCGCCCGATGCTCCTCCACGCCGTCCCACTTTGGGACTGAACAGTGACAATCGCGGGGAGTCATCGGGCCGGGGGGTGTGATTAATTGGCGCAATGCGCGCGTGGGTCGCGTTGAAGTGCGGGCCTCATCAGGCCGTGCGAGGGGAGACGGGAACGTGAACGGGCGACCGATATCGGGGGCGTCGGTTGGCGCGCGGATGCGGGGACGCAGGGGACTGCCGGCACTGATACTCGGTGCCCTTCTCCTCACCACCACCGCGTGCGGCGGGGGAGGGGCGGGGTCCGGCACGGGGTCCGGTGCCGGCAAGGGCGGGGCGTCCGGCAAGACCGGCACCAAGCAGTCGCAGGCCGTGGTCACCATAGCCCCGAAGGACGGCGCCAAGGCCGTGGAGACCAGCGGCGCCCTGAAGGTGAGCGCCGCAAAGGGCAAGCTGACCGAGATCACGGTGAAGGACGCCAAGGGCCGCGGGGTCCCCGGGACGATATCCGGCTCGGGCGCCACCTGGACCCCCTCGACCCATCTGGCCGCGTCCACCACCTACAAGGTCCACGCGGTGGCCAAGGACCCGGCGGGTCTCACGTCCGCCGAGGAGTCCTCCTTCACCACGCTCACCCCGAAGAACACCTTCGTCGGCCTCTACACACCGGAGAACGGCTCCACGGTCGGGGTCGGCATGCCGTTCTCGATCCGTTTCACCCGGGGCATCACCCACCCGGAGGACGTGGAGAAGGCCATCACCGTCAAGACCGAGCCGGCCGTCGAGGTCCGCGGCCACTGGTTCGGCAACGACCGTCTCGACTTCCGGCCCGAGACCTACTGGAAGGCCGGGACCAAGGTCACCGTGAACCTCAACCTCGACGGAGTCGAGGGCAGGCCCGGCGTCTACGGCAAGCAGGCGAGGACGGTGAGCTTCACCATCGGCCGCAGCCAGGTCTCCACCGTGGACGCCAAGACCCACAAGATGGTCGTCAGGCGCGACGGCAAGGTCGTCAAGACCCTCCCGATCACCACCGGCAAGCCGGGCTACGAGACCTGGAACGGCCAGATGGTCATCAGCGAGCGCCTCGTGGTGACCCGGATGAACGGTGAGACCGTCGGCTACGGCGGCGAGTACGACATCAAGGACGTGCCGCACGCCCAGCGCCTGACCGACTCCGGCACCTTCATCCACGGCAACTACTGGGGCGGCGGCGCGTTCGGCAACTACAACGCCAGCCACGGCTGCGTCGGCCTGCGCGATGTGCGCGGCGGCTACGACAAGTCGGTGCCGGCCGCCTGGTTCTTCAACAGCTCGATGATCGGTGACGTCGTCGTCGTGAAGAACTCCCACGACCGGACGGTCGCCCCCGACAACGGGCTGAACGGCTGGAACATGCCCTGGGCCGAGTGGATCAAGTAGCGACCGACCCCCGCCTCCGGGCCCGGTGCGCCGCTGTGAGCGAGCACACCGGGCCCGATGCCGTTAGTGCCCGTTAACCTTCCTGCATGACTGTGCATCTCGAAGTCGCCGAGGGTGTGGGCACCCTCCGGCTGGACCGCCCGCCCATGAACGCGCTGGACGTCGCCACGCAGGACCGGCTCAAGGAACTCGCGGAGGAGATCACGCGCCGCGACGACGTGCGCGCCGTGGTGATCCATGGAGGGGAGAAGGTGTTCGCGGCGGGCGCGGACATCAAGGAGATGCAGGGCATGGACCACACCGCGATGGTCCTGCGCTCCCGCGCCCTGCAGGACTCCTTCACCGCCGTCGCCCGCATCCCCAAGCCGGTCGTCGCCGCCATCACCGGCTACGCCCTGGGCGGCGGCTGCGAGCTGGCGCTGTGCGCGGACTACCGCATCGCCGCCGAGAACGCCAAGCTGGGGCAGCCGGAGATCCTGCTCGGCCTGATCCCGGGCGCCGGAGGCACCCAGCGGCTGGCACGCCTGGTCGGCCCGTCCAAGGCCAAGGACCTGATCTTCACGGGCCGGATGGTGAAGGCGGACGAGGCGCTGACGCTGGGCCTGGTCGACCGGGTGGTGCCGGCCGAGGAGGTGTACACCGAGGCGCACACCTGGGCCGCGAGGCTGGCGCAGGGTCCCGCGATCGCGCTGCGCGCCGCCAAGGAGTCCATCGACACGGGCCTGGAGACGGACATCGACACGGGCCTGACCGTGGAACGGAACTGGTTCGCGGGCCTGTTCGCGACGGAGGACCGCGAGCGCGGGATGCGCAGCTTCGTGGAGGAGGGGCCGGGCAAGGCCAAGTTCGTCTGAGGCCGCAGGATTCCGTCACCGGATTCGCGTCGTTCCGCTCCCAGTTGACGCGGTGTCCAACCCGGTGTCCCTCGAAGGGGCGGTTCGCCGGAGCCTTGGGGACCCTGGGCCGGTCGCGTCGAGCGCGCCCGAGAAGTTGCCTCCAACTGGCCTGTTCTCGCAGGCCAGTTGGGGTGCGGAGGCATCCGGATTGCATATGTCATATGCCGATCGGAAGGATCGGAATGCATGGCTCCGGGATGGCTACTCCCGGGTAATGCCTCCGGGCGGCCCGGCGGACGGCCATGATGGGGGCATGGCGGGGCTGGAGGGTGTCGAACAGCCGCGGCGGCACGGGGGTGCCACTGCGGCACGCTGGTCGCCGGCGATCGAGGACGAACGAGCACTCAGAGCACTGGAGTTGTTCGGCAATCCTGCCGAGGCGGAGGTCCTCCTGCCGTCCCTCCCGGAGTCGGCGGCCACCGCGCGCCGGCTCGCCCAGGTCGTGATCCTGCGCCACTGGGGACTCTCCCCGAAGGTGGCCGAGGACGCGGTCCTGCTGGTCTCCGAACTCGTCGGCAACGCCGTGCGGCACACCGGCGCCCGAGCCTTCGGGCTGCGCATGCGGCGGCGCCGTGGCTGGGCCCGTATCGAGGTGCGCGACCCCTCCCGCGGGCTGCCCTGTCTGATCCCGGCGCAGGAGCTGGACGTGAGCGGCCGCGGCCTCTTCCTCGTCGACCGGCTCGCCGACCGCTGGGGCGTCGACCTGCTCCCACGCGGCAAGACGACCTGGTTCGAGATGCGGGTCGCCGACCGCTGACCGGCTCGGCCGCGGAACCCCCGGTGCGGCGCCGTGCACGTACGGAGGGCCGGCTCGACGCGACCCGCGGCCCACCGGTGACCCAATCGCTGAAATTCACACCACTTCACCCTTAAATGGGAAGAGTGATCACGCCCGTCCCCTTCGTCCCCTCCGTCCCCTCCGCCCCCTCCGTTTCCTCGATCCCCTCGATCCCCTCCGCCTTCTCCCTCCCTTCCATCCCCTCGGCCCCGCCCGGCCCCGCGGCAGGCACCGCGCCGACGGCGCCCGACCGCCGCTCGGCACTGCGCACGGGCGCAGGGCTCGCCGGTGCCCTCGCCACCGCCTGCTCCCCCGGCGCCACCGTGCACCCGTCGCACCCGGCCCGCCCCACCCCGGCCCCGCGCGCCTCCGCCGGCTCGCGCCCCGCCGCCGCGCCCCGCGCCTTCCCCGGGCAGCCCGCCCAGATCACCCACGGCCCGCGCGACCGCCCCCGGGTGGCCCTCACCTTCCACGGCCAGGGCGACCCCGCCCTCGCCACCTCGATCCTCGACACGGCCGAGAGGGCGGGCGCCAAGATCACCGTGCTCGCGGTCGGCACCTGGCTCGACGAACACCCCGACGTCGCCCGCCGCATCCTCGACGGCGGCCACGACCTCGGCAACCACACCCTGCGCCACCTCGGCATCAACACCCTGTCCGAGACCGACGCCCGCGCCGAGATCCAGGGATGCGCCCGCCGGCTGCGGCGGCTGACCGGGTCCATCGGCACCTGGTTCCGGCCCTCCCGCGCCCCGGGCGCCACGCCGCTCGTCGAACGGCTGGCCCGCGACGCCGGCTACCCGCACGTCCTGTCGTACGACGTCGACTCGCTCGACCACACCTCGCCGGGCGCCGCGGCCGTCACCCGCAAGGTCATCGGCGAGGTGCGCAACGGATCGGTGGTGAGCCTGCATCTCGGGTACGCGGACACGCGCACCGCCCTCCCCGCCCTCCTCCACGAACTCGACCGCCGCGGCCTGGCCGCGGTGACCACCACGGAGCTGCTGAGCTGATGCACCCCACGACCCTCGCGCGTGTACTCGCCGCCGGCGCCGCCCTCGCCGTGCTGGCCGGCTGCACCGGCGGCTCCCCGCACCAGGACCGGACCCTCCCCTCCCGGACGCCCGCGGGCCGCGCCGAACCGAAGCAGCGGGCCGTCCAGGCCCTGCCGGGCATGCCGCCCCTGCTCGACCCGAAGGACGTCTACGCGGCCGACCGGCCGGGCCTGCTCTCCCCGGTGGTCAAGGACGTCCCCTCGCGCGTGTACGTCCCCAACACCAACTCCGACACGGTGTCGGTCATCGACCCGGAGACGTACGAGGTCATCGACACCATCCCGGTCGGCCACCAGCCCCAGCACGTCGTGCCCTCCTGGGACCTCAGGACGCTCTGGGTCAACAACGACCTGGGCAACTCCCTCACCCCCATCGACCCGAGGACCGGCGAGGCGGGCGCGCCGGTCGCCGTCCACGACCCGTACAACCTCTACTTCACGCCGGACGGCAGACACGCGGTCGTGATGGCCTCCAAGGACCGGCAGCTGGTCTTCCGCGACGCGCACACGATGAAGGTGGTGAAGGCCGTTCCGGTCGGCTGCTACGGCGTCAACCACGCCGACTTCTCGCTCGACGGCCGCTACTTCATCGTGTCCTGCGAGTTCAGCGGCGAACTGCTGAAGGTCGACACCGCGAGGATGAAGGTGATCGGCCGGCAGCGGCTGCCGCTCCACGGCGCCATGCCGCAGGACGTGAAGGTCTCACCCGACGGCAGCCGCTTCTACATCGCCGACATGGTGGCGGGCGGCCTGTGGGTGCTGGACGGCGCCCGGTTCGGCACGCCGTCCTTCCTCGCCACCGGCAAGGGGGCCCACGGCCTCTACGTCAGCCGCGACTCCCGCGAGATGTACATCTCCAACCGGGGTGAGGGAACCATCTCCGTCTTCGACTTCGCACACGACCGGCTGACCCGGAAGTGGCGCCTGCCGGACGGCGGAAGCCCCGACATGGGCGGCGTCTCGGCCGACGGCAGGGTCCTGTGGCTGTCCGGCCGCTACCACTCCGAGGTGTACGCGATCGACACACGGACGGGTGAGCAGCTCGCCCGCATCAGGGTGGGCAGCGGGCCGCACGGACTCGCGGTCTACCCGCAGCCGGGCCGCTACTCGCTGGGACACACGGGCGTCTTCCGCTGACCGGGCCCGCCCGCACCGCGACCGCGGCGGACACCGAGGGCCGCGTCACCGGCCGCGGCCGGCGGGCCGCCGGTGCCTACGGCGCGACGAACAGCGCCTCGGATCCCACCGGCACATAACCCGCCGCCAGGAACGCCCGCAGGCTGCGGGCGTTGCCCGGGGCCACCTGGGCCCAGACCGGCTCGCCGGCCAGGTGCCGCGCCGCCGACGCGAGCGCCCGGCCCAGCCCCCGGTGCCGGGCCGCCTCGTCCACCTCCACGGCGACCTCCAGCCGCCCGGCGACGCCCCGCCCCAGCACCAGCACACCGCCGTCCGCCGCCCACACACGCACCGCGTCCCGACGCCGGCGCGCCCGGGCGACCCGGTCGTGGCCGGGATCGTCGGCCGCGGTCAGCGCCAGCGGGGGGTCCCCCGGCAGCGGCGCGGCCACGGCGAGCAGGTCGATGGTGTCGTGCGTCCGCCCCGTCCGCCGCATGAACGCCTCCAGGAACCGCGGATTCATCGTGGCGGCGAGCGCGTCGCAGCCGACGGAGCCCAGCGTGTCGCGCACCCACCGCGGGTCCTCGTCCGTGAAGACCACGGAGTGCGCCGTGAAGGCGATGACCCCGGCGTCGCGCGGCGAGTGCTGCCGTACGACGGTGGTGGCGCCGTCCGCCGGAAGGAACAGTCCACGGGCCGCCGCGTCCAGGATGTCCCGCAGACTGTCGGACATGAGTCGGTCGTCTCCTCAGGCTTGAGCCTCCACCCACTGGAAGGCCCACACTCGCAGACATGATCGACGACGGCACCGGTCTCTTCACCATCGGCGAACTGGCCCGCGCCACCGGACTCACCGTGCGCACCGTCCGCTACTGGTCGGACGAGGGCGCCCTGCCCCCGGTGGCCCGCTCCCCGGGCGGCTACCGCCTGTACGACGCGGAGTCCGCGGCGCGGCTCGAGCTGATCCGCACCCTGCGTGAACTGGGTCTGGGCCTGGGCGACGTCCGCAGGGTGCTGGCCGGCGAGACGACGGTGGCAGAGGTGGCCGCGCGACACGTGGCCGCGCTGGACGCGCAATTGCGTTCGTTGAAAGTGACCCGGGCGGTGCTGTCGACCGTGGCGCGACGTGGTTCGACCGCAGCGGAGATGACCCTGATGAACAGGCTTGCGCGGCTGTCGGCCGCCGAGCGGCAGCGGATCGTGGACGAGTTCGTGGAGGAGATGCTGCACGGACTCGACACCGTGGACCCCGACATCCGCGAGCGGATGCGCCGCACCTCGGTGGACCTGCCCGAGGATCCGACGCCCGAGCAGGTCGATGCCTGGGTGGAGCTGGCGGAGATGCTCCAGGACCCGGGGTTCCGGTCCCTGATGCGGAAGGCGGCCGAGTTCAACGCGGCCGACCGGGGTCCCGGCGTTCCGGCCGGCGCGTCCCTGTGGTTCGTCGGACGCCTCGTCGAACTGGTGGGGGCGGCACGGGAGCGCGGGATCGCGCCGGAGGCGCCCGAGGCGGACCGGGTGCTGCGCGAACTGCTCGGCGACGCGGACCCGTGCACGGTGCTGGAGCGCATGGAGACGGCCTTCGACGAGCGCGTCGCCCGCTACCGCGAACTGCTGTCCGTCGTCAACGGCCGGTGCGAGCCCGCCCACCGGGAGGAGTTCGCCTGGGTGGTCGCCGCACTGAGGGCGCGCACGGGCCGTTAGTCTGACCTGCGTCGGTACGACAGCAGGACAGAAGAAACGCGACACAAAGGGGCGGATCGGTGGCGGACATCGAGGAAGCACGCAAGCAGTTCCAGCGGATCGACGCGGACGGTGACGGGTTCATCACCGCCGCCGAGTTGAAGTCCGCCCTGGCCCAGGAGGGCGACTGGAACGTCACCGAGGCGGTGGCCGAGGCCATCATCAGGACGAGGGACCTCAACGGCGACAAGGTGCTGTCCTTCGACGAGTTCTGGACCTACCTGAACAAGTGAGCCCGACGCCACAGGGACACCCGTGCCGGGAACGGCCGGGTGTCCCTGTGGCGTGCGGTGGGCTCTGCGCCGTCACTCCGTCTTGTCGGGGGCGCCCTGCCCGTCTGCGCCCCCGAGGCCGGTCGCCCGACCGAGAAAGCACATGATGATCGCCACAGTCCTTGCCGTCGTCGGGACGCTCCTCGGATCGGTTGTCACCGGTACCTTCCAGCACCTGGCGGCCGGCCGCGCCGAGCGTGCAGCCGCCGCCGAGCAGTTGCGCCGCGACCGGCTCGACGCGGTGACCACACTGGCCTCCGCCGGCTCCGACCACCGCCGAGCCCTGTGGATGCGTGGGGAGGCTCGGCTGCGCGGCGCCGACGAGGTCGAGCTGGAAGAACTGCGAGCCAGGTCTCATGCCACCCGTTCCGCCATCACCCGCCCCCTGGTTGCGCTGCGGCTCCTCGTGCCCGACCCGGCTGTCCACACCACCGCACAGGCGATGGTCGTCGCCACCTACGACATGGTCGATGCCGCCACGAGCATCGAGGAGCTGACCGCAGCGCAGGACACTGCACGAGCCGCACACGACCGCTTCATCGATGCTGCCGCTGCATACTTCGGCACCGACACCTGACTTCTGCGTGAGGCTGCGGAGCGGTCGTCGCGGTGAAACTCGCTCGACCTGGTCGCCTCCTCGAAGAGACCCTAGGGGCATGGAGTTCCTCTGCTACCACCGCGACCGGCCCGGTTCGCTGCCGCTGCGCGACGAACTGCTGGAAGAGCATTGGTCCTACATGGACCGGTACGCGAAGGAGATGATCGCCCGGGGCCCGACGCTCGCCGACGACGGCGACACACCCACCGGAAGCGTGCACATCGTCGACCTGCCCGATCCCGCCGCGGCCCGTGCGTTCGCCTTCGACGAGCCGAACTACCAGGCCGGCGCCTACAGGGACGTGCTGCTGCGACGGTGGCGCAACACGTTGGGGCGCACCATGTGGGACTTCCCCGGCGGCCGGACCGGCGGCAACCGGTATCTGGTGCTGGGCCTCGGTGCGGGGCAGGCCGCCGACCTCGCGGTGCCGCCCGACCGGGACGAGCTGATCGCCCACGGGCCGCTGCTGTCCGACGACGGCACCACCTGGCTGGGCACGGCGGTGTTGCTCCGGGCGCCGGACCCGGAGACGGCACGCGCCGTCCTGACGCCGGACCGGTACGCCGACATCGAGGTGCACAACTGGCAGTTCGGCGGGCGGCCCTCGTAGAGCGCACCGGCGGCCGCCGTCACCCGTACGGCGCAGACCCGGAATAGCCCGCACCGCCCGGAGGTTGGTGCTGCCCAGCGACGGGGCCACGAGGCTCCGCCGGACACACCCCCGGAAGGGCGAGGCGAGTCAGGACATGAAGATCGGCATCATCGGCGCGGGCAACATCGGCGGCAACCTCACCCGGCGGCTCACCGCCCTCGGCCACGACGTCTCCGTCGCCAACTCCCGCGGCCCGCGCACGCTGACCGCACTGGCCGAGGAGACGGGCGCGACCCCGGTCACCGTGGCGGAGGCGGCCCGCGGCGCCGAGGTCGTCGTGGTCACGATCCCGGTCAGGGCGGTACCGGACCTGCCGTCCGGGCTGCTCGACGGCGCGGCCGACGACGTCGCGGTGATCGACACCGGCAACTACTACCCCCGGCAGCGGGACGGACGGATCGCGGCGATCGAGGACGAGGGCCTGACCGAGAGCCGCTGGACCGAGCGGCAGATCGGCCATCCCGTGATCAAGGCGTTCAACGGCACCTTCGCCCAGGACATCCTGGAGCGTCCCCGGCCTGCCGGGGATCCCGAGCGCATGGCGCTCCCGGTCGCGGGCGACGACGAGGCGGCCAAACGGCGCGTGCGGGACCTGATCGACGAACTCGGCTTCGACACGGTCGACGCGGGCGGCATCGACGACTCCTGGCGCCAGCAGCCCGGCACCCCGGTGTACGGTCTGCGGGCCGGCGTCGACGCCGTCACCAAGGCGCTGGCGGAGGCGTCACCCGAGCGCACCGCGGACTTCCGCGCCTAGCACATCCGCGGCGCTGTCGCCGCACGCACCGGATCCGAGCGCGGTGCCGGCCGCGGTCTCCGCCCGCGGCCGCCCGTGCTCGGTGTCCTCGGTCGCTCGTGCTCGGTGTCGCGGCCGCCCGTGCCCGATGTCCCCGGTCACCCGTGCCCGATGTCCCCGGTCACCCGTGCCCGATGTCCCCGGTCACCCGTGCCCGATGTCCCCGGTCACCCGCGCCCGATGACCCCGGTCACCCGCGCCCGGGGTCCCGGGCGACCGGGTGCTCAGCGTCCGGCGACCCGCATGGTGATCTCGGCGATGCGCTCCGCCGTGAGATCGGGGGGCAGGACCGGCTGGACCAGATGACTGACCGTCAGGCGTACGACGGCCTCGATCGCGAGGTCCCGGGCGTGCGCGTCGATGTCGGACCAGACCTCCGCCGCGTAGGCGGTGAGCATGCCGGTGGCCGTCTCCAGGAGGGGCTCCGAGCGGGTGGTGAGGTGGGCGAGCAGATCCTCCTCGCCGCCGCGGGGGCTGGTCAGGATGGTCTTGAGGAGCGGATTGTCGGCCGCGGTGCGCAGCGTGTACTCGATGGCGGCGGTCACGGCCGCCTTCATGTCATCGGGATGCGCGAGGAGTTGGTCCTGGATGCCGGTGAGGAAGCGCTCCACCTCGCGCATCACCAGGGCCTGCCCGATGGCTCCCTTGGAGCCGTACTCGGTGTAGAGGGTCTGCCTGCTCACGCCCGCGGTGGTGGCGACATGGGTCATCTTCAGCCGGTCCCAGCCCTCGGCTGCGACCCGCTCGTAGGCGGCGTCCAGGATCCGCTCCTTGAGCAGGGAACGGACCGACTCTCGATAGCGCGTCATCTCGCCCCATCCTAACCAGCCGTGTTCCCTCTCTTGACGGTGCCCTAAGTTACTGTCTAGTTTCTGGACACTCAAAGGCCAAAGTGTCCAGGAGGTGGTGTCATGGCGGGGACCGCGTACCCGCTCGGACCGTCGGTGTCGCAGGTGACCTGGCGGGACGGCAAGCGGTATCTGTGGCTGCTCGGGCTGGTGCTGCCGGCCTTTCCCTTCGCCGCCTGGGGGTTGGCGTCGGCCACCGGGCAGGGCTTCTTCTGGTGGTTCCTGCTGCTGATCGTCTTCGGCGTGATACCGCTGGTGGACCTGCTGGTCGGCAAGGACTCCGACAACCCGCCGGACAGCATCCTCGCCTGGCTGGAATCCGACCGCTACTACCGCTGGTGCACCTACCTCTTCCTCCCGCTGCAGTACGCGGGGCTGGTGCTGGCCTGCTGGCTGTGGTCCCGTCCCGGCCTGTCGGCCGTGGACAAGGCGGGGCTGACCGTCACCCTCGGCCTCGTGGCCGGTTTCGGCATCAACACCGCGCACGAGCTGGGACACAAGAAGGAAGCGCTGGAGCGCTGGCTCGCGCGGATAGCCCTCGCCCAGACCTGCTACGGCCACTTCTACATCGAGCACAACCGCGGCCACCACGTGCGGGTCGCCACCCCCGAGGACCCGGCCAGCTCGCGCCTCGGCCAGTCCTTCTGGGTGTTCCTGCCCCGCTCCGTGTACGGCAGCGCCCGCTCCGGCTGGCACCTGGAGAAGGAACGGCTCGCCCGGCTCGGGAAGAGTCCGTGGACGCTGCACAACGACGTGCTGGGCGCCTGGGCCATGTCGGCGGTCCTCTTCGCCGCGCTGACCGCCGTGTTCGGTCCCGGTGTGCTGCCGTACCTGGCGGCACAGGCCGTCATCGGCTTCTGCCTGCTGGAGGTCGTCAACTACCTGGAGCACTACGGCCTGCTGCGGCAGAAGGCCCCCTCGGGCCGTTACGAGCGCTGCACCCCCCAGCACAGCTGGAACAGTGACGACATCGCCTCCAACGTCTTCCTCTACCACCTCCAGCGGCACAGCGACCACCACGCCAACCCCACCCGCCGCTACCAGGCGCTGCGCCACTTCGACGACTCCCCGCAACTGCCCACCGGATACGCCGGCATGATCCTGCTCGCCGTCCTGCCGCCGCTGTGGCGGCGCGTGATGGACCGCAGGCTGCTCGCCCACTACGACGGCGACGTCACCCGGGCCAACATCCACCCCCGCACCAGGGAGAGGGTCCTGGCCCGCCACGAGGCGCGTCGATGAGCCGTCACCAGTGCCCCGTGTGCGACTACGTCTACGACGAACGTGCCGGTGCGCCCCGCGAGGGATTCCCCGCGGGCACACCCTGGGCCGACGTGCCCGACGACTGGTGCTGCCCCGACTGCGGAGTGCGCGAGAAGATCGACTTCGAGGAGCTGTCGTGAAGGTCTGGGAATGCCTGGTGTGCGGTTTCGTCTACGACGAGGCCGAGGGCTGGCCCGAGGAGGGCATCCCTCCCGGCACCCGCTGGGAGGACGTCCCGGACGACTGGTGCTGCCCCGACTGCGGCGCCGCCAAGGCCGACTTCCGGATGGCCGAGGCGTCCCGTGCCTGAGACCACGCCCCGCACCATCGCCGTCGTCGGCGCGGGAATCGCCGGGGCCACCGCCGCGCTCACGCTGCGCGAGGAGGGCTTCGACGGGCGCGTCCTGCTGATCGGCGACGAACCCCACGCGCCCTACCGGCGCCCGCCGTTGTCCAAGGACTTCCTCAAGCGGGCCGTACCGGCCGAGCGGATCCGCCTGAAGGCGCCGACGGTCTGGCGGGACCGTGACATCGAACTGCGCACGGGCACCGCGGTCACCGGCATCGGCGACGGCTCCCTCGAACTGGCCGACGGCAGCCGGCAGCCGTACGACCGACTGCTGCTGGCCACCGGCGGGCGCGCCCGCACCCTGCCCTACGCCGCCGGGCACGACCATGTGCACACGCTGCGCAGCCTCGGGGACGTGGCCGCCCTCCGCGCCGACCTGGAGTCCGGTGGACCGCTGCTGGTCATCGGTGCCGGACTGGTCGGCCTGGAGGTCGCCGCGAGCGCCCGCTCGACGGGACTTGACGTCACCGTCGTGGAGGCCGCGCCCGAGCCCCTGAGCCGGGTGCTGCCGGCACATGTGCGCAGGGCCGTCCTGGAACTGCACCGGGCGCACGGGACCCGGGTGCACACCGGGGTCACGATCGAGCACCTGGCCCGGCAGGGCGGCGCCCTGGTGGCGACCGCCCGGGACGGACGGAGCTGGCGGGCGCACACGGTCCTGGTGGCGGTGGGCCTCCTGCCCCACACGACGCTGGCCGCCCGGGCCGGCATAGACGTGGACGACGGGATCCTCGTCGACGCCTACGGCGCCACCAGCCGTCCGCACGTCTTCGCGGCCGGAGACGTGGCCCGCTGCCCCGACCCTCTGCTGGGGCGGCGGGTGCGCAACGAGCAGTGGAACCACGCCCAGCAGCACGCCGCCGCCGTGGCCAGGAACATGCTCGGCGCCGCCACACCGTTCACCGCGGTGCCCTGGTCGTGGACCGACCAGTACGGTGTCCTGCTCCAGATCGCCGGCCATCCCGCCGACGCGGCCGCCGACGCCCTGACCGTGCAGGGCGATGTCGAGGGGTTCGACTTCGCGGCCCTGGCGACCGCGGACGGACGCCCCGTCGGTGCCGTGGCGGCCGGCAGACCCCTCGACTTCCGGGCGCTGCGCACCGTACTCGACCGTCGGCTCGCCGACGACGGCCACCGAGGGCTGTCCGCCGGGGACTCCGGCGGTCCGGGCCGGGCGGACGCCCGGCAACCGCACCGCACGGCATCGACATGACGGTGCCGTCCGATGCGGCCGGCCGCCCTCGCGACCCGGGCCCGCACGAGCGGGGCCGCGACGTCGCCCGCGGTCAGGCGCTCGTGGCCCAGGTGTGCAGCGCGGCCTTGCCGGCGAAGTTCCCGACGTTCTTGTCCAGCGGGTTCGAGGTGTACTGGTGGAAGCGCCAGGCGGCCTTGATACGGGGCTTGCCCGCGGTGACGTAGTCGGCGATCCACAGGCCGTCTCCGGCGTACGAGGTGGTGTCGATGTTCAGCCAGAAGTGGCGGTTGGCGTAGAGGACCACGCGGTGGTGCGGCCGGAGTTCCTTCACCTTGCGGATGAAGCGGTCCTTCTCGGGGTTGCCGGCGTGGGTGCCGTCGCCGGTCGTCTCCCAGTCGACGGCGAGGAGGTCCCCCGCCCTCTCCGGGGCCTTGCCGACGAAGTACTCGGCCTGGGCGGTGATGTCGCCGGGCCACAGGAAGTGGTAGAACCCGACCACACAGCCCGCGTCCCGGGCGGTCTTGGTCTGGGCGGAGAGCTTGGGGTTCACGTACGAACGCCCCTCCGTCGCCTTGATGAAGACGAAGGAGAGGCCGTCCGTGTCGTAGGACGACGACTGGTACGCGCTGACGTCTGCGCCTCGCAGCATGGGGGCTCCCTGACGTGCTGGTGGGGGGAAACAGGGACCGATGCCTGAATCATCCGGCACGGGTGGTATGCCCCGTCGGCGCGCGTGTCAGCCCCTGTCGGCGACCGAACTGAGGACCGAGGCCGACTTCGCCGACCAGTCGGAGGTGATGACGCTCGCGTGGTCCCGGGCCAGCAGCGACAGCCGCGCGGCCACCTCCTCGTCGGTCGGGTTCGTGGAGGAGATGGCCGGCGACACGTCGGCCGCGGCCGTCATGATCAGGATGTAGTGGCTGCTGTCGTACCAGGACGTGTCGTAGCCGCCGGTGACGTAGGACCCCGCGTCCCCGTCGAAGAACACGAACCACGGGCGGATCGAGGCGTCGTAGCGGCCGGCGCGCGGATCACCGGCGGCGGCGCCCAGGACGGCCGGGAACGCCTGGGCCCTGGAGATGTTCCCGGCGGCGTACAGGTCGCGCAGGTGGTCGCCGTACTCCTCGTCCGTCCAGTAGGAGTCGAACGGGTTGTTCATCTCGACCGTGCCGGGGATGAGTTCGAACATGACCTTGCCCCGGAGGTCGTCGCGGGAGGGCCAGGCACCCGCCCTGGCGGCCGCGTCGAGCGTCGGATGGGTGGCGCCCAGCAGGTCCGACGGCTTGTAGACGATGTCCCCCAGCTTCGAGGACACCAGCGCGTCGAACTCGTCCGGGCCCAGCCCGCCCTTGTCGTAGAAGCCGACCTTCATCTCCACCTTGAAGATGATCGGCCGGTGGTCGGGGTGGAGCTGGTGCCAGGCGGCGATGTTGTCGAGGCAGCTGCCGAGATCCTGGTTGCGGCTCTTGCTGTAGAGCTCGGCCGGGGTCTTCGCGGCCTCGCAGTTGTTGTCGTTGCCGAGCGGATTGCTGTGGCTGACCCGCCAGCGCTTGCTGAGGATGTCGGCGTAGACGTCCAGCTCCAGCAGCGAGGCGCCGGAGTCGAGGGCCTGCGCGAAGTACGTGTACTTGTCCTTCTCGTACGCGTTGTGCGTTCCGATCGCGGTCGTGCCGGAGAACGAGGGGTCCGCCGCCCGGGCGGTGCCCCCTGCCGACACCAGTATCGCGGCGGCACCCAGCAGCGCCGCCAGCCGTCTTGTCGCCCCTACCAGTCGCACCTGTCAACTCCCCTTCACTGCCGTCGAGTTGACGGCAGCTTAGGAGAGAGCGGTTACCGCCCGGTAGCCCCGGGAGGAACATCGGCCGCGATTGCCCCGAAGGTCCCGGGCATCAGCCGTCCGCCGTGCTTGCCGCGGGCGGCCCGTCAGTCGTCCTGCGGTCCCTGCCGGAGGACGAGCCTTTCCCCGTCGCCGTCGTCGCGCACGTGGGTCACGCTGCCGTACTGTCCGGCGAGGAAGGTCCGGCGCCGGTTGAGCCGTTCCGACGCCGTGCTGGTGGTCACCCTGTACGCCCAGCAGGCGTTGACGTAGATCTCCTCCAGCCGCGTGCCGAGCAGCTCGAAGCGATCCGGGCATGCCTCCGCGTAGTCCTCGTCGAGGGAGTACCTGAAGACCTCGAGTCGTGATTCCGGACCGATCGCGAGGACGTCCGCCTCGATGTGGCAGTCCTCGACCTCGAGCACCTCGAGCGGCTGCGCCGCGCCGACGGAGATCCGGGGGCCGCCGGTGTACTTCGACTGCTTCAGCCGCAGATCCCGCAGGACGGGATGGACGAACACCGACCCGTCGAACAGGACCCGCCTGACGTCCAGCGACTCGAGGTTCGGACAACGGGCCGCGAAGTCGACATCCCGCAGGTCGCCATGGTCGAAGAACCCCCGGTGGGGGTGGAGCGTCAGAACGCGGACCAGCCCCCCGTGGTCGGTGAGGAAGTCCGCCACACGCTCGTAGCCGGGCCTGTCGAGATCGGTGACCTGGAGGCCGACCGATCCGGGTCCGGCGCCCTCCAGGACGTCGAGGAGCGACAAGTCGCTCGCCGATATGTGGTGGGACACGAGCTCGTGGGGCATTCAGGCATCCTTGCGCGGCGGGATCAACTGCTGCGGCGAGTTCCGCTGCCGAGCAGTGTGCCGCACACGGTCACGGCGCGTCCGGTGGCCGATGGAACACGGCACCAGCTCTCCGCCGGCGGGCTCCCGCGGTGACGAACACCGAACCGATCTAGCACTCGATGATGTTCACCGCCAGCCCGCCCCGGGCCGTCTCCTTGTACTTCACGCTCATGTCCGCGCCGGTCTCCTTCATGGTCTTGATGACCTTGTCCAGCGAGACCTTGTGCGAGCCGTCGCCGCGCATCGCCATCCGTGCCGCCGTGACCGCCTTCACCGCGGCCATGCCGTTGCGCTCGATGCACGGGATCTGGACCAGGCCGCCGACCGGGTCGCAGGTCAGGCCGAGGTTGTGCTCCATGCCGATCTCGGCCGCGTTCTCGACCTGCTCCGGCGTGCCGCCCAGCACCTCCGCCAGGGCGCCCGCCGCCATCGAGCAGGCGGAGCCCACCTCGCCCTGGCAGCCGACCTCGGCGCCGGAGATGGAGGCGTTCTCCTTGAAGAGCATGCCGATCGCGCCGGCGGCGAGCAGGAAGCGGACCACGCCGTCCTCGTCCGCGCCGGGCACGAAGTCGATGTAGTAGTGGAGGACCGCCGGGATGATGCCCGCGGCGCCGTTGGTGGGCGCGGTCACGACCCGCCCGCCGGCCGCGTTCTCCTCGTTCACCGCCATCGCGTAGAGCGTGATCCACTCCATCGCGCGGGCCACCGGGTCGCCCTCGGCGCGCAGTTGGCGGGCGGTGACCGCGGCACGGCGGCGCACCTTCAGGCCGCCCGGCAGGATGCCCTCGCGGGACATGCCGCGCGCCACGCACGCCCGCATCACCCGCCAGATCTCCAGCAGCCCCGCGCGGACCTCCTCCTCGGTGCGCCAGGCCCGCTCGTTCTCCAGCATCAGCGAGGAGATGGACAGGCCCGTCTCGCGGGCCAGCGTCAGCAGCTCGTCGCCGGTGCGGAAGGGGTACTTCAGGACCGTGTCGTCCAGCTTGATGCGGTCCGCGCCGACCGCGTCCTCGTCCACGACGAAGCCGCCGCCCACCGAGTAGTACGTCTTCGTCAGCAGCTCGGCCCCGGAGGCGTCGTGGGCCCGCAGGGTCATGCCGTTCGCGTGGTAGGGGAGGGCCTTGCGGCGGTGCAGGACCAGGTCGTCGTCGAAGGAGAAGGCGATCTCGTGGTCACCGAGGAGCCGGATCCGGCCCGACTCCCTGATCGCCGACACCCGGTCGTCGGCCGTCTCCACGTCCACCGTGCGCGGTGAGGCGCCCTCCAGGCCGAGCAGCACCGCCTTGGGCGTGCCGTGGCCGTGGCCGGTGGCGCCGAGGGAGCCGTACAGCTCCGCGCGCAGCGACCCGACGGAGTCCAGCAGCCCCTCGTTGCGCAGCCGGCGGGCGAACATGCGCGCCGCCCGCATGGGCCCGACCGTGTGGGAGCTGGAGGGGCCGATGCCGATCGAGAACAGGTCGAAGACCGAGATGGCCACGGAAGGTCTCCTAGGGTCTCGACGGACGCCGTTGTCCGTCGTGGGAGCTGGGCTCCGGGGGCGGGAGGCGCCCGGAGGGGGAGGGGACGGAGGAGTGGTCCATGAGACGGGGCACCGCGCTCACCCACCCAGTGTGCGCGGTGCCCCGGACATCCGTACGACGGAAAGCGTACGAAATTACTTCAGACCGGGGTACAGCGGGTGCTTGTCGGTCAGGGCCTTCACCCGGGTCCTGAGCGCCTGCGCGTCGTAGGACGGCTTCAGCGCCTCGGCGATGACGTCCGCGACCTCGGCGAAGTCCTCGGCCGTGAAGCCGCGGGTGGCCAGGGCGGGCGTGCCGATCCGCAGGCCGGAGGTCACCATCGGCGGCCGCGGGTCGTTCGGGATCGCGTTGCGGTTGACCGTGATGCCGACCTCGTGGAGACGGTCCTCGGCCTGCCGGCCGTCCAGCTCCGAGTCGCGCAGGTCGACCAGGACGAGGTGCACGTCGGTGCCGCCGGACAGCACGTCCACCCCCACGGCCTTGACGTCGTCCCGGACCAGGCGCTCGGCGAGGATCCTCGCGCCCTCCAGCGTCCGCCGCTGCCGTTCCGTGAACTCCTCCGACGCGGCGACCTTGAAGGCGACCGCCTTGGCCGCGATCACATGCTCCAGCGGGCCGCCCTGCTGACCCGGGAAGACCGCGGAGTTGATCTTCTTGGCCAGCTCGGCCGTCGAGAGGATCACTCCGCCGCGCGGACCGCCCAGCGTCTTGTGGGTCGTGGTGGTGACGACATGGGCGTGCGGCACCGGGTTGGGGTGCAGGCCCGCCGCCACCAGGCCGGCGAAGTGCGCCATGTCGACCATGAGGTAGGCGCCGACCTCGTCCGCGATCCGGCGGAAGGCGGCGAAGTCCAGCTGACGCGGATAGGCGGACCAGCCGGCCACGATCAGCTTCGGCCGGGACTCCTTGGCCAGCCGCTCCACCTCGTCCATGTCGACGACGCCGTCGTCGCCGACGTGGTAGGCCACCACGGCGTAGAGCTTGCCGGAGAAGTTGATCTTCATTCCGTGGGTCAGGTGCCCGCCGTGCGCCAGGTTCAGACCCATGATCGTGTCACCGGGCTGGAGCAGCGCGAACATCGCCGCCGCGTTGGCCTGGGCGCCCGAGTGCGGCTGCACATTGGCGTGCTCCGCGCCGAAGAGCTCCTTGACGCGGTCGATGGCGATCTGCTCGACCACGTCGACGTGCTCGCAGCCGCCGTAGTAGCGGCGGCCGGGATAGCCCTCGGCGTACTTGTTGGTGAGCACCGAGCCCTGGGCCTCCATGACCGCGACCGGGGCGAAGTTCTCCGAGGCGATCATCTCGAGGGTGGACTGCTGACGGTGCAGCTCGGCGTCGACCGCGGCGGCCACGTCGGGGTCGAGCTCGTGCAGGGGCGTGTTGAGAACCGACATGTGTGCCACGGCCCCTCAGCCGGCGATGTGGGCGTCGTACTCGTCGGCGGACAGCAGGTCGGCCGGCTCCTCGGTGATGCGCACCTTGAACAGCCAGCCACCCTCGAACGGGGCCGAGTTCACCAGCGACGGATCGTTGACGACGTCCTCGTTGGTCTCCGTGACCTCGCCGGACACCGGGGCGTACAGGTCGCTCACGGACTTGGTGGACTCCAGTTCGCCGCAGGTCTCGCCCGCGGTCACGGTGTCACCGACCTCCGGGAGCTGGACGTACACGACATCGCCGAGCGCGTTGGCCGCGAACTCCGTGATACCGACCGTCGCGACGCCGTCCTCGGCGGCCGACAGCCACTCGTGCTCCTTGCTGTAACGCAGCTGCTGGGGATTGCTCATGGCCTGGATTCTCCTGTACACGCGGGAGTGGTGGTGAGTGGGGGACTGCTGAAGGTGTTCGTGAGCGGGGCGGAGGGGCGCCGTGGGCACGTCCGGCCCGCGCCCAGTGTCTACTTCCGGCGCTTGTAGAACGGCAGCGCCACGACCTCGTACGGCTCGTGGCTGCCCCGGATGTCCACCGCGACCCCGGTGGTGCCGGGCGCGGAGTGCGCCGCGTCGACGTACGCCATCGCGATGGGCTTGCCCAGCGTGGGGGAGGGGGCGCCCGAGGTGACCTCGCCGACCACCTCGCCGCCGGCGACGACCGCGTACCCGGCCCGCGGGACCCGCCGGCCCTGCGCGACCAGGCCGACCAGCACGCGCGGCGGGTTCTGCGCCGCCCGCCCGGCGGCCTCGCGCAGCGCCGCGCGCCCCACGAAGTCGCCCTCCTTCTCGAACTTCACGACCCGGCCGAGCCCGGCGTCGAAGGGTGTCAGGGAGGTGCTGAGCTCGTGCCCGTACAGCGGCATGCCGGCCTCCAGGCGCAGCGTGTCCCGGCAGGACAGCCCGCACGGGACGAGGCCGGCGGGCGCGCCCGCCTCGGTCAGCGCCTGCCACAGCTTCTCGGCGTGCTCGGGGGCGACGAACAGTTCGAAGCCGTCCTCGCCGGTGTACCCGGTGCGCGCGATGAGAGCCGGGACGCCGGCGACCGTGCCGGGAAGGCCCGCGTAGTACTTCAGGCCGTCCAGGTCGGCGTCGGTCAGGGACCCCAGGATGCCGGGGGACTCGGGGCCCTGGACGGCGATGAGCGCGTAGGCGTCCCGGTCGTCGCGCACCCGGGCGTCGAAGCCGGAGCAGCGCTCCACCAGCGCGTCCAGCACCACCTGGGCGTTGGAGGCGTTGGCGACGACCATGTACTCCCGCTCCGCCAGCCGGTACACGATCAGGTCGTCGAGGATGCCCCCGTCCTCCCGGCAGATCATCGTGTAGCGGGCGCGGCCGACGCCGACGGAGGAGATGCTGCCGACCAGGGCGTGGTCCAGGAAGCGGTCCGCCTCGGGACCGGTGACCGTGATCTCGCCCATGTGCGAGAGGTCGAAGAGGCCCGCCTTCGTACGGACCGCGAGGTGCTCCTCGCGCTCGGAGCCGTATCGCAGGGGCATGTCCCAGCCGGCGAAGTCGGTCATCGTCGCGCCGAGCGAACGATGCAGGGCGTCGAGCGCGGTACGACGCGGGGGGCTGCTGCTCATCGGTGTGTGCTCCCAGGGCGATGGAGTCCCCCGCGCGGACGGAGCCGTGCGTGGGGAGGACGGGGTCGTTCCTCCCCATCTGTCATCGGAACCTGAGAGGTTCGCCATGACTCCCGCGGGGTCGTCACGGCTTGCACCTTGGGTGGAGCCACTGGTCGGCGGCCCGCTTTTCAGATGTGCCTCGCCCGCGCGGTTCGGGGCCTGAGAGATTCAAGGGAGGGACTTGCTCCTTCGGCGCCCGGGCACACGTCGGTACCCGGAACTCTCCCGCGCGGATTCAAGCGGCCGGTATGCAGTTGGCGCGCTCATCATCGCACGCCCCACCCGGTGGTGGCAGACCCCATCTGTAACCGGCTTGTGGCGGTACGGGCACGAAAACGCGAGACACCGTGCATTACCTTCTCTTTACGCTCGACGGGGACAGGTACGTCCCGGCCCCAAGGGAGGACGATCACGGTGAACAGGACCACGGCATACGCCACGACCTCGGGCGTCACAGTGCGCAAGCAGCCCGGAGCGAGGGCCCTGGAGACCTGCGGCCCCCTGCGGGCGGCCGTGGTGCGCGACCTGCGCGAGCGCGCGGGGCGCAGCCCCCACGGGCTCACCTTCCGCGCGGGCGACCTCGTCGTGATCACCGGGCTGCCCGGCAGCGGCAAGTCCACACTCATGCGGCGCGCCGTGCGGGGCACCCGCATCGACTCCCAGGACACCCGCGACCGCTGGGACACCCGTATGGCAGGCGTCCTGCCGTACGCGGTCTACCGCCCCCTCGTCCGTCTGGCCCACTACGCGGGCCTGCGCCGCGCGCTGCGCGCGGGCACGGGGATCGTCGTGCACGACTGCGGCACCCAGGCATGGGTGCGCGGCTGGCTGGCCCGGGAGGCCCGCCGCCGCGGCGGCACGCTGCACCTGGTCGTGCTCGACGTCGGCGCCGACACGGCGCTGGCCGGCCAGCGCAGCCGCGGCCGCGGCGTCTCGCGGTACGCCTTCCTCAGGCACCGCCGGGCGATGCGGCGGCTGCTGCGCTCCGTCGAGCGGGGCCGTCTGCCGCGGGGCTGCGGCTCGGCGGTGCTGCTGGACCGGGACGCGGCGGACGCCCTGCGCCGGATCGGTTTCGCGGGCTGACCGGCTGCCGGCGCGCACGCGTTAGCCTTTGCTGCCACAGCAGCGGTTCTGAGCAGGCGGTAGGCAGATGGACTTCCCAGCGGATCTTCCCGCGGACTTCCCGGCACAGGCGCACCCCCATCCGCACGGCGGATGGCCGGGCAACGAGTTGGAGGAGGTGCTCTCCGCCTCGCTCGGCGTCCCCTCGGCAGCCGGCCGGATCGTCGAGGTCCTCGGCCGCAGCTTCCTCTGGGTACCGCTGCCGGACGGCGGCGGCCCGCACAGCGGTCCCCTCGACCTGCCCACCCTGGACATCGAGGGCCAGGCGTACGTGCCGGTGTTCAGCTCGGAGGAGCAGTTCCGCCAGGTCGTCGGCCCGCACATGTCGTACACGATCGCGCCCGCCGCGGAGTTCGCCCGCGGACTGCCCCCGCAGGTCGGCATCGCGGTCAATCCCGGCGGTGTGGTCGGTGTGCCGCTGCCGCCGGACGCGGTGGCCGAGCTGTGCCGGGCCGGCCGCACCCCGCTCGACGGCCCGGCGAGCGGCGGCCGTGTGCGTCTCTTCGAACCCGACTGGCAGGAGGATCCGGTGGACTTCCTCGCCGCCGCGTCGGCCGAGTTCGACCAGGCCGGCGTGGTGGTCACCGCGCGCCGCTGCCTGGCCGCCATCGAGACGGCCGACCCGGTCATGGTCATCGGGGTCGAACTCGCCTCCCCCGCGGAGGCCGACCCGCAGGCGCTCCCGCTGGAGGCACTCGGCCGGGCGCTCGGCAAGGTACCCGTCGCCACACCCGTGAACATGGTGTTCCTCGACATGGCCCAGGACCCGGTGTGCGACTGGCTGCGGGAGCGGGTGCGGCCCTTCTACCAGCGCGGTTGCTGAACGGCCCGCGGACGGTGGGCGGCGCGCGGCCGGCGGCGGGCCGAGGGGCGGCCCACGGCGGGGCGGCGCGCGTCGCGTTGCTGTCCCCTGCGCGCCGTAACCTGGTTTCATGGCCGGAGCGGGAGTCGCTCCCGGCCGGGAGCCGGGGTCGGTTCCCGGACAGTGGAGAATGGTCCGGTCGGGGTGGTGCGGCTGACGTCCGCGCGCGACGCGCGGAGGACATCCGTCGGGACGGTCGGGCTTGTTCGTGAAGGGGCGGTAGAGGGTGAGCGCGTCGGGCACGGCCGCGGCCGGGCAGGTCGAGCACATGCTGCGCCAGGTGACGCCCGGGCGTTACGACGCCTACGAGGCGCTCCTTCACACGCTGGCGACCCCGTCGTCCGGCCAGGTCTGGATGCTGCTGTGGCGCGGCCAGGCCGGCTCGCCCGACGCCCAGTACGGGACCATGGAGGTGGGCGGCCACGGCTACGCGCCCTGCGTCACCTCCGCCCAGGAACTGTCGGCCAGCGGCTGGAACCGCTCGTACGAGGTGATCGACGGCCTCGACGCGGCCCGCACCCTCTACCCGGACCACCACGGCCTCTGGCTCAACCCGCACGCGCCCGGCGGCGGTGTCGGCATCCCCTGGCTGGACCTGCGCCGCATCGCCACCGGCCTGGAGCGCCAGCCCGCGGGACCCCTCAGACTCTCGGAACCGGCCGTCGAGATCCCGCAGTTCTACGCCCTCCTCGCACAGAACGCGCACCGGACGCCCGCCGTGCGCTCGCTGCGCCGTGCCTGGGTGCAGCCCGCGCTGGGAGCGCCGTACCTGGCGATCGGCCTGGATGTGTACGACACCTCGCCGCCCGCCGTGGACTCGGTGCGCGCGATGATGCAGCAGTCCGTCGTCGCCGTTCCCGAGGGGCTGCCGGTGTCGACCGTCGTGATGTCCGACGAGTACGACCCGGTCGCGATGTGGCTCCGGGCCCGCGCCCGCCCCTTCTACGACCGCGAGGCGCACGCGGCACCGGCCCAGGCCCCCGCCGTCGGCGGCTACGGCTATCCACCCGTCTCGGGAGCATACTGACCCGGACGGTTCCCGGCCCCGGACGCGCTCCCCGGCCCCGGACGTTCTCGACAGCCTCGGACGTGCTCGACGACGGCGGTTCCTCTTCGCGCGTAGATGAGGGTGGATGAGGCGGTTTTCGCCCCACGTGTCCCATACGCTCCCGTCCGCCCCCCGTTACCCACTGTCCGGATAACGGAACACTCCTGCTCGCATCACGTTTACGCATCCATTCACCGCCAAGTCTGGCAACAGATCGCAGAACCGTTGAAGACTCCCGCACCAGGGGTGTCCACCCCTGCGTACGACGGACTGAAGACGCCGCCACCGCGGCGAGTGCGGGCCGGCCACCGCCGGTTGAGAGGGGTCCCTGCCACATGACGGCACCATTGCACGAGCCCACCACGGAAGCGGCTCCGAGCGCTGCCGAGGAAGCAGCGCTCGCCGGCGCCGGGGTGAAGGCCGTACAGGGGCGTTCCCTGGGCCGGATCGCCTGGGAGCGCCTGAAGCGGGACAAACTCGCCCTCACGGGCGGCGTCGTCGTGCTCGTCCTCATCGCGGTCGCCCTGCTCGCCCCGCTGATCACGAACCTGGTCGGCCAGGATCCGGACGCCTACCACGAGAACCTGATCGACCCGCTGTTCGGCACTCCCAAGGGGTCGCTCGGCGGGCTCAGCGGCGACCACCTGCTGGGCGTGGAGCCGGTCAACGGCCGCGACATCTTCGCGCGCGTCCTCTACGGCGCCCGCGTCTCGCTCCTGGTGGGCTTCCTGTCCGCCATGGTCGCCGTCGTGCTGGGCACCGTGCTGGGCATCCTCGCCGGCTTCTTCGGCGGCTGGGTCGACTCGCTCATCAGCCGCGTGATGGACGGTCTGCTGGCCTTCCCGCAGCTGCTGTTCACGATCGCCCTGGTCTCCGTCATGCCGAACGACATGCTGGGCCTGACCGGATCCAGTGTGCGCGTGTTCGTGATGATCCTGGTCATCGGCTTCTTCGGCTGGCCCTACATCGGACGCGTGGTGCGCGGCCAGACGCTCTCGATGCGCGAGCGCGAGTACGTCGAGGCCGCGCGATCGCTGGGCGCGGGGCGGTTCTACATCCTGTTCAAGGAACTGCTGCCCAACCTCGTCGCCCCGATCATCGTCTACACGACGATGATGATCCCCACCAACATCCTCACCGAGGCGGCACTCAGCTTCCTGGGCGTGGGCGTCAAGCCGCCCACCTCCTCCTGGGGGCAGATGCTTTCGAGCGCGATCGACTACTACGAGTCGGACCCCATGTACATGGTGGTCCCGGGTGTAGCGATCTTCATCACCGTTCTTGCCTTCAACCTCTTCGGCGACGGCGTGCGGGACGCGCTGGACCCGAAGGGTTCCCGCTGACTGCCGTACCCCAAGCGTCCCGTGGCACCTGCACGGGGTCTCTCATCAATCCGGAGGATCCGAGATCGTGACTACCCAACGCACCTCAGGGCGGCGTAAGCAGGCGTTGGCCGCTGCTGCCGCGGTCGCCGCGCTGCTGACCACGGCGGCGTGCGGCGGCGGCGATGACAACGGCGGCGGCTCGAAGACCGGTGCGGCCGGCTTCGACGCCGCCAACAACAAGGTCGCCCAGGCCTCCGCGGCCAAGAAGGGCGGGACGCTGAACTTCGGTGGCGCCCAGGACGCCGACTCGTGGGACACCACGCGCGGCTACTACGGCTTCATGTGGAACTTCGCCCGCTACTACAGCCGCCAGCTCGTCACGAACCAGACGCAGCCGGGCAAGGCCGGTGCCGAGCTGACCCCGGACCTCGCCACCGGGCTCGCCAAGGTCTCCGACGACGGCAAGACCTACACGTACACCCTGCGTGACGGCGTCACGTGGGAGGACGGCAAGCCGATCACGTCCAAGGACATCAAGTACGGCATCGAGCGCGTGTGGGCGCAGGACGTGCTGTCCGGCGGCCCGGTGTACCTGAAGGACGTCCTCGACCCCAAGGGCGAGTACAAGGGCCCCTACAAGGACACCAGCAAGGACAAGCTGGGTCTGAAGGCCATAGACACGCCGGACGACAAGACCATCGTCTTCCACCTCCCGAAGGCCAACTCGGACTTCGAGGAGATGCTGGCCCTGGTCTCGGCCTCCCCGGTCCGCCAGGACATGGACACCAAGTCCAAGTACGGTCTGCACCCCTTCTCCTCCGGTCCGTACAAGTTCCAGTCGTACAGCCCGGGCAAGGACCTGACGCTGGTCCGCAACCCCCAGTGGAAGCAGTCCTCGGACCCGATCCGCAAGGCGTACCCGGACAAGATCCACGTCCAGTTCTTCTCGGACGCCAACCAGCTCGACCAGCGCCTGATCAACGGTGACCTGGACCTGGACATCAACCAGACCGGCATGTCGCCGCAGGGCCGCACCACCGCCCTGAAGCAGCACAAGGCCAACCTGGACAACCCGGTCTCCGGCTACATCCGCTACGCGGTCTTCCCGCAGAGCGTGAAGCCGTTCGACAACGAGCACTGCCGCAAGGCCGTGATCTACGGCGCCGACCACGTGTCGCTGCAGACCGCCCGTGGTGGCCCGGTCGCCGGTGGTGACATCGGCACCAACATGCTGCCGCCGTCCGTCGCGGGTGCCGAGGGCCAGAAGTACGACCCGTACGAGCTCTCCGGCGCCAACAAGAACGGCAACGCCGCCAAGGCCAAGGAAGAGCTGAAGGCCTGCGGCAAGCCCAGCGGCTTCTCGACCACCATCGCCGTCCGCAACAACAAGCCGGTCGAGGTGGCCACCGCCCAGTCCCTGCAGGCGTCGCTGAAGAAGGTCGGCATCACCGCGCAGATCGACCAGTACGACGGCTCGCAGACCACCGGCATCATCGGCAGCCCTTCGAACGTCGCGAAGAAGGGCTACGGCATCATCATCATGGGCTGGGGCCCGGACTTCCCGTCCGTCCAGGGCTTCGGTCTGCCGCTGTGGAACAGCAAGTACATCCTGCAGAGCGGTAACTCCAACTACGCGCTGATCAAGGACAAGGCGATCGACGGCCTGTTCGACCAGTACGTCAACACGCTGGACGACGCGGGCAAGACCAAGATCGCCACGGAGATCAACCACAAGGTCATGGAGGGCGGCTACTACCTGCCCTTCGTCTTCGAGAAGTTCATCAACTGGCGCTCGGACAACCTGGCGAACGTCTACACGACCGACGGCTACAGCGGCATGTACGACTTCGTCAACCTCGGTCTGAAGTCCGCGAAGTAAACCCGGCACACCCGCCGTACGGCACGAAAGGCAGGTGAAGGCCGGCGCGGCGTGACCGCGGGCCACCGGGAGTCCCCCACCGCCCAAAAGGCGTGGGAGGTACCCCCACCGGTGGCCCGCGGTCCGCGGCGGGCCGTTAGCTGTGCTCGCTTACCTCATCAGGCGGCTGTTCGCCGCCGCAGTGATGCTCGTGGTCATCGTCATGGTGGTCTTCGGCATCTTCTTCCTCATCCCCAAGTGGGCGGGGGTCGACATCGCCTCGAGCTTCGTGGGCAAGCAGGCCGACCCCGCCGCCGTCGAGGCGGTGCGGCAGAAGCTCGGACTCGGCGACCCGATCTACTCCCAGGTCTGGGAGTTCTTCAAGGGCATCTTCGTCGGCCGCACCTACTCGGGCGGCGGCGACGTGACCCACTGCGCCGCGCCGTGCTTCGGCTACTCCTTCCGCAGCGAGCAGGCCGTCTGGCCGGTGCTGACCGACCGCTTCCCGGTGACCGTGAGCCTCGCCCTCGGTGCCGCCGTCCTGTGGCTGCTCTTCGGTGTCTCGGCGGGTGTCCTCTCGGCGCTCAAGCGCGGCAGCCTCTGGGACCGCACTGCCATGGTCGTCGCACTGTCGGGTGTCTCCCTCCCCATCTACTTCACCGGCATGCTCGCCTCCGCGATCTTCGTCTTCGGCCTGAAGTGGATCGACGCGCAGTACGTGCCCCTGGACCAGAGCTTCAGCGGCTGGTTCGGCGCCATGATCCTGCCCTGGATCACCCTCGCGTTCCTGTACGCGGCGATGTACGCCCGGATCACCCGCGCCACCATGCTGGAGATCCTCGGCGAGGACTACATCCGCACGGCGCGCGCGAAGGGCCTCAAGGAGCAGACCGTCATCGGCAAGCACGCCATGCGCTCCACGATGACGCCCATCCTCACCATGCTGGGCATGGACCTCGGCGCCCTCATCGGCGGAGCCATCCTGACCGAGTCGACGTTCAACCTGCCCGGTCTCGGGCAGGCGGTGCTCAACGCCATCAAGAACCAGGACCTGCCCATCATCCTGGGCGTCACCCTGATCACTTCTCTCGCGGTGCTGATCGCCAACCTCGTGGTGGACGTCCTGTACGCCGTGATCGACCCCCGAGTGAGGCTCGCATGACCGAACTCAGCAAGAGCGGAGCGGCCGTGGGCGAGCCCACGAGCGGTTCGCCCGCGCCGACGGCCTTCCTCGAAGTGCGCGACCTGAAGGTGCACTTCCCGACCGACGACGGCCTGGTCAAGTCCGTCGACGGGCTCAGCTTCCAGCTGGAGAAGGGCAAGACCCTCGGCATCGTGGGCGAGTCCGGATCCGGCAAGTCGGTGACCTCGCTCGGCATCATGGGCCTGCACACCGCCGGCCAGTACGGCAAGCGCAAGGCGCAGATCTCCGGCGAGATCTGGCTGGACGGCACGGAACTGCTGTCCGCCGACCCGGACCATGTGCGCAAGCTGCGCGGCCGCGAGATGGCGATGATCTTCCAGGACCCGCTGTCCGCGCTGCACCCGTACTACACGATCGGCCAGCAGATCGTGGAGGCGTACCGCATCCACCACGACGTCGACAAGAAGACCGCCCGCAGGCGGGCGATCGAGATGCTCGACCGGGTTGGCATCCCCCAGCCGGACAAGCGGGTCGACAGCTACCCGCACGAGTTCTCCGGCGGTATGCGCCAGCGCGCGATGATCGCGATGGCGCTGGTCAACAACCCCGAGCTGCTCATCGCGGACGAGCCGACCACGGCACTCGACGTGACCGTGCAGGCGCAGATCCTCGACCTGATCCGCGACCTGCAGAAGGAGTTCGGTTCCGCGGTCGTCATCATCACCCACGACCTGGGCGTCGTCGCCGAACTCGCCGACGACATCCTGGTGATGTACGGCGGTCGCTGTGTCGAGCGGGGCCCTGCCGAGAAGGTGTTCTACGAGCCCCGGCACCCCTACACCTGGGGTCTGCTCGGCTCGATGCCGCGCCTCGACCGCGAGCAGACCGACCGCCTCATCCCGGTCAAGGGCTCCCCGCCCTCCCTCATCAACGTCCCGTCCGGCTGCGCCTTCAACCCGCGCTGCCCGTACGCCGACCTCCCGAAGGACAACGTCACCCGCACGGTCCGCCCCGAGCTGACCGAGGTCGGCAGCCGGCACTGGGCCGCCTGCCACCTGACGCAGGAGCAGCGGGAGCGTATCTGGACCGAAGAGATTGCGCCGAAGCTGTGAGCGAGAACCCCAAAGACGCGGCAGTGACGATTCCTGCGCAGACCGGCGGTGCCACCCTCACCGAGGAGGCCGCCCCCGGCGAGACCCTGCTGAAGGTCACCGGGCTCCAGAAGCACTTCCCGATCCGCAAGGGCCTGCTCCAGCGCCAGGTCGGTGCGGTGCGCGCCGTCGACGGTCTGGACTTCGAGGTCAAGGCCGGTGAGACGCTCGGCGTGGTGGGCGAGTCCGGCTGCGGCAAGTCGACGATGGGCCGGCTGATCACCCGGCTGCTCGAACCGACCGCCGGGACGATCGAGTTCGAGGGCCGGGACATCACGCACCTGGGCGTCGGCGGGATGCGCCCGCTGCGCCGCGACGTGCAGATGATCTTCCAGGACCCCTACTCGTCGTTGAACCCGCGGCACACGATCGGCACCATCGTGGGCGCTCCCTTCCGGCTGCAGGGTGTCACGCCCGAGGGCGGCATCAAGAAGGAAGTACAGCGGCTGCTGTCGGTCGTGGGCCTCAACCCCGAGCACTACAACCGCTATCCGCACGAGTTCTCCGGCGGTCAGCGCCAGCGCATCGGCATCGCCCGCGCGCTCGCGCTCAACCCCAAGCTGGTCGTGGCCGACGAGCCGGTCTCCGCGCTGGACGTGTCGATCCAGGCGCAGGTCGTGAACCTGCTGGACGACCTCCAGGAGGAACTCGGCCTGACATACGTGATCATCGCGCACGACCTCTCGGTGGTCCGGCACGTCTCGGACCGGATCGCGGTGATGTACCTCGGCAAGATCGTCGAGCTCGCCGACCGCGACTCGCTGTACAAGGCGCCGATGCACCCCTACACCAAGGCGCTGATGTCGGCGGTGCCGATCCCGGACCCGAGGCGCAAGGCGGCGAAGAGCGAGCGCATCCTGCTCCAGGGCGACGTCCCCTCACCGATCGCGCCGCCGAGCGGCTGCCGCTTCCACACCCGGTGCTGGAAGGCGACGGAGATCTGCCGCACGACCGAGCCGCAGCTCCTGGAGCTGAAGCCGGGACAGCGGGTGGCCTGCCACCACCCGGAGAACTTCGAGGACCAGGCGCCGCAGGACACGGTGCTGCTGTCCGACGCCAAGGAGGCGGCGAAGCTGGTGGCCGACGAGGTCCTGGCGGAGTCGGCGGAGACGTCGGCGGCGGTGGCCGCGGAGGTGGAGGCCGAGGCGGCGGCGTCCGTGGAGGCCGAGGTCGAGGCGGAGGCGGAGGCGGAGACCCAGGCTGAGGCGCCTGCGGAGACGTCGGCCGAAGAGGCAGCCGAGGAGGCAGCCGCGGAGGAGCCGGCCGGAGGTGCCGCCGCGGAGGAGCCGACCGAAGGGACCGCCGCGGAGGCGCCCTCCGAGGAGGGGCCGGAGGCCGACCGCCGGGGGTCCGGCGACACGTGACGCATGACCGCTCGGCGACGTCATGCGCATACCGAACGGGAGAGTGCCGGGTCCCGGGCGTCCGTCTGATCGACGGCCCGCCCTGAGGGACTCACGGCACTCTCCCGTTCGGCTTGGTCAGCACATGGGACTGATCTTGTCGGTCTCGTTCACGGCGCCGGACCAGGAGTACTCGTCGTTGTCGCTGAAGTAGTAGTACGTGGCGCCGTTGGGTGCCATGGCCACGGTGATGCCGCCGAAGCCGGACATGAACGGCACGTAGAAGGAACAGCTGTACTGCGGGTAGGCGGCCGGGGTGAACTGCTTCGCCCACACGCCGTTGTTGTACCGGAAGGGCGTCGTGCCCGTGGTGACCAGCCCGCGGTCGGCCGGGTCGCGCTGCATGGCGGCCGCCAGGGCGGTGGGACTGATCACCTGGGCCCCGGCGATCCGGCCCGAGTCGTTGTTGAGGAACCCGGCGACCTTGGCGATCGAGTCCTGGGTCCAGAACATGCCGTAGCCGCCGAAGGGCACACCGGTGGCGGAGTTGTCGGTGCGCTCGCCGGCCAGCGAGTCGGGACCGACGTGCAGCGGGGTGAGCACGTCGTCGCGGAGGAGGTTGAAGATGTCGGCGCCGCTGCCGGCCCTGGACCGCAGGTAGTTGTTCTCGGCGCGGGCGGCCAGGAACGTGTCCGAGCTGTGGTAGACCCACTGGGTGCCGGGGGCCGCCTGATGGGGGAAGACCAGGGCGTCGGCCATCTTGGACGTGTACGCCTCGGCGGTGAAGAAGTTGGACATCTGCGTCCCGCCCTCGTCCACCTCGTAGCCGGACGAGGTGTAGTTGCCGGTCGCCATGTCGAGCGCGTCGTCCAGTGTGACGCCCGACCAGTCACCGGAACCGGAGGCCGTCTCGGGCACCCAGGTCCTGATGAGCTCCTGGGTGACGCCGTCGCCGTAGAGCTGCTGCAGCCGCATCGCGGCCACGCCGGCGAAGGCCGTCTTCGCGGTGGAGTACGACGGCAGCAGCATCTCGGAGCAGAAGGCGTAGCCGCCGTAGCGGGTGGTGCAGCCGGAGGTGTAGTTGACGCCGTTGACGAACAGCCCGTAGGAGGTCATGTCGGCCGGGGTGACCCCTGCCCCGAACTGGCTGAGGTCGATGCCGGCGCCGGGGTAGTCGGTGGCCAGCGCGCTGATCGGCTTGGTGGGCAGCCGGTCGGCGACCTCGGCCGCGTAGGCGTTCTCGACGGCGGGGCCGTCGGGGACCGTCGCACGGGTGTACCCGGCGGACAGCTGCCCCCACATGGTGAACTTCTGGTACTCGCAGGTCTCCTGGGTGACCTGGTAGCGCACCTTGGTGATGGTGCTGGAGTCGAACAGGAAGGTCATCTCGCCGTTGTGGACGCAGTTGGCGTTCCGCTCGACGAGCGCGAAGGGGAAGGAGGCGCGGGTCATCCCGTTGTCCGCGTTCTCGTCCCAGACCCTGCCGGGGCCCGTGGCCAGGTTCCAGACCGTCGACCCCGTGTAGGTCAGGCCGCGGACCGTGGGGATCAGATGGCTGCCGTTCTGGACGAAGGTGACCGACACGGGCGGCAGGTGCTTCCACACCGAGTCCCTGAACGAGGTCCGGTTGTAGGTGTCGACCAGCTCGCTGAACCCGCCGCCGGTCGCGGTCCCGTTCAGCGTGAGGGTGCCCTCGAAGGTGTGGCTCGGCGGCGCCGCGCCGGCCGGCAGGGCGAAGGCGGAGTCGTCGACCGGTGCCGTGCTGCTTCCGGTGGTCAGGTCCGCACGGGTCAGCAGCGTGCGGCTGACCGAGCCGCTGCCGGTGAGGGGGTCACCCGGGACGGGGGTGACCGTGGTGGCCGATGCCCTGCCGGCGCCGGTGAGGGGCAGGCCCACCACCACGACCAGGGCCGCCAGGGCCTTGCTGATTCTGCTGTTTCTCATGCTGCTCCACCGTTCTTGTGCGGCGCGGGCATCTGTGATGCAGAACCGTGCTCCGGCCCGGTGAAGTTTGTCGAATGCCTGTCATGGCGGTGCCTCATGCCGCTGGCGCATGGGCGGGTGACGGCCCGTCACCCGGCCGGGCCGAACAGCTCCCGGCAGAACCGGGCGAGATCGTCCAGGCAGGCCCGGATCTGCGAGGCCGCGTAGTGGGTCGGGTCCCAGGCGCCGAACAGGGTGACGAGCAGCGGTCCGTCGGCGAGATCGATCGGCAGTGACCGCAGCCCGAAGCGGGGGTCGTCGGAGAGGATGCAGGCACCCTTGCCGGCCGCCGCGAGTGCCTGGGCCACCGCCGGCGCCCGGGCGACGTGGGCGGCGTCGTACCCGAGGCCCGCCTTGGCCGCCGCCTCGTCCAGAACCCGGCGGACCCCGTGGAGTTCGTCCATGACGATCACCGGGCCGCTGCTGATGTCGGCGAGCCTCACCCGGTCGCGGCCGGCCCACGGATGGTCGGGCGCGACCTGGGCCCAGACCGGGGCCTGGGCGAGGACGACATACTCCAGTTCCGAGCCGGGCGGCCGGGTGCCGATGGCGAAGTCGGCCTGGCCGACGGTGAGCGCCGCATAGACACCGTGCGGGGACGCCTCGACGACGTCGACGATCTGGCCCTGCGGGCCACCGGCGACGATGAACGGGGCCACCACGTCGGTGACGGTGGTGGCCGGGGCGATGACGGTCAGCGGGATGCCCGCGCCGGAGGCCATGGAGCGCGCCGTGTCCCGGGCCAGCCTGGCCCGGGCGACCAGATCGCGGGCGACGGGCAGGAAGGCCCGGCCGGCCGGGCTGAGCCGCAGGGCCCCCTCACCGCGACGGAACAGCGTCAGCCCGAGCTCGTGCTCGAGCTGCCGTATCTGGCGGGACAGCGACGGCTGCGTGACGTGCACCTCCTGGGAGGCGGCGGTGACCGAACCCAGGTCCACGATCGACAGGAAGTACTCAAGGACGCGCAGCTCCACTATGCCTCCAGGGCATGGGAAGTACGGAAGACAGGTATTTGCAAGTTATACCTCCCAGGTCAACACTGTCCGAAACGCCGCCGCTGCGGCCGGATCCCATCCCTCCCCCCGTTGCGAACCCCGGAGGTGCCCCGTGCATCCGAGACGTCTTCCCCCACGCCGACTCGGCCTGTCGGCCGTGGCGGCGATCACCGCCGGCGGCCTCACCCTGACCGCCTGCGCCGGCTCGGACTCGACCGGCCGAGGGGCCACCGTGCTGACCGTCGCGTCGTCGGCCGCCGTCACCACCCTGGACCCGGTGAAGTCCTTCTCCACGGAGGCCATGTACCTCGGCAACATCTACGAGCCGCTGCTGTGGAAGAACCCGGTGGGGTCGGTGGAGGAGTACACCCCCGCGATCGCCGAGTCCTGGACGAAGTCTCAGGACGCCAAGACCTGGACCTTCAGGATCCGCCAGGGGATCACCTTCCACGACGGCGAGAAGGTGGACGCCGCGGCGGTGAAGGCGAGCATCCTGGCCGCACAGAAGGACAGCGGCGCGTCCTTCATCTGGGCGCCGCTCGCCTCCATCGACACCCCCGACCGCCACACGGTCGTGATGCACCTCAAGTACGCCGCTCCCATGGAACTCATAGCCTCCTCCACCTACGGCTCCTGGATCGTCGCGCCCAAGGCGCTGGCCGCGGCCGCGAAGGACAAGTCCTACTACGAGAACAAGGGCGCCGACGGCGGCACCGGCCCCTACCGGCTCACCTCCTACACCCCCGGCAAGGAGGTCGTGCTCGACCGTTACGACGCGTACTGGAACAAGGGGCACGCGTCCGGCTACCGGACGGTGGACGTGCGCATCACGCCGGACGCCGTCACCGCGCAGCAGATGCTCACCGCCAAGGAGGTCGACTTCACCACCTCCTTCCCGCTGCAGAACGTCAAGGACTTCAAGGGCAAGCGGGACTACACGGTCCGGGACTACGCCTCGCCGTTCAACTTCGTCGCCTTCTTCAACACCACCCGGGGACCCCTGAAGGACCCCAGGGTCCGTCGCGCCCTGTCGTACGCCACCCCGTACAAGGACATCATCACCGTCGGTGCCCAGGGCTACGGAACACAGGCGCACGGACCGGTGCCCCAGGGCATCTTCCCCTCCGACCCCACCGTCCCCGCCTACACCCAGGACCTCGACAAGGCCAGGGCGCTGCTCGCCGAGGCGGGCCGTCCCAAGGGCGGCTTCACCCTCAACCTCACCTACGCCGCCGAGAACCAGGCCGAGGCCCGGTTCGTCCCGCTGATCAAGGACGCGTACGCCAAGGTCGGCGTGACCGTGAACGTCACGTCCAAGCTCTTCAACCAGCAGTGGGAGGCCGCCAAGGCCGGCCCGGCCACCGCCCAGGACATGTTCGTCCTCTACTACTGGCCCACCTACAGCGACGCCGGGTCGGACAACCTCTTCTCGCTCTACCACAGCAGCGCCAAGCCGTCCTTCAACCTGAGCTACTGGAAGAACGCCCGCTACGACGGGCTGGTCGACAAGGCGGGCACGCTGACCGGCACCGACCCGGCCGGGGCCAAGGAGCTGTACGCCCAGGCCATGAAGGTCCTCCACGACGAGGCGCCCGGACTGTCCCTCTACGACGCGCGGGCCGTCTATGTGGTCCCCAAGAGGATTGAAGGATTCCGGTTCAACGAGAACTATCCCTTCACGGTGTTCTTCGCCTCGATGAAGCCCGCCGGCGCGTGACCTCGGGCCGGGTTCCGGCGGCCTGCCGCCGGAACACCCCCGCAGACCGACACTGGAGAACCGAAGGACATGTTCCGACATCTCGCACGGCTGGTGGCCTCGTCGGCAGCTGTCCTGCTGACCTTGACCATGGGCACCTTCGTTCTGGCGAGGGTCCTGCCCAGCGATCCCGCCGTGGCCTACATCGGCCCCAAGGCGACCGCCGCCCAGACCGCCCGGCTGCGCGCCGAACTCGGCCTGGACCAGCCGCTGACCGTCCAGTACGGGAAATACCTGTCCGGGCTGGTACGCGGTGACTGGGGCTACTCGCTGACCACCAAACGCTCCGTGCTCGGCGAGATCGCCGGCCGGCTGCCCGCCACGCTGGAGCTGATCGGCGCCGCCATGGTGCTCGCCGCACTGCTCGGCACGGTCCTCGGCGTGGTGGCGGCCACCCGCCCCGGCGGCCGGCTCGACGGGCTGATCCGCCTGCTGTCGATCGGCGGGGTGTCCATGCCGGCCTTCTGGCTCGGGCTGCTGCTCCAGGTGCTCTTCGTGGACCGGCTGCACCTCTTCCCCGCCACCGGAGAGTTCAGCAACACCCTGAAGTTCACCGACCCGATCCGCGGTGTCACCGGCTTTCCGCTGCTCGACAGTGTGCTCACCGGCAACTGGACGGCCTTCAGCGACGGTTTCGGCCATCTGATCCTGCCGGCGGTCACCCTGGCCGCCTACCCGTTGGGACTGGTCGCCCGGATGACCCGCGCCTCCATGATCGAAGTGCTGTCGCAGGGCCACATCACCGCGGCCCGGGCCTACGGCCTGCGGGAGCCGGTCATCGTCTGGTCGCTCGCCCTGCGCAATGCGCTCCCGCCCACGCTGACCGTCCTCGGCATGGCCGTCGCCTACTCGCTGACCGGCACCTTCTTCGTGGAGACGGTCTTCAACTGGCCGGGCATCGGGCAGTTCGCGACCGAGACGATGCTCGCCGTGGACTATCCGTCCATCATGGCCGTCACCCTTCTCGGCGCGGTCGGCTACCTCGTCGCCAACGCCGCCGTGGACCTCCTCCAGGCGAAGATCGACCCCCGAGTGAGGACGTCATGACCTCCAGCCTCGCCAAGGCGACCACCGCCGAAGCCGCCGACGCCGTCCCCGCCCGGCCCGGAACCGTCCAGCGGCTGCTCCGCGTCGCACGCCGGGACCGCTTCGGGACCGTGGGCGTGCTGATCGTGGCGGGCCTGGTCGTGCTCTCCCTCTGCGCGCCGTTGCTCGCCCCCTATCCCGAACAGGGCCGCGGCACCGCGGACGTCGCGGCCCGCGGCCTCGCCCCCGGCGCGGCCCACTGGTTCGGCACCGACGAGGTCGGCCGGGACGTGCTGTCCCGCATCGTCTTCGGCGCCCAGCCGGCACTGCTGGTCTCGCTGGCCGTCGTGGCGGTCGCCGCGTTCGTCGGAGTGCCGCTCGGTGCGCTCGCCGGCTACCGCGGAGGCTGGGTCGACCAGGTGATCTCCCGCGTCACCGAGCTGTTCCAGTCCTTCCCACCGCTGCTGCTGGCCATGGTCACGGTCGCCCTCCTCGGCCCCGGACTGTTCCACGCCGGCATCGCCCTCGCGGTGAGCTGGTGGCCGTGGTACGCACGCCTGGTGCGCGCCGAGGCACGCTCGCTGCGCGACCGGCCCTTCGTGGAGGCGGCACGCTCCATGGGCGTGCCGGTGCCGGCCATCCTCTACCGCCACATCGTGCGCAACTGCCTCGGCCCGATCCTGGTGCAGGCGACCGTCGACCTGGGCTCCGTGATCCTGGCCGCCGGCTCCCTGGCCTTCCTCGGCCTGGGCGCCCAGGCGCCGTCCCCCGACTGGGGCCTGATGGTCGCCGAGGGCCGCGCCTCCCTGTTCGACTCCTGGTGGATCTCCACCTTCCCGGGCCTGGCCATCTTCGCCACCGTGCTCGGTTTCAACCTGCTCGGAGACTCCCTGCGGGACCTCCTCGACCCCAGGTCGGTACGTTCATGAGCACCTTGCTGGAAGTGACGGACCTGGCCGTGTCCTTCCCCCGCCGCGACCTGCCGCCCAGCCGGCCGGTGCGCGGCGTCGACCTGGCCGTACCGTCCGGGCAGGTCCTCGGGATCGTCGGCGAGAGCGGGTGCGGCAAGACCCTGACCGGGATGGCGATCCTGGGCCTGCTGCCCGCGCAGGCCCGGGTGAGCGGCAGCATCCGCCTGGAGGGGACGGAGCTGACCACACTGCCTCCGGACCGGCGTGCGGCACTGCGCGGCGGCTCGATCTCGCTGGTCTTCCAGGACCCCGGGACGGCCTTCAACCCCGTGCTGAGCATCGGCAGGCAGCTGCGTCAGGTCGCCCGGCGGCACCTGGGGCTGGACCGCAGGAGTGCCGACACCACCGCCCTCGACCACCTCGGCCGGGTCGGACTGCCCGACCCCGGCCGGGTCGCCGCGTCGTTCCCCCATGAGCTCTCCGGCGGCATGCTGCAACGCGCGATGATCGCCATGGCGCTGATCAGCGGTCCCCGCCTGCTCATCCTCGACGAGCCGACCACCGCTCTCGATGTCACCGTGGCCCGGCAGATCATGCGGCTCGTCCTGGAACTGCAGGCCGAGTCGGGCTTCACCGTCCTGTTGATCACCCACAATCTCGGCGTGGTCGCCGATGTCTGCGACTCCACCGCCGTGATGTACGCCGGCCGGGTCGTCGAGCACGGGCGGACCGGCGAGGTGCTCCGCCACCCCCGGCACCCCTATACCCGGGGCCTGCTGGGAGCCGTGCCCGGACAGGGCGCGCCGGGACGGCCCCTCACGGCGATCCCCGGCTCGGTGCCGAGCGATCCGGGAAGCGTGCGCGGCTGCGCCTTCGCGGAGCGCTGCCCGGTGGCACGGGACGTCTGTACCGACTCCGACCCGCGGCTGATCGCCGTGGGGCCGACCCAGGAGGTCGCATGTCCTGTGGAGACGACGCCGTGAGCCGGGCAGTCCTCGAGGTGCGCGACCTCGTCGTCGAGTTCCGCTCACGTGCCGCCCGCGCCCGGGGGAGCACCCGGGCGGTGGCGGAGGTCAGCCTCTCCGTGGCCGAGGGCACCACCTTCGGTCTGGTCGGTGAGTCCGGTTCGGGCAAGAGCACCCTGGCCAGGGCCGCCCTGGGACTGATCCGCCCCACGGGCGGCGGCTCCACCGTGAACGGGACGGATGTCGCAAGCGCGCGCGGAAGCACGCTGCGCCGGCTGCGCCGCGAGGCGGCCATGGTCTTCCAGAACCCGGTCGCCGCACTCAACCCGCGGCGCACCGCCGCGGCCAGCATCGCCGAGCCCCTGCGGCTGCAGGGGCTGCCGCGCCACGAGGTCGAGCGGCGCGTCGCCGTCCTGCTGGACCAGGTGGGACTGACCGGTGGCCACGGCGAGCGCATGCCGCACGAACTGTCCGGCGGCCAGTGCCAGCGGGTGGGTATCGGGCGTGCCCTGGCGACCCGACCGGCCCTCCTGGTCCTCGACGAGCCCACCTCGGCCCTCGATGTGTCGGTGCAGGCCCAGATCCTGAACCTGCTGCTCGACCTCAAGCACGAGCACGGCCTGACCTATCTGCTGATCTCCCACGACCTCGACGTCATCCGTCACATGAGCGACACGGTCGGGGTGATGTACCGCGGGCGCCTGGTCGAACAGGGGCCGGCGGACAGCGTCCTCGCGGCGCCCTCCCACCCGTACACCCGCAACCTGCTGGACGCGATTCCCGGACAGGGCCGGGAACGCCTGCTCGGCCCGGGTGCCCTCGCCACGGACCCCGTCGACACCGTCGGAGCCGGGACCCCGGCCACCGGATGCGGTTTCCGGCCGCGGTGCCCGGTGGCGCGGGCCACGCCCGCCGGCTCCTGCTCCACCACCATCCCGCTGTTGCGGCCCCTCAACGGCCACGACGTCGCCTGCCACCTGGCCGAAGAGGCCGGTTCCGCCACGAAGAGGAGTTCCGCGTGACCCGCACCAAGGACACCGGGCCGGTCATGGACCAGCCGGCCGGCAACGGCCGGGTCCAGGTGGGCATCGGCGGCCGTCCCTGGCCCATCACGTTGGACAACTGGCAGGACGCGCCCTTGAGCCGGTGGGGCTTCGCCCACGTGGAGGAGATCGTTCCGACCGCGACGATCCGGGGCGCCGCCTGGCCGGAGGAGGAAGGACCGAGGGGCTCCGAGGACCCGCGCATCGCGCACCTCCCGGTCCCGCTGGAGCAGTCACGGGTCACCCTCGAGCGGTTCCTGGCCCTCTCGGCCACGGACGCTCTGGTGATCAGCGACCGGTCCGGTGTCCGGTACGAGATGTACGGCGGCGTCATGGACCGTCGCCGCAGGCATCTGCTGATGTCCGTCTCCAAGTCGCTGTGCGCCCTGCTGATCGGGCAACTGGTCGGCGAGGGGACCGTCGAGCTCGCCGAGCCGGCGCACCGGTACGTGCCGGAACTGGCCGGTTCGGCGTTCGGGACGGCCACCCTCCAGCAGATCCTCGACATGACCGCGGCGGTCGAGTACAGCGAGGACTACCACGATCCGGCCTCCCACGTGCAGTTGCAGGACCGCCTGGCGGGCTGGCGGCCGCGCCTCGACGGCGACCCCGGCACCACCTTCGAGTTCCTCGCCTCGCTACGGGCGGCCGGTGAGCACGGGGGCCGCTTCCAGTACTGCTCGGCCGCGACCGACGTGCTGGCCTGGGTGGCGGAGCGGGTGACCGGCGTCCGCTACCCGGATCTGCTCTCCGCGAGACTCTGGCGGCACCTTCCGACCCACGAGGACGCCCAGATCACGGTCGACCCGGTCGGCTTCGCCTTCGCCAACGGAGGCATGTCCGCCACCGCGCGTGACCTCAGCCTGGTCGGCCGCATGGTCCTGGAGCAGGGAGCCGTCGGCGACCGCCAGGTGGTCCCGGCCGACTGGGTGGCGGCGATCCTGAGCGGTGGTGATGTCGCCGCCGCGGACGGCACCGTCTTCCGGACCGTGCACCCCCGGGGCTCCTACCGCAACCACTGGTGGGTGACCGGTGACGACCACGGCAGCGTCTACGCGACCGGGATCTACGGGCAGTACCTGTGGATCGACCCCACGGCGGAGGTGGTCGTCGTGAAGTTCTCCAGCCTGCCGGTGGCGACCAGCGGTTACTGGTCCGGCGCGCACGCCCGGGTCTTCCGCAGCATCTGCGACGCCCTGTAAGGGATCACAGGCGGCCTTGCAATCTCAACTGTTGGAGCCATACACCTTGCGTTTGTAAGGCTCACCGCCTTTGATGGGTGAGAATGTAAGGGTGATCCTGCAACTGTTCAGCCCCTCCGTCCAGCACACGCTGGACGTCGTCGGCATCTTCGTCTTCGCGATCTCCGGTGCGCTGCTGGCCGTGCGCAAGAACTTCGACGTCTTCGGCATCGCGGTGCTCGCCGAGGTCACCGCGCTGGGCGGAGGGCTGTTCCGCGACCTCGTCATCGGCGCGGTGCCACCGGCCGCCTTCACGGACCTGGGGTACTTCCTGACCCCGCTGCTGGCCGCCCTCCTGGTCTTCTTCCTCCACCCGCAGGTGGAGCGGATCCAGGTGGCCGTCAACGTCTTCGATGCGGCCGGCCTCGGCCTGTTCTGCGTCGCCGGGACGACGAAGGCGTACGACCACGGACTCGGCCTGACGTCGTCCGCGGCCCTCGGCCTCGCCACGGCGGTGGGCGGTGGCGTCCTGCGCGACGTCCTCGCCAACGAGGTGCCCTCACTGCTGCGCTGGGACCGCGACCTGTACGCGGTGCCGGCGATCGTGGGCGCCGCACTGGTCGCGCTGTGCATCCGCTGGGACGCGCTGACCCCGCTCACCTCGGGCCTCGCGGTCGTCACCGCTTTCGTACTACGCCTGCTGGCGATGAGGTTCCACTGGCGAGCTCCGCGCGCCTGGAACCGGCGCTCAACCGTCGCGGAGGAGTAGTCGCCGTGGCCGGCCGGCCGGACAGCTGCCGGGTCAGCCAGGTGAACGCCGGAGGGATCTGCGGCCGCCACAGGGCCATGCTGTGCCCGCCGGCGCTGTGCGGGATCAGCATCGCGCGGACCACCGTCGGCGGTTTGGCGATCGCCTCCAGCGCCGCGGCCGCCTGGTAGCCGTCGCCGTACTGGCCGGACAGGTACAGCGAGATGCGGGGCGGGGCGGGCCGGCCCTTGAGCAGGAAGAAGGGGTTGTTCTCGCGCCGCAGCCGCAGGCTCTGCGTGGCGAGCGAATGGCTTTCGCCGATGGGGTCGTTGTAGCCGGACAGGCTGATCGCGGCCCGGTAGCGGTCGGGGTGCGCGACCGTGAGTTTCGTCGCGCAGTGCGCCCCCGCGGAGTAGCCGGCCGTCGCCCAGCCGTTCGGCGCGGGCTGGGCGCGGAAGTTGTCCGTCACCATCTTGGGCACGTCGATGCTGAGCCAGGTGTCGGCGTTCACGGCGCCGGGGATGTTGGCGCAGCCGGTGTCGACCTTGGCGATCAGGTTGGTGCGCGGCGACACCAGGATGAACGGCGCCACCTGCCCGCTGCGCATCAGCGGCAGCAGCTGCTCGTGCACCTTCAGCGAGCCGAACCACGCCTTGGCCGAGCCGGGGTAGCCCGACAGCAGTTCCACGACCGGGAACTTGTGGTTCCTGTAGGCGGGTTCGCCGTACTGCGGAGGCAGCCACACATAGACCTCGGCGTGGACGCCGGACACCCGCCCCTTGAGCTGGGTGACGCGCACGCCGCCGGCCGCGTGCATGCCCGGCCCGTCGGCCTGCCGGAACGTCTGGCGGACCTTCGGCAGGGTGCTGACCTGGATTCCGCCGGTGCCGTCCGGGCCCAGGTCGGCGGCCTGGGCCACGTGGTTGCCGGTGCCGAGCAGGTCGGCCCAGTTGTCGTACAGGTTGTTGCTGTTGTTCACCAGGACGAAGACCAGGGTGATCGCCGTCGCCTGCGCGAACAGCAGCATGACCATCCGGGCGGCGTGACGCAGGAGCACGGGGCCGCGGATCCGGGACCACAGGAGCAGGGGCAGGATGAGGGCGGCCGCCACGAGGGCGATCGACGTGAGGAGGAACGGCGTCCCGGTGAGGCTCATCGGCGTGTGCGGCTCTTCCTGTGAACGAACGGGTCTGGTCGTACGTCCTGTGAGAGGGAGAACCGGTCCCGTCGGTGACGGACGAGTGCGGACACTTACCGAGAAATTGCCGAAATCTCACCCCTCACCGGCCGGAAGTGTGCGGGTGGCCGGGTGAAACGTCACGAAGCCGAAACCGACGAAAGCGACCGCTTAGTAATTTCTTATTGTACGGTTCAGGCATGCCAGAAGCAGCTACCGCACGGGCCGCCCGGGCCGCGATCGGCGCCAGCGAGTTCGACCGCGACACCGCGGTCGCCCGCCGTGAACCCGGCGTCTACGACATCGACCTCTCCGACGGCTGGACGATCGTCAACGCCGTCAACGGAGGGTATCTGCTGGCCGTTCTGGGCCGGGCCCTCGGAGACGCCCTGCCGCACGCGGACCCGTTCACGGTCTCCGCGCACTACCTCACCGCGTCGCAGCCCGGCCCCGCGGTGGTGCGCACGGACGTCGTCCGCACCGGCCGCACCCTGTCCACCGGTCAGGCGTCGCTGTTCCAGTTCGACGACGAGGGGCGCGAGATCGAACGGATCCGCGTCCTCGCCTCCTACGGCGACCTGGACTCCCTGCCCGACGACGTCCGTACGAGCGCGACACCCCCCGCCCTCCCGCCGATCGACCAGTGCCTCGGTGCCGGCGACGGTCCGGCGCCGGTCCCCGGCAGCTCGGCCATCACCGACCGGCTGATGCTCAAGCTCGACCCCGCCACCCTGGGCTGGGCGCTCGGCTCGCCGTCCGGGAAGGGGGAGATGCGAGGCTGGTTCGGGCTCGCCGACGGCCGCGACGCGGATCCGCTCTCGCTGCTCCTGGCGGTCGACGCGCTGCCGCCCACCGCCTTCGAGCTCGGGCTCTCCGGCTGGGTGCCGACGGTCGAGCTGACGGTGCACGTCCGCTCCCGCCCGGCTCCCGGACCGCTGCGGGTCTCGATCACCACGCGCAACCTCGCCGGCGGCTTCCTGGAAGAGGACGCCGAGGTGTGGGACAGCGCGGACCGTCTGGTCGCACAGTCCCGTCAGCTGGCCCGGGTCAGGCTCGGCTGACGTAGGAGGCCCCCGCCGGCACGGCTCGGCCGGGCCGGGGGCCGCGGTCGGCTCCCGCGGGAGCGGGCCCCCTCGCGCGGGGGCCGTCCCCTCCCGCGGGAGCCGCTCCTTCACACAGGGGCCGCTCCCTCGCGCGGGGATCAGCCCGGGCCCACCGGACCCCGGGCCCGGCTGCCCCGCTCCCCTCGGGCTGCCCCGCTCCCCTCGGGCTGCCCCGTTCCCCTCGTGCGCGGGGCGGGGGACTAGTCCTGCCAGTGGCGGCGTCCCAGGTCGATCAGCCGCAGTCGCCGGATCGCCATCCGGGTCACGCGGTCCCGCTCCTCGGCGGGCCCCTCCAGCGCCTCCAGGAGTTGGGAGGCCGTCATCAGCATCTGGTCGACGTACAGGCCGGCCAGCATCAGCAGGTCCTCGTCGCTCCACCCCGCGGACTCCGGGTGGTCGGCCAGCGCGACCTTCACCTCCTCCGCGAACCTGGCGAGTTGACGCCGGATCGCCTCCCGCACCGGCTGCACGCCGCCGTGCCGCTCGCGTGCGATGAACCGTACGTGTGCGGGGTACGCGTCCACGTGGCGGGCGATCAGGCCGACGGCGCGGACGATGCGTTCGTCGCTGTCGCCGGCCGCGGAGACCGTGGACCCGATCATCGGGTGGAGGCTGCCGAGAGCCTCCTCCACCAGTTCCACGCCCAGGTCCGCGGTGGAGCGGAAGTGCCGGTAGAAGGCGGTCGGGGCGACGCCGACCGCGCGGGTGACCTCGCGCAGGCCCAGGCTGCTCAGGCTCTGCTCCTCCAGCAGGGCCAGCGCGGCGTCCAGAAGCGCCTGCCGGGTCTTCTGCTTCTGGGCCTGCCGGATGCCGAGGGTGTGACTCATGCCATGCAGTTAACAACTGTTCTCCGGGATTGGGAACCCGTCCGACGCGCTAGACTGAGGAGTCAGTGAACAACTGTAACCACAAATGTTCACTCATCTGTTCGCCGAACGTCGACCGAGGCATCTCGGAGGGGGATCTCATCCCATGCTGTTCCTCGTCGCCGCACTCCTGCTGCTGGGCGCCATCCTGGGCACCGTGGCCCACGCCCCGCTCTCCTTCACCCTTGTCGCCGCGTCCGTCATCGCCGTGTGGCTCGTGGTCTTCGCGGTCCGTGAGCGGCACGGCCGCCACCGGCACACCTCGGCCCGCTGACCGCCCCGCACCGACCGATCGTTGGAGCTGACCGCACCATGCATCTCATCGCCGCACGCACCGAGCACACCACCGCCCCGGCCCTCCGGGACGGCGCACGCGACGCGGACGGCATGGCCGTCGCGTCCTTCATCCTGGGCCTGCTCGGACTCCTCGTGCTGAACGTCTTCCTCGGCCCGGTCGCCATCACCCTGGCGCTCGTGGCCCTGTGGCGCGGCACCCGCCGCCGGGGCCGTGCGTTCCTCGGTCTCGGTCTCGGCCTCGCGGACCTGGTGGTCCTGGCGACCGTCGTGCAGCTGGACCACACGGTGTCCTGGAGTTTCTAGGGTCCGGGGGGAGCCTCCGGGAGCTGGGTCCGGGGGAGCTTCCGGCCCGTCGGCCGCGGCGTGCCCGGCGCGGGGCCCGGGCTGCGCCCCGTGCGGGACTCGGGTCGCGCCCCGCGCGGGACTCGGGCTGCGCCCCGCGCGCGGGACTCGGGCTGCGCCCCGCGCGCGGGACTTGGGTCGCGGCCCGCGCGGAAAACGGTCGGTCCTAGAATTGACCGCACCATGGCATACCTCGACCACGCCGCGACCACCCCGATGCTCCCCGAGGCGGCAGAGGCGCTGACCGCGCAGCTCGGCAGCACCGGCAACGCCTCCTCGCTGCACGCATCCGGACGGCGGGCGAGGCGCACCGTCGAAGAGGCCCGCGAGACCCTCGCCGAAGCGCTCGGCGCCCGCCCCAGCGAGGTCGTCTTCACCTCCGGCGGCACCGAGGCGGACAACCTCGCCGTGAAGGGCCTGTACTGGTCCCGCCGCGACGCCGACCCCGCCCGCACCCGCGTCCTCGTCAGCCCCGTCGAGCATCACGCGGTCCTCGACGCCGTGCACTGGCTCGGGGAGCACGAGGGGGCCACGGTCGAGTACCTGCCGGTCGACGCCCAGGGCCGCGTCCACCCGGAGACCCTGCGCGAGGCCATCGCCCGCGACCCCCACGACGTGGCCCTGGCCACCGTCATGTGGGCGAACAACGAGATCGGGACGGTCCTGCCGATCCACCGACTCGCCGAGGTCGCCCGGGAGTTCGACATCCCGCTGCACGCCGACGCGGTCCAGGCGGTCGGTCAGGTCCCGGTCGACTTCGGTGCCTCCGGCCTCGCCGCGATGACCGTCTCCGGCCACAAGATCGGCGGCCCCTACGGCATCGGAGCGCTGCTCCTCGGCCGCGAGCACAGCCCCGTACCGGTGCTGCACGGCGGCGGCCAGGAACGCCATGTGCGCTCCGGCACCCTCGACGTGCCGGCCATCGCCTCCTTCGCGGTCGCCGGGCGGCTCGCCGCCGAGCAGCGCGAGTGGTTCGCCCGGGAGATCGGCGCCCTGCGCGACGACCTGATCGCCGCCGTCCGTGCGGCCGTGCCGGACGCGATCCTGGGCGGGGACCCGGTGGAGCGGCTCCCGGCCAACGCCCACTTCACCTTCCCCGGCTGCGAGGGCGACTCCCTGCTCCTGCTGCTGGACGCCCAGGGCATCGAGTGCTCCACGGGATCGGCCTGCACGGCGGGCGTCGCCCAGCCCAGCCATGTCCTGCTCGCCGTCGGCGCCGATCCGGACCTCGCCCGCAGCACGCTTCGCTTCTCGCTGGGCCACACGTCCACGGAGGCCGACGTGGAGGCGGTCGCCAAGGCCATCGGCCCCGCCGTGGAACGCGCCCGCGCCGCCGGGCTGACCTGACGGCGGGACTTCCGGCGCCCCCGTGATCCCCCGACGATCGACGGCGGATACTCGCGGGCCCCGGTTCCCGCGGCCCCGTACTCTTGAAGGGCTATGACTGACACTCCGCAGCGCCCCCTCCGCGTCCTCGCCGCCATGTCCGGTGGAGTCGACTCCGCCGTCGCCGCCGCCCGCGCCGCCGAAGCGGGCCACGAGGTGACCGGAGTCCACCTCGCGCTGTCCGCGAACCCGCAGTCGTTCCGCACCGGCGCGCGCGGCTGCTGCACCATCGAGGACTCGCGCGACGCCCGCCGCGCCGCCGACGTCATCGGCATCCCGTTCTACGTCTGGGACCTCGCCGAGCGGTTCCGGGAGGACGTGGTCGAGGACTTCGTCGCCGAGTACGAGGCGGGGCGCACACCCAACCCCTGTCTGCGCTGCAACGAGAAGATCAAGTTCGCGGCGCTGCTCGACAAGGCGCTCGCCCTCGGCTTCGACGCGGTCTGCACCGGCCACTACGCCAGGATCGTCGTCCGCGACGACGGCGGCCGCGAACTGCACCGCGCCTCCGACATGGCGAAGGACCAGTCGTACGTCCTCGGCGTGCTCGACCAGAAGCAGCTGGCGCACGCCCTGTTCCCGCTCGGCGACACGGTCACCACGAAGGACGAGATCCGCGCGGAGGCCGAGCGCAGGGGCCTCGCGGTCGCCAAGAAGCCCGACTCCCACGACATCTGCTTCATCGCCGACGGCGACACCCAGGGCTTCCTCGCCCGGCGGCTCGGCAGGGCCGAGGGCGACATCGTCGACGAGTCGGGTGCCAGGCTGGGCACGCACGACGGCGCGTACGGCTTCACCATCGGCCAGCGCAAGGGGCTGCGGATCGGCACCCCGGCACCCGACGGCAAGCCGCGCTACGTCCTCGACATCTCGCCCGTCACCAACACCGTGACGGTGGGTCCGGCGTCCTCCCTCGACGTCGCGGCACTGACCGCCGTCAAACCCCGCTGGTGCGGTGCCGCCCCGGCCGGCCCCGGCACCTACACGGCCCAGCTCCGCGCCCACGGCGGCGAGACACGGGTGACGGCGGAGCCGGTCGACGGCGAACTGCGGGTGCGCTTCACCGAGCCCGTGCGCGGCGTGGCCCCGGGCCAGGCGATCGTCCTGTACGACGGCACGCGCGTGGTGGGCTCGGCCACCATCGCGTCGACCACGCGCGCGACGGCGCCCTCCGTAGCCTGACGGCCGTCGCGTAAACAGGGCCTGTCGGCCCTGTTAACAGGGTCTTGTCGGGTGCGGGAGTGGGCCCTTCGGCCACGCCCTTCCGGCCTCTCGCAACGATGTAATACACGTGCGCCTTCCGGCCGACGGCCGGAGAGCGCCGCCGACACGTGCCCCCGCGTCTTCGGCCGTGCCCCCCTGAGCGGGGCACGGAACGGGTACGGGCGGCGCGCCCGCACCCACGCAGAGAAAGCCGCCCCATGCCCCGCCCCGCCCTTCTCGCCCTCACCTTCTGTGTCCTGGCCACGGCCGCCGCCGTGGTGTCCTTCGCCCGGGGCGCCTGGGTGGGCGTCGTGTGGGTGCTGCTGGCCGGACTCACCTCCAACATGGCCTGGTACTCCTTCCGCCGCGCCAGGCGCGGCTCGACGGTCTCGGCCCGGTCCGCGGCCCCGGCCGCGGCCGCGGCCTGTCAGGAGCGCACCGCATGTGACGCCTGCGGTGTGTGCGAGATGAAGACCCGCTGATGATCACCCCGAACGATGCGCCGGGGCGGCGCCGCCATGAGGAGAGCACCATGGACATCGACTGCAACTCCGGTACGAGAGGCGGCGTCAAGGGCGACGACTACCACGCACTCCTCGCCCGGCAGGACGCGATGCGGCTGCGTGACCGGTTGCTCGCCCCCGCCCGCCCCGCGAGCACCGCGCGTGGTTCCCGCCACGGCTACGACGGTGCCGCCGACCAGGAGCTGATCGTCCGGAACCTCGCGCTGGTGACCCCGTTCGGCGACCTCATCACCCACCTCTACGAAGCGCTGTTCGAGCGGCACCCGTACCTGCGCCAGCTGTTCCCCGACTCGATGGAGTTCCAGCGGGGCCATCTGGAGCGGGCCTTCTGGTACCTGATCGAGCACCTGCACGACCCCGAGGAACTGGCGGCGTTCTGCGCCCGGCTGGGCCGCGACCACCGCAAGCTGGGGGTGCGTCCCGTGCACTACGAGGTGTTCGAGGACGCGCTCGCCGAGGCGCTGCACCGCTCCTCCCGCGGGGCGCTCGGCGTGGACGTGGAGCAGGCGTGGCGGCGCGCGATCCGGTTCACCGCCGAGGCCATGGTGGCGGGCTCGGACGGCGCGCTGACCGAACCGGCCGCATGGACGGGTACGGTGACGTCCCATCAGCTGCGCCGCCCGGACCTGGCGGTGCTCCGGGTGCGCACGGCCGAGCCGTACCCGTACCTGCCCGGCCAGTACGCGCGCCTGGAGTCCCCGCTGCTCCCGCACACCTGGCGGCCGTACTCGATCGCCAACGCCTGGGCGCCGGACGGCGAACTGGAGTTCCACGTCCGCCGCGTCGGCTCCGGTGGGGTGAGCGACGCCCTCACCCTGCGCACCCGCGTCGGCGACACGCTGCGCCTCGGCCCCGCCCAGGGCGCGATGACCCTCGACGACGACCTGGGCCGCGACGTGCTCATCGTGGCCGGCGGCACCGGATGGGCCACCGCCCGGCCGCTGCTGGAGGAGCTGGCCGCGCGGCGCGCGCCGGGCCGCCGAGCGCATCTGTTCCTCGGCGTCCGCACCGCCGAGGACCTGTACGACGCACAGGCACTGGAGCGGCTGGAGAAGCGCTGCCCGTGGCTGCGGGTCGTCCCCGTGATCGGCGAGGGCCCCGGCGGGCCCGGGGAGGGATCGCTGGTCGAGGCGGTGGCCCGGCAGGGCGACTGGGCCGACCACGTCGCCTACACCAGCGGCCCGTCCGCCATGGTCAACGCCGTCGTGTGGCGGCTGTCCGGCCTCGGGCTGGCGGCCGACCGCATCCGGCACGACCCGGTCGCCGGCACGGTGCCCCTGGCCTCCCGCGCGCACCCCGCCTGGCCGGCGCAAGAGGTGATGGGGCAGCCGGTGGGCCACTTCCCCCGAGGAGCCCGGGTCTGACCGGTGCCGCGGCACGCGGGCGTGCCGGACCACCACGCGGCACGACCGCGTGGCGCTCCGCCGGGCGGCCCGTCGTGACGCGGCACGCCCGCCGTGAGGGCGGCACACCCGCCCTGCACACCCGCGCGGCGGCCCGCCATGCGCCCGGGCCCGCCATGCGCCCCGGCGCGTCAGGCGCCGAAGAACTCCGCCAGCACCGGCGCGAGCACCCGCGGCTCCACCATGTGGTTCTGGTCCTCCAGAACGCGGTACACGCCCTGGGGGGCCGAGTCCGCGACCGCCTCGGCGGCCCTGCGCAGCCACTTCGGGCTCGCGCCGCCCGCGACGGCCAGCACGGGGACGCCGATCGCGGCGAGCCGGTCGCGCGGCACCAGTCCGTCGCCCATCACGGCGTCGTCGTGGGCGAGGGTAGGTGCGATCGCCTCCATGCCGTCCCACATGGGGGACCGGCGGGCGTTCGCGATCATCTCCGGCGCCAGACCGGTGAGCCGGAGGAACAGCTCGACCGCGTCCCCGCGCCGCCCCTGGGCCAGGGCCTCACCGAGATTCCTGGTGTACTCCGCGCGTTCCTGCGCACCACCCCCGTAGTCGGCGAACGGCGCCTCGTAGACGGCCACCTGCCGGACCGGCAGCCCGCTCGCGGCCGCCTCCAGCGCCAGCGCGCCACCCGACGAGACGCCGTACAGCGCCGCCTCGCCGCCCACCGCGTCGATGAGCGCCGCGAGGTCCTCCACCTCGCGGGCCACCGCGTACGGCGCCGTGTCGCCGCTGGCGCCGCGGCCCCTGCGGTCGTACACGACGGCACTGAAGCGGTCCGAGAGGTGCGCGGCCAGGGGCGCCACCGTGGCGCCCGTGGACATCGCACCGCTCACGAGGACGACCGCCGGGCCCTGTCCGGTGCGCTGGTACGCGAGGCGGGTGCCGTCGCGGGAGATGATCTGCTTGTCCATGTCAGTGAAGACTGCCGCAGAGCGCGGCGTTCACCGGTCACGACACTTCTGCTTCGTAGAAGCAGAAGTGGTCCTTGATCCGGGCGACGTCCGGCTCGGGCTCGGGGTACGCCCAGACCAGGTCGGGCGCGTCCGGCAGGGACCAGTACGAGGCGGTCCCCTTGAAGGGGCAGTGCGTGTGGGTGTCCGACGGGGTCAGCAGGTCCAGGCGTACGTCCTCGGCGGGGATGTAGTACCGCTCGGGACAGCCGGTCTCGCGCAGCACGAGCGGCCGGTCGCTCTCCGCCAGGACCTGTCCGCCGTGCACCACGCGCACGTGCCGGTCGCTCTGCTCGATGGTGATGGTGTGTCCTCGGGTCATACCGGGAGAGCACTCGCGGTGCCCCGGTTCTTCCCGCGTACGGAAGCGAGGGTGCGAGCATGACGGGCATGGCTACTCATGTGATCACCGGGGCGGGCTCCGGCATCGGCGCGGCCGTCGCCCGCCGCCTGCACGCGCGCGGGGACGAACTCGTCCTGCACGCGCGGGACGCGGGACGCGCGAAGGACCTGGCGGCCGAGTTCCCCGGGGCCCGCACCCTGGTGGGCGATCTCGCGGACCCGGACAAGCTGTCCTGGGCGTTCTCGCTCCAGACGCTGCCCGACCGGGTGGACTCCCTCCTGCACATCGCGGGCGTGGTCGACCTGGGCCGGGTCGCCGAGCTGACCCCGAAGTCCTGGCGCCACCAGCTCAACGTCAACCTGATCGCTCCCGCCGAGCTGACCCGCCACTTCCTGCCGCAGCTCCGCGCCGCGCGCGGCCACGTCGTGTTCGTGAACTCGGGCGCGGGCCTGAACGCGCACGCGGACTGGTCGGCGTACGCGGCCTCCAAGCACGGTCTGAAGGCCCTCGCCGACTCCCTGCGCCAGGAGGAGCATCCGAACGGAGTCCGCGTCACCTCCGTCTACCCCGGCCGCACGGCGAGCCCGATGCAGGCCAGGGTCCACCGCCAGGAGGGCAAGGAGTACGACGCGTCCCGGTGGATCGACCCGGAGTCGGTGGCGACGGCGGTCCTGATGTGCCTGGACCTGCCGGGAGACGCCGAGGTCAACGACCTGACGGTGCGGCCCGGGCGCTGACCCCCCGCCGGGCCGTTCCGTAGGCTGCCCAGGTGAGTGAAAACAGCGAGTCCCCCTTCGGCGCCGCCACCGGCGTCGGGTCCCTGCCCGGCGGCGACGCGCGGGAGGCGGCCAAGACCGTCACCGGAAGCCTCGAGGACTTCCCGTTCCTCGCCGAACTGCCCGCCCGGGGGCCCGGCGCGGACATGATCGGGCGCACGGCCGGCCTCCTCGTCGATCTGTACGCGCGCGTGGAGCCCAGCGGCTGGCGGCTCGGTGACCGGCCGGGGCGGGACACCAGGCGGGCCCGGTCCTGGCTCGGTGAGGACCTCGACGCGCTGGAGGAGTTCACCCAGGATTACGAGGGGCCGCTGAAGGTGCAGGCGGTGGGGCCGTGGACGCTGGCCGCCGCCCTGGAGCTGAGGAACGGCGAGGCGGCGCTGTCGGACCCGGGCGCCTGCCGCGACCTCGCCGGATCGCTCGCCGAGGGCCTGCGCCTCCACCTCGACGAGGTGCGGCGGCGCGTGCCCGGGGCCCGGCTCGTGCTGCAGCTCGACGAGCCGTCCCTGACGGCCGTCCTGCGGGGGCAGGTGAGGTCCGCGAGCGGTTACCGGACCCACCGGGCCGTCGACCGCCAGGTGGTGGAGGCCACGCTGCGGGACCTCGTCGCGGTGCACGCAGGCGGTCCGGTCGTGATCCACTCCTGCGCGCCGGACGTCCCGTTCGCGCTCCTGCGCAGGGCGGGCGCGGCCGCCGTCTCCTTCGACCTCTCGCTCGTCACCGAGCGTGACGAGGAGGCGATCGGGGAAGCCGTCGAAGGGGGTACCCGGCTCTTCGCCGGAGTCGTGCCCGGCACGGACGGCCCATTGTCGGACCCTGCCGGTAGCGTCATGGGTGTCAGGACGCTGTGGCGCAGGCTGGGGTTGCGTCCGGGGCTTCTCGCGGACGCGGTCACCCTCACGCCGATGTGCGGGCTCGCGGGCGCCTCCCCGGACTACGCGCGCAGGGCGCTCGCCCACTGCGTCCGGGCGGCGAGATCCCTCGCGGACAACCCAGAGTAACGGGAGGACAACACGGTGGCCGGCGACAGGCAAGCGGAGACGACGGTGCCCGCCGAGGCACGGGAGCAGCACGCGCAACTCGCTGAGCAGATCGAGGAGCACCGCTTCCGGTACTACGTGAAGGACGCTCCCGTCGTCAGCGACGCGGAGTTCGACCGACTCCTGCGCTCCCTGGAAGCGCTCGAGGAGCGGTATCCGGGGCTGCGCACCCCCGACTCGCCGACGCAGAAGGTCGCGGGGGCCTACGCGACGGAGTTCACCGCCGTCGAGCACCGGCAGCGCATGCTCTCCCTGGACAACGCGTTCGACGACGAGGAGCTCGCCGCCTGGGCCGACCGCGTCGCCAAGGAGGTCGGCACCTCCGCGTACCACTTCCTGTGCGAGCTGAAGGTCGACGGTCTCGCGGTCAACCTCACCTATGAGCACGGCCGCCTCACCCGCGCGGCGACCCGCGGCGACGGCCGCACGGGCGAGGACATCACGCCCAACGTCCGTACCATCGCGGAGATCCCGGACCGCCTCCGGGGCGACGGCGACCGCATCCCCGAGCTGGTGGAGATCAGGGGCGAGGTCTACTTCCCGATGGAGGAGTTCGAGGAGCTGAACGCCCGTCTGGTGGCGGGCGGCGACAAGCCCTTCGCCAACCCGCGCAACGCGGCGGCGGGTTCCCTGCGCCAGAAGGACCCGCGCATCACGGCCACCCGGCCGCTCCACATGGTGGTGCACGGCGTCGGCGCCCTGGAGGGCTTCGACGGCGCCGCCCGCCTCTCGGAGACGTACGACCTGCTGCACTCCTGGGGCCTGCCCACGGCCCGGCACAACAGGGTGGTCGACGACCTCGCCGGCGTACGGGAGTTCATCGCCCACTACGGCGAGCACCGCCACTCCGTGGAGCACGAGATCGACGGCGTCGTGGTGAAGCTCGACGAGATCCCGCTCCAGGGCCGCCTCGGCTCCACCTCGCGCGCCCCGCGCTGGGCGATCGCGTACAAGTACGCGCCGGAAGAGGTGAACACCACACTCGTCAACATCCGCGTGGGCGTGGGCCGTACGGGCCGGGTCACACCGTACGCGCAGGTCGAGCCGGTCACCGTCGCCGGCTCGGAGGTCGAGTTCGCCACCCTGCACAACCAGGACGTCGTCAAGGCCAAGGGCGTGCTCATCGGCGACACGGTGGTGCTGCGCAAGGCCGGTGACGTCATCCCGGAGATCCTCGGCCCGGTCGTCGACCTGCGCGACGGCACGGAGCGCGAGTTCGTGATGCCCTCCGAGTGCCCCGAGTGCGGCACGCCGCTGCGGCCCATGAAGGAGGGCGACGTCGACCTCCGCTGCCCGAACGCACGCGCCTGCCCCGCCCAGTTGCGCGAGCGCCTGTTCTACCTGGCGGGCCGCAAGGCACTGGACATCGAGCACTTCGGCTACGTGGCCGCCGCGGCTCTCACCCGCCCCCTGGAGCCGGCCGAACCGCCGCTGATGGACGAGGGTGATCTGTTCGACCTCACCGTCGAGCAGCTGCTGCCCATCAAGGCGTACGTCCTCGACCAGGACAGCGGCCTGCCCAAGCGCGACCCGAAGACCGGCGAGGAGAAGACCGCCACGGTCTTCGCCAACCAGCAGGGCGAGCCCAGGAAGAACGCGATCGCGATGCTGGAGAACATCGCGGCCGCCAAGGAGCGCCCGCTCGCGCGCGTCCTGACCGGGCTGTCGATCCGTCATGTCGGCCCGGTCGCGGCGGAGGCGCTGGCCCGTGCCTTCCGTTCGATCGACCGCATCGACCAGGCCACCGAGGAGGAGCTCAGGAACACGGACGGCGTGGGCGAGATCGTCGCGCGCTCCGTCAAGGAGTGGTTCGCCGAGGACTGGCACCGCGACATCATCCGCAAGTGGAGGGCCGCGGGCGTCCGCATGGAGGAGGAGAGCACCGGCGAGGACGAGGGGCCGCGCCCGCTGGAGGGCCTCACGGTCGTCGTCACCGGAACGCTCGCGCAGTACACGCGCGACGGCGCGAAGGAGGCCCTGCAGACCCGCGGGGCGAAGGTGACCGGTTCGGTGTCCAAGAAGACGTCGTTCGTCGTCGTCGGCGACAACCCCGGGTCGAAGCACGACAAGGCGGTCCAGCTGAAGGTTCCGGTGCTCGACGAGGACGGTTTCGCCGTGCTGCTGGAGCGAGGACCGCAAGCCGCGGCGGAGGTGGTGCTTCCGGCCGGGGAGTAGGGGGCGAAGATCACCCGTTCGGCGCATATCGGATGCATAGGGGTGATCGGGGCGCATTCAGGCAACCGTCGACGACCGCTGCCCGTGGACGCGTTCCGCGGCCTACTGTTGAGATGTGCGCCTGCCGTGCCGGTCGCGTGGTGGGTTTTCAGACGCGGTGCCGTTGACGGTTCGTCGGGCAGCGGGCCGCGTGGCGTGGGCACCGCCGGCTGTGAGAGGGACGGGAATGGAACCGACCGAGAGCGTCGCCTCGGACTCACGGCTGCGCCTGCGCCGCATGACCGGTGTCTGGCGGGCGGGCCGCCGGGCGGTGCGGCTGCCGCAGCGCGTGGCCGCGGCCGGCCGCGGCGCCGCGCCGGGCACCGTCTCCGGGGTGACTCCCGCGCCGCGCGCCGCCCCCGGCGCCGCGGCACTCGGCAGCGCCCCGGCCGGCGGACCGCTGCCGGGCCTCGCCCTCGGGCCCGGGGGCCCGGTCGCCGGCCGCGCGCCGGCCCTGCCCGGTCACGAGGGCGAGCGGCACCTGTCCTGGCCCGCCCTGCCCGCCGCGGTCGTCGCCTCCGCCGGGTTCGTCCTCGGTGCCGGCTTCTATCGCGCGTTCGGCGGACAGCACGCGCTCTTCCCTTCCGGCACCGCCGGCTGGTCCCTGGCCGTGCTCACCGGCATCATCGTGGGCCACCTCGTCGCGCTGGGCCGCGCCCGCTGGTGGGGCGGCACCGGCTCGGGGGCGGCCCTGACCCTCGCCGTCCTGCTGCTGTACGGCTGGGTGCCCGCCGGCATGGTCAGCCTCACCGTCGTCGTCCTGGTCGGCATCGCCCGGCTGGGCCGCTGGCGCCAGGGTGTTCTGCACGGCGCGGTCGACATCCTCGGCATCGGGGCCGGAGCGCTCGTCCTGGCCGCCTTCGGGAGCGTCCCGACCGTCGAGACGCCCTGGAACCCGCAGAGCTGGACCGTCTACACCGCACCCGAGGTGGTCCTCGTCGCCACCTCGTACGTCGCGGTCACCCGGGTGCTGCTGTGGTACCTGCACGCGCCCCGCTCCGGCGGGCTGCCCACCGTCGCCCGCACCGCGCTGGTCCGGCAGGGACTCGTCGCGGTCGCGCTGCTCGGCATCGCACCGCTGATCTGCGTCGTCGCGGTGGCGCTCCCCGTCCTGCTGCCGCTGTTCTCCATCCCCCTCATCGCCCTCGACTCCACCCTGTGGATGGCCCGTGCCCGGGCCGAGGAGCAGCTGCGCGACCCGCTGACGGGGCTGCCCAACCGGCAGTGGCTGCTGGAGCGCACCTGGACGGCCCTGGACGACGCCGAGCGGGTCGGGGCCCGGGCGGCCCTGATGCTGATCGACCTCGACCGCTTCCGGTCGGTGAACGACACCCTCGGCCACCTCGCCGGCGACCGGCTGCTGCTGCAGATCGCCGACCGGCTGCGGCTGGCGCTGCCCCGCGGCGCGGAGGCGGCGCGCCTGGGAGGGGACGAGTTCGCGGTGTTACTGCCGGTCGCGGACTCCACCACGTCCGCGTCCCGGGCGGCCCGCAACCTGGTCGCGGTGCTCGGTTCCCCGCTCGACCTCGACGGGCTCACGCTCGTCCTGGAGGCCAGCGCCGGCGTCGCGGTCTTCCCCGACCACGCGCTCGACGCGGAGGGGCTGTTGCAGCGGGCGGACGTCGCGATGTACCAGGCGAAGCGGGACCGCACGGGCGTGGAGGTGTACGAGTCCAAGCGGGACTCGAACACGCCGGACCGGCTCGGCCTGCTGGGGGATCTGCGGCGCGCCCTGGACGCGCACGAGGTCCAGCTGCACTACCAGCCGAAGGTCCGCTTCGACGGGAAGGTCGCCGGCCTCGAGGCGCTCGTGCGGTGGGTGCACCCCGAACGGGGGAAGGTCCCGCCGGACGAGTTCATCGCGATCGCGGAGTCGTCCGGGCTGATGCCGCACCTGACGGAGTACGTGCTGGAGACGGCGCTCGCCCAGGTGGCGCGGTGGCGGGCGCAGGGCCTGAACGTGCCGGTGGCCGTGAACGTCTCGCCGCGGGACGTGCACACGCCGGGCTTCGCGGGCTCGGTGGCCGCACGGCTGGCCCGGCACGGGGTGCCCGCGGGTGCGCTGCAGCTGGAGATCACCGAGCACGTGCTCCTGGAGGACCCGCAGCGGGCGGCCGACACGCTGGCGGGGCTGGCCGGGCACGGCGTGAAGATGTCCCTCGACGACTTCGGCACGGGCTATTCGTCGCTGGTGCATCTGCGGCGGCTGCCCGTGAGCGAGCTGAAGATCGACCGCTCGTTCGTGGCACGGCTGGCGGTGGACGCGGAGGACGCGGAGATCGTGCGCTGCACGGTGGACCTCGCGCACTCGCTGGGCCTGCTCGTCGTCGCGGAGGGGGTCGAGGACGACGAGACCTGGGAGCACCTGCGCGACCTCGGCTGCGACGCCGTGCAGGGATGGCTGGTCGCCGCCGCGATGCCGGCCGAGGAGACCACGGCATGGCTGCGCGCCCGCGGCTCCCGCGGCTGGCAGCGCCCGAGGGCCGCACTGCCGGCGGCCGCCGCGGACGACCAGGGGCGGCTCGGCTAGGCCACGGCCGGCCACGGCCGGGCCCTGTCGTTCGGAACAGGTCGGTGTTGCGGGTCCCGGTGGCGTCCGGCACGTCCGGCCGGCCCCGCGGGCTCCCTGGGGCGACCCGGCGTGATCAGCTCGCCCCCGCCGCGAAGTGCCCCGTCAGCAGGGCGAGTCGGCGCTCATGGGCCTCGGCCGGGAGGCGTCCGCTGCGCATGAGCGTGACCAGGCCGTGCAGTCCGGCCCAGTACGTCTCGGTGAGCAGGCCGGGATCCTCGCCCTCGGCGACGACGGGCTCGACGGCCCGCAGCAGTTCGGTGAACCCCTCGCGCAGGGCCGAGGGGGCCTGCGGCGTGGCGAACGGCAGCTCCACGGTGTGGGTGAACATCGCGTCGTACAGCGCGGGCTGCCGCCGTGCGAAGGCGGTGTAGGCGGCACCGACGGCCGCGAGGGCCTCGCGCGTGCCGTCGGCCGCCGTACGCGCGGCGCGCAGTTCGGCGGCCATCTCGGTGAAGCCCTGCACCGCGACCGCGGTCATGATCGCGGCCTTGCCCTTGAAGTGGCTGTAGAGGACGGGCTGGCTGTACTCGATCTCGGCGGCGAGCCGCCGTGTGGTGACGGCGTCCCAGCCCTCGGCCTCCGCCAGCTCGCGCGCGGCCGTGACGATCAACCGTTCCCGCTCCGCCCGCTCGCGTTCCCTGCGCGTCTGAATCGACATATGCCGAATCCTAGCAGCGCTAGCGTTTCTATCGGCGCTCTGCTAGCTTCGCTCTTATTCCTAGCGTTGCTAGCATCCAGCGCATCCAGCGCATCCAGACCTCCGGGAGACACCCATGACCGTCACCGCCTATGTCCTGGCTGTGGTGCTCGACCTGTTCGTCCTGTTCATCGGGGCCCGCTTCCTGCTGCAGCCCCGCCCGGCGGCCGCCGGGTACGGCGTGCCCGCCGAGCAGGACGGCGCCGCGGCCTACCTCGCGGTCAAGGGCCTCAGGGACGGAACCTTCGGTGTGCTCGGGCTGGCCCTGCTGGCCTTCGCCGGCGCACGCGCCGAGGCGTGGTTCATGCTGACCGTGGCCCTGGTGCCGCTGGGTGACACCCTGATAGTGCTGCGCCACGGCGGCACCAAGGCGGTGGCGTACGGCATTCACTTCGCCACCGCGGTCGTCGTCCTCGTCGCCGCGGGGCTGCTGTTCGCGGTGTGAGCGGTATGCCCCGGCACACGGGGGACGACCGTCCGGAAGAAGCACCGAAAGACCACACGGAACCAGACAGGGAGCCGCGCCATGTCGCTGATCGTCCCGCAGTTCGACTCGACCGTGATCGTCCGTGACGCCGAGGCCGAGGTCGTCGGCCGCGCCCCCACCACCATCCGGCTGCTGGCCGACAGCAGCCGGACCGGCGGGGCGCTGTCCACCCAGCGCATCACCCTCACCGGGGGCGCGGACGGCGCCCGACCGCACTGGCACGACAACTCGGCCGAGATGTTCTTCATGCTCGACGGCGCCGCCGAAGTCCTCTCCGGCGAGGAGATCGTCACCGCCGAGCGCGGTGACCTCGTCGTCGTGCCGCCCGGCACGCCGCACGCCTTCGCCGCGGTCCCCGGGGCCGACGCCGACATCCTCGTCGTGATCACTCCGGGCGTCGAGCGCTTCGAGTACTTCCGCCATCTCCAGCGCATAGCCCTCGGCGAGGCCACCCCGGAGAGCCTGCTGGAGGTCCAGGAACTGTACGACAACCACTTCCTGCCGAGCGCCGCCTGGGACGGCCGCCGCTGAGCGGCGGGGCGGGGGAAACCGTGGCACGGGCACGGGGCCCGGCCCCATAGGATTGGGCCAAACCACACACACTCACCCCAGAGGAACGCTGCATGCCTGGCATCACGCGCGAGGAGGTCGCCCACCTCGCCCGGCTGGCGCGTCTGGAGCTGAAGCCCGAAGAGCTCGACCACTTCGCCGGCCAGCTCGACGACATCATCGGCGCGGTCGCCCGCGTCGGCGAGGTCGCCGACCAAGACGTCCCGCCGACCTCCCACCCGCTGCCGCTGACCAATGTCATGCGCCCGGACGAGGTCCGTCCCTCGCTCACCCCCGAGCAGGCGCTGTCCGGCGCCCCGGCCCAGGAGCAGCAGCGTTTCAAGGTGCCGCAGATCCTGGGGGAGGAGTAACCCGCCATGACGGACAAGAACAGCATCATCCGGCTCACCGCCGCCGAGACGGCCGCGAAGATCGCCTCCGGCGAGCTGACCGCGGTCGAGGTCGCCGAGGCCCACCTCGCCCGGATCGAGGCCGTCGACGAGAAGGTGCACGCCTTCCTCCACGTCGACCGCGAGGGCGCGCTGGCGCAGGCCCGCGCCGTCGACGAGAAGCGCGAGCGCGGCGAGGAACTGGGCCCGCTCGCGGGAGTGCCCCTCGCGCTGAAGGACATCTTCACCACCAAGGGCGTGCCCACCACCGTCGGGTCCAAGATCCTGGAGGGCTGGATCCCGCCGTACGACGCCACCGTCACCCGGCGGCTGAAGGCGGCCGACGTCGTCATCCTCGGCAAGACCAACATGGACGAGTTCGCCATGGGGTCCTCCACCGAGAACAGCGCCTTCGGCCCGACCGGCAACCCGTGGGACCTCACCCGCATCCCCGGCGGCTCCGGCGGCGGTTCGAGCGCCGCGCTCGCCTCCTTCCAGGCGCCCCTCGCCATCGGCACCGACACCGGCGGCTCCATCCGGCAGCCCGCCGCCGTCACCGGCACGGTGGGCGTCAAGCCGACGTACGGCGGCGTCTCCCGCTACGGCATGGTCGCGTTCAGCAGCAGCCTCGACCAGGGCGGCCCGTGCGCCCGTACGGTCCTGGACGCCGCCCTGCTGCACGAGGTCATCGCCGGCCACGACCCGCTCGACTCCACCTCCGTCGACGCGCCCGTCCCGCCGGTCGTCGAGGCGGCGCGGAGCGGCAGCGTGGCCGGCCTGCGCATCGGCGTCGTCAAGCAGTTCCGCGGCGAGGGCTACCAGGCCGGTGTCCTGCAGCGCTTCGACGAGACGGTCGCCCTCCTCAAGGACCTGGGCGCCGAGATCGTCGAGCTGGACTGCCCCTCGTTCGACCTGGCGCTCGCCGCGTACTACCTGATCGCGCCGAGCGAGTGCTCCAGCAACCTCGCGCGCTTCGACGGTCTGCGCTACGGCCTGCGCGTCGGCGACGACGGCACGCACTCCGCGGAGGAGGTCACCTCCGTCACCCGCGAGGCGGGCTTCGGCCCGGAGGTCAAGCGCCGCATCATGCTCGGCACGTACGCCCTCAGCTCCGGCTACTACGACGCGTACTACGGCTCCGCGCAGAAGGTCCGCACGCTCATCACCCGCGACTTCGAGAAGTCGTTCGAGCAGGTGGACGTGATCGTGTCGCCGACGACGCCCACCACCGCCTTCCCGATCGGCGAGCGCGCCGACGACCCGATGGCGATGTATCTGGCGGACCTGTGCACCATCCCGGTCAACCTGGCGGGCAACGCCGCGATGTCGCTGCCCTGCGGCCTCGCCCCGGAGGACAACCTCCCGGTCGGGCTCCAGATCATCGCCCCGGCGATGAAGGACGACCGGCTGTACAAGGTCGGCGCCGCCGTCGAGGCCGCCTACGTGGAAAAGTGGGGGCACCCGCTGCTCGAGGAGGCTCCGTCGCTGTGAGTAAGGCACTGTCCAAGGCCAAGGGCTTCAAGAAGTCCAAGTCCGGTATGTACCTGTCCATGGCCACCACCGCGTTCGGCGCGCTCGGTGTCGCGAAGCAGGCCAAGAAGGCCCGCCTCGAGAACGACACGCTGCGCCTGATCGACGCCGCCGTGTCCGCCGCCGCCATCGTCACCGGCCTCGCCATCCTCTACCGCGAGCTGAAGCGCCTGGGCGACGACGACGTCCTGCTGGGCTGAGAGGGAAGTTTCACCGTGACCACCATGACCGACCTGGTGTCGTACGAGGACGCGCTGGCGTCCTACGACCCCGTCATGGGCCTCGAGGTCCATGTCGAACTCGGCACCAGGACCAAGATGTTCTGCGGCTGCTCCACGGCGCTCGGCGCCGAGCCGAACGCGCAGACCTGCCCCACCTGCCTCGGCCTGCCCGGTTCGCTCCCGGTCGTCAACGCGACCGGCGTGGAGTCCGCGATCCGGATCGGTCTCGCGCTGAACTGCGAGATCGCCGAGTGGTGCCGCTTCGCCCGGAAGAACTACTTCTATCCGGACATGCCGAAGAACTTCCAGACCTCCCAGTACGACGAGCCGATCGCCTTCCACGGCTACCTCGACGTGCAGCTGGAGGACGGCGAGACCTTCCGCGTGGAGATCGAGCGCGCCCACATGGAGGAGGACACCGGCAAGTCGACGCACGTCGGCGGTGCCACCGGCCGCATCCACGGCGCCCAGCACTCGCTGCTCGACTACAACCGCGCCGGCATCCCGCTGATCGAGATCGTCACCAAGCCGATCGTCGGCGCCGGCGAGCGCGCTCCGGAGGTGGCGAAGGCGTACGTCCGCGAGCTGCGCGAACTGATCCGGGCGCTCGGCGTGTCCGAGGCCCGGATGGAGATGGGCCAGATGCGCTGCGACGTGAACCTGTCGCTGATGCCCAAGGGCTCCGACACGTTCGGCACCCGCAGCGAGACGAAGAACGTCAACTCGCTGCGCTCCGTGGAGCGCGCCTGCCGTTACGAGATCCAGCGCCACGCCGCCGTGCTCGGCGCCGGCGGCACGGTGATCCAGGAGACCCGGCACTTCCACGAGGACGCGGGCACGACCACCTCGGGCCGTGTCAAGGAGGAGGCCGAGGACTACCGCTACTTCCCCGAGCCGGACCTGGTGCCGGTCGCCCCCTCCCGTGAGTGGGTCGAGGAACTGCGGGCCGGGCTGCCGGAGCTGCCCCTGGTGCGGCGCAGCCGGCTGCGCCAGGAGTGGGACGTCTCGGCCACCGACATGCAGGCGATCCTCAACGCCGGCGCCCTGGACCCGATCGTCGCCACCATCGAGGCGGGCGCCGACGCGGCCTCCGCGCGCAAGTGGTGGATGGGCGAGCTCGCCCGCAACGCCAACGAGTCGGGCAAGGCCCTCGACGAGCTGGCCATCACGCCCGGGCAGGTGGCCCGTGTCGCCCAGCTCGTGGCCTCCGGCGACCTGAACGACAAGCTGGCCCGCCAGGTGATCGAGGGCGTCCTCGCCGGCGAGGGCACGCCGGACGAGGTCGTCGACAGGCGCGGGCTGAAGGTGGTCTCCGACGAGGGCGCCCTGACCGCCGCCGTCGACGAGGCCATCGCCGGCAACCCGGCCGTCGCGGACAAGATCCGCGGCGGCAAGGTCGCCGCGGCCGGCGCCCTGGTCGGCGCGGTCATGAAGGCCACCCGCGGCCAGGCCGACGCCGCCCGCGTCAAGGAGCTGATCCTTCAGAAGCTGGGCGTCGGCGAGGGCTGAGAGAGCACGGCGCAGGGACCGCGGGGGCGGTGCACCGGATTTGGTGCACCGCCCCCGCGGCGTGTCCGGGGGACCGGGCGCCACGACCGCGCTGCCGGGGCTCCTGTGATTTGAATCCCACTCACGTGAGCGGGCCCACGAACCCGACAAACGATCGCTTCCGGATGTAACAGTGGAAGTGCATTACTCACGCGTTCTTTGCGGGTTGTTCAGTTCCATTTACGGCTGTTCCCGGTCAAGGATGCTCAATTCGGCTCAGGGAGCACGTTCGTGGCAGCCCTTGCACGCTGGTGTGTCCGCCACCGCCTTGTCACCGTCCTGCTCTGGCTGATCGCCTTCACCGGGATCACCGTCGCCGGGTCCGTCGCGGGATCCGCGTACTCGAACGACTACTCGGTGCCAGGTACCGAGGCCGGCCGCGCCACCCAGCTGCTCCAGGAGGGCTTCCCCGGTCTCGGCGGCGACAGCGACACCGTCGTCTGGCACACCCCCACCGGGAGCGTGCGCGCCGCCGACGTCGAACAGACGATGACCCGCACCCTGGACCGCATCGCGGACCTGCCGGGCATCACCTCCGTCACCAGCCCCTACGAGGGCGGCCACAGCGGCCTCGTCAGCCGGGACGGCCGCACCGCCTACGCCACGGTCACCTTCGACCAGCAGGCCCAGGACATCGGCAAGGGCGAGGCCCAGGCCGTCGTCGACGCCGCCAAGGCCGCCGAGACCAGCGGGCTCCAGGTCGAGCTCGGCGGCAGCGCCGTCAGCGTCACCCAGTCACAGGGCGGCCACCTCGCCGAGGCCGTCGGCGTGGCCGTCGCCGCCCTGGTCCTCTTCCTCGCCTTCGGCTCGCTCGCCGCCTCCCTGCTGCCCATCGCGACCGCCCTGATCGGGGTCGGCACCGCCTACGCCGGCATCGGACTGCTCGGGCACGCGATGACCGTCGCCGACTTCGCGCCGATGCTCGGCCTGCTGATCGGGCTCGGCGTCGGCATCGACTACGCCCTGTTCATCGTGACCCGGCACCGGCGCGGCCTGAAGCGCGGCACCCCGGTCACGGAGGCGGCCGTGGGCGCCGTCGCCACCACCGGACGCGCCGTCGTCTTCGCGGGCGCGACGGTGTGCATCGCGCTGCTCGGCATGCTGATCCTGCGGCTCGGCTTCCTCAACGGAGTGGCGATCGCCGCCTGTCTGACCGTCCTGCTCACCGTCGCGGCCTCCGTGACCCTGCTGCCCGCCCTGCTGTCCTTCATCGGCCCCCGTGCGCTCAGCCGGCGCGAGCGGCGCAGGCTCGCCCTGCGCGGACCCGAGCCGGAGGTGCCGGCGGGGCTGGCCGCCCGCTGGTCGGCCTTCGTCGAACGCCACCCCAAGAAACTGGGCGCCGTCGCCGTCGCCGTCATGGCGCTGCTCGCGCTGCCCACGCTCTCCCTGCACCTGGGCAGCTCCGACCAGGGCAACGACCCGAGGACGACGACCACACGGCAGGCGTACGACCTCGTCGCCGACAGCTTCGGGCCCGGCGTCAACGGCCCGCTCACCCTGGTCACCCGCGTCGACGGCGCCCAGGACAAGCTCGCCCTCGACAACCTCGGCGGCACGCTCACGGCCACCGAGGGTGTCGCCTCGGTCACCCCGGTGACGTACAACAGCGGCGGCACCACGGCCTACCTCACCGTCGTACCCGACTCCTCCCCGCAGTCGCAGAAGACCAGTGACCTCGTCCAGCGCCTGCGCACCGACGTGCTGCCGCGCGCCGAACGGGGCACCTCGCTCGATCTGCAGGTCGGCGGGATCACGGCGGCCTACGACGACTTCGCGGGCGTGATCGTCGGCAAGCTGCCGCTGTTCATGGGCGTGGTGATCGGGCTGGGCTGCGTGCTGCTGCTGCTCGCCTTCCGCTCCCTCGGCATACCCCTCAAGGCCGCCGCGATGAACGTCGCGGCCGTCGCCTCCGCGTTCGGCGTGGTCGTCACCGTCTTCCAGTGGGGATGGGGGAGCGAACTGCTGGGCCTCGGCCGTGCCGGGCCGATCGAGCCCTTCCTTCCCGTGATCATGGTCTCGGTGCTCTTCGGGCTCTCCATGGACTACCAGGTGTTCCTGGTCAGCCGGATGTACGAGGAGTGGCTGGAGACCCGCGACAACCGGCGGGCCGTCCGCGTCGGTCTCGCCGAGACCGGCCGGGTGATCAACTCGGCGGCCGTCATCATGATCTCCGTCTTCCTCGCCTTCGTGCTCAGCGGCGACCGCGTGATCGCCATGTTCGGCATCGCCCTCGCCTCCGCCGTCGCCCTCGACGCCTTCATCCTGCGCACGCTCCTCGTCCCCGCTCTCATGCACATGCTGGGCAGCGCCAACTGGTGGCTGCCCTCCTGGCTGGAGCGACGGCTGCCGCGCATCAGCATCGAACCGCCCGAGTGCCGTGCGACGATTCCGGCACGGCGCGCCGGTGACGACGCGCCGGCGGACGTACTGGTGAAGGAGCGGCAGCAGGATGTACGCGATATCCCTGGGTGACGACGGAGCGCAACTGCGCCCCCTGGAACCCTGGCACGCCGAGGAGTTCCTGGCGCACCTCGACCGCGGGCGGGAGTTCATCAACCGGCACATCCCCTTCGGGGCGAACGCCACGGACGCCGACTCGGCCCGGGCCGTCCTGCAGTCCTACGCCGACAAGCGCGCCGCCGACACCGGCAGCCTGCACGGGCTGTGGCTGGACGGAAAGCTGGTCGGCGGCCTCCTCTTCCGCGTTTTCGACGCGAAAGGCGGCACCTGCGAGGTCGGCTGCTGGCTGGAGCCCGCCGCGACCGGCCGGGGACTGGTCACGCGCGGGATGCGGGTACTCATCGACTGGGCGGTTGACGAGCGCGGCATCCACCGTGTGGAGTGGTACGCGTCGTCCGCCAACGTACCGAGCGTCAACGCGGCGCGGCGGCTGGGCATGAGCCGTGACGGCGTGCTGCGGGAACGCTACCTGTACCGCGGCGAGCGCCAGGACAGCGAGGTGTGGTCGGTGCTCGCGCCCGAATGGCGGGCGGCACGCGCGCGGCACGCCCGCGACGATCACTAAGAGATCTCTCAGACAGCGTCCATACGGTGCGAGGCATGGGAACCACAACAGTTGACGAGGCCGGGGCCGCCGACGGCGCCGCGGCGAACAACGACGAGAAGCCGGAGGCCGCCACGGCCCCGGAGGCCGCGCGGGGAACGGAGCCCGGGACCGGGGACGGCCCCGACGGGGCCGCCGAGGAGACCGCGCCGAAGGGCCCCTCCGGCATCGGTCAGGGGGCCGGTGCGGTCGTCTCCGCCGGGCTCGGCATCGTCTCGCTGAGCGGCAGCTGGATCGGCACGGTGGCCTCGGCGCGCGAGGCCCTCGTGGGCCAGCTCCGGACCTCGTCGTCGGCGAGTGTCGCCCGGCAGGTCAAGGTGTACGGCGACGCCTGGCACGCCACCGCGGTGTGGGGCGGCCTGTTCGCGCTGGCCGCGCTGACCGTGGGCGTCGTGGTGCTGGTCCGCCCGGCCTTCGGGGTGCCGGGTGAGCCGCAGCAGCCCTGGATCAGGTCGGTCGCCTGGGGCGGCGTGGCGCTCGGCCTCGTCGGCCTGTTCCTGGCCGTCCTCAAGTACACCGACATCCTGCTCGGACTGCCGTCCGCGGGCTGAACCGGCGCGGAGGGGTCTTAGACCCTCCGCGCGGTGCTTAGGGAGGACCCGGGACCTCCGGCTGCGTCTAAGGCCCGCGGCCGCCGCGGAAGATGCGGAAACCTCCCGATGCGGGGCACCCCCTGGGAGACGAGGGTCGAGGCATCGCAGAACGCGAAGCCCCGAACCTCTCCCGGAGGGACACGCCATGTTCCATCACGAACTCCACCGGATCCGTTCCACCGAGCTGATCCGCCAGGCGGAGGCCTACCGGCTGCGCCGCGAGGTGCTCCGCCGCCGGCCCGCCGCCCGCACGACCGGACAGGACCCTGAACCGGAGGACCGGACCGACGGGCCCGGCCGGTCCCGCCTGGTGCGCGCCGCATGAGCGTGCGGCCGCGGGAGCACGGCGGCACGGCCGGCGCCCCCGTCGTGGCGGCCGCCCCGGCTTCGGCCGTGGCGGCCGCCGTGCTGCGCCCGGCGCCCGGCCGGACGCCGGGACCGTGCGCGTCCCGGCGTGATCCGCGGCCGGTGATATTCGGTGCCGCGTCGCCCGACCTCCGTGTCATCCTCACAGGCGTGGATACCAGGTCCGTCAGCCCCGTGTTCGTCGGCCGCGCCGCTGAGCTGGGGGTGTTGCACGACGCGCTCGCCCGCGCCACCGGTGGGCGCACCGCCCGGGCGCCCGGCACGGCAGGGGAGCCGCAGGCGCTGCTCGTCGGCGGTGAGGCGGGGGTCGGGAAGACCCGGCTGATCGAGGAGTTCGCCGTCGCGGCGGCCCGCGCGGGCGCGGTCGTCGCGCTCGGCGGCTGCGTCGAGATCGGTGCCGACGGACTGCCCTTCGCCCCGTTCTCCGCCGCCCTGCGCGCGCTGCGCCGGCAGCTCCCGGAGGAACTCGCCGCGGCCGCAGCCGGGCAGGAGGAGGAACTGGCCCGGCTGCTGCCCGAACTGGGCGAGGCGCGCCGCGGTCCCCGCGAGGACGAGGAGGGCATGGCCCGCCTGTTCGAGCTCACCGTCCGGCTGCTCGAAAAGGTCGCCGCCCGGCGCACCGTCGTCCTCGCCCTCGAGGACCTGCACTGGGCCGACGCGTCCACCCGCAACCTCCTCGCCTACCTGGTGCGTACGCTGCGCAGCGGCCGCCTGATCGTCGTCGCCACCTACCGCTCCGACGACATCCACCGCCGCCACCCGCTGCGCCCCCTCCTCGCCGAACTCGACCGCCTGCGCACGGTCCGCCGGGTGGAACTGGCCCGGTTCACCCGCGCCGAGGTGGAACGCCAGATCGCCGGCATCCTCGCCGCCGAACCGGACGCGGCCCAGGTGGACGACATCTTCGCCCGCTCCGACGGCAACGCCTTCTTCGTGGAGGAGCTGGCGGTGGCCGCCCACGAGGGCTGCTGCACGGGACTCACCGACTCCCTGCGCGACCTCCTGCTCGTCCGCGTCGAGAAGCTGCCCGAGACCGCGCAGCGCGTCGCCCGGATCGTGGCGGAGGGCGGCTCCACCGTCGAGCACCGCCTGCTCGCGGCCGTCGCCGGGCTCACCGAGGACGACCTCATCGAGACCCTGCGGGCGGCCGTCGGCGCCAACATCCTGCTCGCCACGCCCGACGGCGACGGTTACCGCTTCCGCCACTCCCTGGTCCGCGAGGCCGTCAGCGACGACCTGCTGCCCGGTGAACGCTCCCGCCTCAACCGGCGGTACGCCGAGGTGCTGGAGGCCGACCCCACCCTCGTGCCGGCCGACCAGCGCGCCACCCGCCTGGCCAGCTACTGGTACCACGCGCACGACGCCGCCAAGGCCCTGCCCGCGGTCCTGCACGCCGCCGTGGAGGCCCGCCGCCGGCACGCCCACTCCGAGCAACTGCGGCTGCTGGAGCGGGCGATGGAGCTGTGGGACGTCGCCCCCGACCCGGTACGGGCCGACCTGCGCCCCCTCGACTACGCCGAGGCGTATCCGGCCTGCGGCTGCGACCCGGCGACCACGCCCCTGAGCTATCTCGACCTGATGGCCGAGGCCGCCGTGGCCGGCCGGCTGAGCGGGCAGCGGGAACGCGCCCTGAAGATCACCAAACGGGCGCTGCGCCTCCTGGAGGAGGAGAAGGACCCCCTGCGCGCCGCCTGGTTCTGGGTGCAGCGCTCCCGGCTGGCCCAGCACACGGCCCGCGGCGACGGCCGGCAGGAGCTCACGACCGCCCAGGAGCTGGTGCGCGGGCTGCCGCCCTCCGAGGTGCACGCCGAGGTGCTCGCCGCGGTCGCCAACTGGTCGATGGTGCACGTACCGGGTCCCGAGGCGGTCACGGCCGCCGAGCGCGCCGTGGAGTACGCGCGCATGGTGGGCGCCCGCGACATCGAGCTGAACGCACGGCTCACCCTCGGCGGCCTGATGGTCGAGTCGGGCGACATCGACACCGGGCTCGCGGAGATCCACGAGGTCAAGGAGCAGGCGGCGGTCGTCGGCAACGCCTACGTGACGGGGCGCGTCCATGTGAACCTGCCGTCGCACCTGGACGGCATCGGCCGCTCCCGGGAGGCCGTCGAGGTGCTGCGCCGGGGGATCGAGGTCACCCGGAAGCTGGGTCTGCGGGACTCCGAGGCATGGGTGTGGGGCAACCTCGGTGAATCCCTCTTCGCCCTCGGCCGGTGGGACGAGGCCGCCGAGGCGGGCGTGAACGCCGAGCGCGTCAGCAACAGCGCCAGCCCCCGTGGCTTCCGGGCCGCGATCCACGCCCATCTCGCCCTCTCCCGGGGCGACCTGGCCGAGGCGGGACGGCAACTGGTCGCCGCCCGCGGCCACTTCGGTACACACGATGTGACGCCGCAGCACGAGCTGCCGCTGGTCCGTGTCGAGATCGCCGTCGCCGCGAGCGAGGGGCGCCTCGCCGACGCCCGCGCCACCCTCCACCGCGTGCTGGCGGCCGGCTTTCCACCCGGCACCCAGCGCTACGGCTGGCCGCTGCTGCTCACCGGCGCGGCCGCCGAGGCCGACGCCCGGGGCCTGCCCGGCACGGAACCGGGCCGCGCCGAGGTCCTGAAGGGGATCCGGGACACGGCCGGAACGCTCGCCGCGAACGTGCCGGTCTGGCAGGCGTACGCACGCTGGGTGCGCGCCGAGCTGCTGCGCGCGGAGGGACGCGCGGACCCCGGTGCCTGGTCCGAGGCCGTGACCGCGTTCGAGTCCCTGGACCGTCCGTACGACCTCGCCCGCGTCCGTCACCGTCTCGCCGAGACCCTGCTGACCGCGGGGGCCGACGAGGACGCGAGGGACCGCGCCACGGAACTGCTGCGGCTGGCGGGCGCGGTGGCGGACCATCTGGGTGCGCGGCCGCTCGCGGAGGCGGTGGCCCTGCTGGCCCAGCGGGCGCGACTCACGCTGACGTGCGCCGCCGAGCGGGCAGCCGTCGCCGACCCGGCCGAGTCCCTGGGGCTGACCAGTCGCGAACGGGACGTGCTGCGCCTGGTCGCGGCCGGCCGCAGCAACCGCCGGATAGCCGAGGAGCTGTTCATCTCCCCGAAGACGGCCAGCGTCCACGTGTCGAACATCCTGGCGAAGCTGGGCGTCTCCGGCCGGGGCGAGGCGGCGGCGCTGGCCCACCGGCTGCGGCTGTTCCCGCCCGAGACGGCCGCTGTCCAGGCGGCGGGGTAGGGCATAGGCTGTCGGGATCCGGGCCGAGGAGGCGCCGTGTTCAACATGTTCGAGGAACTGTTCGCACCGGGCCGCAAGCACACCCACGACGAGAAGAGACGCCTGGAGCTGACGCGCGTGGACGCCACCGACGGCGACCCGGGCCGCGGTCCCATAGACCTGGGCTCGGGGAAGGTGGTCATCCGCCTGCCCGACCCGGCTCCCGCCGGGCCCGAGGCCGACGGGGCCTGAACGGCGCCGCGGGCCGGACGGGACCCGAACGGCGCCGCCCGCCCTACGACACCTTCAGTTCCAGGATCCGGTCGTCGGTCTTCGACGGCTCGCCCCGGCCGTCCGTGTTGCTCGTCGTCAGCCACAGCGTGTCGCCGCCCGCCGCGACGACGGTGCGGAGCCGGCCGTGAGCGCCGCTCAGGAACGCCTGCGGGGGTGCGGAGGCCCGCGTTCCCTTCAGGGGGATGCGCCACAGGCGCTGACCGCGCAGTCCCGCCATCCAGATCGACCCCTCGGCACAGGCGATGCCGCTGGGGGACGCCTCGTCGGTGTGCCACTGGGCGATCGGGTTCTGGAAGGCGGGGTTGCCGGACCGGCCCTCGGCCTCCGGCCAGCCGTAGTTGCCGCCCGGCTTGATCGCGTTCAGCTCGTCCCAGGTGTCCTGGCCGAACTCCGAGGCGAACAGGCGCTGCCTGCCGTCCCAGGCCAGACCCTGGACGTTGCGGTGGCCGTAGGAGTAGACGGGCGAGCCGACGAAGGGATTGCCCGGAGCCGGCCGTCCGTCCGGGGTCATGCGCAGGATCTTGCCGCCGAGCGAGTTCCTGTCCTGGGCCAGTCCCCGGTCGCCCGTTTCCCCCGTGCCCGCGTACAGCATGCCGTCCGGGCCGAACGCGATCCGGCCGCCGTTGTGGATGAGGCCCTTGGGGATGCCCTTGAAGACCGTGTCCGGCGCGCCCAGTTGCTGCCCGGCCGGCTTCTTCGCGTCGTACAGCATGCGCACGATGCGGTTGTCCGAGTCCGTCGTCAGGTACGCGTAGACCAGATGGTCCGAGGCGTAGCCGGGGGAGAGGGCGATGCCCAGCAGACCGCCCTCGCCGGCGGCCGCGACGCCGGGCACCGAACCCAGCTCCGTCCTCCTGCCGGTCCTCTCGTCGATCCGCGTGATCGTCCCGTCGTCACGGGAGGAGACCAGCAGCCCGCCGCCGGGCAGCGGGGCGAGGCCCCAGGGTGTCCTGAGGTTCCCGGCGACCGTACGCACCACCCGTACCGATCCCTTCGCCGGAGGGGTCTCCTCGGCCACCTGCCCGGAGGAGGACGACGCCGCCCCCGTGACCGTGGACGTGGCGCTCCTGCCGCCGCCCGGCGTTCTTGCGCCGCCGGACGAGCAGCCGGCCGTCAGCAGGAGTGCGGTCGTGGCCAACACGGCCCACACAGCTCGATGTTGCACGTTCCAGGTCCCTTCGACGCGGGGCTTCTTCCCTTCCTACACCGCTCGCGTCCCGGAGTTCCCCACGACAGCCCGAACCCGCCGCATCCGCCGCTACCGGCCGCGGTCAGTCCCACGACCCCCGCGCCGGCGGCAGCCCGGCCAGCTCCGCCAGGTCCTGCGGCGTCAGCCGCAGCCCGGCGGCACCCGCGTTCTCCTCGACCCACCGCCCCCGCTTGGCGCCCGGCACCGGGACCACGTGCCGCCCCTGCGCCAGGACCCAGGCCAGCGCCACCTGGGCGGGCGTGACGTCCTCGCCGTGGCGCCGTGCCACCCGGCGCAGTCCCGCCACGATCGGCTGGTTGGCCGCCATCATCTCGGCCGTGAAACGCGGGTGACGGGCGCGCAGGTCGTCCGCCTCGAAGCCCTCGCCCGGCGTGAGCGTGCCGGTCAGGAAGCCGTTGCCGAGCGGCATCGCGGCCAGGACGCCGACCCCGCGCGCCGCACACCAGGGCACCAGCGCGTCCAGCGCCTCCGTCGACCACACCGACAGCTCGGCCTCCACCGCGCTCACGGGGAACACCTGCTGCACCCGTTCCAGCTGCCGGACGGTGCCGTCGTACAGCCGCGCCCCGGTCCGCCGGCCGCCCCGCGCACCCACCGCGCACAGCCCCAGCGCCCGCACCTTGCCCGCGCGCACCAGCTCCGCCATGGCCCCCCACGTCTCCTCGACGGGGACCTCGGGGTCAGCGCGGTGCAGCTGGTAGAGGTCGATGACGTCCGTCTGCAGCCGCCGCAGCGACGCGTCGCAGGCGCGCCGCACATAGCCGGGGCGGCCGTTGGCCACGATGTGCTGCTCGCCCACCAGCAGGCCCACCTTGGTCGACACGAACGCCTCGGCGCGCCGCTCCTTCAGCACCCGGCCGACCAGCAGCTCATTGGTGAACGGCCCGTACATGTCGGCGGTGTCGAGCAGCGTCGTCCCCAGCTCGAGTGCTCGGTGCACCGTCCGCAGCGACTCGTCGCCCCGCTGCCGCGAACCGGAGTACGCCCAGCTCATCGGCATGCATCCGAGTCCGACGGCCCCCACTTCGAGCGTCGCCGCGCCGATCGTCCTGCGCTCCACCTGGCCGTGTCCTCCCTCGTCCCGGCGTCCCAAACTAACCAATGGGGTCTCCGGTCCTTCGCATAGCCTCCCGACCATGACTGATGACGTGTGGCTCCCGTTCCGCGCCGACGAGTTGGAAGGTCTCCCGGAGGGCCTCGGCTACCGCTTCTGGGACGGTGGCGAGGACTTCCCCGCGGACCCCGCCGACTGTGTGTTCTACGTCGTGCCCTACATGAAGGGCGGCGAGGTCGCGCTGCGCCCGCTGCCCGCGATGACGTCCGTCCGCGTCGTGCAGACCCTCTCCGCCGGCATTGACCACGTCGAACCGGGCCTCGCCTTGCTGCCCGAGGGCACGCGGCTGTGCAACGCGGCGGGGGTCCACGACGCCAGCACCGCCGAGCTGACGTTGGGGCTGATCCTGGCCTCGCTGCGCGGCATCCCCGACTTCGTCCGCGGGCAGGATCGCGAGGAATGGCGCAGCGGGTTCCGCCCGGCGCTCGCCGACAAGTCCGTCCTCATCGTCGGATACGGGTCCGTGGGCGCCGCCATCGAGGACCGGCTCGCGCCCTTCGAGCTCGCGCGGGTGGCGCGCGTCGCGCGCCATCAGCGGGAGACGGAGCGCGGTCTCGTGCATCCCGTCTCCCGATTGTCCGAACTTCTTCCCGGCGCCGATGTCGTGGTGCTCGTCACGCCGCTCACGGAGACGACGAGGGGCCTGGTCGACGCGGAGTTCCTGGCCCGCATGAAGGACGGCGCGCTGCTGGTCAACGTGGCCCGCGGCGGCGTCGTCGACACCGAGGCGCTGCTGGCCGAGCTGCGGACCGGCCGCATCACGGCCGCGCTGGACGTCACCGACCCCGAACCGCTGCCGGCGGGCCACCCGCTGTGGCACGCGCCGGGCGTCCTGATCAGCCCTCATGTGGGCGGTCCCACCTCGGCGTTCTGGCCTCGCGCGGGGCGCCTCCTGAGCGCCCAGCTGAACCGTTTCGCGCGGGGAGAACCGCTGGCGAACACGGTGCGGACGATCGGCACGTGACGGGGCGGGCGCAGGCGGGCGCAGGCGGGTGCGTGAAGAAGCCGAAGGCGCGTGAAGGCGCGTGTGGCGCACGTTTCCAGCCATGGCCGCGCTCCGTGCTCGACGGCCCCGCCGGTCGCACCACCGGCGTGCACGGGGAATCCCGTTCACTCCGTCCATGCTTCGGGCACACTCCGCAGTCCCTCATATGCGGTACGTGTGCACATCTCGCCCGTTCGTCACGGAGCGTAGAGGGACTATGTCCCTGAGTGACGACACTGGTGTATCGTCCCGACTGGGGTGGCGCCGCGACCGTTCGGCGCCGGGGATGGACTTTTGAGACATGCGAGGGGGGCGACGGCGATGCACGGCCCATGGACCAACCATCCGACGCGGCGAGGCCGCGGGCGGCGACTCTGGCGGGCGGCGACGCGCAGACGCGGCCACGGCGGTCATCACCATCACCACCGCCGGCCCGGCGGCCGCAGGACGCACGCCCACCCGACGCGCCACGACCGGCGGGACCCGGCGGCGCCCCGGACGGGGAGAAGCCGGTGAGTTCCCCGGGAGCGCTGCTGGCCCGGCGTCCGGCGCCGGGAGGCCGGACGAGCCTGGTGCCGCCGCTCGCCGTGGCCCTGGTGTGCGCGGCATACGCCGTCGGTTCCGCTCTCGGCTGGGGTTCCCGGAGTCTCGCGCTCTTCATGGGTGACTTCGGGCTGAGCGCCGCGGCGGGTACCGCGTCGGTGTCGTGCCTTCTCCGCGCCCGCAGCCGGCACGGCCGCTTTCGACCCGCCTGGCTGCTGTTCTCGCTCTCCTCCGCGATGGCGGCGCTCGGCAACGGCGTCTGGGGCTGGTACGAGGTCGTCCTCGACCGTCCCGTCCCGTCGCCCAGCTGCGCCGACCTGTTCTTCCTCTGTTTCGCTCCGCCCGCCATCATAGGACTGCTCGTGCTCGCCAAAAGGCCCGTCACCAAGGCGGGTTGGGTATGTCTCGTGCTTGACGCCTGGCTCATCGGCGGCTCGCTGCTCACCCTCTCGTGGAGCCTCGCGCTCGCCCAGACGGCCGGATTAGAGGGCCCGAGCGTGGCGCACACCGCGCTCTCGCTCGCGTATCCGCTGCTGGACATCGCCCTGATCAGCATGGTCGTCGCCCTGCACCTGCGGCGCTCGGCGGTGAACCGCTCCGCGGTCAACACCGCCATCGGGGCGCTCGCCCTGACCGTGCTGTGCGACGCCCTCTTCACCTCGCCGCTGCTCCACAGCAGCTACCACTCCGGCCAGTTGCTGGACGCGGGCTGGTTCTCCGGCTCGCTGCTCCTCGCCTACGCCCCCTGGGCCGCCCCCCGGCCCGGACAGCCGGACGACGGCGGGCACGCGCGCGTGGTGCACGAGCACGTACCGGGCCGGCGGCACACGGCACCGCGCGGAGAGGACCACCGGGGAGGGCGCCCGCACCCGCCCTCCCCGGCTCCGGCCCCCGCCGCCCGCGGGCTGCCGCCGGATCCCGACCGCGACCGGTATCCGGCCACCCGCCCCATCTCCGGATCGCTGGCCGCGCTCACGCCCTACCTGGCCGCCGCGGTCTGCACCCTGGGGATCCTCTACAACGTCCTCAACGGCCACCGGGTCGACCGCGTGGTGCTCGTCACCGCGGGCGCCGTGGTGCTCGCGCTGGTCGTGCGCCAGGGCATCATGCTGCTCGACAACATCACCCTCACCCAGGAACTCGCACAGAAGGAGAACCACTTCCGCTCCCTGGTGCAGGGCTCCAGCGACGTCATCATGATCGCCGCGCCCAACGGCATCCTCCGGTACGTCTCGCCGGCCGCCGCCGGCGTCTACGGACGGCCCGCCGAGGAACTCGTGGGGACCGAACTCGCCGCGCTCATCCACCCGGAGGACCTCGGCTGCGTCGTGCACGAAGTGCGCCGCTTCCTCACCGCCGGCCACGCGGAGGAGCCCACCACCCGGATCGAGTGCCGCTTCAGATCGGGCGACGGCGGCTGGCTGAACGTGGAGTCCACCGTCAACCGCCACCAGGGCGGACTGATCTTCAACAGCCGGGACGTGACGGAGCGGGTGCGGCTGCAGGCACAGCTGCAGCACAACGCCGAGCACGACCCGCTCACCGACCTGCCCAACCGAGCCCTGTTCACCAGGCGCGTCCAGCAGGCGCTGTCCGGCCGCCGCGCCTCCGACCGACAAGCCGCCGTCCTCTTCATCGACCTCGACGGCTTCAAGGCCGTCAACGACACGATCGGGCACCAGGCCGGGGACGAACTCCTCGTCCAGGCCGCCCGCAGGCTCCAGGACGCGGTGCGGCAGGGCGACACCGCCGCCCGTCTGGGCGGGGACGAGTTCGCGGCCCTGATCGTCGGCGACGGCGCCCGCGACCGCACCGCCCGCGAACGCCACATCCTGGAGCTCGCCGACCGGCTCCGGGTCACCCTCTCCCAGCCCTACGAGATCGACGGCAACGATGTCCGGGTCGCCGCGTCCATCGGCGTGGCCTTCTCCGAACCGGGCCTGGGCGCGGGTGAGCTGCTGCGCAACGCCGACCTCGCCATGTACCGGGCCAAGGCCGCGGGCAAGGGCCGCGTCGAGCTGTACGGGCCGCAGATGCAGCAGGACGCCGTGCGCAGGACGGGGCTGGCCGGCCGGCTGCGGTCCGCCCTGCAGGAGGGCGAGTTCACCCTGCTGCACCAACCCGTGGTGTCCCTCGCGGACGGCCGGATCGCATCGGTCAGCGCCCAGGCGCGCTGGCGTTCCTCCCAAGGGGTGCTCTTCACGCCCGAGGAGGTCCTGCGGGTCCCGGAGGACAGCGACAAGACCGCCGAGCTGGGGCGCTGGACGCTGGAGCAGGCCGTCGAGCAGGCCGTCGAGCGCACGGCGGCCGGGCTCGCCGTGCCCGTCGCCGTGCGGATGAGCGCCCGCCGCCTCCTCGACCGGTCCCTGCCGCTCGGCTCGGTCGAGGCCCTGCTCACCCGGCACGGCCTGGCCTCCGGAGCCATGGTGATCGAGCTGTCCGGCGTGGAACCGAGGATCTCCCTGGACGATCTGGAGCGCAGGCTCGGCGCCCTGCGCAGGATCGGGGTGCGGATCGCCCTGGACGGCCTCGGCAGCGGCTGCGCGGCCATCACGGCACTGCGCCGGCTGCCCGTCGACGTCCTGAAACTGGACCGCGGTCTCGTCGAGGGAGTCGTCGAGTCCGCCCGGCTGCACAAGATCACCAGAGGGCTGCTGCGCATCGCCACCGACCTCGGACTGCAGTCGGTCGCGGACGGCGTGGACCTGCCCGAGCAGGTCGTCGCCCTGCGCGCCATGGGCTGCACCCACGGGCAGGGCATGGCGTTCTCCGGACCGCTGGACGAGTACCGGCTGCGCCGGGCGCTGACGTCCGGCCGTTATCCGGTGCCGTACGGCCCGGCGGAGCCGGCGTTTGCCGGCGGCGGCGCGGGGGTGTACACCAGCGGTGTGGCTGCCGTCGTCGGAGGTGGACCGGCTCTACGCTCACATAATGAGACTCCTGTCCCACCAACTTGACATCGACGGCGTGCGGGGAGAGGGTCAGTGCCATGCGCACCCGAATTCTCGTACTTGGACAGCGCGTCGGCTGAGCTGGACCGACCGGACATGCACCGGAACACCCAGCGACCGCACCCGGCGCGCTCCCCTCGCTTGCCTCACGGCACGAGGGGTTTTTTGTTGCACAGGCACCAGCCGAACAACGCCCGAACTTCGCAAAAACCCTCAGCATCGAGAAGAGAATGACGATGACCGAGCAGGCCACCGGGGCCCATCCGCAGCCGCGGCCCCGATCCGGAGGACAGCAGTCCGCCCCCGAGCACGTCACGGGTGCGCAGTCCCTCATCCGCTCTCTCGAGGAGGTCGGCGCCGACACGGTATTCGGTATTCCCGGCGGTGCGATCCTTCCGGCGTACGACCCCCTGATGGACTCCCGGCGGGTGCGCCATGTGCTGGTGCGGCACGAGCAGGGCGCGGGCCACGCGGCCACCGGGTACGCGCAGGCCACCGGCAAGGTCGGCGTCTGCATGGCGACGTCCGGCCCCGGCGCCACCAACCTGGTGACCCCGATCGCGGACGCCCACATGGACTCGGTGCCGCTGGTCGCCATCACCGGCCAGGTCGCCTCCAAGGCGATCGGCACCGACGCCTTCCAGGAGGCGGACATCGTCGGCATCACGATGCCGATCACCAAGCACAACTTCCTGGTGACGCGCGCCGAGGACATCCCCCGCACGATCGCGGAGGCCTTCCACATCGCCTCCACCGGCCGTCCGGGCCCCGTCCTCGTCGACATCGCCAAGGACGCCCTCCAGGCGCAGACCACCTTCAGCTGGCCGCCCGTCACGGACCTGCCCGGCTACCGTCCGGTGACCAAGCCGCACGCCAAGCAGATCCGTGAGGCCGCCAAGCTGATCACGTCCGCCCGGCGGCCCGTCCTCTACGTCGGCGGCGGCGTCCTGAAGGCGCACGCCACCGCCGAGCTGAAGGTCCTCGCGGAACTCACCGGAGCGCCCGTCACCACCACCCTGATGGCGCTCGGCGCATTCCCCGACAGCCACCCGCTGCACGTGGGAATGCCGGGCATGCACGGTTCGGTCACCGCCGTCACCGCGCTGCAGAAGGCCGACCTGATCGTCGCCCTCGGAGCCCGCTTCGACGACCGCGTCACCGGCAAGCTGGACAGCTTCGCCCCGTACGCCAAGATCGTGCACGCCGACATCGACCCGGCCGAGATCGGCAAGAACCGCACCGCGGACGTGCCGATCGTCGGTGACGCCCGCGAGGTCGTCGCGGACCTGATCCAGGCCGTGCAGAAGGAGCACAGCGAGGGCCACAAGGGCGACTACAGCGCCTGGTGGAACGACCTGAACCGCTGGCGCGAGACCTACCCGCTCGGCTACGACATGCCCGAGGACGGCACGCTCTCCCCGCAGCAGGTCATCGAGCGCATCGGCCGGCTCGCGCCCGAGGGCACGATCTTCGCGGCGGGCGTCGGCCAGCACCAGATGTGGGCCGCGCACTTCATCCAGTACGACAAGCCCGCCACCTGGCTCAACTCCGGCGGCGCCGGGACGATGGGGTACGCGGTGCCGGCCGCGATGGGCGCGAAGGCCGGCGCCCCGGACCGCACGGTCTGGGCGATCGACGGCGACGGCTGCTTCCAGATGACCAACCAGGAGCTGACCACCTGCGCCCTGAACAACATCCCGATCAAGGTCGCCATCATCAACAACGGCGCCCTCGGGATGGTCCGCCAGTGGCAGACGCTCTTCTACAACCAGCGGTACTCCAACACCGTGCTGCACTCCGGTCCCGAGGCGGACGGCACGCAGCCGAACGCGGGCACCCGCGTCCCCGACTTCGTGAAGCTGTCGGAGGCCATGGGCTGCCACGCGATCCGCTGCGAGTCCCCGGACGACCTGGACAAGGTCATCCAGGAGGCGAACGCGGTCAACGACCGGCCCGTCGTCATCGACTTCATCGTCCACGAGGACGCGATGGTGTGGCCGATGGTCGCCGCCGGCACCTCCAACGACGAGATCATGGCCGCACGGGACGTCCGCCCCGACTTCGGCGACAACGAAGACGACTGAGTGAGAGCTGAGTGAGAAACATGTCCAAGCACACCCTCTCGGTCCTCGTCCAGAACACGCCCGGCATCCTCGCCCGGATCGCCGCCCTGTTCTCCCGCCGCGGCTTCAACATCGACTCGCTGGCGGTCGGCGTCACCGAGCACCCCGACATCTCGCGCATCACCATCGTGGTGGGCGTCGAGGACCTGCCGCTCGAACAGGTCACCAAGCAGCTCAACAAGCTCGTCAACGTGCTGAAGATCGTCGAGCTGGAGCCGTCGTCGGCCGTTCAGCGGGAACTCGTTCTGGTGAAGGTGCGCGCCGACAACGAGACGCGCTCCCAGATCGTCGAGATCGTCCAGCTGTTCCGCGCCAAGACGGTCGACGTCTCCCCGGAGGCCGTCACCATCGAGGCCACCGGCTCCAGCGACAAGCTGGAGGCGATGCTGAAGATGCTGGAGCCGTTCGGCATCAAGGAACTGGTCCAGTCCGGCACGATCGCGATCGGCCGCGGCGCCCGCTCCATCACGGACCGGTCGCTGCGCGCCCTCGACCGTTCCGCGTAGGACCCGAAGAGGATCCCCGCACGCCGGGAACGGGCGGTCGGGCCAGTGGCCGGCCGCCCGTATTCCGAGACCCCGAGACGTCACCTCCCCCGACCGTCATACGGTGGGACGCAACACCTGCACTCCAAGGAGAGAACCCAAAGTGGCCGAGCTGTTCTACGACGCCGACGCCGACCTGTCCATCATCCAGGGCCGCAAGGTCGCGGTCATCGGCTACGGCAGCCAGGGCCACGCCCACGCGCTGTCGCTGCGTGACTCGGGCGTCGACGTCCGGGTGGGCCTGCCCGAGGGCTCCAAGTCGAAGGCGAAGGCCGAGGAGCAGGGGCTGCGCGTGGTGACCCCGGCGGAGGCCGCCGCCGAGGCCGACGTGATCATGATTCTGGTGCCGGACCCGATCCAGGCCCAGGTCTACGAGGAGTCCATCGCGCCGAACCTGAAGGACGGCGACGCCCTGTTCTTCGGCCACGGCTTCAACATCCGGTTCGGCTTCATCAAGCCCCCGGCCGGCGTGGACGTCTGCATGGTCGCCCCGAAGGGCCCGGGCCACCTGGTGCGCCGCCAGTACGAGGAGGGCCGCGGCGTTCCCTGCATCGTGGCCGTCGAGCAGGACGCCTCGGGCAACGGGTTCGCGCTGGCGCTGTCGTACGCCAAGGGCATCGGCGGCACCCGGGCCGGCGTCATCAAGACGACCTTCACCGAGGAGACCGAGACCGACCTGTTCGGCGAGCAGGCCGTCCTGTGCGGCGGCACCTCCGCGCTGGTCAAGGCCGGCTTCGAGACCCTGGTCGAGGCGGGCTACCAGCCGGAGATCGCCTACTTCGAGTGCCTGCACGAGCTGAAGCTGATCGTGGACCTCATGTACGAGGGCGGCCTGGAGAAGATGCGCTGGTCGATCTCCGAGACCGCCGAGTGGGGCGACTACGTCACCGGCCCGCGCATCATCACGGACGCCACCAAGGCCGAGATGAAGAAGGTCCTCGCGGAGATCCAGGACGGCACGTTCGCCCAGAACTGGATGGACGAGTACCACGGCGGTCTGAAGAAGTACAACGAGTACAAGCAGCAGGACTCCGAGCACCTGCTGGAGACCACCGGCAAGGAGCTCCGCAAGCTCATGAGCTGGGTCGACGAGGAGGCGTAAGCCTTGTGCCGGAGGGGCCGGAGCCGATCGCTCCGGCCCCTCCGGCGAACTGTGGACAACACCTGGGGACAGGCGTTGTCCGGCCCGTCCACCACGGACGGGTGATCCTTCCGCAGCGGCGTAAGACGACGCGTGCGACGCCACTACACTGCTGCACTAAGAACGCGTCAGGCCCACAGCGTCGTGCGTCTTCCACGCGGCTAAGCGACACCGAGGAAGTGCAGGCACGCCCCGCGCCGCCCCGGTGCCACTCCCCTCCACCGCCTGCGGCCGTCGGGACGGCCGTCCGCATTGGACATGTGAGGACTCACGTGAGCTCGAAACCCGTCGTACTCATCGCTGAAGAACTGTCGCCGGCGACCGTCGACGCCCTCGGCCCCGACTTCGAGATCCGGCACTGCAACGGCGCGGACCGCGCGGAGCTGCTGCCGGCGATCGCCGATGTCGACGCCATCCTGATCCGCTCCGCCACGAAGGTGGACGCCGAGGCCGTCGCGGCCGCGGGCAAGCTGAAGGTCGTCGCACGAGCCGGCGTCGGCCTGGACAACGTGGACGTCTCCGCCGCCACCAAGGCCGGCGTGATGGTCGTCAACGCCCCCACGTCGAACATCGTGACCGCCGCCGAGCTGGCCTGCGGTCTGCTCGTCGCCACCGCCCGCAACATTCCGCAGGCCAATGCCGCGCTGAAGAACGGCGAGTGGAAGCGCAGCAAGTACACGGGCGTCGAGCTCGCCGAGAAGACCCTCGGCGTGGTCGGGCTCGGCCGCATCGGCGCGCTGGTCGCGCAGCGCATGTCCGCGTTCGGCATGAAGGTCGTCGCCTACGACCCCTACGTGCAGCCCGCCCGGGCCGCGCAGATGGGCGTCAAGGTGGTGTCGCTGGACGAGCTGCTCGAGGTCTCCGACTTCATCACCGTCCACCTCCCCAAGACCCCCGAGACTCTCGGCCTCATCGGCACCGAGGCGCTGCACAAGGTCAAGCCGGGCGTCCGCATCGTCAACGCCGCGCGCGGCGGGATCGTCGACGAGGAGGCGCTGTACTCGGCGCTCAAGGAGGGCCGGGTGGCTGGCGCGGGCCTGGACGTGTACGCGAAGGAGCCGTGCACGGACTCGCCGCTGTTCGAGCTGGACCAGGTCGTGTGCACCCCGCACCTGGGCGCGTCGACGGACGAGGCCCAGGAGAAGGCCGGTATCGCCGTCGCCCGGTCGGTGCGCCTCGCGCTCGCCGGTGAGCTGGTGCCGGACGCGGTCAACGTCCAGGGCGGTGTCATCGCCGAGGACGTCAAGCCGGGCCTGCCCCTCGCCGAGAAGCTCGGCCGGATCTTCACCGCGCTCGCGGGCGAGGTCGCCGTCCGGCTCGACGTCGAGGTGTACGGCGAGATCACCCAGCACGATGTGAAGGTGCTGGAGCTGTCCGCGCTCAAGGGCGTCTTCGAGGACGTGGTGGACGAGACGGTCTCGTACGTCAACGCCCCGCTCTTCGCCCAGGAGCGCGGCGTCGAGGTGCGCCTGACCACCAGCTCGGAGTCCCCGGACCACCGCAACGTCGTCACCGTGCGCGGCACGCTGGCGGGCGGCGAGGAGGTCTCGGTGTCCGGCACGCTGGCCGGCCCCAAGCACCACCAGAAGATCGTGGCCGTCGGCGAGTACGACGTGGACCTGGCGCTGGCCGACCACATGGTCGTGCTGCGCTACACCGACCGCCCGGGCGTGGTCGGCACGCTGGGCCGCATCCTCGGCGAGGCGGGCATCAACATCGCGGGCATGCAGGTGTCCCGCGCGATCGCCGGCGGCGAGGCCCTCGCGGTCCTCACGGTCGACGACACGGTCGCGCAGAGCGTTCTGACGGAGGTGGCCGAGGAGATCGGCGCGACCTCGGCGCGCTCGGTGAACCTCGTCTGAGTCCGGCACCACCGGCGCTCGGCAGTCGGGGCCCGGCCACCTGGGGTGGCCGGGCCCCGCTCGTTCCTCCTCCGCCCCACGCCCGGGCGTCGTCCTACTCCCGGGCGTCGTCCTACTCCCGGGCGTCCCGCACCCGTACCGCCCGCAGACCCGCCCCGGCCAGGGCCGCCGAGGCCAGCAGCAGGACCGCCCCGGTGACGGCCGCCGCCTGCATGCCGTGCGTGAACGCCTCGCGCGCCGTGGCCAGCAGGTGCTCCGCCGCCCGGCCCGGCATCCCGTCGGCCACCGCCAGCGCTCCGCCCAGCGTCTCGTGCGCCGGGGACGGGGCCGAGGAGGGGATGCCGTGGCGGTAGACCGCCGTGCCGATGGAGCCGAGGACCGCCATGCCGAGCGCGCCGCCGAACTCCGCACCGGTCTCCATGAGGGAGGACGCGGCGCCCGCCTTCTCCACCGGCGCGGCGCCCATCGCCAGGTCGGTCATCTGGGAGATCACGGTGACGATCCCGGAGGCCAGCACGCCGGCCCCGGCCAGCACCAGCCACATCGAGTCCGTGCCGGCGAGCGCCAGCATGCCGTAGCCGCAGGCCGCGACCACGAAGCCGGCCGTCACCACATAGGCCCTGTTCACGCCCTTCTGCACCAGTTGGGTCGTCACCGGTGCCGCGAAGCCGATCAGTACCGACGGCAGCAGGGCCCACAGGGCGGCCTCCAGCGCGCTCTTGCCCAGGACCGACTGCAGGTACTGCGTGGTGAAGAACGCCGAGCCCAGCATGGCGAAGGACGAGACCAGGTTGAGCACGAGCGCCGGCGTGAAGCCCCGGGCGCGGAAGAGGGCCGGTGAGATCAGCGGGGAGGCCGCCGTGCGCTGCCGGTGCACGAACAGCGCCGCGAACAGCAGGCCCACCGTCACCGCCGTCACGTAGCGGATGTTCCAGCCCTGCGACGGGATCTCCTTCAGGCCGTAGATCACCGGCAGCACGCCCGCCATCGACAGGGGCACGCTGATCAGGTCGAAGCGGCCGGGCTCGGGGTTCTTCGACTCCGGGAGCAGGAAGGGGCCGAGGGCCAGCAGCAGGACCATCGCGGGCAGGTTGACCAGGAACACCGAGCCCCACCAGAAGTACTCGACGAGGATTCCGCTCATCACCGAGCCGAGGGCGATCCCGGCCGTCATGACGCCGGACCACAGTCCGATCGCCTTCGCCCGCTGGCCCGGGTCCGTGAACATGGTGCGGATCAGCGCCATCGTCGACGGCATGAGGGTCGCGCCGCCGATGCCGAGGACGGCGCGGGCCGCGATGAGGGTCTCGGCGCTGTTCGCGTACGCCGCCACCAGTGAGGCCGCTCCGAAGGCCGCGGCCCCGAACAGCAGCAGCCTGCGCCGGCCGATGCGGTCGCCGAGCGAGCCCATGGTCATCAGCAGTCCGGCGAGGACGAAGGCGTAGATGTCGAAGATCCACAGCTGCTGGGTGCTGCTCGGCTCCAGGTCCGCGGTGATCGCGGGGATCGCGAAGTAGAGGACCGAGACGTCCATCGAGACCAGGAGCAGCGGAAGCATCAGGACGCCCAGGGCCGTCCATTCGCGGCGGCCGGCGCGAGCCGGTGCGGGGGCGCGGTGCCCGCCGAGGGGGTCGGTCGTGCTCGTCGGATTCGTCATGGCGGTGACTGTACGCACGTATTAAACGCTTGTCTAGGACGACTGTTCCATACGATTGTGTAAGTCGGTCGTATGGGACGCCTGTCTTGATCCGGGTAGGGTGGCGGCATGGGACACCGTGAGGATCTGCTCGAGGGCGCCAAACGCTGCCTGCTGGAGAAGGGCTTCCTGCGTACGACGGCGCGCGACATCGTCAAGGAGTCCGGGACCAACCTGGCGTCGATCGGCTACCACTACGGCTCGAAGGACGCCCTGCTGGCGCAGGCGTACGTCGCGCTGATCGAGGGGATGGGCGACGGCTTCGCCCCCGGCTGGGGCGCGGGAGGCGGAATGCAGTCGCCGGCGGGCTCGCTGGAGCGCTTCCAGGAGGTGTGGGCGAACATCATCCGTTCGCTGCCCGAGTCGCGGGCGATCTGGCTGCTGAGCTTCGAGCTGGTCGTCCAGGGCGACCGCCTCCCGGAGGTGCGCCGAATGCTCAGCGAGGCCGAGGAGCAGGGCCGTTCGGGGCTGCTGCCGCTGTTCAACGACATCCCGGAGGCGGAGCAGACCAAGGAGGCGATCGACACCGAGGGCCGCTTCTACCAGACGCTGCTGCAGGGGCTGATGGTCCAGTGGGTCTTCGATGCCGACGCGGCGACCGGCGCCGAGCAGCTCACCGAGGGGCTGCGACGGGTGATCGAGCGAACCGCGAAGGGGAGCGGGGCCTCTCGGGGCCCTTCTGACGGATCTCCGTAGACCTAGTACCCCCGCAGGCGACGTTCGGCACTAGGGCCGGTTCTGGGCTCCCCGCCCGCTCCCGGCTCCTTGCAGCCGCGCGCCCTTCAGCGCCATGTGGAGCAGCAGCCGGTCCTCGCCGTCGTCCAGGTCCAACCCGGTGAGCTGCTCGATCCGGGACAGGCGGTAGTACAGCGTCTGGCGGTGGATGCCCAGCTCGGACGCCGTCCGCCCGGCCTGGCCCGCGCGGTCGAGGAACACCTCGGCCGTGCGGGCCAGCTCATGGTGGGCGGGGGTCAGGAGGGCGCGCACGGCAGGGTCGTCGGCCGCCCGTGGCGGCAGCGACGTCAGCAGGCGGTACGGCCCGATGGCCGACCACTGGGCGACCGGGCCGAGCCGGGTCTCCGCCAGGGCCGCGCGGGCCGCCGCCGACGCCTCCCGCCAGGCGGTGCCCAGATCGGCGAGTCCGTGGCGCACCGCCGCCACCCCGGCCGCGGTCCGTCCGCCGCCCGCTCTGCCCTCCGCCTCCCGCAGCAGCCGCGTGGCCGCCGTCAGCGCCGGGGTCAGGACGTCCGTCGAGCGCAGCCGCACCAGCAGGGCCAGGCCGCGGCCCGCCTCGTCCTCCGTCTCGGGGGCGCCGGAGGCGTCCTCGCCCCACGGCACGGTGCACAGCGCGGTGGCCGCGGGCAGCGTGCGGACCGAGGGGGCGTCGTCGGGGTCGGCCGAGGGCCAGGGGGCGACGCAGACCACCGTGTGCAGGCCCTCGCCCCGCGCCCCCAGCGCCGTACGCAGCTCGGCCACCGCCATGTCGCGCTGCCAGCCGTCCTCGGCGACCAGGACGGCGCGCAGTTCGCGCGTCAGGTCCGCGCCCGCCTGCGCCTCGTCGGCGAGCAGGGCGCCGATGCGGGCGGTGACCTCCGTGGCGGCCGACAGCTGCTCCTCGGACGGGCCCGGCTCGTCGGTCAGCAGCCACACATAGCCGAGGACGACACCCCGATGGCGTACCGGCAGACAGATCCTCCCCCGGTAGACGCCCGCCTCCGGGGTGGGCGGGATGCGCACCGGTCCGGTGGCGCGCGCGATGCCGAAACCCTCGAACCACGCGCGCACCGCGGCCGTGGAACGGCGCGTGAGGATCGAGCGGGTGCGGACCGGGTCGAGGGACGCCTCGTCGAACTCGGCGTCGCTGTCGTACGCGGCGAAGGCGATCAGTTCGAAGTCCCGGTTCTCCAGCGTCGCCGGGGCGCCGAGGAGTGCCGAGATCTCGTCGACGAGCTCCTGGTAGTCGCCCCGGCCTGCCGTGAAAACATCCGCCACACGACCATTCTCCCGCACGGTTCCCCGCCGCTCATACAGATGTCTGAGATCCGGGGCACGGATGCGTGACAGCTGTCGATGGCCGACGATCGGAGGGATCCCTAGGTTTCACGGTGGTTCTCCGTGCCGTACCCGCTCGGTCGGGATTCGGCCTCCTGTCGCCCTGTGGAGGTGCCCCGTGCTGGGTCCCGTGATTCTCGCCGCGTCGCGCAGCGACCGCATGCGCCGCCTGATCTCGGCGGCCCCGGTGACCAGGCAGGTCGTCGACCGCTTCATCCCCGGCGAGACCGTGGACGACATCGTCCCGGTCGTCGAGGACCTCACCGGCAAGGGCCTGGACCTGACCATGGACGTCGTCGGCGAGGACATCACCACCCCCGGCCAGGCCACCGTCGCCCGCGACGCGTACCTCGAACTGATCGACCGGATCAAGGACCTCGAACTGGGCCCGAGGGTCGAGATGTCCGTGAAGCTGTCGATGTTCGGCCAGGCACTGGACGACGGCCACGACCTGGCCCTCACCCAGGTGCGCCCGGTCGTCGAGGCGGCGGCCGCCATCGGCACGACGGTCACGCTGGACGCGGAGGACCACACCACCCTGGACTCGATGTTCGCCATCCACGAGGAGCTGCGGAAGGACTTCCCGGAGACCGGCTGCGTGATCCAGGCGTACCTCTTCCGCACCGAGTCCGACGCCCGGCGTCTGGCCGCCGACGGCAGCCGGGTGCGTATCGTGAAGGGGGCGTACAAGGAGCCCGCGTCGGTCGCGCACCAGAGCAGGCACGAGATCGACAAGGCGTACGTCCGCATCCTGAAGACCCTCATGGAGGGCGACGGATACCCGATGATCGGCTCCCACGATCCGCGGATCGTCTCCATCGCGCAGGAGCTCGCCCGGCGCGCCGGGCGCAAGCCCGACGAGTACGAGTTCCAGATGCTGTACGGCATCCGCAGCGAGGAGCACCTGCGGCTGGCCGCCGAGGGCCATCGCATGCGCGTCTACACGGCGTACGGCACGGACTGGTACGGCTACTTCGTGCGGCGCCTCGCGGAGAAGCCGGCCAACCTGCGCTTCTTCCTGCGGAGCATGATCACACGCGGCTGAGGCCGGCCCGCGCCTCCTCCCCCTTCCGGTCCTCACCAGGGGCTGACACCCACCCGCTCGCAAAAGGAGTTACGGAATCCATGGACGCTGTGACCCAGGTCCCCACCCCCGTCAACGAGCCGGTGCACGGCTACGCCCCCGGGTCGCCCGAACGCGCCCGTCTGGAGGCCCGGCTCAAGGAACTGGCCGACAACCCGGTCGACCTGCCGTGCACCATCGGCGGCGAGAAGCGCATGGGCGGCGGTGAGCCCTTCCGCGTCGTGCAGCCGCACCACCACTCGTCGGTCCTCGGCACGTACCGCAACGCCACCCGGCAGGACGCGCGGGACGCCATCGACGCGGCCCTGGCCGCCGCGCCCGGCTGGCGTGCGATGTCGTTCGACGACCGCGCCGCGATCTTCCTGCGCGCCGCCGAGCTGCTGGCCGGACCGTGGCGCGAGACCATCGCCGCCTCCACCATGCTCGGCCAGTCCAAGACGGCCCAGCAGGCCGAGATCGACAGCCCTTGCGAGCTGGTCGACTTCTGGCGCTTCAACGTCCACTACGCCCGCCAGATCCTGGCCGAGCAGCCCCCGGTGAACTCCCCGGGCGTGTGGAACCGCCTCGACCACCGCCCGCTGGAGGGCTTCGTCTACGCGATCACCCCGTTCAACTTCACGGCGATCGCGGGCAATCTGCCCACCGCCCCCGCCCTCATGGGCAACGTGGTGGTCTGGAAGCCGTCCCCGACCCAGACCCACGCCGCCGTGCTGCTGATGCGGCTGCTGGAGGAGGCGGGTCTGCCCAAGGGCGTCGTCAACCTCCTGACGGGTGACGGCATCGAGGTCTCCGAGGTCGCCCTGGAGCACCGGGACCTCGCGGGCATCCACTTCACCGGCTCGACGAAGACCTTCCAGTACCTGTGGAGGACGGTCGGCCAGAACATCGAGAAGTACCGTTCGTACCCGCGTCTGGTCGGCGAGACCGGCGGCAAGGACTTCCTCGTCGCGCACCCGAGCGCGGACCGGGCGGTCCTGAAGACGGCGCTGACCCGCGGTGCCTTCGAGTACCAGGGCCAGAAGTGCTCGGCGACCTCCCGGGCGTACATCCCGGCGTCCCTCTGGAACTCCGGTTTCAAGGAGGAGTTCGCGGCCGAGGTCGACTACCTGACCATGGGTGACGTGACCGACCTGTCGAACTTCATCGGCGCGGTCATCGACGAGCGCGCCTTCGCGAAGAGCAAGGCGGCGATCGACCGCGCCAAGCAGGACCCGTCCTGCACGATCGTCGCGGGCGGCACCTACGACGACTCGGTCGGCTACTTCGTGCGCCCGACCGTCATCGAGTGCACCGACCCGGAGAACGAGGTCTTCCGCACGGAGTACTTCGGCCCGATCCTCGCGGTGCACGTCTACGACGACAGCTCCGCCGGGGCGTACGACGAGATGCTGACCCAGATGGAGTCGGTGTCGGACTACGCACTGACCGGCTCGGTCATCGCCGACGACCGCGCGGCGGCGGCGTACACGGCGCAGAAGCTGCGCTACGCGGCGGGCAACTTCTACATCAACGACAAGTCGACCGGTGCCGTGGTCGGCCAGCAGCCCTTCGGCGGCGGCCGCGCCTCCGGCACCGACGACAAGGCGGGCGCCCCGCAGAACCTGCTGCGCTGGACCCTGACCCGCGCCATCAAGGAGACGCTGGTCCCGCCGACCGACTACACCTACCCGCACATGGGCTGACGCCCGCAGGACGCGACGCCGCCCCCGCCCCCGGCCCGGACCCCCGCCCCGGGCCCCCGCCCCGGGCCCCGGGCCGGGGGCGGCGTCGTGGCGGCGGCCGGGGCATGCCGGTGCGGAATACTGGGCCGATGACCGTCCGGGTCCGTACCGTCCACACCGCCGACCTCGACCCCGTCGAGCTCCGGGCCGCCCGCGACCTCCTCGACGCCGTGTTCGAGGGCGACTTCGGGGACCGGGACTGGGAGCACGCGCTGGGCGGGCTGCATGTGCTCGTGCACGACGAGCGGGGGCTCGCCGCTTACGGATCGGTCGTCCAGCGGCGGGCCGGCCACCGGGGGAGGTGGCTGCGCGTCGGTTACGTCGAGGCCGTGGGCGTCCGCGCCGACGTGCGCCGCCGGGGACTCGGCGGACGCGTCATGGCCGAGCTGGAGCGGATCACCGACCGCGCCTACGACCTCGGCGCGCTCTCCGCCAGCGACGACGGCGCCGCCCTGTACCACGCCCGCGGCTGGCGACTGTGGTCCGGCCGCGTCTGCGCCCTCGGCCCCGGCGGCGTGGTGCGCCTCCCCGAGGAGGAGGACTGCACCTTCGTGCGCACCGCGGCCGCGCGTCCCCTCGACCCGGCGCACGAGCTGGTCTTCGACTGGAGGGACGGGGACGTCCTCTGACGGTCCCGGCGTTCTCGCAGGTCACATCGGTGTGACCGGATCGGCCGTCTCAGATAGTAGGAAGTCCGAGTAATTGTGGAGACAGTGGCGCGCTCCTCCCTTAGCTTTGTAGGAGCCGAACGTCTCGCTCGATCAAGCGAATGGCGGTCGTGAGCCGGGCCCTGTGCAGGTCACCCCTGCGGCACCGCTCCCCGCCCCTTGAGGGCACCGCCCACGCCCATCAGGCAGTGGGGGAGTCTCGCAACCCCCCGTTTCTCCGCGCTCCAGGAATGTCGAAGGAGTCGATCCCCCCATGGCCGAGACGACCGCCCGCCGCCGAGTCCGTCGTGTTTCCCGGACGAGTGAGTCCGACCGCAAGAACGCCGCCGCCGCCCTCCAGCGCGCCCTCGACCGCCGGGACAACGGCGGCGAGACCGGCCACTGAGCCGCACCCCCATCCGGATGACCGGGGCATGTCCGCATCCCGGACACCCCGTGTCATCCCATGGGACAAGGAGTACGGTGCCGTCATGTCTCGCAGCATCAATCTCGCAGTGATTCCCGGTGACGGCATCGGCCAGGAGGTCGTGGCCCAGGGGCTCAAGGTCCTCTCCACCGTTCTCCCGCAGGATGTGAAGCTGGAGACCAAGGAGTACGACTTCGGCGCCCGGCGCTACCACGCCACCGGCGAGACCCTCACCGACGCCGACCTGGAACAGCTCAAGCAGCACGACGCCATCCTCCTCGGCGCGATCGGCGACCCGTCGGTCCCGTCCGGTGTCCTGGAGCGCGGTTTCCTGCTCAAGCTCCGCTTCGCCTTCGACCACCACGTCAACCTGCGGCCCTCCAAGCTGCTCCCGGGTGTCGAGACCCCGCTCGCGGGCCAGCCCGAGATCGACTTCGTCGTGGTCCGCGAGGGCACCGAGGGCCCGTACACCGGCAACGGCGGCACCATCCGCACTGGCACCCCGCACGCGGTCGCCACCGAGGTCTCGCTGAACACCGCCTTCGGCATCGAGCGCGTCGTGCGCGACGCCTACGCCCGCGCCCAGGCCCGCCCCCGCAAGAAGCTCGCCCTGGTCCACAAGAACAACGTGCTGGTGCACGCCGGTCATCTGTGGACGGACATCTTCACCAAGGTCGGCGAGGAGTTCCCCGAGGTCACCACCGAGTACATGCACGTGGACGCGGCGACGATCTACCTCGTCACGCAGCCCGAGCGCTTCGACGTGATCGTCACGGACAACCTCTTCGGTGACATCATCACCGACCTGGCCGCCGCCATCTCCGGCGGCATCGGCGTGGCCGCCTCCGGGAACATCAACCCGTCCGGCGCGTTCCCGTCGATGTTCGAGCCGGTGCACGGCTCGGCGCCCGACATCGCGGGCCAGGGCAAGGCCGACCCGTCGGCCACCGTGCTGTCCGTCGCCCTCCTGCTGCGCCACCTCGGCTACGAGACCGAGGCCGCCCGCATCGAGGAGGCCGTCTCCGCCGACCTCGCGGAGCGCGTGGGCAGGCCCGCCCGCACCACCGACGAGATCGGCGACACCCTCGCCGTACGAGTAGCCGGCTGACCCGCCGCGCCGCTCACCCCCTCCAGAGAAGCCGCCGGGTCGTCATCGCACCCGGCGGCTTTCCCATGCCCTCGCCGGGTGCCACCATCAACCCACCCCTGGGCAACCAAAGGGCCGCGTCCACACCGTTCTGCCCGCCGCCCCGGCTTGCGATAATCGAGCGCGGAGCCGCGGAATGAGGGAATGCTCGGACGTCCCAGCACTGGCCACTGGCCGTACGGGCGTGAGCGCGGCCCGTCACAACAACCGGTGAAGGACAACCATTCATGACGATGCCCACGATCGAGCTGAAGCCCTCCGCCCACCCGCTCTCCGACGCCGAGCGGGAGGCGATCCTGGCCAACCCCGGGTTCGGCCGCCACTTCACCGACCACATGGTGACGATCAAGTGGACCGAGGGCCGGGGCTGGCACGACGGCCAGCTCGTCCCGTACGGCCCGCTCTCCCTCGATCCCGCCAACATGACCCTGCACTACGCGCAGGAGATCTTCGAGGGGCTCAAGGCGTACCGGCAGCCCGACGGCTCGGTCGCCACGTTCCGCCCGGAGATGAACGCCCGGCGCTTCCAGCGCTCCGCCCGCCGCCTGGCCATGCCCGAGCTGCCGGTCGAGACGTTCATCGAGGCGTGCGACGTGCTCGTCCAGCAGGACAAGGCGTGGGTCCCGGCACACGGGGGCGAGGAGTCGCTCTACCTGCGCCCGTTCATGATCGCCACCGAGGTCGGCCTCGGGGTGAAGCCGGCCAACGAGTACCTCTTCCTGGTGATCGCCTCCCCGGCCGGTGCCTACTTCGCGGGCGGCGTCAAGCCGGTCTCCATCTGGATCTCCGAGGACCGCGTCCGCGCCGTCCCCGGCGGCATGGGCGACGCCAAGACGGGCGGCAACTACGCGGCGTCCCTGCTCGCCCAGGCGGAAGCCGCGGCCCAGGGCTGCGACCAGGTCTGCTACCTCGACGCCGTGGAACACACGTGGGTCGAGGAACTCGGCGGCATGAACCTGTACTTCGTGTACGGCAACAGGATCGTCACCCCGTCGCTGACCGGCTCCATCCTGGAGGGTGTCACCCGTGACTCCCTGCTGACGGTCGCCCGCGACCTCGGCTACGAGGCGGAGGAGGGCCGCGTCTCCGTCGCGCAGTGGCAGGAGGACTCCGAGAACGGCTCCCTCAGCGAGGTCTTCGCCTGCGGCACGGCGGCGGTCATCACCCCCGTCGGCACGGTCAAGCGCGCGGGCGCCGAGTGGAAGCAGGCGGACGGCGGGCCGGGCAAGGTCACCCTCAGGCTCCGCGAGGCCCTCCTGGACCTCCAGCGCGGCACCCGCGAGGACGCCCACGGCTGGATGCACCGGCTGGGGTAGGCCCTGTCGAAGGAATCGCAGTCGTCGTCGTTGACGACCGCATCCTGAGACGGCTGTGAGCACAGGGGGCGGATTGTGCCAGACTGCCCCTGTGCTCACGTTCGCCATGATTATTGGCAGCAGGCGCGCCGGTCCGCAGTGACCGCCACGTACGACCAGGTGCGGGCGGCCACCGTCGTCCTCGACCCGCGCGCAGACCTCTCGCACCCGCGAGAGGTTTTTCGTTTTCCTGGACCACCCCACGCCAGGAGGGGAGCGCGAGGGACCATGGGAGGGACGGTGGAGCCGGTCATTCCGGTAAGACCGAGATTCGACACAGGAGCCTTGAGACCATGACCGCATCCAGCGAGCTCGACGATTCGTTCCACGTCTTCGACACCACGCTGCGCGACGGGGCGCAGCGCGAGGGCATCAACCTCACCGTCGCGGACAAGCTGGCCATCGCACGGCACCTGGACGACTTCGGCGTGGGCTTCATCGAGGGTGGCTGGCCCGGCGCCAACCCGCGGGACACCGAGTTCTTCGCCCGCGCGCGGCAGGAGATCGAGTTCAAGCACGCCCGGCTGGTCGCCTTCGGCGCCACCCGGCGGGCGGGCGGCAAGGCGGCGGAGGACCCGCAGGTCAAGGCCCTGCTCGACTCGGGAGCGCCGGTGATCACCCTGGTCGCCAAGTCCCACGACCGCCATGTCGAGCTGGCCCTGCGCACCACCCTCGACGAGAACCTGGAGATGATCCGCGACACGGTGTCCCACCTGCGGGCGCAGGGCCGCCGGGTCTTCGTGGACTGCGAGCACTTCTTCGACGGCTACCGGGCGAACCCGGAGTACGCGAAGTCCGTGGTCCGCGCGGCGGCCCAGGCGGGCGCGGACGTGGTCGTCCTCTGCGACACGAACGGCGGCATGCTTCCCGCGCAGGTGCAGGCGGTCGTCTCCACGGTGCTGGCGGACACGGGTGCCCGCCTCGGCATCCACGCGCAGGACGACACGGGCTGCGCGGTCGCGAACACCCTCGCCGCGGTCGACGCGGGCGCGACCCACGTGCAGTGCACCGCCAACGGATACGGCGAGCGGGTGGGCAACGCCAACCTGTTCCCGGTGGTGGCCGCCCTGGAGCTGAAGTACGGCAAGAAGGTGCTGCCCGAGGGCAGGCTGCGCGAGATGACGCGCATCTCGCACGCGATCGCGGAGGTGGTGAACCTCACCCCGTCCACCCACCAGCCGTACGTGGGCGTGTCCGCCTTCGCCCACAAGGCGGGCCTGCACGCGTCCGCCATCAAGGTGGACCCCGACCTGTACCAGCACATCGACCCCGAGCTGGTCGGCAACACCATGCGGATGCTGGTCTCCGACATGGCCGGCCGCGCCTCCGTGGAGCTCAAGGGCAAAGAACTGGGCGTCGACCTGGGCGGCGATCGCGAGCTGGTCGGCAGGGTGGTCGAGCGCGTCAAGGAACGCGAGCTGAAGGGCTACACCTACGAGGCGGCGGACGCGTCCTTCGAACTGCTGCTGCGCGAGGAGGCGGCGGGCCGGCCGCTGCGCTACTTCCGCACGGAGTCCTGGCGGGCGATCGTGGAGGACCGCCCCGACGGCACCCACGCCAACGAGGCGACGGTCAAGCTGTGGGCGAAGAGCGAACGCATCGTCGCGACGGCGGAGGGCAACGGCCCGGTGAACGCCCTGGACCGCGCCCTGCGCGTCGCCCTGGAGAAGATCTACCCGCAGCTCGCCGCCCTCGACCTGGTCGACTACAAGGTCCGCATCCTGGAGGGCAGGCACGGCACCCAGTCCACGACCCGAGTCCTGATCTCCACGTCGGACGGCAAGGCCGAGTGGTCCACGGTCGGTGTCGCGGAGAACGTGATCGCGGCGTCGTGGCAGGCGCTGGAGGACGCGTACACGTACGGGCTGCTGCGCGCGGGCGTGGACCCGGCGGAGTAGCCCCCGCGCACGCCGGCCCGGGCCCATGGAGGGCGGGAGCCCGTCCATGGGC
>NZ_JBIAFD010000007.1:224956-425771 GCF_042869095.1 Streptomyces sp. NPDC007264
GCCCGGCCTTCATGGGCCCGGCCTTCATGGGCCCGGCCTTCATGGGCCCGGCCTTCATGGGCCCGGCCTTCATGGGCCCGGCCTTCATGGGCCCGGCCTTCATGGGCCCGGCCTTCATGGGCCCGGTCTCCATGGGCCGGCTACTGCAAGCGCCACTTCTGGTTGGCGGCCCCCGTGCACGACCAGATCTGCGCCCGCGCCCCGTTCGCCGACGAGTTGTCCGTCACATCGAGGCACTTGTCCGCCGCCAGGTCGACCACGTCACCGGTCGACGAGTTGTACGACCACTGCTGGGCCCCCGTCCCATTGCAGTCGTACAGCTGCACCTTCGCACCGTCCGCCGTCGAACCCCCCGACACGTCCAGGCACTTCCCCAGCGCCTGGACCGACCCGTCCGCCTTCAGCGTCCACCGCTGGGCGTCCGTGCCGTTGCAGTCGTACAGCTGTACCGCGGTCCCGTCGGCGCTCGACGCCCCCGCCACGTCCAGGCACTTGCCCGCGAGGCCCACGAACGCCCCCGACCGGTCGCCGCCGCCCGACTGCGTGCCCGACCAGGTGAACGTCGCCGACGTCTTCCCGGGCAGGGAGTACGTCGCGTGCTGCCCGCCCCAGTCGATCGTCACCGTCCTCGCCGACGCCGCGTCGTTGTAGGCGATCAGGGCCTTCGACCCGTCGGGATTGCGCCACGCCACGTTCGGCACCGCCGAGCTCGCCGTCGACGCGATGCGCTGTGCGCCGGGCCGGACGAACTTCGTCAGGTGGCCCATCGTGTAGTACTCGATCGTGTAGTCGACCGTCCCGCTCGCAGCGTCCCCGTTGTGGACCGTGACCAGGCCGGTGCAGGTGCCGCACCCACCGTTGTGCGGGCCCATGCTCTGGTCGACCGCCAGCGACCACTTCGTCACCGACTTCGCCCAGTTCCGCGTGTAGTCGACGATGTTGAGCATGTCCTCGCTCTGCTGGTCCGCGATCCAGGTGCCCCCCGAGTGCTCGGTGCCGAACGCGTCCAGTTGCGGGTACCGGTCGTGCACGGCCGTCTGCTGCGCCACGTCACCGCCGTAGCCGTGCCAGGCGATCCCGCCGAAGTTCGGGTGCGAGCGGATCGCCGCGTCGTCCACGGTCTGCGCCGCGTAGGAGTCGTAGGCGTCCCAGTTCCAGTCGTGCGCCAGCACCTTCGTCGCCAGGCCCGCCGCCTGCAGCTTCGGCAGCAGCTCGTTCTTGGTGAAGTACGCGAGCCCGGAGGCGTTCCAGCTCATGGACGGGTAGCCCGAGCAGCACGTCGGCTCGTTCTGGGCCGTGACGTAGGCAACCGGGACGCCCTGGTCGCGGTACGCCTGGACGTACTTCACGAAGTACGACGCGTAGGCGCCGTAGTCCTCCGCCTTCAGCCAGCCGCCGTTCAGCTGCCCGCTGTCCTTCATCCAGGCCGGTGCCGTCCAGGGGGTGGCCATCACGGTGAGCGAGGGGTTGAGCTGGAGCGCCTGCCGTGTCAGCGGCACCACGTCCGCCAGGTCGTGCGCGATCGAGAACCGCGTCAGGTCCGGGTCGGTCTGCCCGGTCGGCACGTCGTCGTACGTGTAGCCGTACCGCGCGAGGTCCGAGGCGCCCATCGGATTGCGCAGGAACGACAGCCCGATCCCGTCCGCCGGCGAGAACAGCCTCCGCATGGTGGCGTCCCGGGTCGCCTGCGAGAGCGCCCCGCTGCCGTTCAGCAGCCAGGCCGCGGTGTCCGTGAAGGACGCCCCGCCGCCGGTGAAGGTCTGGTACCGGGTGTTCTCGTCGACCGTGATGTTCTCGCCGCCGCCCCCGGTTCCCGGCTGGAAGGCGAACGGGGCCTGCGCCTGGAGGCCGCGCACGACATGACGCCCGCCGGCGTCGTCGGTCGTGGTCAGCCAGACGGTGATCTGCTCGTCGGCGGCGTGCGCGGGCAGGGCGCCCACGGCGGTGAGCCCGGCGGTGGTCAGCAGTCCGGCGAGGAGCAAACGGACCGCGGGGAGGGGTCGTCTCATCGTGCGCCGCCCTTCTGGGGAGGTGGGGGGAGGCGTGCGAGGCGTCAGTGAATGACGTCGGCGAAGGACCGTCAAGGGGGTGCGCGTTCAATTTTCGAAGAGACAACGGCCCAGGCGCGGCCGGATTTTGACTGTGTACCTGTTCTGACGTGAAGTCTTGACGGCTTCGCGGGGCGCCAGTTAACTCACGCCGTGATCTAAGTCGTAAGTCAAGGTCGTCAGCCAAGCATGTGGACCACGACAGCCAAAGGGAAGGCCCATGCGAAGAACCGCCCTGCTCGCCTCCGCCACCCTGCTCACCGCCCTGCTCCCGCTCACCGCCGCCGCCACCGCGTCCGGTGCCGCCGACCCGCCCCCCGTCCCCCTCGACCGCTTCGAGGGCGAGGTGCCGTTCGCCGGCCAGCCGGCCGAGGGCATCTTCACCTGGGGCGGCGACGCCGACGACCCGCCCGCGCTGCAGCTCGCCGACCGCGCGGACGCCCCCGAGGGCGCCAAGGTCCTCACCGGCGGCTACGACATCAGCGGCTACGGCGGCTTCACCCACGACTTCGCCGCCGACCGGCCCGCCCACGACTGGTCCGCGCACAAGGGCATCCGCTTCTGGTGGGACGGCCAGGACGACGGCAGGAAGATCGCCTTCGAGATCAAGGACGGGGGCGCGAAGGGCGAGGCGTCGGAGCTGTGGACGACCTCCTTCACCGACGACTTCACCGGTTGGAAACAGATCGAGATCCCCTTCACCGACTTCACCTATCGCACCGACTACCAGCCCGTCGGCGGCATCGACCACGTCCTCGGCCTCACGGAGATGTGGGGCTACGCCGTCACCCTCCCGGTGGGCGTCAAGGGCCGCTTCGCCATGGACGGCGTCGAGCTGTACGGGAAGGCCGACCAGTCCCTGCGAGCGTCGGTGACCACGGACTCCGCCGTCCACCCGGTCGAGGAGGGCGGCACGGCACGCGTGAAGGTCTCCGTGTCCACCACCGGCTCCGTCCCCCTCGACGAGCCGGTCACCGTCGCCTACGCCACGACCGGCGGCACCGCCGAGCCGGGCAGGGACTACACCCCCGTCGACGGGACCCTCACCTTCCCGGCCGGTACGGCCTCCGGAACCACCCGCACCATCGAGGTCCCCACCCTCCGGGACAGGGCCGCCGAGCCCGCCGAGACGATCCCGCTCGAGCTGACCGTCACCGGCGCCAAGGCCCCCGCCGAGATGCCGCAGGTCGTCGTCGACGCCCATGGACTGCCGTACCTCGACAACAGGCTGCCGGTGCGCAAGCGCGTCGCCGACCTCCTCTCACGCATGTCCCTGGAGGAGAAGGCCGGCCAGATGACCCAGGCCGAGCGCGCCGCCCTGGCCTCGCAGGGGGACATCGCGACCTACGGCCTCGGCTCGCTGCTGTCCGGCGGCGGTTCGACCCCCACGCCCAACACCCCCGAGGCGTGGGCGAAGATGATCGACTCGTTCCAGCTGAGGACGCGGGCGACCCGGTTCCAGATCCCGCTGGTCTACGGGGTCGACGCGGTCCACGGCCACAACAACCTGGCCGGCGCGACGATCATGCCGCACAACATCGGCATCGGGGCCACGAGGGATCCCGGGCTCGCCGAGCGGACCGGCGAGGTGACGGCCAGTGAGGTCCGCGCCACCGGTGTCCCCTGGGACTTCGCGCCGTGCCTGTGCGTCTCGCGCGACGAGCGCTGGGGCCGCAGCTACGAGTCCTTCGGCGAGGACCCGGCCCTCGTCACGTCGATGGAGACGATCATCCAGGGCCTCCAGGGGCGCGCGAACGGCGGGGACCTGAGCCGCGACGACAAGGTCCTCGCCACGGCCAAGCACTTCGTCGGTGACGGCGGCACCGGGTACGGCTCCTCCACCACCGGCTCGTACACCATCGACCAGGGCGTCACCAAGGTGACCCGGCAGCAGTTGGAGGCCGTCCACCTGGCGCCGTACCGGACGGCCGTCGACCGCGGCATCGGCTCGGTCATGCCGTCCTACTCGTCCCTCGACGTCCTCGGTGACGGCCGGGGCCCGGTGAAGATGCACGCACGCGCCGACATGATCAACGGCGTGCTCAAGGGCCGGATGGGCTTCGACGGCTTCGCCATCAGCGACTGGGCGGCCATCGACCAGCTCCCGGGCGACTACGCGAGCGACATCCGCACGTCCGTGAACGCGGGCCTCGACATGATCATGGTCCCGTACGCGTACCGGGATTTCCTGACGACCCTGACCGGCGAGGTGCGGGCGGGCCGCATCGGCGAGCGGCGGATGGACGACGCCGTGGCGCGCATCCTCACGCAGAAGTTCCGGCTGGGGCTCTTCGAGCACCCGTACGCCGACACGAGCGGGGCCGCGCGCATCGGGTCCGCGGCGCACCGGGCCGTGGCCCGCCGGGCGGCCGCCGAGTCCCAGGTGCTGCTCAAGAACGCGCACGGCGTCCTGCCGCTGAAGAAGGACCAGAAGGTGTACGTCGCCGGGTCCGACGCCGACGACCTCGGCAACCAGACCGGTGGCTGGACCATCACCTGGCAGGGCGCCTCCGGCACCCACACCCGGGGCACGACCATCCTCCAGGGCATGCGCGGGGCCGCCCCGGACGCGACGATCACCTACTCCAAGGACGCCTCGGCGCCGCTGGACGGCTACGACGTCGGGGTGGTCGTCGTCGGGGAGACCCCGTACGCCGAGGGCGTCGGCGACGTCGGCAACGGCAACGACCTGGAGCTGTCCGACGCGGACAAGGCCGCCGTGGACCGGGTGTGCGGCGCCATGCGGTGCGCGGTCCTGATCGTCTCCGGGCGCCCGCAGCTCATCGGCGACCGGCTCGGCGGCATCGACGCGCTCGTGGCCTCCTGGCTGCCGGGCACCGAGGGCGACGGGGTCGCGGACGTTCTCTACGGCAGACGCCCCTTCACCGGTCAGCTCCCCGTCACCTGGCCCAGGTCGCAGGAGCAGCTGCCGATCAACGTCGGCGACGCCTCCTACGACCCGCAGTTCCCGTTCGGCTGGGGCCTGACCACACTCACCAGGGTCCCGGAGGGCGGCACGGCGGCGCTCACGGCACTCGGGCGCGCGGCCGCCGCGGCCGAGCGGTCGGGATCCGCGCGGGCGGGGCGGGCGATCGTGACCCGGGCCCGGCTGATCGTCCAGCGGAAGGCGGGCGCCGCGATGACGCCGGTGGTCGCGGGGCCGTTCGCGGACGCGGACCATCTGCTGCTGACGGGGAAGTACGCGGCGGCGGTGGCGAAGCTGGCACAGGCGTACCGGGCGGCGTGACGCTCCGGGGCCGGACGTCGCCGGACCCGCTCCCGGCGGGCGGTGCGTGCCGCGCGGTACGCACCGCCCACCGATATGTCTATATCGGGCGTGATGACTGTGTTCACCCGACTTCGGGTAGCTTCGAAGTATGAAGGCCGCACTGGTCCGAGTCATCGTCGTCCCGCTGATCGCCCTGGTCGCGGCGGCCCTGGCGGTGCTGTCGACGGGCGCGCCCCGCGCCCACGCGGTCACGGACGTCTCGGTCATCGCCGAGGCGCTGCGCAAGGACCCCGTGTACGTCGATCCGGCCGCCTCGGGGCAACTGCCCGCGCGGGAGGCCGACGCCCTCGCGAAGAAGATCGAGGACGCCGGCAAGCCGGTCTTCGTCACCGTCCTGCCCGCCGGCTACCCGACCCGGAACCTCTTCTCCGAACTGCGCACGGCCACCGGCGTCACCGGCCTGTACGCGATCCGCCTCGGCGACCGCTTCGACGCCCGGGCCGACTCCTCGGTCATGTCCCGCACCGCCGTCCAGAACCTGGTCTCCAGCGTCCGGGGCGAGAGCACCACGGCCCAGCTGAACGACTTCACCGACCGCGCCCTGGCCGATGTCGGCGGCCACGCCCCGTCGACCTGGGGCACCTCCGGCGGCGTCTCGTACACCGGGCTGATCACGGCCGGCGCGGTGCTGCTGGCCGCGGGCGTGGGCACCTTCGCGCTCGTCCGACAGGGCCGGCGCCGGCGCGAGGAGGAGCAGCGGGCCGCGCTGGAGAAGCTGCGGGTCGTGGTCGACGAGGACATCACCGCCTTCGGCGAGGAACTGGACCGCCTCGACTTCCACCCCGCGGAGCCCGGTGCGGACGACGCGATGCGCGCGGACTACGAGCGGGCGCTGGACGCGTACGAACAGGCGAAGTCGTCCATGGCGGCGGCGCGACGCCCCGAGGACGTGAAGGCGGTGACCCAGGCACTGGAGGACGGACGCTTCTCGCTGGCCCTGCTCGCCGCCCGCCGCGAGCACCGGCCCCTGCCCGAGCGCAGGCCGCCCTGCTTCTTCGACCCGCGCCACGGCCCGTCCGTCGCCGACGCGACCTGGATGCCCGCGGGCGGCGCCCCGCGCGAGGTCCCGGTGTGTGCGGCGGACCGGGCCCGGCTGGCCGACGGCCGCGACCCGGCGGTCCGCGAGGTGGACACGGACCACGGCCGCCGCCCGTACTGGGAGGCGGGCCCCGCCTACGGCCCCTGGGCGGGTGGTTACTTCGGCGGCGGCATCCTGCCCGGCCTGCTGGTCGGCACGCTGCTCGGCGGCATGATGGCCACGCCGTCGTACGCGGCCGCCTACGGCGGGGGCTACGGGGACTTCGGTGGCCACGAGGGCGGCGACGTGTCGGGCGCCGACTTCGACCCCGGCGACTTCGGCGGCGGCTTCGGTGACGGCGGGGGAGGGGACTTCGGCGGCGGCGGGGACTTCGGCGGCGGGTTCTGACCTTGCCGCGCGAACGGCGCCGGGGCGTGGGGCCCGGCGGCCGGGGCACCCCACTGCCCCTGCCACGGATGGTGAAGACCGGTCCGGCGCGGTGGACCGGGTGGCGAGTTCGCCGTGCGGGGGAGCCGGTGACTCCTGGCGCCGGCTCCCCGGTCCGGGGTCACGCCTTCTTGATCGCCGAGATGTCGAACACCAGCTTGATCTTGTCGGAGACCAGCACGCCGCCCGTCTCCAGCGCCGCGTTCCAGGTCAGGCCCCATTCGGAGCGCAGGATCTCCGCCTTGCCCTCGAAGCCGACGCGCTCGTTGCCGAAGGGGTCCTTTGCGGCGCCGTTGAACTCCAGGTCGATGGCGAGCGGCTTGGTGACGCCGAGGATGCTCAGGTCGCCGGTGATGCGGTAGTCGTCGCCGCCGAGGGCCTCCGCCTTGGTCGAGCGGAAGGTCATGGCCGGGAACTCGTCCGTCTTGAAGAAGTCCGCGCTCTTGAGGTGCCCGTCACGGTCGGAGTTCCCGGTGTCGATGCTGTCCATCGTGACGTCGATCGAGGCGGTCGACTTCGAGGGGTCGGAGCCGTCCAGGTGCAGCGTGCCCTCGAAGGTCTGGAAGCTGCCCTTGACGTTGGTGACCATCGCGTGACGGGCCACGAAGCCGATCGTGGTGTGCGCGGGGTCCACCGTGTAGTCGCCGCTCAGTGCGGCGAGGTCGGGGCTCGCGCCGGTGGCCGCGGTGGCGTCGGTGTCGGTCTTGCGGCCGAAGATGCCCATGAGGTGCTCCTTGGGGACGGGTGCGCGGCCGCGGCGAGAGCCGGAGGCCGCTCAACTGTTTAACGTTCAACGAGGTCGAACAAGAGTGACCGTAGCCCTATTCCATTCAAGTTTCAACATCATCCGCAAGGTGTCGGTGTCGTCGCCGTGTGTAGCCGGGGTGGCCGCCCGGTGCCGGGCGGTCCCCGTGCCCGCGCCGGGCCTGACGGCGGTCGACTTGCGGCAGGCCGGTACGGTGGGGGTGATCTGCGTGAGCGAGCCACCCCGAACGGGTGAGTGCCCGGACCTCGACCGGGACCGTCCGGCGGGAGCCGTCGTGCACGCCGACCCGGCCGTCGACGTGGTGTCGCCAAGCGGCCGTTCGAGGTTCCGTGTCACTCCGGGGATGGCATGTGCGACGCATCAATGTGGGGTGGCTCTCGCCTGGCCACTTTGTCGGGCGCCCACAACGCCCAGGCCCCTCGAACAGTCAGATGGGCTGCTGCGGCACAGGATTCTGTTCAAGGGCACCAGGAAAACGGCCTGGAGACTGTACGGAGTCGACGGCCCGCTTTTCTCGGTGGACTTCGTAAGGTCGCTACATGACCGTTTTGGACGAGGCTGTAGATTCCGGGAGCGAGCCCACGGACGCGCGGGGGCGGGTCGCAGAACTGCACGAGATCCGTGCGCGGGCGTTGGCGGGTCCGGGCGAGAAGGCGACCGAGGCGCAGCACGCCAAGGGGAAGCTGACCGCCCGGGAGCGCATCGAGCTGCTGCTGGATGCCGGGTCGTTCCAGGAGGTCGAGCAGCTGCGCCGGCACCGGGCGACCGGATTCGGTCTGGAGGCCAAGAAGCCGTACACCGACGGTGTCATCACCGGGTGGGGCACGGTGGAGGGCCGTACCGTCTTCGTCTACGCGCATGACTTCCGCATCTTCGGCGGCGCACTGGGCGAGGCCCACGCCACGAAGATCCACAAGATCATGGACATGGCCATCGCGGCCGGGGCCCCGCTGGTGTCGCTGAACGACGGCGCGGGGGCCCGCATCCAGGAGGGCGTGTCCGCGCTGGCCGGGTACGGGGGCATCTTCCAGCGCAACACCAAAGCCTCGGGCGTCATCCCGCAGATCAGCGTCATGCTCGGCCCGTGCGCGGGCGGCGCGGCCTACAGCCCGGCACTGACGGACTTCGTCTTCATGGTCCGTCAGACGTCGCAGATGTTCATCACCGGCCCGGACGTCGTCAAGGCGGTCACCGGTGAGGAGATCACCCAGAACGGTCTGGGCGGCGCGGACGTGCACGCGGAGACCAGCGGTGTGTGCCACTTCGCGTACGACGACGAGGAGACGTGCATCGCCGAGGTGCGCTACCTGCTGTCGCTGCTGCCGCAGAACAACCGCGAGAACCCGCCGCGGGTGGAGTGCGCGGACCCGGCGGACCGGCGCGGCGAGGCCCTGCTGGACCTGGTTCCGGCCGATGGCAACCGGCCCTACGACATGGCCAAGGTCATCGAGGAGATCGTCGACGACGGCGATTACCTGGAGGTCCACGAGCGCTGGGCCCGCAACATCATCTGCGCCCTGGGCCGGCTGGACGGGCAGGTGGTGGGCATCATCGCCAACCAGCCGCAGACCCTGGCCGGTGTCCTGGACATCGAGGCATCGGAAAAAGCTGCGCGCTTCGTTCAGATGTGTGACGCTTTTAACATCCCGCTGGTGACGTTCCTGGACGTGCCGGGGTTCCTTCCCGGTGTCGACCAGGAGCACGGCGGGATCATCCGGCACGGCGCCAAGCTGCTGTACGCCTACTGCAACGCGACCGTGCCGAGGATCTCCCTGATCCTGCGCAAGGCGTACGGCGGCGCGTACATCGTGATGGACAGCCAGTCCATCGGGGCCGACCTGACCTACGCCTGGCCGACCAACGAGATCGCCGTGATGGGCGCGGACGGCGCCGCCAACGTCATCTTCCGCCGTCAGATCGCCCAGGCCGAGGACCCCGAGGTCATGCGGCAGAAGATGGTCAAGGAATACAAGTCCGAGCTGATGCACCCCTACTACGCGGCCGAGCGGGGCCTGGTCGACGACGTCATCGATCCCGCGGAGACCCGCGAGGTCCTGATCAGGTCGCTCGCGATGCTGCAGTCGAAGCACGCGGACCTGCCCTCCCGCAAGCACGGCAACCCCCCGCAGTAACCGAGCGGACCCGCCGCGGCAACCCCGCGGACCCCTCTCTCACGGAGACTGATCCCATGAGCACCCCTGACATCCGCGTCGAGAAGGGCCACGCCGAGCCCGAGGAAGTGGCCGCCATCACGGCCATCCTCCTGGCCCGCGCGGCGGCCCAGTCGCCCGCCACCACCCCCCACCGGGGCCGCCCGAAGGCCGGCTGGCGCCGTCTGGAGCGTGAGCCCGGTTTCCGGGCACCCCACAGCTGGCACTAGGCCGCGCACCGCCGACGCGGCCGAGCCGCGCCGCACCACCGTTCGCCGAAGGGCCCCTCTGCCGAAGAGGGGCCCTTCGTGGTGCGCGCGCAGCGGAGTGGGCGGCCCCGGGCAAAGAAGAACCCCGCGCCCCCTGACGGGGCGCGGGGTGCCGTGCGGCCGGCGGCCGGCGCCTAACGGAGCCGGGCCATCAGCGCGTGCTCCACGAGCGTGATCAGCGCACTCTTCGCGTCCGCGCGGTGGCGGGCGTCGGTGGTGATGATCGGGGTGTCGGGGCCGATCTGGAGCGCCTCGCGCACCTCGTCCGGGCCGTACGGCTGGTTGCCGTCGAAGCCGTTGAGGGCGATGACGAAGGGCAGGCCGCTGTTCTCGAAGTAGTCGACCGCGGGGAAGCAGTCGGCCAGGCGCCGGGTGTCGACGAGCACGATGGCGCCGATCGCGCCGCGGACCAGGTCGTCCCACATGAACCAGAAGCGGTCCTGGCCGGGGGTGCCGAACAGGTACAGGATCAGGTCCTGGTCCAGGGTGATGCGGCCGAAGTCCATGGCGACCGTCGTGGTCGTCTTGTCCCCGGTGTGGGTGAGGTCGTCGATGCCGGCCGAAGCGGACGTCATGACGGCCTCTGTGCGCAGCGGGTTGATCTCCGAGACGGCGCCGACGAACGTGGTCTTGCCCACGCCGAAGCCGCCCGCCACCACAATCTTCGCCGAGGTGGTGGAGCGGGAAGGACCGCCGCTAGAGCTTGCGAAGTCCACTGAGCACCCTTTCGAGCAGTGTCACGTCTGGCTGGCCGCCGGCGTTCTCGTCGCCGCCGGGCTGATGGATGGCGACCAGGCCCGCCTCCGCCAAGTCGGCGACGAGGATCCTGGCCACGCCGAGAGGGATCGTCAGGAGCGCCGAGATCTCGGCCACCGACTTGATTTCCCGGCACAGGTGGCAGATCCGCTGATGCTCGGGCAACTGGCCCTGCATCTGGTGCGGCTGCGCGGTGGTGTGCACCAGCGCCTCGATGGCGAGCTGGTAGCGCGGCCTGGTGCGGCCGCCCGTCATGGCGTACGGACGCACCAGAGGGTTGGTCGACGACCCCGCGGGCGCCGGCTCGGGAGTGCGGCGCTGCGGCTGCACGGGCTGGATGCGCGGCGCCGGCGGCTGGTCGTAGGGGGACGGACCGGGACCCTGGGGGCCCTGCGGCGGGTAGGGCTGACGCTGGTGGTTCGGTGCGGAGGGGAAGTTGTACCGGTTCTGGTCACCCTGACCCGGGCCCTGGCCAGGGCCGTAGGGCCAGTTGCCGGCGGACGAACCGCCTGGGGGTGTTGCCACGTTCTCTCCTCCTCCGACTGCGCCGGGCACCCGTCGCCGTGGACGCCGCGTCCCGAAACCTTACGACTCCGGGACGTCGGCATGCACCGTCCGTCCTCTAGTTGAGAAGGCTCCCCTGAAGCTCCGCCCGAAGGTCGGGGGTCAGGACCGTACCGGCACGGTCCACCAGGAGGGCCATCTCGTACCCAATGAGGCCGATGTCCGCCTCGGGGTGTGCGAGAACCGCGAGCGATGAACCGTCGGAAATGGACATGATGAAGAGGAATCCCCGCTCCATCTCCACAACCGTCTGATTCACGCTGCCGCCCTCGAAGATGCGGGAAGCACCCGCGGTCAGCGAGGTCAGACCGGAGGCGACGGCCGCCAGCTGGTCGGCGCGGTCGCGCGGAAAGCCTTCGGACATCGCCAGAAGGAGTCCGTCGGCGGAGACCACCACCGTGTGGGACACCCCCGGGGTGTTGTCCACGAAGTTGGTGATCAACCAGTTCAGGTTCTGTGCCGCCTGGCTCATCGGGCTCACACTAACGCTCCTGGTTGTAGGTGCTGTCAGGACCGAAGCCCTGGCCGTTCGTTTCACTGCCTGCGCTGCGTCCGCGCTGGACGCCTCGACGCAGGTTGCTCAGCCGGCCCCGGACGTCCTCCGGAGCACGGGAGACCTGTGGGCCTCCCTGCGGGGTCGTTTCCGCGGCGCCCTCGATCAGGTTCGCCTTGGGTACCCGCCGAGGCAGACCGGAGGAGGTCACCCCGCCTGCCTTGGGCTTCCTGAGCTGCGCTGCCTGCTGCCACCGCTGGTCGTTGGCGGAGCGCCAGTCGCCGCTCATGTCCGTGGCCGTCGACGTGTCCTGGGCCACGGCCTGCGGCCGACCGGTGGCGCCCGTCGCGGCAGTACCGCGGCGGGGCAGTCCGGCGTCCGTCAGGTCGTGGACGGCGGACGGGGCCGGTCCCGGACGGTCGAAGCCTACGCGGTCCTCCTTGTCCACGTCAGCGGCCTGCACGGATTCCGCTTCGGGAGCGTACTCGGAGTGGTAGGGGGTCTGGTAGCCGTCCTGCTGAGGCCAGTCGCCCTGGTAGGACTGCTCCTCGAAGGCCGAGAACGTCCCCGAGGCGGTGGCCTGGGCCGTGGCGTGGTTCTCCTGCCCGGGCTCCGCATAGGCGGGCCCCTGGTAGCCGCCGGACGGGAAGCCGTCGCCCTGCGGCAGGCCGCCGCCCGCCGGGAAGTACGTCTCCTCGTACGCAGGCTGCTGCGGTTCCTCGTACGCCGTCTGCTGGTCGTACGACGCCTGCTGCTCCTCGTACGCGCCCTGCCCGTTGTCGTACGCGCCCTGCCCGTTGTCGTAGACGGGCTGTCCGCCGTCGTAGGCACCCTGACCGTTGTCGTAGGCGGGCTGCTGCGCCGGGAACTCGTCCTGGTACGACGCGGCGGCGGGCTCCTGGGACTCCTCCTCCGGCCGGCCGGGACCCTGGCCCTGGCCCTGGGTCTGGGCCTGGGCCTCCAGGGCGGCACGGCGGCCCTCGCGCAGCAGCGAGCGGCCGACGGGGTCCAGCTCCCGGATGTCGTCCGGGATCTCGGCATAGCGGCTGTCGTCGAAGCCGAAGTCCGCGGCCGTCAGAGTCGACGTCTCGTCGAAGCTCTCCCCCTGGAACGGCTGCTGCTCCGGGATCATCTGCGAGACGGTGAACTCGTCGCGGTCCAGCGGCTGCTCGCCGCCACCGCCGTGGGTGATGGCGTCGGGCAGCATGACCAGCGAGGTGGTGCCGGCCTGCTCGCCGGAGGGGCGGAGCTGGACCCGGATGCCGTGCCGGTCGGCCAGCCGGCCGACCACGAACAGGCCCATGCGCTGCGAGATCGCGACGTCGACCGTCGGCGGATTGGCCAGCTTGTGGTTGATGTCCGCGAAGTCCTCGGCCGTCAGGCCGATGCCCTTGTCGTGGATCTCGGTCATGATCCGGCCGTCGGGCAGCCGGGTGGCGGTCACCCGGACCTTGGTCTGCGGGGAGGAGAACGTGGTGGCGTTCTCCAGCAGCTCGGCCAGCAGGTGCACGAGGTCGGTCACGGCGCGGCCGTGGATCTCGGCCTCCGGGACGCCCGACAGCTCGATGCGCTCGTACTGCTCCACCTCGGAGGAGGCGGCGCGCAGCACGTCGATCAGCGGGACCGGCTGGTCCCAGCGGCGGCCGGGCTCCTCGCCGGCGAGGACCAGGAGGTTCTCGCCGTTGCGCCGCATGCGGGTCGCGAGGTGGTCCAGCCTGAAGAGGTTCTCCAGCTGGTCGGGGTCCGCCTCGTTGTTCTCCAGGTCGGTGATCAGGGTCAGCTGGCCCTCGATCAGCGACTGGTTGCGGCGCGAGAGGTTGGTGAAGATCGCGTTGATGTTGCCCCGCAGCAGGGCCTGCTCGGCGGCGAGCCGGACGGCCTCGCGGTGGACCTGGTCGAAGGCGCGGGCGACCTCGCCGATCTCGTCGGTGGAGGAGATCGGGATGGGTGCCACACGGGTGTCGACGCGGCCGGGGTCGGTGCGCGAGAGCTGGTCGACCAGCATCGGCAGGCGCTGCTCGGCGATGCCGAAGGCCGCGTTGCGCAGCCGGCGCATCGAGCGGCTCATCTGGCGGGCCATGAGGCCGGCCAGGATGAACGCGGCGAGCAGGGCGACGAGGACGATGGCACCGGTGACGAACGCGGACTGCTTGGCGTTGTCGGCGATGTTCGAGGCGTCCGCCACGGCCTTGTCGGCCAGGTCCGACTCGATCGTGCGGTAGGCGTCGTACTTGAGGGTGTTCACCGCCCACCAGTTCTGCGTGGTGACGCCCTGCTGGGCGAGCCCGGCGCGGACGGTCTCGTCGGTGGACTGCAGCGTGGCCACGGCCCCGACCATCTTCGTGGGGTCGGCCGGCGGCGGTACGTAGGTCTCGCCCTGGGCCTTCGCCCGCGCGGCGGCCTTCTCGGCCGCGGCGACGCCGTCGGTCTTGACCTTCTTCTTGGCCGCGTCCAGCTTGGCGGCGTCCTGCGCGGTGCCACCGCCGAGGTACTCCTCGACGGCGATGCCCTCGAGGTAGGCGTACGAGGAGAGGGCGACGCGCTGCCTGGCGAGGCTCGTGTCGTCGGGGCCGGGCTTGACCAGCATGTGCATGCCGATCGCGCGCTCCAGGGAGAGCGCCGCCTTGGTGAGGGAGATGGCGTAGACGGTGCGGCCGTAGCTGGTGATGTTGCCGGTGCCGAGGCCGAGCTCGTTGGCGAACTCCATCAGCGGGTGGGCGATCTCGACGTAGCCCTCCTCGGTCTGCACACCGGTCAGCCGGGGGGTGTACGCGACCTGGCGCAGCCCCGCCAGCTTCGTCTCGGCCTTGCGGAAGATGCCCAGGCGGCGGTCGAGGCCCGCCGTGTGCGGCATGTTCTGCGCGGCCTGGTCGAAGGCGTCGGCGGCGTCGTCGGTCGCGGCGCGGACCTGGACGACGGTCGAGTTCTTGTCGCCCTGGCCGGACAGCAGGGGAGCCGCGGAGGCGTCGCGTTCCTGGTAGAGCCGGTCGGCGTAGGTCAAGGACGCCTGCACGAGACGGGCGGTGTTCTCCGCGTCCCGAGCCTGCTTCCAGGTGTCGATCGAGCTCTTCACCTGGAATCCGCCCATGACCAGGCCCACCAGCACGGGTATGAGCAGGATGGCGTTCAGCCGGGTCGGCACGCGCCAGTTGCGCGGGGAGAAACGGCTGCTGCTCGGCGGGAGAGCCGCTGCCTCCGGGCCGGGCGCGTGTGCGGGCGCCGCTCCGCGCGGCGGCGGGGTGAAGTTGCCCCGCGCCGATGGCTCGGGACCGTTCTTGCTTCGCCTCACTCGACCAACAACCTCTCGGCGACGGCACCTACGTCGTGCCGCGGTGTCTCCAGGGCCCTGTCCCCGACCTGTACGTCTCTGACGATTGGGCAGTTCAGGCATTCCAGCACGTCAGCATGCGCGATTCCAAACACTCGGAAGGGATGGTTCCTACGCATGTAAGCCCTGGATAAATCGGTCATAAAGAGCGAGCCCCGCCAAAAGGCGGGGCTTTTGTGAGCACAGCGGCACCAACCGACCGCGACGCGTGGCGGTACCATCGGATTTCTCTGTCGAAACGTTATGAACACCGGGGCCGACCGTGTCAAAGGCCACAGCCGGCCCCCCGAGATCTACGACAACTTCCGTATGGCCCCGCCGACTTGTCCTACCGCAGACGTGCCATGAGGGCGTGCTCCACCAGCGTGATCAGCGCACTCTTCGCGTCCGCGCGGTGACGGGCGTCGGTGGTGATGATCGGGGTGTCGGGCCCGATCTGGAGTGCCTCGCGCACCTCGTCGGGAGTGTAGGGCTGGTGCCCGTCGAAGCCGTTGAGGGCGATGACGAAGGGCAGGCCGCTGTTCTCGAAGTAGTCGACCGCGGGGAAGCAGTCGGCCAGGCGCCGGGTGTCGACGAGCACCACGGCGCCGATCGCGCCGCGGACCAGGTCGTCCCACATGAACCAGAAGCGGTCCTGGCCGGGCGTGCCGAACAGGTACAGGATCAGGTCCTGGTCCAGGGTGATGCGGCCGAAGTCCATGGCGACCGTCGTGGTCGTCTTGTCCCCGGTGTGGGTGAGGTCGTCGATGCCCGCGGACGCGGACGTCATGACGGCCTCCGTGCGCAGCGGGTTGATCTCCGAGACGGCGCCGACGAACGTGGTCTTGCCCACGCCGAAGCCGCCCGCCACCACGATCTTCGCGGAGGTGGTCGCCCGACCTCCGTCAGAGCTTGCGAAGTCCACTGAGCACCCTTTCGAGCAGTGTCACGTCCGGCGCGCCGCCGTTGTTCTCGTCGCCACCGGGCTGGTGGATCGCGACGAGCCCGGCCTCGGCGAGGTCCGCGACGAGGATCCGTGCCACGCCGAGCGGCATGCCCAGAAGCGCCGACACCTCCGCCACCGACTTCACCTCGCGGCACAGGTGGCAGATCCGCTGGTGCTCCGGCAGGAGCCCCATCAGCTGGGCCGGATCGGCGGTCGTGCTGATCAGCGCCTCTATCGCGAGCTGGTAGCGCGGCCGGGTCCGGCCGCCCGTCATCGCGTACGGACGTACCAGCGGCTGGTCGCCCTCGTCCCCGTACGGCTCTGCGTACGGATCATGAGAGGCGGTGGGCGGGGTCATTGATCCTCCGGGCGGGACAGCAAGTCGGTCAGTCGTGCCGTCGGACGAGGCCGGTGGGGGGATTGTGGCGGCCGGACGGTGATTTGGTGAGACGGGTGGTACCGGGGCCGATCAGTGGAGGAGACTGCCCTGGAGTTCGGCGCGCAGATCGGGTGTGAGTACCGCTCCCGCACGGTCGACCAGAAGGGCCATCTCGTAGCCGACGAGGCCGATGTCGCAGTCGGGATGGGCGAGCACGGCGAGCGACGAGCCGTCGGAGATGGACATCAGGAAGAGGAAACCGCGTTCCATCTCGACGACCGTCTGTGCCACGTCGCCTCCCTCGAAGATCCGGGAGGCGCCTGCCGTCAGTGAGGTGAGCCCGGAGGCCACCGCCGCGAGCTGGTCGGCGCGGTCGCGCGGAAAGCCTTCCGACATGGCCAGAAGGAGACCGTCGGCGGACACGACGACGGTGTGGGACACCCCAGGGGTGTTGTCCACGAAGTTGGTGATCAACCAGTTGAGATTCTGTGCCGCCTGGCTCATCTGGCTCAACTAACGCTCCTGCTGGTGAGAGGGGCTGGGGAAGCTGCCGGTCTGAGGGCCACCGGCCTGGCGACCCTGTGCGATGCCCCGTCGGAGATTGGTCAGCCGGCCGCGCACGTCGTCAGGCGCACGCGATACCTGCGGACCGGTGTGGTGCTGTTGCTGCTGGGCCGTGCCCGGCACGAGGTTCGCGCGCGGGACCCGGCGCGGCAGGCCGGAGGTGGTCACGCCTCCGGCAGCGGGCTGCCGCACGCGCTCGGCCTGGCGGACGAGTTCGTCGTTCGGTGAGCTGCGCCAGGCCGGAGGGGCCGGACGTTGGGGGGGCTCGGCGGGCTGCTGCGGGGCCGGCGGCACCGAGCCGTTGCCCTGCCGTTGGTCACCGCGGAACCAGTTGGTCTCGAGCGTGTCGTAGAGCGGAGTGCGTCCGTCGCCGGGGCTCGTCGCCGGTGGCAGGGCCTCGGGCTCCTGACGACGCTGGGGCTCCGGCTCGGCCGGCGGCCGGTAGCCGCCGTAGCCGTCGCCGCCCCTCTGCGGGCGCTCGAACTGGCCGGTGGAGGAGTTGTCGTACCCCTGGGACGGGAACTGGCCGGTGGAGGAGTTGTCGTACCCCTGGGACGGGAACTGGCCGGTGGAGGAGTTGTCGTACCCCTGGGACGGGAACTGGCCCGTGGAGGAGTTGTCGTACCCCTGGGACGGGAACTGGCCCGTGGAGGAGTTGTCGTACCCCTGCGAGGCGAACTGGCCCGTGGAGGAGTTGTCGTACCCCTGGGACGGGAACTGGCCCGTGGACGAGTTGTCGTACCCCTGCGAGGCGAACTGGCCCGTCGAGGACGGGTCCTGGGCCCGGCCCGGCGCCGGGAAGCCACCCGTGTCCTGACCCCGGCCGGGCGGGAACTGACCCGTCCCGCCGCCCGTACCGCCGAAGACGTCCGAGCGGACGAACTGCCCGCCGTTGTTCGGCGCCCCCGCGCCGGGACGCGGGGCGTTGAAGTCCGGTCGCCGGAATCCGGCGGTGGAGGCCGGACCCTGGCGGTCGTCGACGCGCGGGACCTCCGCGGTCGAGGCGGGTCCCTGACGGTCGTCGATGCGGGGCATCGGCGAGGTCGAGGACAGGGCGTCCGGCTCCTCGTGGCCGCGCGGAGTGTCCAGCGAGGCGCGCGGCATCGGCGGCTGCGCGTTCTCGTCGCTCCAGCTCGGTGTGCGCTGCTGCTGCGGGTTGCCACCGGGCAGCTCGGCACGTGGGCCGCCGCGCCCGGGCAGCTGCGGCCGACGGCGGCCGATGCGCCCCTTGGGCTGCTGTTGCTGCGGCTGCTGTTGCTGCTGCCCCTGCTGCTGCGGTGCCGATGAGGGGGCGTCGTCCCCGAAGCCGGCCGGGCGCATGCCCGAGCCGCCGTCGCCGAAGCCGCCCTGACGGGAGCCCGGCCCCGATCCCTGGAAGGCCTGGGCGGGCTGCTGTCCCTGCGGGGCGCCGGGGGCGCCCTGACCGAAGGCGCCGGGCGCCCCCTGACCGAAGGCGGCGAAGGCGCCGGCACCCGTGCCCGCCGGGGCCGGCCGGCCCTGCTGCGGAGCGGGACCCTGCGGGCCGCCGGGACGGCCGCCCGCCGCGCTGCCGGGCAGCGCGGCGCGCGGACCCTGGCCGCCACCCACCTGCCCACGCTGTGGGGGCGCGCCGAGCGCGGAACCGCCCGCGGACGCGCCGGCACCGACGGACGGACCGCCCTGCTGTGCCTGACGGCGGGCCGCGGCCACACCGGCGGCGGCCTGCGCGGCGGCCGGGCCGCCGGACTGCGGGCCGCCCTGGCCCGGCTTGCCCGGACCGGGCTTCTTGCCGCCCTGGGCGACATCGACCGGGAGCATGACCAGCGCGGTCGTACCACCGGAGTCGGACGGGCGCAGCTGGATGCGGATGCCGTGGCGCTGCGACAGCCGGCCGACCACGAACAGGCCCATGCGGCGGGAGACGGAGACGTCCACCGTGGGCGGCGAGGCCAGCCGCTCGTTGATCGCGGCGAGGTCCTCCGGGGACAGACCGATACCGGTGTCGTGGATCTCGATCAGCACGCGGCCGTCGGGCAGCGCGTGACCGGTGACCTTGACCTTGGTCTGCGGGGAGGAGAACGAGGTGGCGTTCTCGAGCAGCTCGGCGAGCAGGTGCACGAGGTCGTTGACGACCCGGCCGGCGACCTCGGTGGCCGGGACCGCGGCCAGCTCGATGCGCTCGTACTGCTCCACCTCGGACGCGGCGGCGCGGAGCACGTCGACCAGCGGGACCGGGCGGGTCCAGCGGCGACCGGGCTCCTCACCGGCGAGGACGAGGAGGTTCTCACCGTTACGGCGCATACGCGTCGCGAGGTGGTCGAGCTTGAACAGCGAGGACAGCTGGTCCGGGTCGGCCTCGCGGGACTCCAGTTCGGAGATCAACGACAGCTGGCGCTGGATCAGGCCCTGGGAGCGGCGCGAGAGGTTGGTGAACATCGCGTTGACGTTGCCTCGCAGCAGGGCCTGCTCGGCGGCGAGGCGGACCGCCTCGCGGTGCACGTCGTCGAAGGCCGCGGCCACCTGGCCGATCTCGTCCCGGGAGTGCACACCGACCGACTCCACGGACATGTCGACGTCCTGCGGGTCGGCCTCGGACAGCTGCTTGACCAGCTCGGGCAGGCGGTCCTGGGCGACCTTGGTCGCGGTCTCCTGCAGCCGGCGCAGCGAGCGGATCATGGAGCGGGCCACGACGAAGGCGCCGACCAGGGAGACACCGAGGACGAGGAGGATCAGCGCACCGGAGATGAGGGCCTCGCGCTCGGACGCGCTGCGCAGCTCGCGGGCCTTCTGTTCCATCTCCTCGAGGAGCGTGCCCTCGATCTTCTTCATCTGCTCGATCTTGGACGTGTCGGCGTCGACCCAGTCCCGGTACGAGCGCTTGGGCTGCGAGCGCAGACCGGTCGAGCTCTTCAGCACGCGGTCGGCGTACTTGTCCGCCTCGAGGATCGTCGGGCTGCCCTGGTCGATCGGCTTCGTCAGGTCCTCGGCGGCGTCGCCGTAGATGCTCTTGAAGCTGTCCAGCTCGGACCCCTGGCTGTCCAGGGCCGACAGGGCGTACTGGCGGTCGTTCTCGGAGAGGTCGCCGAACTTGGCGTCGTTGTCGGGCAGGGCCGCGGCGATGACCGCACGCTGCTCGGACGCGTACTCCTTGGCGGTGGAGAAGGCCGTCAGGGCGCGGGTGCGCTGGATCATCTCCGGGTTGCTGGTGGCCTGCGCCATGTCCTGCGACAGGCTCAGCAACTGCGAGATCAGGCGGTGGTACGCCTCGACCGTCTGGGTGGAGTTCTTCGCGTCCTTGTAGGCGTTGGCCCGGATGGCGCTCAGGTTGCTCAGCTCGCTCGCGATGCCCACGACGTTGTCGCGCACGCCGGAGAGCTGGCCCTTGTCGGCGGCCTCGCTGAGCGTCTGGGTGCCCTCCAGGAATCCGGAGCGGGCCCGGTCCGTCTTGTCGCGGACCCCCTTGACCCCCAGGTCGGCTCCCGAAGCGCCGTTGGAGAGGGGACCGGCCGACTGGTCCCGCTCCTCCTGCAGCGCCTCGGCCAGCTGCGTGGCCTGCCTGGTCATGTCGGTCAGCAGCTTCATGTTGTCGAGCTGCTGGATCTCGTCCATGGAGTCGCTGATGCGCAGGGCGCCGAGCGAGGTGGCGGCGACCACGGGGAGCGCGAGCAGCGAGACGAGGCGGGTCGAGATACGCCAGTTGCGCAGCGCTATTCGCGTGCCCGCCGTGACCGGGGGAGCGGCCTTGGGCGGCGCGGGCGGTGGTGTGGAGTCCGAGGACGCACCGGAACGCCCGGGCAGCTCAGGGCCGCCGGCCGGTGCCGATCCCGGGTTCTGGGCGTGCTGGGGCGAGGAACCGCGGTCGGTCCCGCCGTGCGGCTCCGGCTCCGCCGAAGCACTGCCATCCCTCTTGAAACGTCCCTGCACTAGCGTCGCAACCTCTGGACCAGGCGCCCCTCCGCGTGAACGGCGGGGCGGTGTCGGCGTCGTGAGGGGCGCCATGAGCGCACCCCTCAGGTGGTCGTGAGTGACCGGCGCAGGTTCCCCCTTCCCGCCGCTCCTCGGCGCTGCGTTGCGCCCCTGCGCGCCGGTTGGAACCCGCGGCGGTCCGTGGAATTCCAGCACAGTGCCGGATCTCCAACAAGGCCAATGGGCGAGCGAGTGACCACCATGACCCTGTGTGAGGATGTGGTCACAAGGTGTAGAGGTTTATCTCGCACATAGCAGACATATCTCCGCGAGCCGTTGGCGTGTGCCCGATGCTCACGTCGCCGCGATCGGGAGCGGAATGCGGGCTTCAATAGAGCAATGTCCGTTTCCGCGGGGCGGCGTGGCGGTCGAATTCGACCCTTTTGCTCGCGGGGCAGTGAGCAAACTCACATGGTGATCAGCCTCTCCTCGGCGCTTCCGCGGGGGATTGCATGTTTAGCCTGGCGCTTTACAGAGATGGCGAATCCGACAACCTGCGCTTCGGCGGCGCCCCTTGCGGGCCGCCGGGCGCCCGCGACGACAAGGTCAACGAGAACAGTGAAGACCACGATGATGTTCCGCACGATAGCCAACCCGCGGCGCACGACGCTGGCGCACCTCGCCGACGCCGACGAACTGCAGGCACCGGCGGTGCCGGAACCCTCCGTCGACCTTCCCGCCCGGACCGCCAACCCCAAGCGCACCGTCCTGATGGAGGCCCCGGTCTCCGCCGCGGAGTAGTGCGGGAGCACACCCGCGGTTCTGCGCCCCGCGGCCTCGGCGGCGCCGGTCGGCACACGACGGGCGCCGGCCCCCGTAATGCGCGGGGCGCCCACCCCCTGCCGCGTTAGCCTGGAGCGTCAGACTCCAGCCAGCTCAGTGAGGGGCGCAAGGATCCCGTGCGCATCGCCAGGTTCTCCATCGACGGGAACGTCGCCTTCGGCGCGGTCGAGGGCGACAAGCCGGACGAGCTCGTCCTCGACATCATCAAGGGCATCCCGTTCGCGGACTTCGAGCTCTCCGGCACGAAGGTGCCGCTGAGCAAGGTCAGGCTGCTGCCGCCGGTGCTCCCCAACAAGGTCGTCGCCTTCGGGCGCAACTACGCGGAGCACGCGAAGGAGCTGGGCAACGAGGTGCCCGAGGCCCCGTTCGCCTTCTTCAAGCCGTCCACCTCGGTGATCGGCACCGGCGACGGCATCGCGTACCCCTCCTTCTCCCAGGAACTGCACCACGAGGCCGAGCTGGCCGTGGTGATCGGCCGCATGTGCCGCGAGGTCCCGCGCGAGCGTGTCAAGGACGTGATCCTCGGCTACACCTGCGCCAACGACATCACGGCGCGCGACGTGCAGCGGCGCGAGAAGCAGTGGGCGCGGGCCAAGGGCTTCGACACCTCCTGCCCGCTCGGCCCCTGGGTGGAGACCGACCTCGACCCGGCCGACCTCACCATCCAGCTCACGGTCAACGGCGAGCAGCGCCAGCTCGGCCGGACCAGCGAGATGATCCACCCGGTCGAGGACCTGATCGTGAACATCTCCGAGGCCATGACGCTGCTCCCCGGCGACGTGATCCTCACGGGCACCCCCGCGGGGGTCGGCCCCCTCCGTGTCGGCGACGAGGTCGCCGTCACCATCGAAGGCATCGGCACTCTCACCAACAAGGTGATCAAGCGTGGCTAACGCGAACGTCCGCGTACGTTTCTGTCCGTCCCCGACCGGCAACCCCCATGTGGGCCTGGTCCGCACCGCCCTGTTCAACTGGGCGTTCGCCCGCCACACCGGCGGCACGTTCGTCTTCCGCATCGAGGACACGGACGCGGCCCGCGACTCGGAGGAGTCGTACGTCCAGCTCCTGGACTCGCTGCGCTGGCTGGGCTTCGACTGGGACGAGGGCCCCGAGGTCGGCGGCCCCCACGCGCCGTACCGCCAGTCGCAGCGGATGGACGTCTACCAGGACGTGGCGCGCCGGCTCCTGGACGGCGGGTACGCCTACCGCTGCTACTGCACGACGCAGGAGCTGGACGCCCGCCGCGAGGCCGCCCGGGCCGCCGGCCTGCCCTCCGGCTACGACGGCCACTGCCGTGAGCTCGGCGCCGAGCAGGTCGCGGCGTACGAGGCCGAGGGCCGCGCCCCCGTCGTCCGCTTCCGCATGCCCGACGAGACGATCACCTTCACCGACCTTGTCCGCGGCGAGCTGACCTTCACGCCGGAGAACGTGCCGGACTACGGGATCGTACGGGCGAACGGGACGCCCCTGTACACGCTCGTGAACCCGGTGGACGACGCCCTGATGGAGATCACCCACGTCCTGCGCGGCGAGGACCTGCTCTCCTCCACCCCGCGCCAGATCGCCCTCTACAAGGCGCTGATCGAGCTGGGCATCGCCAAGTCCGTGCCCGCGTTCGGGCACCTGCCCTACGTGATGGGCGAGGGCAACAAGAAGCTGTCCAAGCGTGACCCGCAGTCGTCGCTGAACCTCTACCGCGAGCGTGGCTTCCTGCCGGAGGGCCTGCTCAACTACCTCTCCCTGCTGGGCTGGTCGCTCGCCGCGGACCGCGACATCTTCACGATCGACGAGATGGTCGCCGCCTTCGACATCGCGGACGTGAACCCCAACCCGGCCCGCTTCGACCTGAAGAAGGCCGAGTCGATCAACGCCGACCACATCCGGCTGCTCGACGTGAAGGACTTCACGGAGCGCTGCGCGCCGTGGCTGACGGCCCCCTTCGCGCCGTGGGCGCCCGAGGACTTCGACGAGGCGAGGTGGCAGGCGATCGCCCCGCACGCGCAGACCCGCGTCAAGGTCCTGTCCGAGATCACCGACAACGTCGACTTCCTGTTCCTTCCGGAGCCGGTGTCGGACGAGGCGTCCTGGACCAAGGCCATGAAGGAGGGCAGCGACGCCCTGCTCCGCACGGCCCGCGAGAACCTCGACGCGGCCGACTGGAGCTCCGCCGAGTCGCTGAAGGAGGCCGTCCTGGCCGCCGGCGAGACCCACGGCCTCAAGCTCGGCAAGGCCCAGGCCCCGGTCCGCGTCGCCGTCACCGGCCGCACCGTCGGCCTGCCGCTGTTCGAATCCCTGGAGGTGCTGGGCAGGGAGCGGACGCTGGCCCGCCTCGACGCGGCGCTGGCGAAGCTGGCGGCCTGACCCGTTCGCGCGCAGGGGCGGCACCCGATCGGGTGCCGCCCCTCGTCTCGTTCGCGGCGGTACCGTCGGAGGCATGCCGATCACAGCTGTCGTGTGGGACGTCGACGACACCCTCTTCGACTACACCACCGCCGACCGGGCGGGCATGCGCGGCCATCTGGCCGCCGAGGGCCTGCTGGACGCGTACGAGACCGTGGAGCAGGCCCTCACGCTGTGGCGGGAGATCACCGACCGGCAGTGGGCGCGGTACGCGGCCGGGGAGACCTCGTTCGAGGGACAGCGCCGGGACCGCGTGCGGGTCTTCCTGGAGGAGGAGCTGACCGACGACGAGGCCGACTCCTGGTTCGGGCGCTACCTGGCGCACTACGAGTCCGCCTGGGCCCTCTTCCCCGACGTCCTGCCCGTCCTGGACGCCCTCGCCGCCAGCCACCGGCACGCCGTGCTCTCCAACTCCAGCCTCCACGTCCAGGACCCCAAGCTGCGCGCCCTCGGCGTGCGGGACCGGTTCGAGACGGTCCTGTGCGCCGCCGAACTGGGGTTCTCCAAGCCGGACGCCCGGGCCTTCCGCGCGGCCTGCGACGCCCTGGAACTCGCCCCGCACCGAGTGGCCTACGTCGGCGACCACCCGGAGATCGACGGCCGTGGCGCCGCCGAGGCCGGCCTGCTGTCCGTGTGGATCGACCGTTCGGGCGTGAGCACCGTCACGGACACGCCCATGGCGTCACGGCCCGAAGGGCCCACGGGCCTGCGCCGAATCGCCTCCCTCGCCGAACTCCCCGCGGTCCTCGGCGGGGATACCCGTTTTGGAGCGCCGTCCACCTTCGGGTAATGTTCTTCCTGCGCCGCCGGGGTCGGGCCGAAGGGCCGGTCACCGGAAGCGCGAGCTAGAACAAGAACCCCTCCGGGGCTTGCGTTCCAGTGGCCTATGGTGTAATTGGCAGCACGACTGATTCTGGTTCAGTTAGTCTTGGTTCGAGTCCAGGTAGGCCAGCTCGCAGAGCTTTTCTGCACCCGCGGATCTCATCCGCAAGCCCCCGTTGTGTAGCGGCCTAGCACGCTGCCCTCTCAAGGCAGTAGCGCCGGTTCGAATCCGGTCGGGGGTACAGATCCTTCCCGCGAGGACGACTCGGGTCGCTCCCGTCGTTCGCGTGCGGACAAAACCCGGCTCTCCGCCGGGTGGGGATCGCCAAGGCCCCCGTTGTGTAGCGGCCTAGCACGCCGCCCTCTCAAGGCGGTAGCGCCGGTTCGAATCCGGTCGGGGGTACGGAAAGGTCTAAACCACCTTTGGTCTATGGTGTAATTGGCAGCACGACTGATTCTGGTTCAGTTAGTCTTGGTTCGAGTCCAGGTAGACCAGCTCGGGCCTGCGGAAACGCAGGATCCTCGCCCCCGTTGTGTAGCGGCCTAGCACGCCGCCCTCTCAAGGCGGTAGCGCCGGTTCGAATCCGGTCGGGGGTACGTACGACGATCGATGGGCCCCCGGTTCCGGCCGGGGGCCCATCGGCGTTCCGGCCGCAGGGTCTACTCGAACCCGTACCGCCGTGCCGCTTCCTCCTCCTGCGCCAGCCGGTGCAGCGCCTGGAGGATCGGCTCCGCGAGGACCACCCCCAGAACCGCCGTCTCGGCCTTCTCGGCCTCCGACGGATGCGTCTCCACGAAGTCCAGGTCGAGCATGGCCACCTGGTGCATCAACCGCGCGTACGACGCCAGCAGTTCGGGCCCCCAGTCGTAGCCGAGCCGCCGGAACGCGGCCACCGCCACCACCAGTGAACGGTAGGCCGGGGAGATGGTGGTCAGCGCCTTGGCGTGCGGCCAGCCGAGGGTGTCCAGCAGATCGTCCACCTCGTGGTGCGCGGCCCGGACGTGGTCGTCCTCCTCGTCGGGCTCGGGCACCTGGGGCAGCGCCCACAGTGCCGCGCCCAGCCGGATCGTGCGGCCCAGGGAGTCGTCGTCGACGTGTCCGAGCACCTCCCGCACCGTCGCCACCGGGATCCGGCCGATCTGGATCATCGCCCGCACCAGCCGCAGCCGGCGCAGATGGCTCTCGTCGTAGTCGGCCGTCGTGGCGTTGATCTGGTGGCCGGGCGTCAACAGCCCTTCGCGCAGGTAGTACTTGATCGTCGCGATGGACACGCCACTGCGCTCGCTCAACTGGGCCAGCCGCATCTCTTGCGCCCTTCCTTGGTAAGTGCAACTATCCAAGCATTGCCGCAGAAGATAGTGCTGCTATCCGAGCGAGGTCAGGAGTCGTTCGTGTTCGTGAAACCGATCCGGGGACGCACCACCGCGGCCGTCGAGGGCGATGCCGTCGTGCTGCTGATCGGGATGCGCATCAATCACTTCTGGGCCGTCCACCAGTGGCTCCCGGTGATGCTGTCGATGTTCCGCATGCTGGCGGAGCTCGCCCGGGACAAGGACCGGGGGCTGCTGGGGCGTGTTCTGTTGACGGCCTCGCCGCGGACCTACTACGTGGTCCAGTACTGGGAGTCGAAGGAGAAGCTCTACGCCTACGCCGCCTCGCCCGACATGTTCCACCACAGGGTGTGGGAGATCACGAACCGCAAGGAGCGCACGGGCAAGGTGCATGGACATGTCGGCCTGTGGCACGAGGCGTACGTCGTGCCCGAGGGCTCGTACGAGTCGATCTACTTCGACATGCCGCCCTCCGGGCTCGCGGCGGCCACGGGGGTGCTGCCGGTCGAGAGCCGGGGGCGGCGGGCCGCGGAGAGGTTCGCGCACCGTTCGTCGGGTGCGAGCGGGGAGGCCGGGAAAGCCGGAGAGGTCGGGGAGGCCGGGAGGGCCGGGAAGGCCGTCTGACGGGGGAGACCGGGAGACCGGGGGACGGGGGACGGGGGAGAGGGGGAGACGGGGGATCGGGAAGGGCCCGCCGCGGCGTTGAGGCGGGCCCTCCCCGACGACGTCGGGAAGATCAGCCGGAGCGGCGCAGCGCCTCGGACAGGCGGCCGGCCGCGTCGATGACCGCCTGGGCGTGCATACGGCCCGGGTGCCGGCTCAGCCGCTCGATGGGGCCGGAGACGGACACCGCGGCCACCACGCGGTTGGAGGGGCCGCGCACGGGCGCGGAGACGGACGCCACGCCCGGCTCCCGCTCCCCGATGGACTGGGCCCAGCCGCGGCGCCGGACGCCCGACAGGGCGGTGGCCGTGAAACGGGCGCCCTGAAGACCGCGGTGCAGCCGCTCGGGCTCCTCCCAGGCCAGCAGGATCTGCGCGGAGGAGCCCGCCTTCATCGTGAGCGTCGAGCCCACCGGAACCGTGTCCCTGAGGCCCGAGAGGCGCTCCGCGGCGGCGACGCAGATGCGCATGTCCCCCTGGCGGCGATAGAGCTGCGCGCTCTCGCCCGTGACGTCGCGGAGGTGGGTCAGCACCGGCCCCGCCGTCGCCAGCAGCCGGTCCTCACCCGCCGCCGCGGCCAGCTCGGCCAGCCTGGGGCCGAGGATGAAACGGCCCTGCATGTCGCGCGCCACCATGCGGTGGTGCTCCAGTGCCACGGCGAGGCGGTGTGCCGTGGGTCGTGCCAGTCCGGTGGCCCCGACCAGACCCGCGAGGGTGGCCGGACCGGACTCCAGGGCGCTCAGGACCAGGGCCGCCTTGTCCAGAACGCCGACGCCGCTACTGTTGTCCATGCAACGATATTCGCGTCTCACTCTGTGAAACGCAAGTTCAATTTCGCGTGGAACGCGCCACCCTTGAGGTCACAGCGGCCCGCGGACCGACGGGTCCGGCGGCGGGCTCCCGGAATCAGGGGTGCGGGCGCCGCTTCCACACGATCTCTAGTTGGGCCGACGCGCTCGCGCCGGCCGAAGGGAAAGCGATGGGTAGGACACTGGCGGAGAAGGTCTGGGACGACCACGTCGTCCGGCGCGCCGAGGGCGAGCCCGACCTTCTCTACATCGATCTCCACCTGCTGCACGAGGTGACCAGCCCGCAGGCGTTCGACGGGCTGCGCAAGAGCGGCCGCCGGGTGCGCCGGCTCGACCTCACCATCGCGACCGAGGATCACAACACCCCGACCCTCGACATCGACAAGCCCATCGCGGACCCGGTCTCGCGCGCCCAGCTGGAGACGCTGCGCAAGAACTGCGCCGAGTTCGGCGTCCGGCTGCACCCGCTGGGCGACGTGGAGCAGGGCGTCGTGCACGTCGTCGGCCCGCAGCTGGGCCTGACCCAGCCGGGCACGACCGTCGTCTGCGGCGACTCCCACACCTCCACGCACGGCGCCTTCGGCGCGCTGGCCTTCGGTATCGGCACCTCCCAGGTCGAGCACGTGCTGGCGACCCAGACGCTGCCGCTGGCCCGTCCGAAGACCATGGCGATCACGGTCGACGGGGAGCTGCCCGAGGGCGTCACCGCCAAGGACCTGATCCTGGCGATCATCGCGAGGATCGGCACCGGCGGCGGCCAGGGCTACATCCTGGAGTACCGCGGCCCGGCCATCGAGAAGCTCTCGATGGAGGCCCGGATGACCATCTGCAACATGTCGATCGAGGCCGGGGCCCGGGCGGGCATGATCGCCCCGGACGAGACCACGTTCGCCTATCTCAAGGGCCGCCCGCACGCCCCCGAGGGCGCCGACTGGGACGCCGCCGTGGAGTACTGGAGGACGCTGCGGACCGACGACGACGCGGAATTCGACGCCGAGGTCCGCATCGACGCCGCCGAGCTGTCCCCCTTCGTCACCTGGGGCACCAACCCGGGGCAGGGCGCGCCGCTTTCGAGCGACGTCCCCGACCCCGCTTCGTACGAGGACGCATCGGAGCGTTTCGCTGCCGAAAAGGCCCTGGAGTACATGGGGTTGGAGGCGGGCCGGCCGCTGCGCTCCATCGCGGTGGACACCGTCTTCGTAGGCTCCTGCACCAACGGCCGCATCGAGGACCTGCGCGCCGCGGCCGCGGTCCTCAAGGACCGCAAAGTCGCCGACGGTGTACGGATGCTGGTCGTCCCGGGCTCCGCGCGCGTGGGCCTGCAGGCGGTCTCCGAGGGTCTGGACGTGGTCTTCAAGGAGGCCGGCGCCGAGTGGCGGCACGCGGGCTGCTCGATGTGCCTGGGCATGAACCCGGACCAGCTGGCCCCGGGGGAGCGCTCCGCGTCCACCTCCAACCGCAACTTCGAGGGCAGGCAGGGCAAGGGCGGGCGTACGCACCTGGTCTCGCCGCAGGTCGCCGCCGCCACCGCGGTCCTCGGCCACCTGGCCTCCCCGGCCGATCTGTCCGACGCCCCCGCGCCCGCTGGAGTCTGAGAACCATGGAAGCATTCACCACGCACACCGGCCGGGCCGTCCCGCTGCGCCGCAGCAACGTCGACACCGACCAGATCATCCCCGCCCACTGGCTCAAGAAGGTGACCCGGGACGGGTTCGAGGACGGACTGTTCGAGGCATGGCGCAAGGACCCCGAGTTCGTGCTCAACCGTCCCGAGCGGCAGGGCGCCACCGTGCTGGTCGCCGGGCCCGACTTCGGTACCGGCTCCTCCCGTGAGCACGCCGTCTGGGCGCTGCAGAACTACGGCTTCAGGGCGGTCGTCTCCTCCCGGTTCGCCGACATCTTCCGCGGCAACTCGCTGAAGAACGGTCTGCTCACGGTCGTCCTGGAGCAGAAGATCGTGGACGCCCTGTGGGAGCTCACCGAGCGGAACCCGCAGGCGGAGATCACGGTCGACCTGGAGAACCGCGAGGTGCGGGCCGAGGGCGTCACCGCCTCCTTCGAGCTGGACGAGAACTCCCGCTGGCGGCTGCTGAACGGCCTCGACGACATCTCCATCACCCTGCAGGACGAGGACGACATCGCCGCTTACGAGACGGGCCGCCCGGCGTACAAGCCGAGGACGCTCCAGGTCTGACACCCGGCTCCGCAAGGGCTGGTTTCAGCCACCGCGACACCCCTCTGTACCCCCAATCGTGGACGGTTGGGGGTACAGCCGTTTCTGCCGGAAACCGGCTCGGTGCGCCGCCTCGAATCGCAGCAACGTCCCAGGTTAGAAGGGTTGTTGCGGGGGTACCCGGGTCTGTGCGGCGCACTGCCCCGAGGTGTTCGGAGAGCCTCCGGGAGGCGGTAGTTGCCCCCCGACGGGGGCGACAACTCGCCCCAGATGGCACAATCTGTGCATGGACAACGACGGCCAACTCGAGCTCTATACGGCGGTCGCGGCCCAACTCAAGAAAGCGCACGCAAGGGTGCGTGCACTGCAAGTCCCGGAGGGCGTACGGATGGCGCTGACCCGGAAGCTGCTGGTCCTTACGGCCGCGGCCAAGCACGATCCCGCCGAAGCGGCCGGACGCCTCGAGCGGTTCATGGGCGACCTCGACGAGGAGCGAATCCCCGAAGAGGAAGTCTGAAACGGCCGAGTCCGTTGCGGCACGAGGGTGATAAGCCCGTTTCGTGTTTGATTTGCGGTATATATCTGCCTAACGTGCGAAAAAGCTTGAACACTTTCGTTCTGGCGATGTCTCCGAAGGGGAAGACGTGAACAAGGCGCAGCTCGTAGAAGCGATTGCCGACAAGATGGGCGGCCGCCAGCAGGCCGCCGATGCTGTCGACGCGGTCCTGGACGCCATCGTCCGCGCGGTCGTCGGAGGCGACCGGGTCTCGGTCACCGGCTTCGGTTCGTTCGAGAAGGTCGAGCGTCCGGCCCGTTACGCCCGCAACCCTCAGACGGGCGAGCGGGTTCGGGTCAAGAAGACCTCTGTGCCGCGCTTCCGCGCGGGGCAGGGCTTCAAGGACCTGGTGAGCGGGTCCAAGAAGCTCCCGCGCGGTGGTGAGGTCGCCGTCAAGAAGGCACCCAAGGGCAGCCTCACCGGGGGTGCCGCGGCCACCGTCAAGAAGGCCGCGGCCAAGAAGGTCACCGCCAAGAGGGCGGCGCCCGCGAAGAAGGCGGCGCCCGCGAAGAAGGTCACCGCCAAGAAGGCGGCGCCCGCGAAGAAGGTCACCGCCAAGAAGACGACGGCGAAGAAGACCACGGCGGCGGCGAAGAAGACCACCGCGAAGAAGACGACGGCCAAGAAGGCGGCCGCCAAGAAGGCCCCGGCGAAGAAGGCCCCGGCCAAGAAGTCCGCCGCCCGGAAGACCACCGCCAAGAAGAGCGCCGCCCGCAGGTAGCCGGGACGCACGGGCACTCACGCGCCGGGTCGGACTCCCCTGGGGAGCCCGGCCCGCGGTGTGTCCGGGTCCCGTCTGCCTGCGGGCTCAGAAGGTGTGCAGGGTCACCAGCGTGATGCGCCGGGCGTCGCCCTCGCCCTCGGCCTCGATCCGCACCCGCTGCCCCGGACGAAGCAGCCTGAGCCCGCCCGCGTCGAACGCCGGCGCGTCGAAGGGGAGGGGCGTGCCGTCGTCGAGCAGCACCTGACCGGTGCGCGTCTCGGGGTCGTAGGTGTACGCGGTCGCCTGCATGACGGAAGCCTATCGACCCGGCGGAAGCCCGACGACCGCCACGGCGGCCTCTCGACCGCCGGACCGCGGCGGGAAGCCGCGGCCCCTCCTGGACAGGCCGTCCGCGACGTCCGGTGCCCGGCGGGCCGACCGCGGCGCCACCCCTCAGCCGGTGGGCCCGTCCGGGATGAGCAGCCGTGCCGCCACCAGCGCCGTGCGGGGTCCCACGCCCAGTGCCAGTGCCGCGCGCAGGTCGTCGCCGGTGTCCACGTCCTGGCGCACCGAGTCCACCGCGTCGAGCACGAGCTCCCGCGCACCCGAGGCGCGGTGTCGCACCCGCGAGTCCGCGCCGAACGCCGGCCGCAGCGCGTGGCCGGGAGCGGCGGCCAGCAACGTCGTGCCGATTCCCGCGGTGTCGGGCAGAAAGGCGCGCGGAAATGCGGCGGCCTCGTCCAGGACCCGGGCCAATTCCGCGGGGCGCAGCGCCGGAAGGTCCGCGTTGAGCGCCGCCAGGGCGCGCCCGGGCCTTTGTCGCCGCACCACCGACTCCGCGTGGACGAGCGCGGCGTTCAAGCCGTCCCCGGGCTCGTCCGCGACGATCCGCGCACCCAGGGCCGCCAGCTCCCGCCCGGCGAGCGGGTCGTCCGTGACGACCGCCGCCTCGCGCACCGCCGCGCAGGCCAGCACCGCGGCCACCGTGTCCTGCGCGAAGGCGAGGGCGAGCCCGGGGCGCAGTCCGTCGGCCGCGGTGTCGGAGAGCCTGCTCTTCGCCCGCGCCAGGGCTTTCAGAGGTACGACCACAGTCCACTGCACGAGCGCTCCGTCCCTGTCTTGTCGCGTCCATTGTCACCCGGCGGCCTCGGCGGCCTAGGCGGCCTCGGCGGCCCATGGCCGTCCGCCGGGCGGGCCGCACGGTGAGCAGCGGCCGAGCCCGTCCAAGGGCAGTGGCGGCAGACGGGCGGGCGTACGGTGTTCTCGACAGACGGGCGGGCCCGGGGCGAGACTTGTGCGGCCCGCAACCCAGTGCCAGGCTCCCGTGCCGGGTCCCTAGAGGAAGGTGTCCGCGTGCCCCGCCGCAGAATCGGCTTCTGGTACCGCTTCGCAGCGGTCCTCTGCAAACCGCCGCTGGTGGTTCTGCTCAGGCGGGACTGGCGCGGAATGGAGAACATTCCGGCCGACGGCGGATTTATCACGGCGGTGAACCACAATTCCCATGTGGACCCGTTCGCCTACGCGCACTATCAGTACAACACCGGGCGCGTTCCCCGATTCCTGGCCAAGAGCGGGCTTTTCAAGAAGGGATTGGTCGGCGCCATGATGCGCCGCACCGGGCAGATCCCCGTCTACCGGGAGAGCACGGACGCGCTCAGCGCCTTCCGGGCCGCGATCGACGCCGTGGAGCGCGGCGAGTGCGTCGCCTTCTACCCCGAGGGCACCCTCACCCGTGATCCCGCCGGCTGGCCGATGACCGGCAAGACCGGTGCCGCCCGTGTCGCCCTGCAGACCAAGTGCCCGGTGATCCCCGTCGCCCAGTGGGGCGCCAACGAACTGCTGCCGCCGTACGCCAAGAAACCCCACCCCCTTCCGCGCAAGACGCACCACGTGCTCGCCGGCCCGCCCGTGGACCTCGCGCGCTTCTACGACAAGGAGATGACTCCCGAGCTGCTGAAGGAGGTGACGGAGGTCATCATGGCCGCCGTCACCCGCCAGCTGGAGGAGATCCGCGGCGAGAAGGCGCCCGAGAGGCCGTACGATCCGCGTGAGGTACGCATGGAACAGCGCCGCAGGTCCGCCGGGCAGCACAGGACGCGGCGCCACGAGGGGGAGAGCAAGTGAGCAAGCCGGTCAAGGCGGCCGTGTTCGGTACGGGATCCTGGGGGACGGCCTTCGGGATGGTCCTCGCCGACGCCGGATGCGAGGTCGTCCTGTGGGCGCGCCGCGCGGAACTCGTCGAGGCGGTCAACTCCACCCGCACCAACCCGGACTACCTGCCGGGCGTGGAACTCCCCGGGAACCTGCGGGCCACCACCGACCCCGCCGAGGCCGCCCGCGACGCCGACTTCACCATACTCGCGATCCCCTCGCAGACCCTGCGCGGGAACCTCGCGGAATGGGCGCCGCTGCTGGCGCCGGAGACCGTCCTCGTCTCCCTGATGAAGGGCATCGAACTCGGCTCCGCCATGCGGATGAGCGAGGTCGTCGAGGACGTCGCCAAGGTCGGCCCCGAACGCATCGCCGTGGTCACCGGCCCCAACCTGGCCCGGGAGATCGCCGCCCGCATGCCCGCGGCCGCCGTGGTCGCCTGCACCGACGAGGCCGTCGCCCGACGCCTCCAGGCCGTCTGCCACACGCCGTACTTCCGGCCGTACACCAACACCGACGTGGTGGGCTGCGAACTCGGCGGCGCGGTCAAGAACGTCATCGGCCTGGCGGTCGGCATCGCGGACGGCATGGGCCTCGGCGACAACGCCAAGGGCTCGCTCATCACCCGCGGACTCGCCGAGACCACCCGGCTCGGGCTCGCCATGGGCGCCGACCCGCTGACCTTCTCCGGGCTCGCGGGCCTCGGCGACCTGGTGGCCACCTGCTCCTCCCCGCTGTCGCGCAACCACACCTTCGGCACCAACCTCGGCAGGGGCATGACCCTGGAGGAGACCATCGCCGTCACCAAGCAGACCGCCGAGGGCGTCAAGTCCTGTGAGTCGGTGCTGGATCTGGCCCGCCGGCACGGCGTCGACATGCCCATCACGGAGACGGTCGTCGGCATCGTCCACGAGGGAAAGCCGCCGGTGGTCGCGCTCAAGGAGCTCATGGCGCGCAGCGCGAAACCCGAACGGCGCTGAGCCACTCCGGGCCCCGGCCTCCGCGCCCCCGCTCTCGACCGCTCCCCCGCTCGGCTCCGCCCGCTCGGCTCCGCCCGCTCGGCTCCGCCCGGGCGGCGGGACCCCCATGAGCGGGGGACCCCGGGCTTCCGGCGCCGGCGCACCCCGTCGGCTCACGCGTGAGGGACGCTGTATCAGGGCTCTGCCACCGGGTACGCTCAACGCGATATGAGCAGCGAGAACCTCCCCAAGAGCCCTGAGCAGCCGCCTCGCAGGCCCCGCGTCGCCGTTGTCTTCGGCGGCCGCAGCTCCGAACACGGGATCTCCGTGGTCACCGCCGGCGCGGTGCTGCGCGCCATCGACCGGACGAAGTACGACGTCCTGCCGATCGGTATCACCCAGGACGGACGGTGGGCGCTCACCGCGGACGAACCGGACCGCATGGCGATCACCGAACGCCGCACGCCCAGCGTCGAGGACCTGGCCGAGTCGCGGGAGGGCGGCGTGGTGCTGCCCGTCGACCCGTCGAGCCGCGAAGTGGTCTACAGCGAGCCCGGTTCGGTGCCCAAGGCGCTGGGCGAGGTCGATGTCGTCTTCCCGATGCTGCACGGCCCGTACGGCGAGGACGGCACCCTGCAGGGACTCCTGGAGCTGTCCGGCGTCCCGTACGTGGGTTCGGGTGTGCTCGCCTCGGCCGTGGGCCAGGACAAGGAGTACATGAAGCGCGTGTTCACCTCGTTCGGGCTCAAGGTCGGCCCGTACGTGGTGATCCGGCCGCGCGAGTGGCAGCGCGACGAGTCCGCCGCCCGCAGGAAGATCGTCGACTTCGCGGGTGAGCACGGCTGGCCGCTGTTCGTGAAGCCCGCGCGCGCCGGGTCGTCGATCGGCATCACCAAGGTCGACGGACTCGAGGGTCTGGACGAGGCGATCGCCCAGGCCCAGCGGCACGACCCGAAGATCCTCGTGGAGGCCGCGGTGCGCGGCCGCGAGATCGAGTGCGGCGTCCTGGAGTTCGAGGACGGGCCGCGCGCCTCGGTGCCCGCCGAGATCCCGCCGCCGGACACGCACGCGTACTACGACTTCGAGGCCAAGTACATCGACTCGACCCCCGGCATCGTGCCCGCCCCGCTGACCGAGGAGCAGACCGCCGAGGTCCAGCGGCTCGCGGTGGGCGCCTTCGAGGCCGCGTCCTGCGAGGGACTGGTGCGCGCGGACTTCTTCCTCGCCGAGGACGGCGAGTTCGTGATCAACGAGATCAACACGATGCCCGGGTTCACCCCGATCTCGATGTACCCGCAGATGTGGCGGGCGAGCGGGGTCGGATACCAGGAACTGGTGGACCGCCTCATCCAGACGGCGCTGAACCGCTCGACGGGCCTGCGCTGATTCCCCGCCCCCTCAGTCGGCGATCCCTTCGGGGATCGCCTTCTTGACGGGGGCGGCGAGGTCGGTCAGCGGGGCCAGCCCGTCGCCGGTGCGTTCCCGGGGCAGGCTCACCTCGACATAGGCTCTGCGCAGCGTCGTGGTGAAACGGAACGAACCGTCGTCCCGTTTCTGCAGCAGCCAGCCGACCCCGTTCACCTCCACGCCGTCCGCCTCCGGGTCGCTCATCTCCGGGGGTCTTGCCACTCCGCAGCGCAGTATGATCGCCGGGCTTCCCCAGCCCGCCGTGAGCGCGGACCGGGGCTCGGGATCGTTCCGGTCGAGGCCGTCCACCGTGCGCGGCAGCACCTTGTCCAGGTTCCGGCACAGCTTCGTGACCTTCGTGTCCGGGGTGGGAACCGCGGCCGAGGGGCTGTCGTCGCTTGAGGAGCAGCTCGCCGCCGCGATCATCAGAGCGAGGGCGGGCAGTCCATGGAGCCGGCGGCGGAAAGAGGTCACCGGCCAAGGGTAGACGGGGGCTACAGGTGCACCACCGGGCAGGTCAGGGTACGGGTGATGCCGTCCACTTGCTGGACTTTCGCCACCACCATCCGGCCGAGTTCGTCGACGGTGTCGGACTGGGCGCGCACGATGACGTCGTACGGACCCGTCACATCCTCGGCCTGGATGACCCCAGGGATCTTGCTGATCGTCTCGGCGACGGTCGACGCCTTGCCGACCTCCGTCTGGATCAGGATGTACGCCTGTACCACGGAACCTCCAGGGCGGCCACGAGGATCATGTGGGGAGAAGGGACGCCACGGTATCGCGTCGCTGCTCGCCGCGGGGAGACCCGCGAGGGCTGTGGCGTGAGCGCCGGGTAACACCGGCGACACAAGTTGACGGTCCACTCGACCGTATCCACGACGATGACGGCTCGCGACCGGGCCCGGCAGGCAAGAGATAGGGGACCTACGACGATGAAGGGCACCGTGGGCGAGCTCGGCGAGTTCGGGCTCATCAGGGAGCTCACCTCCCGGCTCACCACCACCCCGGCGGTCCGGGTCGGGCCCGGCGACGACGCCGCGGTGGTGGCCGCACCCGACCGCAGGGTGGTGGCGAGCACCGACATCCTCCTGGAGGGCCGGCACTTCCGCCGCGACTGGTCCACGGCGTACGACGTCGGGCGCAAGGCGGCCGCGCAGAACCTCGCGGACATCGCGGCGATGGGCGCCGTGCCGACCGCGCTGCTGCTCGGTCTCGTCGTCCCCGCCGAACTGCCCGCCACCTGGCCCACCGAGCTGATGGACGGCCTGCGCGACGAGTGCCAGGTCGCGGGCGCGGCCGTGGTCGGCGGCGATGTGGTGCGCGGCGACACCATCATGATCTCGATCACCGCGCTCGGCGATCTGCGCAACCACGAGCCCGTCACCCGCGCCGGCGCGCAGCCCGGCGACGTCGTCGCCGTGACCGGCTGGCTCGGCTGGTCCGCGGCCGGGCACGCGGTGCTCTCCCGCGGGTTCCGCTCGCCGCGCGCGTTCGTCGAGGCGCACCGTCGCCCCGAGCCGCCCTACCACGCGGGCCCGGCGGCCGCCGGCCTCGGCGCGACCGCGATGTGCGACGTCAGTGACGGGCTCATCGCCGACCTCGGGCACATCGCGGAGGCGAGCAAGGTGCGGATCGACATCCGCTCCGGCGCCATCGACATCCCCTCCCAGATGAACGACATCGGGCAGGCCGTGGGCGTCGACCCCATCCAGTGGGTGCTGACGGGCGGCGAGGACCACGCGATCGTGGCGACCTTCCCACCGGACGTGAAGCTGCCGGCCCGCTGGAAGGTGATCGGCGAGGTGCTCAACCCGTCGGCGCTGCCCCAGGTGACGGTCGACGGGGCGCCGTGGACCAGCAAGGGCGGCTGGGACCACTTCGCGGACATCGAGTCGTAGCGTCCGCCGCAGGGGCCGCGGTACGGCCGCGGACGGGGGCGCCTCCCGGCGGGACCAGGGGGTGCCCACCACCGTTGGGGGCGCGGCCGGCACATGCCGCCCGGGCGGCGCCGGTCGCCGCGCGGGCACAGCAAAAAGCCGGCCCACTGTCGTGGACCGGCTCAGTGCGGCGAACCAGCGATGGCCGCGCGCCGTCTTGCGTCAGCGCGCGACCTTGCCGGCCTTGATGCACGAGGTGCAGGCGTTCACGCGCTTCGGCGTCCCGCCGACCACGGTACGCACACGCTGGATGTTCGGGTTCCAGCGGCGGGACGTACGGCGGTGCGAGTGCGAGATGTTGTTGCCGAAGCCCGGCCCCTTGCCGCAGACGTCGCAGTTGGCAGCCACGGGTCACTCCAAAGACTTCAGATGCACTTACGGTTGATCCCGGCACGCCGGGATCAGGATCGTGGGATCTGAGTGGCGCTGCCAGGGGGAAGGCCCGATCTGGATCGGGCAACCGGAGCAGCATACAACGGCTGCGCCCGTGGAACGAAACTACCACGATCGCCCGGGCCCCCGCTCCGGCCGGGGAGGCGGCCGATCCCCCCGCCGGCCCCGTCGGCCCTCTTCCGGGACGGGACCGTTCTGGGTCTACGCTGCGTCCACGTCCAGCAGCTCGAGGAGGCGCAGGTGGCGCAGGTGCCGCAGCCATTGGATGCTCTCGCGGTGCGCACCTGGTGCGGTCTCGCGCTTCAGGCACTGGGGCGGGCCCGGGAGGAGATCGACGCCATCAACGTCTATCCCGTGGCCGACGGGGACACCGGCACGAACCTGTATCTGACCGTGGAGTCCGCCACCGCGGCCGTCGAGGCGGTCTTCACCGGATACGAGACGGGCGCCGCGGGCGGGATGCGGCGCCCGACGCTCGCCGACGCGGTGCGGGCGATGGCGCACGGCGCGCTCATCGGGGCGCGCGGCAATTCCGGGACGATCCTCGCGCAGCTGCTGCGCGGCATGGCGCAGGTGCTCGCCGACGGCGAGAGCGCCCCCGGGGGCGCACAGGGCCTGCGGCTCGCCCTGCGGCAGGCCGCCGACTCCGCGCGGCAGGCCGTGGCGCATCCCGTGGAGGGCACCGTGCTGAGCGTCGCCTCCGCCGCCGCCGACGCGGTCGCCGGGGCCGAGGGCGACTGCGGGGCGGTCGCCCGCGCGGCGTTCGAGGGCGCGCGTGCGGCCCTGGCGGCGACCCCCGGGCAGCTGGCGGTCCTCAAGCGCGCCGGCGTGGTCGACGCGGGCGGCCAGGGGCTGGTGGCCGTGCTCGCGGCCCTGGTGGAGGCGCTCACGGGGGAGGCGCCGCGCGTCCCCGACGGATCCGGGCGGCACGTCCACGCGCGTGTGGCCGCCTCGGTCGCGCCCCAGGAGTGTGCGGAGGTCCCCGGGGACGGGGGCGGGCCCGCGTACGAGGTCGTCTATCTCCTGGAGGCCGGCGACGCGGCCGTGGCGCGGCTGCGGGAGCGGCTCGACGCGCTCGGGGACTCGCTGGTCGTGGTCGGCGGTGACGGGCTGTGGAACGTCCACGTGCACGTCGACGACGCGGGCGCCGCCGTCGAGATGGGGGTCGAGGCCGGGCGGCCGTACCGGATCCGGATCACGCACTTCGCCGCCGGGGACGTGCACACCGCGGGCGCCGAGCGGCCGCCGCGGGAGCGGGTCCGGCGCGCGGTGGTGGCCGTGGTGCCGGGGGAGGGGCTGGCCGGGCTGTACCGGGAGGCCGGGGCGACGACCGTGCTCGCCCGGCCCGGGGAGCCGCCGGCGAGCGGGGAACTGGTGGAGGCGGTGCGGCGGGCGCACGCCAGCGAGGTGGTGCTGCTGCCCAACGACGCGGACCTGCATCACACCGCGGCCGCCGCGGCCGAACAGGCGCGCACCGAGGGCGTCCGGACGGCACTGATCCCGACGCGCGCCGCGGTGCAGGGGATCGCGGCGCTGGCCGTGCACGAGCCGGAGCGGCGCTTCGACGAGGACGTCGTCGCGATGACGTCGGCGGCGGGGGCGACGCGGTACGCCGAGGTCGCCGTCGCGGAGCGCCAGTCCTGGACGACGGCCGGCATCTGCCAGGCCGGCGACGTCCTCGGCCTGATCGACGGGGACGTCGCGGTGATCGGCTCCGACGTCACGGAGACGGCCGAGGCGGTCCTGGACCGCATGCTGGCGGCGGGCGGCGAGATGGTCACCCTGGTCCTCGACGACGACGCCCCGGAGTCGGTCGCGGCGCGTCTGGAGGGCCGGGTGCGCGAGGCGTACCTGGCGGTCGACACGGTGGTGTACCGGGGCGGCCGCCAGGGGGCGCTGCTGCTGATCGGCGTCGAGTGAGGCCCGCCCGGGACCGGTGGGGCGGAGGCCGGGCCGAACGGAACCGTCCCTCCGCCGCCGACGGCGCCCGGACCGGCCCTCACTCCTCCCGGTGGGCCGCCATCAGCTCCAGCATCCGCTCGGCCTCCGCGCGCCGCGCCCGCGCCGTCTCGCCGTCCCCGCCCTCCCCGTCGGCCTCGGCGTCCTCGTAGGTCTCCGCGTCCTCGTAGGCCGACAGCACCGCACGCGCGCGTGCCGACGCCGCGTCCAGGCGGCGCAGGTCGGCCTCCAGCCAGCCCGCCGCCAGTTCCGCGCCCGTGCGCGCGTCGCGCGCGCCCACCCCGGCGGACCCGAAGACCGCGATCGCCTCCGTCAGATGCGTCAGCGCCTCTTCGAACGCCGTCCGCGTCGTCTCCTCGTCCGCGTCCTCACCGACCGAGCGGGCGATCAGGTCGCCGAACTGGCGGTGGGTGTGCCCGAGTTCCGTGACCAGACCGTCGCGGGCGTCGTCGTCCGCCGCGGTGGCCGCCGCCGCGCACTCCTGGGCCGCCTGCGTCATCAGCTCCCGCGCCGCCTCCAGGCCCGGCTCCAGGCCCGCCTCCCCGCGCGCCGCGAGCCACGCGCGGGCGCGCAGGGCGCGTACCAGGCCGTGGGTGTTGCCCAGCTCCCGCCACAGGTCGCCGGCGCGCGCGTACGCCCGTGCCGCCTCCGCCGGCAGGTCCGCGCGGCCCAGCGCCTCGGCGGCCAGGTGGGCGAGCATCGCGTGGTCGCGTTGTTCCGGCCAGTGCCGGGCGGTCTCCGCGGCCTCCAGCCACCGCTCGGCCGCCGCCCGGTGCTCGCCCAGCTCCGTGTGGCAGTCGCCGAGCCACCACTGCGTCTGCACGATCGCCCCGTCACCGTGCGTCTCGGCGGTCAGGTCGGGCAGCGCCGACTCCAGCACCTCGGCCGCCTCCGCGAAGCGGCCCTGCCGCAGCAGGAATCCGCCCAGCTGGTACCGCGCCCAGGCGCCCAGCGTGGGGCCCTCGCCCGCCTCGTCGGCCCAGTGCGCCGCTTCCAGGGCGTGCTCCGCCGCCTCGGCGAATTCGCCCGACGCGCCCAGCACCTCCGCCAGCTGGAGGTGCAGTTGCGCGCCGCCGAGCGGCTCCAGATGCTCCCGGCCGTGCTCGAGCGCCGCGCGGGCCGCCCGCTGTGCGCCCTCCGCGTCGCCGAGCTGCCGCGCGATCCCGGCCAGCCGCGCCTCGTGCTCCACCGCGAACCACGGCAGACCCGCCGCCACGTACTCCTGGGCCGCCCGTGCCAGCAGCTCCGCACCCGCCTCCGCGTCCCCGGCGCGTCCCGCCAGCTCCCCGAGCATGGCCGTCGCCTCGGCGGCCCGCGACGCGAGGCGCACGTCCGAGGTGTGCGGCCCGGCGAACGCCAGCAGCTCCCGCACGGCCTCCTCGGCGGCCTCGGCGACGCCCTCGTCCTCCCGCAGCCGGTGCATCAGGACGCGGGCCCGCCCGACGAGGACGGACGCCGTCTGCCGCGGCCCCGTCGCGCCCTCCTCGAAGAGGGCGAGCACCCGCTCGCGCAGCCCGGCGACCGTCTCCGGCGCATCGTCGGCCCGGTCGGTCAGGGCCCGGACGAACGTGGCACGGGTGCGTGCCGCGAGCGCCTCGCCGGGGTCGCCCGCCGCCTCGTACAGCTCGGCCGCGCGGTCGAACAGCTCGGCGCCCTCGGGGCCACGGCTCAGCGCCTCGTGGTCGACGAGGTCCGCCTGGTCCCGGGCGGACAGCTCGGTGCCCTCCGCGGCCGCGGCCCGCGCCACCGCGGCCCACGCGTCCATGGAGGCCGGATGCACGGCGTCCGACAGGCGCCGGGCCTGGGCGAGCAGCTCGGCGAGGCCGCGCTCCCGCTCCGGTGCGACCGGCGCCGGCGCGGCCACGGGCGCCGCCCGCACCACCCGCACGCCCAGCGGCAGCCGGTCCACCAGCGGGCGGCGGTCCATCCGTTCCCGGGTGCGCTCGCCGACGTACGACGTGCCGTTGCGCGCGTCGAAGCGGGCGGCGAGCGACAGTGCCTCCCCGCGTGCGTGTGCGGCCAGCTCCCGGGCGGTCCACTCCCGGCCCGCCGGCCCCGGCACCGTGCGCTCGCCGAGCCCCCGCTCGACCAGCCGGTCCATCAGCAACGCCACCACGGCCAGGAAGTCCAGCCTGCTGCGCGGCTCCCCGGCGTCCGTGAAGTACGCCGGGCGCTCGGCCAGGAGTTCGAGACCGCGCGCCTCGTTGCCGGTCAGCGCGCAGAACTCCACGTGGTCGGCGTACGAACCCCGCATGCTCTCCATGGCCCGCACGAGCCGGACGCCGCGCAGGTGGTGCGCCCGCGCCTCGTCCGGGCGGCCCAGGCGCAGCAGCGGCAGCAGGGAGGAGGCCAGCACGGCGTGCGGTTCGTGCGCGCAGACGTACTCGCCCTCCAGAACGGGCCCCCACAGCTCCAGCGCCTGAGCGTCCTCGCCCCTGCGGGTCTGCCACCACCCCTGGTCGTGCAGTTCGCACGCGTGGCAGTCGGCCATCTCGTCGCGGTCGGCGGCCAGCCACGCCGCGTAGGCCCGTTCGGCGCGCCCCAGGTCCCCGATATGCGCGGCGACGCTGAACTCCGCGCTGCGCACCGCGCGTTCGGAGTGCCCGGCGAGCCGGTAGCGGTGCTCCATCTCACCGAGCCACTTCTCGATGGAGGCGAGCGGGATGTGCGGCTGGCCCAGCATGCCCGCCGACATCCACTTGAAGACCCAGTGCAGCGAGTGGACCTCGTACGCGTCGAAGTCCTCCGGGCGCTCGTCCCACATGCGCAGCAGCCGCGCGAAGGGGACGAACATCTTGGCCTTCTCGGAGCTGTAGTTGTAGACCTTCAGCTGGTGGCCGAGCGCCTCGATCACGGCCAGCGGGATGTTCAGCTTCTCGGCCTCCACCAGCAGCTGCTCCGCACGCGCGTTGCGCGCCGGGCCCTCCGGCTGCTCGTAGTTGTCGGCCATCGCCCGGCGCAGCGAGTCGAAGTCCATGACCTGGCTCATCGGGAGCCGTCCTCCGGTGAGTTGGTGTGGGTGGCCCATTCGAGGAGGCCGATGAACGCGCGGTTCAGCAGCGCGGAGTCGGCGGGACGCAGCGGTCGCTGGGCCATCAGCAGCGCCTGCCCGTAGAGGGACTCCGTGGCGGTGCCGATCAGCTCCGGGTCCCCCAGGGAACCGATCCTCCTGATCAGCGGATTGAGGTGGTTGAGCACCAGGCGCGCCCGGGGCGCGCTGCCCCGCAGCGAGCCCAGGATGCCGGCCCACAGGTCGTCGGCCTGCTCCTCGGCCTCCGCGCGGGCCTGCTCGTGGCGGGCCGTCCGGTCGTCCAGGTGCAGCGCCGGCACGGACAGGGGATGGAAGGCGCGCAGGACCACATCGCAGCCCAGGGGGTCGAGCCGGGCGCGCGCGGCCGCCAGGAAGCCCGACAGCGCCAGTTCCTCGGCCGGGTCGACGGAGTCCAGGTGCGCGGTCACGGTGTCCGCGTCCAGTTCCGCGACCACCGTCCCCGGTCGCACGGACGGCAGCGACTCCACCAGCTCGCTGTCGTAGGTGTAGCCGCCGTTGACCACGCCGACGCCCTGCGCGGACGCGATCGGGGCCACCTGCCGGTACTCCTCGACGGTCCGGGTGAAGTGCACGACCGGGTGCCGCTGTGCGAACTCCTCCAGGGACAGCCGCCCGTCCGTCGTCTCGAAGGGGAGCCACGGCAGCATCGTGCGCAGCATCTCCCGGTCGTGCCGCGCGAGCGACTTCACCCCCAGGTGGTGCACGGAAAGGAACGCGGCGAGGCGCTCGGGGTCGCCGGCCGCGAGCCCGGTCAGCCACGACCGGATGCGCTCGCCGAGGGCCTCGCGCACGGCCGTCAGGGTCTCGTCCTCGTACAGCGACTCGCGGGAGGCCGTGGGCCGCAGGCTGTCCGTGTCGAGCACGCAGCGCACGAAGAACGCCCAGTCGGGCAGCAGCTGTTCGGCCCGTTCGGTCAGCAGCATGCCCTTCAGGTGCACGCGGTGGCTCGCCCGCTGGGCCGGGCTGACCGCGCTGGGCAGCACGTAGGCCACCCCCCGGATGCCGGCGAGCGGCACGTCCAGGTCGATGGTGTCCAGCGGGGTGAACCCGAACAGGTCGTGGCAGTGACGGGCCAGGGCCACCCGGCGGGTGGCGGGCGAGGGGTACGCGCGGTCCCAGGGCGCCGGCAGGTCCGCGACCGCCTCGTCGCCGACCCGGACGTCGTACGGCAGCAGCGACCCGAAGTCCCGCGCGAGGGACCGCACCCGCTCCGCGGAGAGCCAGTCGGCGGCGCCCGGACGCGCCGCCAGGTGCACCGTGGTCCCGGGTTCGGGCCGGGCGTCGTGCGGCAGGGTCCGCACGACGTACGACCCGTCGTCGGAGGCCGTCCACTCGACGGGCGGCGCGTCGGGTGTGCGGGCGCTGCGGCTGACGACCCGGATGCGCTCGGCGACGACGAAACACGCCAGCAGACCGATGCCGAACTGCCCCAGGAAGTCGGAGCGGACCTCCTGCAGCCCGTCCGCCCGCTTCGAGCTGCGCCCGATGGTGGCGAGGAGGCTGTGCACATCGGACTCGGTGAGCCCGATGCCGGAGTCCTCGACGCGGAGGGTGCCGCCGTCGGTGTGCAGCCGGACCGTGGCGGGCGCGTCCGGCTCCCGGGTCCGACGGGCGGTGATCGCGTCCACGGCGTTCTGCAGCAGTTCGCGCAGATAGACCTTGGGACTGGAGTAGAGGTGATGGGACAGCAGGTCCACCAGACCGCGCAGGTCGACCTGGAACGTATGAGGTGGAGGAGGTGACTGAGGTGCCTGTGATGACTGTGAGGTCTGGGAGTCCATCGTCACGGCGCCGCGGGTGGGGGAGGTCGACGGCGCGGGGTCGGGCGGTCCCGGTGGGGCGGTGACCGCGGGGCGAGCCGGGAAGTGGGTCATCCTAGGCCGCGAGCCACCCCGCTGACCAGCGGATTCGCAAGACGTTACGGCATTGTCGGTGGCGTGGTGTGCAATGGATCTCGTGCCCGCACTGGAAGAACCGCTGAAGAAGGTGCTCGGCCCCGCCACCGCGAAGGTGATGGCCGAGCACCTCGGCCTGCACACCGTCGGAGACCTGCTCCACCACTATCCGCGCCGGTACGAGGAGCGGGGACAGCTCACCCACCTCGCCGACCTCCCCATGGACGAGCACGTCACGGTGGTCGCCCAGGTCGCCGACGCCCGACTGCACACCTTCGCCTCCGCCAAGGCGCCGCGCGGCAAGGGCCAGCGCCTGGAGGTCACGATCACCGACGGCAGCGGCCGGCTCCAGCTGGTCTTCTTCAACAACGGCGTGCACAAGCCGCACAAGGAGCTCCTGCCGGGCACCCGCGCCCTGTTCGCGGGCAAGGTCACCGTCTTCAACCGCCGGCTCCAGCTGGCCCACCCGGCGTACGAACTGCTGCGCGGTGACGACGTCGCCGAGACGGTGGACAGCTGGGCGGGCGCCCTGATCCCCCTCTACCCGGCCACCGCCAAGCTGGAGTCCTGGAAGATCGCCAAGGCGGTGCAGACGGTGCTGCCCAGCGCCGGCGAGGCCGTCGACCCCCTGCCCGACGCCCTCCGCGACGGCCGGGGCCTGGCCTCCCTCTCCGAGGCCCTGCTCAAGATCCACCGCCCGCACACGAAGGCGGACATCGCCGACGCCCGCGCCCGCCTGAAGTGGGACGAGGCCTTCGTCCTCCAGGTCGCCCTCGCCCGCCGCCGCCACGCGGACGCCCAGCTCCCGGCGGTCGCCCGCGTCCCCGCCCCGGACGGCCTGCTGACGGCGTTCGACGCGAAGCTCCCCTTCACGCTCACGGAGGGCCAGCGCAAGGTCTCCAAGGAGATCTTCGACGACCTGGCCACCCGACACCCCATGCACCGGCTGCTCCAGGGCGAGGTCGGCTCGGGCAAGACGCTGGTGGCCCTGCGCGCCATGCTCGCCGTCGTCGACGCGGGCGGACAGGCCGCGATGCTCGCGCCCACCGAGGTGCTCGCCCAGCAGCACCACCGCTCGATCGTCGAGATGATGGGGGAGTTCGCCAGTTGGGGACTGTGGCGCGAAGCGCCTCCGCAGAAGGGCGGTGGCGGGCGACGGGAGGGAGGGATGCTCGGCGGGGCCGAGCAGGCCACCAAGGTCGTGCTGCTCACGGGGTCCATGGGGGCGGTCGCGCGACGGCAGGCACTGCTCGACCTCGTCACCGCGGACGCCGGCATCGTGATCGGCACGCACGCGCTGATCGAGGACAAGGTGCGCTTCCACGACCTCGGCCTGGTCGTGGTGGACGAGCAGCACCGGTTCGGGGTGGAGCAGCGGGACGCGCTGCGCGGCAAGGGGAGCCAGCCGCCCCATCTGCTGGTGATGACCGCCACGCCCATTCCTCGGACCGTCGCCATGACCGTCTTCGGCGACCTGGAGACCTCCGTCCTCGACCAGCTGCCGGCCGGGCGCTCGCCGATCGCCAGCCATGTGGTGCCGGCAGCGGACAAGCCGCACTTCCTGGCGCGTGCCTGGGAGCGCGTGCGCGAGGAGGTCGCCGGCGGCCACCAGGCGTACGTGGTGTGCCCCCGCATCGGCGACGACGCCGACGAACCCGGCGCCCCGCAGCGGACCAGGAGGTCGCCCGAGGAGGAGGCGGAGGCGGCGAAGCGGCCCCCGCTCGCCGTGCTCGACGTGGCCGACCAGCTCGCCACGGGGCCCTTGCGGGGGCTGCGGGTCGAGGTGCTGCACGGGCGCATGCCACCCGACGACAAGGACGCGGTGATGCGCCGCTTCGCCGCCGGCGACACCGACGTCCTGGTCGCGACGACGGTCATCGAGGTCGGGGTGAACGTCCCGAACGCCACGGCCATGGTCATCATGGACGCCGACCGCTTCGGCGTCTCCCAGCTGCACCAGCTGCGCGGCCGTGTCGGCCGGGGCTCGGCGCCCGGGCTCTGTCTCCTGGTCACCGAGATGCCCGAGGCGAGCGCGGCCCGCCGACGGCTGGACGCCGTGGCCTCCACCCTCGACGGCTTCGAGCTCTCCCGCCTCGACCTGGAGGAGCGCCGCGAGGGCGACGTCCTCGGGCAGGCCCAGTCCGGTGCCCGCTCCTCGCTGCGCATGCTCGCCGTCATCGACGACGAGGAGATCATCGCCGAGGCCCGCCAGGAGGCCGCCGCGGTGGTCGCCGCCGACCCGGACCTCCGGCACCTGCCCGGACTGCGCACGGCCCTGGAGGCACTCCTGGACGAGGAGCGGGAGCGATACCTGGACAAGGGCTGACCCCGTCCCGTCCGGGCGTGCGGCCGTGCCCGGCTGCGACACTGGAGGCGTCACCGCCCACGCACACCGACAAGGACCGCAGATGACCCGCGTGATCGCCGGCCGGGCCGGAGGACGCCGCCTGTCCGTACCGCCGGGGAACGGCACCCGTCCCACCTCCGACCGGGCGCGCGAGGGCCTCTTCTCCACCTGGCGGTCCCTCCTCGGCGGCTCCCTGGAGGGCGAGCGCGTGCTCGACCTGTACGCCGGCTCGGGCGCCGTCGGCCTGGAGGCGCTCTCCCGCGGCGCCGGCCACACCCTGCTCGTCGAGGCCGACGCCCGGGCCGTGCGCACCGTCCGCGAGAACGTCAGGGCCCTGGGCCTGCCCGGCGCAGAGGTGAGAGCGGGCAGGGCGGAACAGATCATCCGCACGCCGGCGCCGGCGCAGCCGTACGACATCGTCTTCCTGGACCCGCCGTACGCCGTCTCCGACGACGATCTTCGCGAGATTCTGCTCACACTCCGTACGGGAGGCTGGCTCGCGGCCGATGCCCTCGTCACCGTGGAGCGCAGCACCAGAGGCGGAGAATTCCGGTGGCCGGACGGCTTCGACGCGATCCGGGCCCGTCGCTACGGCGAAGGAACCTTTTGGTACGGTCGCGCCGCCTCTACGTGCGAAGACGCACGATGACCGGACCGGAGAGCGAGGGATCACAAGTGCGCCGCGCCGTATGCCCCGGGTCGTTCGACCCGATCACCAACGGACACCTCGACATCATCGCCCGTGCTTCGAAGCTGTACGACGAGGTGTACGTGGCGGTGATGATCAACAAGTCCAAGAAGGGTCTGCTCGAGATCGACGAGCGGATCGATCTCATCCGCCAGGTCACCGCCGAGTTCGGGAACGTCCAGGTGGAGGCGTTCCACGGCCTTCTGGTCGACTTCTGCAAGCAGCGCGACATCCCCGCCATCGTCAAGGGGCTGCGCGCCGTCAGCGACTTCGACTACGAGTTGCAGATGGCCCAGATGAACAACGGCCTCTCCGGTGTGGAGACCCTCTTCGTCCCCACCAACCCCACCTACAGCTTCCTGTCCTCCTCGCTCGTCAAGGAGGTCGCGGCCTGGGGCGGGGACGTCTCCCATCTGGTGCCGCCGGTCGTCCTGGAGGCCCTCGGCAGGCGGCTCAGGCAGGACTGACCGGTCCCGCGGGGCCCTCCCCGGATCTGACAGACCGTCATCCGGTGTCGTGCGGGGCCGGAGGGGTCGTACAGTCGACCCGTCCGTCTCCAACACAGCTGTAGAGAGTGGCGAGCACACGGTGGACGTGCAGAAGAAGCTCGACGAGATCGTCGCGGTGGTCTCCAGCGCCCGGTCCATGCCCATGTCGGCCTCGTGCGTGGTCAACCGCGCCGAGCTGCTCTCGATGCTCGAAGAGGTGCGCGCGGCGCTGCCCGACTCCCTGGCCCAGGCCCGGGAGCTGATCGGCGACCGCGAGCAGATGGTCGAGCGGGCCCGCCAGGAGGCCGAGCGGATCATCGAGCACGCGCACGCCGAACGCGGCTCCCTGATCTCCGACACGGAGGTCGCCCGCCGCTCCCAGAACGAGGCCGACCGCATCCTCGCCGAGGCCCGCCAGGAGGCCGAGGAGATCCGCGCGGAGGCCGACGACTACGTCGACTCCAAGCTCGCCAACTTCGAGGTCGTCCTCACCAAGACCCTCGGCTCGGTCGGCCGCGGCCGCGAGAAGCTCCTGGGCACCGGCCCCGGCCTCGACGAGCACGGCTACGAGGACGAGGACGCCCCCGAGCGCAGCCACGACCCCGAGACCCTGCGCCGCGACGCCGACGCGTACGTGGACACCAAGCTCGGTGCCTTCGAGGCCGTCCTCGCCAAGACCCTGGAAGCCGTCGGCAAGGGCCGCCAGAAGCTGCACGGCCGGATCGCCACCGACGACCTCGGTGCCCTCTCCGACGACACCTCGACCGTGCACCACGCCAGCGACGCCGACTACCTCGCCGGTCTCGCGGCGCTCTCGGACACCCCGGACCGCACCCCGGCACCGCCGGCCCAGGCCCCCGTGATCCCGGCCCAGCAGAGTCGGCCCGCCTACGCGCAGCAGCAGGACGCGTACGGCTACCAGCAGCAGGCAGACCCGTACGGCTACCAGCAGACGTACGCCCAGCAGGACGCGTACGGCTACCAGCAGGCCGATCCCTACGCCGCCTACCCGCAGGCACAGGGGTACGACCAGCAGGAGGCGTACGACGGCCAGGACGCCTACGGGCAGGGGCGCCAGGGCTACGACCAGGGCAACGCACTCGACGAGACCAGCCTCTTCGACACCAGCATGATCAGCGCCGAGCAGCTGCGGGCCTACGAACAGGGACGCGGCGGTCACTGAGCGTCCCGGGTCCGCGGCGTCCCGCGCACCGGATTGGGCCCACGGCGAAAGGTCCAGTATCCTGGCTCTTCGGTCGCGCATGCCCCGACGCCGATTTCGCCGGCATCCGCGGTCGACGCTGCCCGTACCCCACGGGTGCGCCGGACTCCCCGGTGTCGGGCCGCACCTTCCCCACCGAGCTCCGAAGACCGAAAGCAGGAACGGCCCTGAACGCCCGCCTCGACCACCGCAACCCCCTCGTGTTCGACACACATGAGCTGGGTCGGCGTCCTGGTGCGCTGCAGCGCCTGACCCGCACGGTCGACGCCCCGAAGGACTTCGGGATCCACGGGGTGGTCGGAGTGCCGGAAGGCGCCCCGGTCGAGCTGGACCTCCGGCTCGAGTCGGTCATGGAGGGGGTGCTCGTCACGGGCACCGCCCGTGCCACGGCCGAAGGGGAGTGCGTAAGGTGTCTGGAGCCGCTGGAGCACGAGCTCGACGCGGACCTCCAGGAGCTGTTCTCGTACCCTGACGCCGACGACCGGGGCCGTGTCATCACGGAGCCCGGCGACGACGCCGAGGACGACGAGGGCAGGCTCTTCATCGAGGACGGCCTGTTCGACCTCGAACCCGTGCTGCGTGATGCGGTGGTGCTCGCACTGCCGATGCAGCCGGTGTGCCGGGAAGACTGCCCGGGCCTGTGCTCCGAGTGCGGAGCGCGGCTCGCGGACGACCCGGACCACCACCACGACGCCGTCGACCTCCGTTGGGCGGCACTGCAGGGACTCGCCGCTTCAATCGAAGCCGGCGATAAGGACGAGATGAGCGGCGCCGAAGCGGGCGTCGACGAGAAGCAGGAGAAGTAGCCGTGGCTGTTCCGAAGCGGAAGATGTCGCGCAGCAACACGCGCCACCGCCGGTCGCAGTGGAAGGCTGCGGTCCCCACCCTGGTTGCGTGCGAGCGCTGCCACGAGCCCAAGCTGCAGCACATCGCGTGCCCGTCGTGCGGCACCTACAACAAGCGCCAGGTCCTCGAGGTCTGAACGGCTGGTGACAGGTCTGATGTCTGACGCCAAGAACGGTCCCCGCCGCAGCGGGGGTGGTCCGGCGGACAACTCGGCCTCGTCCCACACGCTTCTGGAAGGGCGGCTCGGCTACAAGCTCGAGTCCGCCCTTCTGGTGCGTGCGCTGACCCACCGTTCGTACGCGTACGAGAACGGCGGTCTGCCGACGAACGAGCGGCTGGAGTTCCTCGGGGACTCCGTGCTGGGCCTCGTCGTCACCGACACGCTGTACCGCATCCACCCCGACCTGCCCGAAGGCCAGCTGGCCAAGCTGCGGGCCGCGGTGGTCAACTCTCGTGCGCTGGCGGAGGTGGGCCGGGGGCTCGACCTCGGCTCCTTCATCCGGCTCGGCCGGGGCGAGGAAGGCACAGGCGGCCGGGACAAGGCGTCCATCCTCGCCGACACCCTCGAAGCGGTGATCGGCGCGGTCTATCTCGACCAGGGTCTGGACTCGGCGGCGGAGCTGGTGCACCGCCTGTTCGACCCGCTGATCGAGAAGTCCTCGAATCTCGGAGCCGGCCTGGACTGGAAGACCAGTCTCCAGGAGCTGACCGCGACCGAGGGGCTCGGAGTGCCCGAGTACCTGGTCACGGAGGCCGGCCCGGACCACGAGAAGACCTTTACTGCTGCCGCCCGCGTCGGAGGCGTCTCGTACGGCACCGGCACCGGCCGCAGCAAGAAGGAGGCGGAGCAGCAGGCCGCCGAGGCGGCATGGCGCTCCATCCGCGCCGCCGCGGACGAGCGCGCGAAGGCGGCCGCGACGGACGGTTCGCCCGTCGAGGGCACCGGCGCGGCCGTGGCCACCGCGAGCGGCACGGCCCCGGCGAGCGGCACGGCCACGGCCTGACCTTCCTCACGGACCCCGCCCGGCGAACGCGCCGCGGCGGGGTGCGTCGTCCCCGGATCACCCCTGAGGAGGAGCCCCGTGCCCGAGCTGCCCGAGGTCGAGATCGTGCGGCGCGGCCTGGAGCGCTGGGTCGCCCACCGGACCGTGGCCGCCGTCGAGGTGCTGCACGCGCGCGCCGTGCGCCGGCACCTCGCGGGCGGAGAGGACTTCGCACACCGGCTGACCGGGCAGCGCCTCGGCGCCCCGAGCCGACGCGGGAAGTACCTCTGGATCCCGGTCGAGACCTCCGGCACGGCGATCGTGGCTCACCTGGGCATGAGCGGCCAGTTCCTCGTCCAGCCGCACGACGCCCCCGACGAGAAGCATCTGCGCGTCCGTGTCCGGTTCCAGGACGGCCCGGCGACCGAGCTCCGCTTCGTCGACCAGCGCACCTTCGGCGGCCTCTCGCTGCACGACACCACCGCCGACGGGCTGCCCGACGTCATCGCGCACATCGCCCGCGACCCCCTCGACCCGCTCTTCGACGACGAGGTCTTCCACCAGGCGCTGCGCCGCAAGCGCACGACCATCAAACGCGCCCTGCTCGACCAGTCGCTGATCAGCGGCGTCGGCAACATCTACGCGGACGAGGCGCTGTGGCGCGCCCGGATCCACTACGAGCGCCCGACCGCTCACTTCACCCGTCCGCGCACGGCCGGACTCCTCGGCCACATACGGGAGGTGATGAGCGACGCGCTCGCCGTCGGCGGCACCAGCTTCGACAGCCTCTACGTCAACGTCAACGGCGAGTCGGGCTACTTCGACCGGTCGCTGAACGCCTACGGCCGCGAGGGACTGCCCTGCCGGCGCTGTGCCGCGCCCATCCGCCGCCGCGCCTGGATGAACCGCTCCAGCTACTTCTGCCCGGCGTGCCAGCGGGCGCCGCGCGTCAGTCCGTGAGCGGCGTCCGGGCCGCGCGTGCCTCGTCGTAGCCGCGGCGCGCATCGAGCACGTCGTCCATGCGCCCCTCCACACAGCGGATGAGGGCCAGCAGCCGCTCGGCGACCTCGCGGCCCAGCGGGGTGAGTTCGTAGTCCACGCGCGGAGGATTCGTCGGCTGCGCCTCGCGGCGCACCAGACCGTCGCGCTCCAGCGCGTGCAGGGTCTGGGACAGCATCTTCTCGCTCACGCCGTCGACGCGGCGGCGCAGCTCGTTGAACCGGAACGAGCCCTCGTACAGCGCCCCCAGCGTGAGCGCCCCCCAGCGGCCCGTGACGTGCTCCAGGGTGCCGCGCGACGGACACGCCTTGGAGAACACGTCGTACGGGAGGTCCTGCCCCTGCGCGGTGGTCATGGCGCAAGCGTACGCGAGCGCAGCGCTATCGCGGCACTTGCGCTAACTTTTGGTTAGTGCTTTCATTCTCGCACTGCCAGGGAGCTGCGGCTTCTCTCCCCCGCTCCCTGCCCATCCCTGGGGGACATCCCTCCCTTCCACGAGGAGTACGTACGTGACCACCCCTGTCGTTTCCATCGCCTACCACTCCGGCCACGGCCACACCACCGTCCTCGCCGAGGCCGTGCGGGACGGCGCCGCCGAGGCGGGAGCCCGCGTGCATCTGATCGCCGTGGACGAGATCACCGACGGGCAGTGGGCGGCCCTCGACGCCTCGGACGCGATCGTCTTCGGCTCCCCGACCTACATGGGCACCGCCTCCGGCGCCTTCCACGCCTTCGCCGAGGCGTCGTCGAAGCGCTGGTTCGGGCAGTCCTGGAAGGACAAGCTGGCCGCCGGCTTCACCAACTCCGGGTCCAAGAGCGGCGACAAGCTGCACACCCTGCAGTTCTTCCAGATCCTGGCCGCGCAGCACGGCATGACCTGGGTCAGCCTCGGCCTGCACCCGGGCTGGAACAGCAGCGGCGGCTCCGAGTACGACCTCAACCGCCTCGGCGTCTTCGCGGGCGCCGCCGCGCAGACGAACGTCGACGAGGGCCCGGAAGGCGTCCACAAGGCCGACGCGGCGACCGCCCGGCACCTCGGCCACCGGGTCGCCCGGACGGCCCGCCTGTTCACCCTCGGACGCGCGGCGGCGTAGGCACGCCCCGCTCGGACGCCCGGCGGCACCGGCGCGACGGTGCCCCCGGCCCGGGACCACTCGGCACCGACCGGGGGCACGCACGGGCACGGGTGCGTCAGTAGCCGATGAGGCGAAGGGCCGGGGCCTCTGACCTGCGGCCGCCGGCCCAGGAGTCAACCGGACGGCGTGACCGAGGACCACACGCCCATCCACTGCTCGGCGTCCCACTCCTCGAACCGCTGCACCTCGGTGAATCCCAGCTTCGCCGCGAGGCGCATCGAGCGGTCGTTGGCGGTCTGGGTGCAGAGCACCACTGGCTCGCCGGGAAGCGCGTCGGTGAACCAGCCGAGCGCCGCCGCACACGCCTCGGCGGCGTACCCACGTCCCCATGCCTCCGGCAGGAACAGGTAGCCGAGCTCGGCCTCCCCGGCGTCCGGACGAACACGACTCCGACGCTCCGCGTCGCGCCGATTGAGCTCGATCATGCCGATCATCGCTCCGTCGAGCTCGATCACGAACAGGCCGGGGCGCCGCCCGGGCACCTCAGGCGCCGTGCGTTCGAGCTCATCACGTGGTCGATGGCCGCCTATGTAGGTGCCCACCTCCGGCGATGCGAACAACTCGATGAACGCCGCACGGTCCCGGGCCTCGGATTCACGGAGCACGAGCCGCTCAGTTCTTATCGGAGCAGGTGGCCAGGCGACGCGTCCGAGTCCAGTCATGGCGGGCAACGTATCGCACGCCCGTGGCGTGTCTTCGAAGACGACGAACCCGCGGACGACGGCCTTGGTGCGGCCCTGCGGTTGTCTCAGTAGCCGAAGTCCTGGGTCCACCAGGGGCCGCCGGTGCCGAAGTGCACCCCGACGCCCAGTGTCCGGAAGTCGCAGTTCAGTATGTTCGCCCGGTGGCCGGGGCTGTTCATCCAGGCGTCCATCACGTCCTGGGCGGTCGCCTGGCCGCGCGCTATGTTCTCGCCGCCCAGGCTGGTGATGCCGAACCCTGCCGCGCGGTCCCAGGGGTCCTGGCCGCTGGGGTCCGTGTGGTCGAAGAAGTTCCGCAGGGCCATGTCGAGGCTGAACGCCTCCGCCAGCTTCCTCAGATCGCCGTTCTGGGTCACCGGGCTGCAGCCCACCTTGGCCCGTTCGTCGTTGACGAGCTTGATCACCTCGGCCTCGGCGGCGGCCTCGACGGACAGCTTCGCCGGCGGGGTGACGGGCTTCGGCTTCTTGGTGGGCTTGCCGGCCGTGTCGGCCGGGGGCGCGGTGGTCGCCGGCTCCGTGGCGGTCGCGGACGGCTCCGCGCTCGGCGTCGTCGGGGGCGCCGACGGGGAGGGGGGTGCGGCCGGGGCGGTCGAGCGCTGGGCGTCGCGGCTCGTCGACGTGTCATCACGGTCGTCCGCGGAGCCGCTCGTGCCGCCCTGCTGGGTCGCGAACCCCGACGGGACGCTCCCGCCGGCCTCCGCCGTGCCGGGGCTGCCGCTCACCGTGAACTGGTTGCCGCCGGGCAGCACTCCGGTGGCCACGGCCACGGTGCCGAGCGCGACGGCGGCGGAGACGCCCATCAGGCCCGTGCGCACCGGCGTCGGGGCCTTCTTCTTGCGGCGCGTGCGGGTCGCGCGTCGCTCGGCCTCCAGGACGGCGGCGAAGCCGTAGAGGTTCTCCGGTCCGTAACCCTCCGGAGGGATCTCGTGCTTCTGGGTGACCTTGACGGGGCGGCCGGCTGCGGCGTGCCCGGCGGCGGAGCGTCGGTGGCGTCCCAATCTCCTGGCCTTCCTGGTTCTTGCGGTCAGCGCGGCTCACTCGATCGAGTGAGTTTCACATGAGATTTATGGGTCGGGACGGTACAGCATGGCGCCGGGGGAGGAGGTGCCCAGTGGGACATTGTCCGGTTAGCGTGCGGCCATGAACGACGATGCACGGCTCGTCGCCTGGGTGCGCGGGCGGGTCCAGGGCGTGGGTTTCCGCTGGTTCACGCGGGCCAAGGCGCTGCAGATCGGCGGCCTGAGCGGTTTCGCCCTCAATCTGGACGACGGACGGGTCCAGGTGGTCGCCGAGGGTCCCCGTCGGGGCTGTGAGGGCCTGCTGGCGTGGTTGCGGAGCGACGACACACCCGGGCGCGTGGACGGAGTCACTGAGATTTGGGACACGCCCCGCGGCGGTTACGACGGCTTCGCGGTGCGCTGACCGCCGCGTCGGCGGGACGTGGTACGGAACCGGACCGGTGTGCCGAAAGCGCCCGCCGGAAGGTAAAACCACCTGGTGGTTGCCGAGAAGGGCTTGTCGTGGCAGGGCCCGCGGGGCAGGATGATCTCCACGCCCTCCCGGGTCTGCAGGAGCCGCGGTGCCGTCCGTCGACGGCCGCACGCCCCGGACCATCCACCGGCGCGGGGTGTGATCGTGTTGACCGTCAAACTTTTTGGTGAGACGCTGAAAGCCCCGCGCACCTCAGCTGTTTGGCATGGCAGAACGGCAGCACAACTCAAGAGTGCCAAGCACCGCGGGTGCGAATCCCTCACGACCCACACCGCATCGGTCGGTCACTCATTGTGGAGGACCATCCATCATGGCAAAGGCGCTTCTCGGTTACGTCGGCGGCTCCGACCCGCGACTCCTCGCCGAGATGCGACGGCTCCAGCAGCGCGTCCAGGAGCTCGAGTCCGAGCTCGTACGGATCCAGGCGGAGAACGACGCGCTGACGGCTGCCGCTTCTCACGACAGGATCATGGAGAGCATCGACGCACACCAGGCGGAGCCTGCGCTCACCTGATCACTGCATCGCTCCACGACAGCGCAAGCAGTGGACGGGCCGCCCGTGTCGACCACTCGGCTGTCAGATACGCAAGGGACGCCTCGGCGTCCCTTCTTTCTTGCCCCCGTAGGCCCTCACTCTCCTTAACGGATGGTGTGCCCTGCATGTTCATGCGTGAAACCGCGCCGGTGCCGGGGTTCATAGTGTGAGATACGGGCGGAAGGTAGAGTCCGGCGGCGTGCACCTCAAGGCCCTGACCCTCCGCGGGTTCAAGTCGTTCGCCTCGGCGACCACGCTCCGGTTCGAACCGGGGATCACGTGCGTCGTGGGGCCGAACGGCTCGGGCAAGTCCAATGTCGTGGACGCGCTCAGCTGGGTCATGGGGGAACAGGGGGCCAAGTCGCTGCGCGGCGGCAAGATGGAGGACGTCATCTTCGCCGGCACCACCGGGCGCCCCCCGCTCGGCCGCGCCGAGGTGTCCCTGACCATCGACAACACCGACGGGGCCCTCCCGATCGAGTACGCCGAGGTCACCATCACGCGGATCATGTTCCGCAACGGCGGCAGCGAGTACCAGATCAACGGCGACACCTGCCGCCTCCTGGACATCCAGGAACTCCTCTCCGACTCCGGCATCGGCCGCGAGATGCACGTGATCGTCGGCCAGGGCCAGCTCGACTCCGTCCTGCACGCCGACCCCACGGGCCGCCGCGCCTTCATCGAAGAGGCCGCGGGGGTGCTCAAGCACCGCAAGCGCAAGGAGAAGGCGCTGCGGAAGCTGGACGCCATGCAGGCGAACCTCGCCCGTGTCCAGGACCTGACCGACGAACTGCGCCGCCAGCTCAAGCCGCTGGGCCGGCAGGCGGCGGTCGCACGCCGGGCGGCAGTGATCCAGGCCGACCTCAGGGACGCCCGGCTGCGGCTGCTCGCCGACGACCTCGTCCGCATGCGGGAGGCGCTCAGCGCCGAGGTCGCGGACGAGGCCGCGCTCAAGGAGCGCAAGGAGACGGCAGAGGCCGAGCTGAAGAGGGCACTGCAGCGCGAGGCACTCCTGGAGGACGAGGTACGGCAGCTGACGCCGCGTCTGCAGCGGGCCCAGCAGACCTGGTACGAGCTGTCGCAGCTCGCGGAACGGGTGCGCGGCACGATCTCGCTGGCCGACGCCCGCGTCAAGAGCGCCACCTCCGCGCCCCCGGAGGAGCGGCGCGGACGCGACCCCGAGGACATGGAACGCGAGGCCGCCCGCATCCGCGAGCAGGAGGCCGAGCTGGAGGCAGCCCTGGAGGCCGCCGAGCACGCCCTGGAGGACACCGTCGCCCACCGGGCCGAGCTGGAGCGCGAACTGGCCGTGGAGGAGCGGCGCCTGAAGGACGTGGCCCGCGCCCTGGCCGACCGCCGCGAGGGCCTGGCCCGGCTGAACGGACAGGTGGGCGCGGCCCGTTCCCGCGCGGCCTCCGCGCAGGCCGAGATCGACCGCCTGGCCGCCGCCCGCGACGAGGCGCAGCAGCGCGCGGTCGCCGCCCAGGAGGAGTACGAGGCGCTCAAGGCGGAGGTCGACGGCCTGGACGCGGGCGACGCGGAGCTGACCGAGCGGCACGAGGCGGCGAAGCAGGCACTCGGCGCGGCCGAGGCGGGCCTGTCGGCCGCGCGCGAGGCGGCCACCGCCGCCGAGCGCAAGCGCGCGGCCCTGGCGGCCCGCCACGAAGCCCTCGCCCTGGGACTGCGCCGCAAGGACGGCACGGGCGCCCTCCTGGAGGCGACGGACCGCCTGTCCGGGCTCCTGGGCCCCGCGGCCGAACTGCTGTCCGTGACCCCGGGCCACGAGGTGCCCCTCGCCGCGGCCCTCGGCGCGGCCGCGGACGCCGTCGCGGTCACCACCCCGGCGGCGGCGGCCGAGGCCATCCGCCTGCTGCGCAAGCAGGACGCGGGGCGGGCCGCGCTGCTGCTGGGCGGTGCCCCCGACGACGGGGTGGAGCAGCCGCCCGCCGCGGGCGGCCCGTACGCCGCCGACCTCGTCCGCGCGCCCGCCGAGCTGATGCCCGCCGTGCGGCGGCTGCTGAGGGGCATCGTGGTGGTCGGCACCCTGGAGGACGCCGAGGAAGTCGTCTACGCGCGCCCCGACCTCACGGCCGTCACCGCCGAGGGCGACCTCCTGGGGGCGCACCTCGCGCACGGTGGGTCCGCCGGGGCGCCGAGCCTGCTCGAAGTGCAGGCGTCCGTCGACGAGGCCGCCGCCGAGCTGGAGGAACTGGCCCTGCGGTGCGAGGAGTTGGCCGAGGCGCAACGGCTGGCCGCCGAGCGCCGCATGGACTGCGCCGCGCTCGTCGAGGAACTGGGTGAGCGCCGGCGGGCGGCCGAACGCGAGAAGTCCGCGGTCGCGCAGCAGCTGGGCCGACTGGCCGGGCAGGCGCGGGGCGCCGCCGGGGAGGCCGAGCGCTCCGCCGCCGCCGCGGCCCGGGCGCAGGAGGCCCTGGAGAAGGCCCGGCAGGAGGCCGAGGAACTGGCCGAGCGGCTGGCCGTCGCCGAGGAGATGCCGGTCGAGGAGGAGCCCGACACCTCCGTGCGCGACCGCCTGGCGGCCGACGGGGCGAACGCACGGCAGACCGAGATGGAGGCGCGGCTCCAGGTCCGTACGCACGAGGAGCGGGTCAAGGGCCTGGCCGGCCGCGCCGACTCCCTCGACCGGGCCGCCCGCGCCGAGCGGGAGGCACGCGCGCGTGCCGAGCGGCGGCGGGCCCGGCTGCGGCACGAGGCCGCCGTGGCCCAGGCCGTCGCCTCCGGCGCCCGGCAGCTCCTGGCCCATGTGGAGGTGTCGCTGGGCAGGGCGGAGACCGAGCGCGTCGCCGCCGAGGCCGCCAAGGCCCGGCGCGAGGAGGAACTCGCCGCGGCCCGCGCCGAGGGCCGCGACCTCAAGGCGGAACTCGACAAGCTCACCGACTCCGTCCACCGCGGCGAGGTGCTCGGCGCAGAGAAGCGGCTGCGGATCGAGCAGCTGGAGAGCAGGGCCCTCGAGGAGCTCGGTGTCGAGCCGGCGGGTCTGACCGCCGAGTACGGTCCCGACCAGCCGGTGCCGCCCTCGCCGCCGGCCGAGGGCGAGGAACTGCCCGAAGACCCGGAGCACCCGCGCAACCGGCCGCGGCCGTTCGTGCGCGCCGAGCAGGAGAAGCGGCTCAAGGCCGCCGAGCGGGCCTACCAGCAGCTCGGCAAGGTCAACCCGCTCGCCCTGGAGGAGTTCGCGGCGCTGGAGGAACGCCACAAGTTCCTCAGCGAGCAGCTGGAGGACCTGAAGAAGACCCGTGCCGATCTGCTTCAGGTGGTGAAGGAGGTCGACGAGCGCGTCGAGCAGGTCTTCACCGAGGCCTACCGGGACACGGCCCGGGAGTTCGAGGGCGTCTTCGCGCGGCTGTTCCCCGGTGGCGAGGGACGGCTCGTGCTGACCGACCCGGACAACATGCTCACCACGGGTGTCGACGTCGAGGCGCGTCCGCCGGGCAAGAAGGTCAAGCGGCTGTCCCTGCTGTCCGGCGGCGAACGGTCGCTGACCGCCGTCGCACTGCTCGTGTCGATCTTCAAGGCCAGGCCCAGCCCGTTCTACGTCATGGACGAGGTGGAGGCGGCCCTCGACGACACCAACCTGCAGCGGCTGATCCGCATCATGCAGGAGTTGCAGGAGTCCTCGCAGCTGATCGTGATCACCCACCAGAAGCGCACGATGGAGGTCGCCGACGCCCTCTACGGCGTCTCCATGCAGGGCGACGGGGTGTCGAAGGTGATCTCCCAGCGGCTGCGCTGACGCCGTACCGGGACCCGGGCCGGGGCGGCGCCGTGTCGTCGCCGTGCCACCGCGGCCGCCCCGCGGGGTCCCGGCGCCGCGGGGCGGGGAGGGTCAGTCCTCGAGCCGGGGCAGTACCTGTTCGGCGAACAGGTGCAGGCTGCGCCAGCCCTCGTCGAGCGGCATCCCGCCGGACAGCGGGTGCAGCACGTAGTTGTCCAGGCCCAGGGCCACGCACTCGTCGGGCGTCAGGATCCGGTAGACGCCCTCCGCGCGCAGTTCGTCCACCGTCGCGGCCGCCGACCTCACCGCCGACCGGATGTCGCCGGACTGCCAGGAGGCGTAGGTGCGCGCCTCGTGCAGGAAGTGCTCGCCGTGGTGCGCCCAGGCCCGGTCCGGGTCCTCGGCGATGTGCAGCAGCGGGGTCTCGGCGGTGGGCATCATCGTCCAGCCCTCGGTGCCGTACTCGGCGAGGCGCTCCTTGTAGTACGCCTCCAGCTCCGGCAGGTGCGCGCTCGGGAAGAAGGGCAGGCCGAGGCGCGCGGCCCGGCGGGCCGCCGCCTTCGAGGAGCCGCCGACCAGCAGCAGCGGATGCGGCTGGGTGCAGGGGCGCGGGGTGACGCGGACGGTACGGCCCCGGTACGGGAACTCCTCGCCGGTCCACGCCGTGAGCAGGGTCTCCAGGAGCTCGTCCTGGAGCCTGCCGCGCCGGCTCCAGTCGACACCGAAGAGCGCGTACTCCTCGGGGCGGTAGCCGATGCCCGCGACCGTGACCAGCCGGCCGCCGCTGAGCAGGTCCAGCACGGCGATGTCCTCGGCCAGCCGCAGCGGGTCGTGCAGCGGGCCGATGGCCGCCGAGACGGTCACCGCGATCCGCCGGGTCGCGCCGAAGACCGCCCCGGCGAAGGTGAACGGCGACGGCAGCCAGTTGTTGGCCACCCCGTGGTGCTCCTCCGTCTGCACCGTGGTGATCCCACGGTCGTCGGCGTAGGCCGCCATCTCCACGGCGGCCCGGTAGCGGGCGCCGAGCGAGGCGGGCGTGGCGCCGGGCTCGACGAGGTTGAAACGTACGACCGTCACGGGCATGGAGAGCCCCTTTCACCGTCGCCGGGCGGGTCTGCAGGGCGACGTTAGCTGACGGAGCGTCAGGCAACCAGGGGTGGCGCGTGCCCGGAGCCGCCGCCGAACGGGCCGCTGCCTGGTCGCGCATACTGGACCCGTTATGGAAACCGTCATCCTTGCTGTAGTCATCGCCGTGGTCGTGCTCGGCGTGCTCGGCGGGCTCCTGGTCGGCAGCCGCCGGAAGAAGCCGCTGCCCCCGGCACCCCCCACGCCGCCCGACATCACCGCCCCTCCCGCCGAGCCGCACGTCGGCGAGGAGGCCGAGGCGCCGCGCGACGAGGAGCGCCGGACGATCGAGGAGGTGGGCCTTCCGGAGGGCTCCGCTCCCGTCGTCGTCGAGGAGCCGCCCGTCGTCGAAGCGCCCCCGATCGAGATCCCCGAGCCCACCGCCGGCCGGCTGGTCCGCCTGCGCGCCCGGCTGTCGCGCTCGCAGAACGCGCTCGGCAAGGGACTGCTCACGCTCCTGTCCCGCGAGCACCTCGACGACGAGACCTGGGAGGAGATCGAGGACACGCTGCTCACCGCCGACGTCGGCGTGCAGCCCACCCAGGAACTGGTCGAGCGGCTGCGCGAGCGCGTGAAGGTGCTCGGCACCCGGACGCCCGCCGAGCTGCGTGGACTGCTGCGGGAGGAACTGCTCGCCCTGCTCGGCACCGGCATGGACCGCACCCTGCGGACCGAGCCCGAGGCCCGCAGGCCCGGCATCGTGATGGTCGTCGGCGTGAACGGCACCGGCAAGACCACCACCACCGGCAAGCTCGCCCGGGTCCTGGTGGCCGACGGCCGCACCGTGGTGCTGGGCGCCGCCGACACCTTCCGTGCCGCCGCCGCCGACCAGCTGCAGACCTGGGGCGAGCGGGTCGGCGCCCACACCGTGCGGGGCCCGGAGGGCGGCGACCCCGCCTCCGTCGCCTTCGACGCGGTCAAGGAGGGCAAGGAGATGGACTTCGACGTCGTGCTCATCGACACCGCGGGCCGCCTGCACACCAAGACCGGTCTCATGGACGAGCTGGGCAAGGTCAAGCGCGTCGTGGAGAAGCACGCCCCGCTGGACGAGGTGCTGCTCGTGCTCGACGCCACGACCGGGCAGAACGGTCTCGTCCAGGCCCGTGTCTTCGCCGAGGTCGTGGACATCACCGGCATCGTGCTGACGAAGCTGGACGGCACCGCCAAGGGCGGCATCGTGGTGGCGGTCCAGCGCGAGCTGGGCGTGCCGGTGAAGCTGGTGGGTCTCGGCGAGGGCGCCGACGACCTGGCTCCCTTCGAGCCGGAAGCGTTCGTGGATGCGCTTATCGGAGACTGACGGCACACCCGGGGCGTACGACGCCGCGGGCGGCGTACCCGGAGAAGGGCCCCGCCATCCGGTCCAGCGGATGCGCGGGGCTCTTCTGCGTCCGCGTACTCACACCCGTGAGCGGTGGGCCACGTACGCCAGCGTGCCGATCAGCAGACGCGCCTCCGGCGGGTGCGTCGCCGAGTCGAGGTCGGGGGAGCGCAGCCAGCGGACCGGGCCGCGGCCGCCGCGGTCCGAGGGTGGGGCCGTGATGTACGCGCCGGGGCCCAGGGCGTGCAGGTCGAGGGCCGCGTCGTCCCACGCCAGTCGGTACAGCAGCTCGGGGAGCTGGGCCGCGGATCCCGGGGCGACGAAGAAGTGGGCGCGGCGGTCCGGCGTCGCCGCCACCGGGCCGAGGGGGAGGCCCATGCGCTCCAGCCGGATCAGCGCGCGACGTCCCGCCGCCTCGGCGACCTCGATCACGTCGAAGGCGCGGCCGACGGGCAGCATCACCGCGGCGCCCGGCACCTCCGCCCAGGTCTCGGTCGCCTCGTCGAGGGTGGCGCCGGCACGCACGACGGGAGCGAAATCCAGCGGATGAGCGCCGGGTGCGCCACAGTCCGCGCTGCCGCACGAGCACGCCCCCGCGGCCGTCCGCGCGCCGGGCACCACGTCCCAGCCCCACAGGCCCGTGTACTCGGCCACGGCGGTGCACTCCGGTGAGCGGCTCCGGCGCCGCGCGCCGGACCGGATCTCGCGGTGGCCCCGCGTGCCGCCGATCGTGAAGCCCATGCCCCCTCCAACGGTTCCGGTACGCCGGTGGTTACGAGGCGGAAGCGGAACGTGACTCTGTGTTTCCTGCCGTCGGCCGTCCCGCAGGGTCGGGCAGCGCCCGTTGCGCCCGGGGTGGTGCGGCCGGCGGCGCGCGCCGGTGAGTGCACCGCTCCACCCGCTTCCGCCCGGCATGTGTCAAGTGAATCGTGCGGAGGCGTGTGGGGGTTCATTCAATGGGGTGGCGAATGGTGGCGTTTCTTGAACCGCCATGGCTGGACGGGTGATCGTAGGACTACTTTGAGTGCACGGTTCCTGGGGATGCGTGTACACGTGGGTATGCCGGAGGCAAGCCGGGGCCCCGTCCGACGGGTGAGAAGCGCCGGACGCGGAACCGTATCCACCGGCATGCTGGTAGGGCTTGGCGCACGCAAGCGCACAAGTGGTTTCAGGGATGGGGGCGTTCCAGTGGGCGGCAACGGCGAGAGCGGTACGAACGCTGACAAGCGCCCCAATGAGCTGCTCGGCTCGTGGTTCGTGCGCAGTGGCTGGTCGAAGGGCGAGCTGGCGCGCCAAGTGAACCGCAGGGCACGCCAGTTGGGCGCAGGCCACATCTCCACGGACACCTCCCGCGTGCGCCGCTGGCTCGACGGGGAGAACCCGCGCGAGCCGATCCCGCGGATCCTGTCGGAGCTGTTCTCGGAGCGCTTCGGGTGCGTGGTCGCGGTCGAGGACCTGGGCCTGCGCACCGCCCACCAGTCACCCTCCGTGTCCGGCATCGACCTGCCCTGGACGGGCCCGCAGACGGTGGCGCTGATCAGCGAGTTCTCGCGCAGCGACCTGATGCTGGCGCGGCGCGGCTTCCTCGGGACCTCGCTGGTCCTGTCCGCGGGCCCGTCCCTCATCGAGCCCCTCCAGCGCTGGCTGGTGCCGGGCCCCGCCGTCCCGGGCGACGATTCCCGGCCCGTGCCGTCCGGGCGCGCCCGCGGCCGGCTCTCCAAGCCCGAACTGGACCTCCTCGAGACCACCATCGTGATGTTCCGGCAGTGGGACGCGCAGTGCGGCGGCGGACTGCGCCGCAAGGCGGTCGTCGGCCAGCTGCACGAGGTCACCGACCTCCTCCAGGAGTCCCAGCCCCAGGCCACCGCCAGGCGCCTCTTCAAGGTCGCGGCCGAGCTGGCCGAGCTGGCCGGCTGGATGAGCTACGACGTCGGACTGCAGCCCACCGCGCAGAAGTACTTCGTCCTCGCGCTGCACGCCGCCAAGGAGGCGGGCGACAAGCCGCTGGGGTCGTACGTCCTGTCCAGCATGAGCCGCCAGATGATCCACCTCGGCCGGCCCGAGGACGCGCTGGAGCTCATCCATCTCGCCCAGTACGGCAGCCGGGACTGCGCGAGCCCGCGCACCCAGGCGATGCTGTATGCGATGGAGGCCCGCGCCTACGCGAACATGGGCCAGCCGGGCAGGTGCAAGCGCGCCGTCCGGATGGCCGAGGACACCTTCGCCGACGCGCTGGAGTTCGACGAGCCCGATCCCGACTGGATCCGCTTCTTCTCCGAGGCCGAGCTGTACGCGGAGAACTCCCACTCCTACCGCGACCTGGCCTACGTGGCGGGCCGCAGCCCCACCTACGCCTCCCTCGCCGAGCCCCTGATGCGGAGGGCCGTCGGCCTCTTCGCCGAGGACGCCGAGCACCAGCGGTCGTACGCCCTGAACCTCATCGGCATGGCCACCGTGCACCTTCTCCAGCGCGAGCCCGAGCAGAGCGCGGTGCTGGCCAAGGAGGCCATGGACATCGCCGCGAAAGTGCGCTCCGAGCGCGTCAACACTCGTATTCGAAAAACCGTCGACACGGCCGTCCGCGATTTCGGTGATCTTTCCCAGATCGTCGAATTGAGCGATCACCTCGCCGCCCGGCTTCCGGAGACCGCCGAGGCGGTCTGACCTCTCTCGCCCGCCGGAACCCACAGGCCCCACGACCCCGGCCGCGGTGGCCGTCCCGAACTGCCCGACTCGGCTCCCCCATGCCAGGTCATCGGACGGCCGCCGCGGCCGGATCCGCTTCTCGCGCCCGGGCAGGACGCCGTCGCCGCGTCCACCGCCGATCACCGTCGGTGAGCCGTCAGGGGCGTATGGTCGTGCCATTCATCAAAGGTTGCGTCACGATAACGATCGACGCGGCCGCCATCCGGCAGTTCATCGACGTGTAACACGTCCGGCGCCTTCGTCACTACGGCGAAACATCGAGGGGCGTCGACCGAAACCGCACTGCGCCAATCTCGTGGCGCATAACCGGCCCACCCCTCAGGACACCGGACCGCTCAGGCTTCGCCCGCACGGGGCCGTACCAACCGACGAGGAGACGCCGATGGCACCAGCCATCATGCTTGCGGCGGACGCACCCAAGTTGTCGTCCGCCAACACAGGCTTCATGTTGATCTGTTCCGCCCTGGTGATGCTCATGACCCCGGGCCTGGCCTTCTTTTACGGAGGCATGGTCCGCGTCAAGAGCACGCTGAACATGCTGATGATGAGCTTCATCAGCCTCGGCATCGTCACCATCCTGTGGGTGCTCTACGGCTTCTCCATGGCCTTCGGCACCGACAAGGGTTCGCTCGTCGGGTGGACCTCCGACTTCGTCGGCTTCGGCGGCATCGGGAAGGCGGACCTCTGGGACGGCTACACCATCCCGGTCTTCGTCTTCGCCGTCTTCCAGCTGATGTTCGCCATCATCACGCCCGCCCTGATAAGCGGCGCGCTGGCCGACCGCGTGAAGTTCACGGCCTGGTCGCTCTTCCTGGTGCTGTGGGCCACGATCGTGTACTTCCCGGTCGCCCACTGGGTCTGGGGCACCGGCGGCTGGGCCTTCGACCTGGGCGTGATCGACTTCGCCGGCGGTACGGCGGTCCACATCAACGCGGGTGCCGCGGCGCTCGGCGTGATCCTCGTCATCGGCAAGCGCGTCGGCTTCAAGAAGGACCCGATGCGTCCCCACAGCCTCCCGCTGGTCATGCTCGGCGCCGGTCTCCTGTGGTTCGGCTGGTTCGGCTTCAACGCCGGCTCGTGGCTCGGCAACGACGACGGCGTCGGCCCGCTGATGTTCGTCAACACGCAGGTCGCCACCGCGGCCGCCATGCTCGCCTGGCTCGCCTACGAGAAGATCCGCCACGGCGCGTTCACCACGCTGGGCGCCGCCTCCGGCGCCGTCGCTGGCCTGGTCGCCATCACCCCCTCGGGCGGCGCGGTCTCCCCGCTCGGCGCGATCGCCGTCGGCGCCATCGCCGGTGTCCTGTGCGCCATGGCCGTGGGCCTGAAGTACAAGTTCGGCTACGACGACTCCCTCGACGTCGTCGGCGTCCACATGGTCGGCGGTGTCGTCGGCTCGCTGCTGATCGGCTTCTTCGCCAGCGGCGAGGGCCAGTCCGAGGTCAAGGGCCTCTTCTACGGCGGCGGCATGGACCAGTTCTGGAAGCAGTGCGCCGGTGTCTTCGCGGTCCTCGCCTACTCGCTGGTCGCCTCCGCGGTCCTCGCCTTCGTCCTCGACAAGACGATCGGGATGCGGGTCCCCGAGGACGAGGAGGTCTCCGGCATCGACCAGGCGGAGCACGCGGAGACGGCATACGACTTCAGCGGCGCCGGTGGCGGCGTCGTCGGGAGCGCGGCGTCGGCCCTGGCCGCCACGGAGACCAAGAAGGTGGACGCATGAAGCTCATCACCGCCGTCGTGAAGCCCCACCGGCTCGACGAGATCAAGGAGGCCCTCCAGGCCTTCGGGGTCCACGGACTGACGGTCACCGAGGCGAGCGGCTACGGTCGGCAGCGGGGACACACCGAGGTCTACCGCGGCGCCGAGTACACCGTGGACCTCGTCCCCAAGATCCGTATCGAGGTGCTGGCCGAGGACGACGACGCCGAACAACTCGTCGACGTCATCGTCAAGGCGGCCCGTACCGGCAAGATCGGAGACGGCAAGGTCTGGTCCGTCCCGGTCGAGACGGTCGTCCGGGTCCGGACCGGTGAGCGCGGCCCCGACGCGCTGTAGGGCACCACAAGGAACAAGGAGTCGCCGGGTGACGAGTACGCACGCACGTACGGAAGCAGAGGACTCGGGACCCGGCGGCTACGCGGCGGCCCGGCTGCGCCTCCTCCAGGAGGGGGCGCAGTCCGGGCCGCCGCGCCGCGCGGCCCTCGCGGAACTGACGGACGACTGGCTCACGGGCCTGTTCACCGCGGGCGCCGAGGGGCTGCGCGGCGTCTCGCTGGTCGCGGTCGGCGGATACGGCCGCGGCGAGCTGTCCCCGCGCAGCGACCTCGATCTGCTCCTGCTGCACGACGGCAGCGACCCCAAGGCGATCGCCGCCCTCGCCGACCGCCTCTGGTACCCCGTCTGGGACCTCGGCCTCGCCCTCGACCACTCCGTCCGCACCCCGGCGGAGGCCCGCAGGACGGCCGGCGAGGACCTGAAGGTGCAGCTCGGCCTGCTGGACGCGCGGCACCTGGCGGGCGACCTCGGGCTGACCACGGGGCTCAGGACGGCCGTCCTGGCCGACTGGCGCAACCAGGCGCCGAAACGTCTCCCCGAACTCAGGGACCTGTGCGCCGAACGGGCCGAGCGGCAGGGAGAACTGCAGTACCTGCTGGAGCCGGACCTCAAGGAGGCGCGGGGCGGGCTGCGGGACGCCACGGCCCTGCGCGCGGTGGCCGCGTCCTGGCTCGCCGACGCTCCGCGCGAAGGACTGGCGGACGCCCGGCGCAGGCTCCTGGACGTACGGGACGCGCTGCATCTGACCACCGGGCGCGCCACCGACCGGCTGGCCCTGCAGGAGCAGGACCAGGTCGCCGCCGAGCTGGGCCTGCTGGACGCCGACACGCTGCTGCGCCAGGTGTACGAGGCGGCGCGCGTGATCGCGTACGCGAGCGATGTGACCTGGCGCGAGGTGGGGCGCGTCCTGCGCTCGCGCGCCGTGCGGCCGCGGCTGCGCAAATTGGCCAGGGAGCGGAGCGACTTCCTCAGAAGGGCGGTGGCGGGCGACGGGAGGACGTGGGGCGGCGGGAAGTCCGTCGCGGAGCGGTCCCCCCTCGCGGAGGGCGTGGTGGAACAGGACGGCGAGGCGGTGCTCGCCCGCACCGCGCGCCCGGAGCGCGACCCCGTGCTCCCCTTGCGCGCCGCCGCGGCCGCCGCCCAGGCCGGCCTCCCCCTCTCCCTGCACGCCGTGCGGCGCATGGCCGCCGCCGCGCGCCCCCTGCCCACGCCCTGGCCCGCCGAGGCGCGCGAACAGCTCGTGACCCTGCTGGGCTCGGGCCCTCCGACCGTGCAGGTGTGGGAGGCCCTGGAGGCCGAGGGGCTGATCACCCGGCTGCTGCCCGACTGGGAGCGCGTGCGCTGCCGCCCGCAGCGCAACGCCGTGCACATCTGGACCGTCGACCGGCACCTGATCGAGACCGCCGTGCGCGCCTCGGAACTGGCCCGTCGCGTCGGCCGCCCCGACCTCCTCCTGGTCGCCGCGCTCCTCCACGACATCGGCAAGGGCTGGCCCGGCGACCACTCCGTGGCGGGCGAGATCATCGCCCGGGACGTGGCCGGCCGCATCGGCTTCGACCGCGACGAGGTCACCGTCCTCGCCACCCTCGTACGCCACCACCTCCTGCTGGTCGAGACGGCGACCCGGCGCGATCTGGAGGACCCGGCCACCGTGCGCTCGGTCGCCGAGGCGGTCGGCTCGCAGAGCACGCTGGAGCTGCTGCACGCCCTGACCGAGGCGGACGCGCTCGCCACCGGACCCGCGGCCTGGTCGTCCTGGCGGGGCGCGCTCGTGACGGACCTGGTCAAGCGGGTCTCGGCGGTGTTCGCCGGCGACGAGCCCGCCGACCCGGAGGCCGCCGCCCCCACCGCCGAGCAGGAGCGGCTCGCCGTCGAGGCCATCCGCACCGGCGCCCCGGTCCTGGCGTTGCGCGCCCAGACCGAGCCGCCGTCCGAGGAGCCCTCCGGCGAACCGGAACCCCTCGGCGTGGAGCTGCTCATCGCCGTGCCGGACCAGCCCGGAGTGCTGCCCGCCGTCGCCGGCGTGCTGGCCGTGCACCGCCTCACCGTCCGCACGGCGGAGCTGCGGGCCCTGGAACTCCCCGACGGCGTCCACGAGGGCTCCGTCCTGCTGCTCGACTGGCGGGTGGCGGCGGAGTACGGCTCGCTGCCGCAGGCCGCGCGGCTGCGCGCCGACCTCGTGCGGGCCCTGGACGGCTCCCTGGACGTCGCGGGGCGCCTGGCGGAGCGCGACGCGGCCTATCCCCGGCGCCGGGGCGTGGTGCCGCCCCCGCCACGGGTGACGGTCGCCCCGGCCGCCTCCCGGCACGCCACGGTGATCGAGGTACGGGCCCAGGACGCGCCGGGGCTGCTGTTCCGGATCGGGCGGGCGCTGGAGAAGCCGGGCGTCCGCGTGCGCAGCGCGCATGTGTCGACGCTGGGTTCCAACGCCGTGGACGCCTTCTACGTGACCACGGGCACGGGCGATCCGTTGCCGCGGGAGGAGGCGGCCCAGGTGGCCCGGATGCTGGAGGAGGCGCTGCGGGAGTGACCCCGGGCCGCGTTCCCCGCCTTCGGCGTCGTCCCCGCCCGCTGTGCACAGCGGGCGGGGACGATTTGCTTGCGCGGCCGGATACTCTGGAGGACAGCCCGAAACGACCCCGACTCCGAGGACCGACGCCGCCGTGTTCGACACCCTCTCCGACCGCCTCAGCGCGACTTTCAAAAACCTCCGCGGGAAAGGCAGGCTCTCCGAGGCGGACATCGACGCCACCGCGCGCGACATCCGTATCGCGCTCCTCGAGGCCGACGTGGCACTGCCGGTCGTCCGGAGCTTCATCACCAACGTCAAGGAGCGTGCCCGCGGTGCCGAGGTCTCCCGGGCGCTGAACCCCGCCCAGCAGGTCCTCAAGATCGTCAACGACGAGCTCGTCACGATCCTGGGCGGCGAGACCCGCCGCCTCCGCTTCGCCAAGCAGCCCCCGACCGTGATCATGCTGGCGGGTCTGCAGGGCGCCGGTAAGACCACCCTCGCGGGCAAGCTCGGAAAGTGGCTCAAGGAACAGGGCCACTCGCCGCTGCTGGTCGCCTGCGACCTCCAGCGCCCGAACGCGGTCAACCAGCTGAGCGTCGTCGCCGAGCGTGCGGGCGTGGCGGTCTACGCGCCGGAGCCGGGCAACGGCGTGGGCGACCCCGTCAAGGTCGCCAAGGACTCCATCGACTTCGCCAAGACCAAGGTCCACGACATCGTGATCGTGGACACCGCCGGCCGTCTGGGCATCGACCAGGAGATGATGCGGCAGGCCGCGGACATCCGGGACGCGGTCGGCCCCGACGAGATCCTGTTCGTCGTCGACGCCATGATCGGCCAGGACGCCGTCAACACGGCGGAGGCGTTCCGTGACGGTGTCGGCTTCGACGGCGTGGTCCTCTCCAAGCTCGACGGCGACGCCCGCGGTGGCGCCGCCCTGTCGATCCGCCAGATCACCGGCAAGCCGATCATGTTCGCGTCGAACGGCGAGAAGCTCGACGACTTCGACGCCTTCCACCCGGACCGGATGGCCTCGCGCATCCTCGACATGGGTGACCTGCTCACCCTGATCGAGCAGGCGGAGAAGACCTTCAGCCAGGCCGAGGCCGAGAAGATGGCCTCCAAGCTGGCCTCCAAGAAGGGCCAGGACTTCACCCTCGACGACTTCCTGGCCCAGATGGAGCAGGTCAGGAAGATGGGGTCGATCTCCAAGCTGCTCGGCATGCTCCCGGGCATGGGGCAGATCAAGGACCAGATCAACAACCTCGACGAGCGGGACGTCGACCGCACGGCCGCGATCATCAAGTCGATGACCCCGGGCGAGCGCCAGGACCCGACGGTCATCAACGGTTCTCGCCGCGCCCGGATCGCCAAGGGGTCCGGCGTCGAGGTCAGCGCGGTCAAGAACCTGGTGGAGCGGTTCTTCGAGGCACGCAAGATGATGTCCCGCATGGCCCAGGGCGGCGGCATGCCCGGCATGCCGGGGATCCCGGGCATGGGCGGCGGACCCGGCCGCTCGAAGAAGCAGCCGAAGAAGTCCAAGGGCCAGCAGCGCTCCGGCAACCCGATGAAGCGCAAGCAGCAGGAGCAGGAGGCCGCCGCGCGCCGCGCCGCCGCGGCGCAGAGCGGGGGCGCCTTCGGCCTGCCGCAGCAGAGCGGGCAGGAGTTCGAGCTGCCGGACGAGTTCAAGAAGTTCATGGGCTGACGCCCACGACGGTCCGCCGGCCACGGCACGGGGCGCCCCTCCACGGAGGGGCCCACAGCCGGCCTGCTCCAAACGACAGGACCTAGGGCACACGGGCGATCAGGTACCGGAAGACATTGGGCATCCACACGGTTCCGTCGGCCCGCCGGTGCGGGTGCAGCGCCTCCGCCAGCTCCTTGCCGACTTGGTCCGGGTCCGTCGCGGCGATCGCCGCGTCCAACAGTCTGGTCGACAGCATCCCCCGCACCGCGCTGTCCAGGTCCGCGTACCCGAAGGGGCAGGCGACCCGTCCCGATCCGTCCGGGCGCAGCCCGGAGTGCTGCGCGGCCTCCTCCAGGTCGTCGCGCCGGGCCGGACGCCATCCGCCGCTGCCGTGCTCGGGATCCGCCAGCCGGGTGACGGCCCGGAGCACGGACGAGGTGCTGCACCGTTCCGGCGGACCCCATGCGGCGAGCACCACGTGCGCCCCGCGTTCGGCCAGCGGCGTCGCCTCGGCGAGCCGGTCCCGCAGACCCTCGCCGTCGCCGACCGCGCACCCGATCGGCTCGAAGGAGGTCAGCAGGGTGTAGGCCGGCTCCCCGGCGGCCGGCGCCGCGTCCCCGGGGCAGCCGTGGACGATCCGGGCGTCGCCGCGCGCGCGGGGGCGCCGCGCCGGAGCCCCGGGCAGCAGCCGCTCGCGGGCCAGGGCCAGCCGTTCGGGCACGCCGCAGTCGACCCCGGTGACCGCGGCACCGCGTGAGGCGGCCAGGAACAGAGCCAGCCCGGTGCCGCAGCCGAGCCCGAGCAGCCGCGTCCCGGAGCCCACGTCGAGCCGCTCGTAGACCGCCTCGTAGAGCGGCACGAGCATCCGCTCCTGGATCTCGGCCCAGTCACGCGCGCGTGCGCACCGGTCCGTACGAGGAGCGGGGTTCGCAGGGGGGAGGCGGTGCCCCGTGAGCGTCGGTGTCATCGAAAGCGCCCCCATCCGTCGGAGAGTTGCCGCCGTGTCCGGTCCCGTCGCCCCGTGACGTCCGCTGTGCTCCCCTCCCGTGACGCCCGTATGCCAGGAAACTGCGCGCCCGTCGTGGCGTCCAGGGGGTGCGGAGCACTCCGTGTGAGCCGTCCGTGCGCCCCCTGCCCCCACACCCGGGTGGGCATTGACGCACGGCGCGGTCGGGGATCGCCGTACGATCGCGCCATGGCCAAGGCACCCGTGCTCACGCCCAGGGCGGACGACTTCCCGCGCTGGTACCAGGACCTGATCAACAAGGCGGAGCTGGCCGACAACGGGCCGGTGCGCGGCACGATGGTCATCCGGCCGTACGGATACGGGCTGTGGGAGCGGATGCAGTCGGAGATGGACGCCCGCATCAAGGCGGCGGGCGCCTCCAACGCGTACTTCCCGCTGTTCATCCCGCAGGCGTACCTGGCCAGGGAGGCCGAGCACGTCGAGGGCTTCGCCCCCGAGCTCGCGGTCGTCACCCACGGCGGCGGCAAGGAACTGGAGGAGCCGGTCGTCGTCCGCCCGACCTCCGAGTCGATCATCAACGAGTACTTCTCCAAGTGGGTGCAGAGCTACCGCGACCTGCCGCTGCTGATCAACCAGTGGGCGAACGTGGTGCGCTGGGAGATGCGCCCCCGCGTGTTCCTGCGGACGACCGAGTTCCTGTGGCAGGAGGGGCACACCGCCCACGCCACCTACGAGGAGGCCAGGGACTATGCCGCGTACATCCACAAGGAGGTGTACGGCGACTTCATGGTCGACGTCCTCGGCATCGATGTCGTGCTCGGCCGCAAGACGCCGGGCGAGCGCTTCGCCGGCGCCGTCAACACCCTCACCCTCGAGGCGATGACGGGCGACGGCAAGGCCCTCCAGATGGGCACGAGCCACGAACTCGGGCAGAACTTCGCCAAGGCGTTCCACACGCAGTACCTGTCGAAGGACGGCGGTCAGGAGTTCGTCTGGCAGACCTCCTGGGGCTCGTCGACCCGCATGCTGGGTGGCCTGATCATGACCCATGGCGATGACAACGGGTTGCGGGTCCCGCCCCGGCTCGCGCCCGTGCAGGCCGTGGTCCTCGCGATCAAGGGCGAGGAAGCGGTTCTGGCCGAGGCCCGCGCGATCGGCGAGCGGCTGACGGCGGCCGGGATCCGCGTCCACGTCGACGACCGCACCGACACCCCGTTCGGCCGCCGCGCCGTCGACTGGGAGCTCAAGGGCGTGCCCGTCCGCGTCGAGATCGGCCCCCGTGACCTGGAGAGCGGCACCGCCGTGCTGGCCCGGCGCATCCCTGGCGGCAAGGAGCCGGTGGCACTCGCATCGCTCGCCCGGCTGATCCCCGGGATCCTCGAGGAGGACCAGGCGCTGCTCCTGACGCAGTCGCGCGAGCGCAGGGAGTCCCGCACGGCGGACGTGTCGACGGTCGAGGCGGCCGTCGAGGCGGCCGGGGCCGGCGGCTGGGCCCGCATTCCGTGGGCCCTGCTCGGTGCGGCCGGCGAGGCCGGGCTGGCCGAGCACGCGGTGACCGTACGGTGTCTGGTCGCCGAGGACGGGTCGGTTCCCGACCGTGATGACGCACCCGGTAACGTCGCCGTCGTGGCACGCGCTTACTGAGGTACGGGGAGCGTGACCGAAACGCCCCTTGCGCACCAGCGGGTCACAGCGGCCCCCGTGCGCGGTACCCCGTTCGCGCGCCGAAGGGGCGCCGGGAGCCGGGTGGGCGTACGCATCACTACGCACCACCTTGGGCCGAGCTGCACGGCTTCTCCACAGATCGGCGCACGCGCCCTCCTCGGGACGCATCAGGGGCAACTGACGGGTACGTGCAAATTATTTGGGATGCCCCGGAATAGGAACACACGGGCCCTCAGGCTCGTTCTCATTACGTGAGCACGACACCACCTGTTCTCGCCGCAGAGCTGGCGCAGGCGTGGGCCGACATTCAGCGGTACCACCCCGAGCTGCCGGATCTTGCCGCGCCCGAGTCCCTGATCGGGGAGTCGTCGTCCGCGTGCGGACACGAACTCTCCTTCGAACGACTGCTTCATGAAGCAGTCCATGGCATCGCGGCCGCCCGCGGGGTGCGTGACACCTCCCGTGCCGGCCGCTATCACAACCGCAGATTCCTCGCGATCGCCGAGGAGCTGGGCCTGGACCACCCCGAGGAACCGCACCCGAGCAGCGGCTTCTCCCTGGTCACGCTCAGCCCCGAGGCGAAGCGGCGCTACCGCCCGACGATGGAGCGGCTCCAGCGCGCGCTGAAGGCCCACTCGGCGGCGACGGCCGACGACACGGCCCGTACGTTCCGGGGGCCGGCCGCCCGGCACGGCTCCTCCGGCGGCGGCGTCCGCGTCAAGGCGGTCTGTGACTGCGGACGCAACGTCCGTGTCGTCCCGTCGGTCCTGGCCCAGGCTCCGATCGTGTGCGGCGGATGCGGAAAGCCCTTCCGCATTCCCGAGCCGGTGGGGGCCGCGGCGGGCTGAGGAGCGGCTGTTCGTGGCAGCCGCACTCGGTCCGCCGCACAGCGGGCCGCAGGCACCCTGCGCGCGCCGGGCGGCGTGATCCGCGCCCGACAAGCCCGGCGCCGGGTGTCCCTGCGTCGTGCCCGCGTGCGCCCGCGGCGCAAGGCGCCCCCCGGGGTGTGGCACAATGGCTAGCTGTACTCGACAGCCGCACAGGACCCCTCTCTCCTCCGGCTGACGCGTCCATCGGGCACTCGGGTACCGCAACCCCACGCGGCCGCTCCGCCGTGCCCAACCACGTCAAATCCAGGAGAACCCACTCCCGTGGCAGTCAAGATCAAGCTGAAGCGTCTGGGCAAGATCCGTTCGCCTCACTACCGCATCGTCGTCGCCGACTCCCGCACCCGCCGTGACGGCCGGGCGATCGAGGAGATCGGCAAGTACCACCCGACGTACCACCCGTCGGTCATGGAGGTCGACGCCGAGCGCGTGGCGTACTGGCTCTCCGTCGGCGCCCAGCCGACCGAGCCCGTCCTCGCCATCCTGAAGAAGACCGGCGACTGGCAGAAGTTCAAGGGCGAGCCCGCCCCGGCGCCGCTGCTGCAGCCCGAGACCAAGGGCGCGCGGCCGTCGTTCGAGGCCCTCGGCGGTGACGACGAGGGCAAGGGTGAGGCGATCACCCAGAAGAAGAAGGCTGAGAAGAAGGACGAGGCCGCGGCCGAGTCCTCCGCGTCCGAGGCCTGAGCATGCTCGAGGAGGCTCTCGAGCACCTCGTGAAGGGCATCGTCGACAACCCTGACGATGTGCAGGTGTCCTCGCGCACTCTGCGCCGTGGGCGTGTGCTCGAGGTCCGGGTGCACCCCGACGACCTCGGCAAGGTGATCGGACGCAACGGCCGCACGGCACGCGCTCTGCGCACCGTCGTGGGCGCCATCGGCGGACGCGGCGTCCGCGTCGACCTCGTCGACGTGGACCACGTCCGCTGAACACAACGCAGCACCGGCTCGGGCCGGGGAGGGCCACTGGGCCCTCCCCGGCCCGTGGTCGTGTGACCGGGCCGCACGACGCGGGATCCGGCAGGACAGGAGATCAAGCACAGTGCAGCTGGTAGTCGCACGGATCGGCCGCGCCCATGGCATCAAGGGCGAGGTCACCGTCGAGGTACGTACCGACGAACCGGAACTGAGGCTCGCGCCCGGCGCGGTCCTGGCCACCGACCCGGCCTCCGCCGGACCGCTGACCATCGAGACGGGCCGGGTGCACAGCGGCCGCCTCCTGCTGCGGTTCGAGGGCGTGGGCGACCGCACCGCCGCGGAGGCGCTGCGCAACACCCTGCTGATCGCCGAGATCGACCCGGACGAGCTGCCCGAGGACGAGGACGAGTACTACGACCATCAGCTCATCGACCTGGACGTCGTCACCAAGGACGGCACACAGGTCGGCCGGATCACCGAGATCTCTCACCTGCCCTCCCAGGACCTGTTCGTGGTGGAGCGCCCCGACGGCAGCGAGGTCCTCGTCCCCTTCGTCGAGGAGATCGTCACCGACATCGATCTGCGGGAGCAGCGCGCGGTCGTCGACCCGCCGCCCGGACTGATCGACGACCGCGCCGAGATCGCGTCCGCCCGGGACGAGGACGAGGTGTGATGCGGCTCGACGTCGTCACGATCTTCCCCGAATACCTGGAACCGCTGAACGTGTCGCTCGTCGGCAAGGCGCGCGCGCGGGGGCAGCTGGACGTGCGGGTGCACGATCTGCGCCGCTGGACGCACGACCGCCACCACACGGTCGACGACACCCCGTACGGCGGCGGCCCCGGCATGGTCATGAAGACCGAGCCCTGGGGCGAGGCCCTGGACGACATCCTGGCCGACGGATACGAGACCGGCTCCTCGGCGCCCGCCCTGATCGTCCCCACGCCCAGCGGGCGGCCCTTCACCCAGAAGCTCGCCGTGGAACTGTCCGGGCGCCCGTGGCTGATCTTCACCCCCGCCCGCTACGAGGGCATCGACCGCCGCGTCATCGACGAGTACGCCACGCGGACACCCGTGTACGAGGTGTCCATCGGCGACTACGTCCTCGCCGGCGGCGAGGCGGCCGTCCTCGTCGTCACCGAGGCGGTCGCCCGGCTGCTGCCCGGGGTCCTCGGCAACGTCGAGTCCCACCAGGACGACTCCTTCGCGCCCGGCGCGATGGCGAACCTCCTGGAAGGACCCGTCTACACCAAGCCGCCGGCCTGGCGCGGCCGGGACATCCCCGAGGTGCTCCTCAGCGGCCACCACGGCAGGATCGCCCGCTGGCGCCGGGACGAGGCACTCAAGCGCACGACGGCCCACCGGCCCGACCTGATCGAGCGCTGCGAGCCCACGGCCTTCGACCGGAAGGACCGCGAAACGCTCTCCGTCCTCGGCTGGGCACCCGACCCGGAGGGTGAGCCGTACGGCCGATTTTGGCGCAGGACCGGAGACGTGGAAGAATAGGCCGCTGTTGTCCGCCCGTCCGGTGCGCGCCCCTGCCACAGGGGGACACGACGTCCACCCCGACGCGGCCGACGACTCTCACCGAAATACTACGTACCACCGATGACCTGTGGCATCGGTGAAGAAAGCAGACGACATGTCTCACCTGCTCGACTCCGTCGACGCCGCCTCGCTGCGCACCGACATCCCGGCCTTCCGCCCGGGTGACACCGTCAACGTGCACGTCCGCGTCATCGAGGGCAACCGCTCCCGTGTGCAGCAGTTCAAGGGTGTGGTGATCCGCCGCCAGGGCTCCGGCGTGCGCGAGACCTTCACGGTCCGCAAGGTCTCCTTCTCCGTCGGCGTCGAGCGCACCTTCCCGGTGCACACCCCGATCGTGGAGAAGATCGAGCTCGTCACCCGAGGTGACGTGCGCCGCGCCAAGCTGTACTACCTGCGCGAGCTGCGCGGGAAGGCGGCGAAGATCAAGGAGAAGCGCGAGAGCTGAGTTCTCCCGCGCGGGGTCCACAGCCGGGCCGGATAGCATCTGGCACCGATGGACACCGAAGCACAGCACGTGGAGCGCGACCGCTCCTCCGGCCCTGCGGAACCCGAGACGACCTCGGACCCGGCGGCCCCGGAGGGACGGTCGCGCTTCGCGTTGGTGTCCCGGGGCGTCGACCGGCTGCCCGGTGGGCGCCTCACCCTGACCGCGCTGGCCTGTCTGCTGTCCCTCCTCGCCGTGACCACGTTCGTGGTGCAGCCGTTCGACATCCCCAGCGGTTCGATGGAGCCCGGATTGAGGGTTGGGGACCGCCTGCTCGTAAATAAGTTGGCGTACCGTTTCGGATCGAAGCCGCAGCGGGGAGACACCATCGTGTTCGACGGCACGGGGTACTTCGGGAACGCAGACTACGTCAAGCGCGTGGTCGGTGTGGGCAAGGACCACGTGGTCTGCTGCGACAAGGAGGGGAGGCTCGAGGTGAACGGCCGGTCGGTCGACGAGTCGTCGTTTCTGTATCCCGGGGACAGTCCGTCCGACGTCCCCTTCGACGTCGTCGTGCCCGACGGCAGGCTCTTCGTGCTGGGGGACCACCGCGGAGCCTCCAGCGACTCCCGCGACCACCTGGGCTCCCCGGGCGGCGGCATGATCCCCGTCGGCGCCGTGATCGGCAGGGCCGACTGGATCGCCTGGCCCTCCTCCCGCTGGGCACGCCTCGCCCGCCCCGGTGCCTACGCGCGCGTGCCCCCCGTGGACGGTGCCCATGGGTAACCGCGGCAAACGGCGTGGCGAGCCGGTCGACACCGGGTTGCAGAACCTCCTGCCCACCGGCTCCCGGCGCGCCGCCGGCTCCGGTCCCACCGGGCGCAGCCGCGCCGAGCGGCGCAAGCTCCAGCGCAAGGTCAAGCGCAAGCGGAGGCGCTCCGCGGTCAAGGAGATACCGCTCCTCGTCGGCGTCGCCGTCCTCATAGCGCTGGTCCTGAAGACCTTCCTCGTCCAGGCGTTCGTGATCCCGTCGGGCTCCATGGAGAACACCATCCAGATCGGGGACCGTGTCCTCGTCGACAAACTGACCCCCTGGTTCGGCTCCAAGCCGCAGCGTGGCGACGTCGTGGTCTTCCGGGACCCCGGCAACTGGCTGGCGGGGGAGAAGACGACGAAGAAGAACGACCCGGTCGGCGTCAAGCAGATCAAGGAAGGGCTCACCTGGATCGGTCTGCTGCCGTCCGACAACGACAAGGACCTCATCAAGCGGGTCGTCGCGGTCGGCGGCGACACGGTCAAGTGCTGCGACACCCAGGGCCGCGTCACCGTCAACGGCATTCCGCTGAACGAGCCGTACATTCACCCGGGGAACAAACCTTCGGACTTCGCGTTCTCCGTGACCGTTCCGCCCGGCCGGCTGTGGGTCATGGGAGATCACCGCGCCAACTCGGCCGACTCGCGCTACCACCGCACAGAGAAGTTCAGCGGCACCGTCTCGGAGGACTCGGTCGTCGGACGCGCCCTGTTCATCGCCTGGCCCCTGGGGCACTGGACGCATCTGACCGAGCCTGACACTTACGCGTCGGTGCCCAGCGGGTCGACCACTGCACTCGGCCCGTCGCATAGGGTGGCCTCAGCGGATCGATACGGATTGGTCCCCCTCCCGAGCCCTGCGGAACTCCCGCTCGTTATGGGAGTGGTGAGCCTGCGTCGACTGGGACGCCGGCGGCGGTACGGAGTGAGGAGTGGATGTGGGGGATTTGGCGGTCGGCGCACGATCCGGACACGATGGTCCCGAAGAACCGGAGCGGCCCGACGACGCGGCTGCCCCGGCCGCGCAGGACCACACCGACGCGGGAAGTGACTCTCCCGACGCCGGCACGCGGGAGAACGGCGGAGAGGCCGACACGCCCAGGAAGCAGCGCTCCTTCTGGAAGGAGCTCCCCCTCCTCGTCGGCATCGCGCTGGTGCTCGCGCTGCTGATCAAGACGTTCCTCGTGCAGGCGTTCTCCATTCCCTCCGACTCGATGCAGAACACCCTCCAGCAGGGCGACCGTGTTCTCGTCGACAAGCTGACCCCCTGGTTCGGCTCCCAGCCCTCGCGCGGCGAGGTCGTCGTCTTCCACGACCCGGACAACTGGCTGGCGGGCGAGCCCACCAGCAATCCCAACGCCCTCCAGACGGCGCTGAGCTGGATCGGCCTGATGCCGTCCGCCGAGGAGAAGGACCTGATCAAGCGGGTCGTCGGCGTCGCCGGAGACACCATCGAGTGTCGGGGCACGGGCCCGCTGACGGTCAACGGCAAAGCGCTGAACGAGCCCTATGTGTACCCCGGCAACACACCGTGCAGCGTCGACGAGCAGGGCGGCCAGTTCAAGGTCACGGTTCCCGCGGGCAAAATCTGGGTCATGGGCGACCACCGGCAGAACTCGCTGGACTCCCGCTACCACCAGCAGGACAGGAACCAGGGCTTCGTCCCCGTCGGGAACGTCGTGGGCCGCGCCATCGTGATCGCCTGGCCGCCCACCCGCTGGGACACGCTGCCGATCCCGGACACCTTCGACCAGGGCCTCGGCGCGATGGCCCCGGGAGCGCTCGGCCTGACGGGCGCGGTGCCGCTGGTGCTGTGGCGCAGGCGCCGCCTCACCACGCCGCCCACCGCCGGAAACCCGAGGGTTTCTGGCAGCCGTACCGCCGGGTAGGGTGCCGTCCCAGATCGCCGATCTTCCGTGACCCGGCAGCGGCCACGGGATCGATCCTCCGAGCTGGGAGCACGGGATGAGCGGGACTGGTCGTACGGAAGCGAGCCGTGGACGGCTCGGCAGCGCACTGTCGGGGCTCGCCGTGGCCCTCGGCTGTGTGCTCTTCCTCGGCGGGTTCGTCTGGGGTGCGATCGTCTACAAGCCGTACACCGTGCCGACCGACTCCATGTCGCCCACCATCGTCGCCGGTGACCGGGTCCTCGCCCAGCGTGTCGACGGCGCCGACATCGAGCGCGGCGACGTCGTCGTCTTCCGGCAGAAGAGCTGGGGCAACCTGCCCATGGTCAAGCGGGTCGTCGCGATCGGCGGCGACACCGTCGGGTGCTGCACCGACGGCAAGCTGACCGTCAACGGCAAGCAGCTCCAGGAGTCGTACCTCGCCAAGGGCCAGCCCGCGGAGTCCAAGCAGATCCCCACGATCACGGTCCCCAAGGGCCGCCTGTTCCTGCTCGGCGACGAGCGCAGCGGCTCCCTCGACTCCACCGCGCACCTCACGGAGGCGTTCAGCGGCACGGTGCCGCGCAGCGCGGTGGACGCCCGTGTGGATGCCGTGGTCTGGCCCATGAACGGCATGCTGGAGCGCCCGACGGGCTTCCGGACGCTGGGGCCGATCTCCTCGCCCGGCCCCTTCCGGCTCGTCGTCGGCGCCATCGTGGCGGGCGCGGTGCTGGTCATGGTGGGCGCGGCGTACGGCCCGATCGCCAAGCGGGCGAGCCGCGGGCGCGGCGGGCGCAGCGGCACACGGATGGAGCCGGCCGGTGCCCGCTGACGCCTCGCTGCCCTCCGTCCCGCAGGACGGGCTGCGCAGGGTGGCCCGCGTGCTGCTGCTCGACCCGCAGGACCGCGTCCTGCTGCTGCACGGGCACGAGCCGGACGATCCGGCCGACGACTGGTGGTTCACGCCCGGCGGCGGTGTGGAGGGCGACGAGACGCGCGAGCAGGCCGCGCTGCGGGAGCTGGCCGAGGAGACCGGCATCACCGAGATCGAACTGGGCCCCGTGCTGTGGCAGCGCGTGTGCTCCTTTCCGTTCGCGGGCCGACGCTGGGACCAGGACGAGTGGTACTACCTGGCCCGAACGGCCCAGACGGCCACGACCGCGCCGGGCCTGACCGAGCTGGAAAAACGCAGTGTCGTCGGAGCACGGTGGTGGACGTGGCGGGAACTTGCCGAGGCACATGAGACGGTGTACCCGACGAGACTCGCCGAGCTGCTGCGCACACTGCTCGACGATGGTCCCCCGGCCAGGCCCGAGGTCCTCGACACCGAAATCGTCTAGAGGCTCACGAGACTGGCGCACAATGGTGGGATCGCACGGCTGAAGGGGAACATGCCATGAGCGCCGAGGACCTCGAGAAGTACGAGACCGAGATGGAGCTGAAGCTCTACCGGGAGTACCGCGATGTCGTCGGTCTGTTCAAATACGTGATCGAGACCGAACGGCGCTTCTACCTCACCAACGACTACGAGATGCAGGTGCACTCGGTCCAGGGCGAGGTGTTTTTCGAGGTGTCCATGGCGGATGCCTGGGTGTGGGACATGTACCGACCCGCTCGTTTCGTGAAGCAGGTCCGGGTGCTCACGTTCAAGGACGTGAACATCGAGGAGCTGAACAAGACCGATCTGGAGCTGCCGGGCGGGTGAGCCGACCGGGGCGGGTGAACCGGCCCGGCGAGTGATCGGCCGGGGTGGGTGAACCGGCGTGAGCCGGCCCGGCGGGTGATCGGCCGCGTGGGTGAACCGGCCGGGTGGCGGAGTTGTCCACAATCGCCGAGTTGTCCACCAAGATCCACTTCTGGGTGCCGGATGCGTGACGGTTGGCGCCGGAGGTGGTGCCGACATGACCACATATCTGGCACGCAGCGCACTCGGCAGGTACGGCGAGGAACTGGCCGCCCGGCGGCTGACGAGCGCCGGTATGACGCTCCTGCAGCGCAACTGGCGCTGCGGCAGGAACGGCGAGATCGACATCGTGGCCAGGGACGGAGACGTCCTGGTCGTCTGCGAGGTGAAGACCCGCAGAGGCGACCGCTTCGAGCATCCGATGGCCGCCGTCACACCGGGGAAGGCCCGGCGGCTGCGCGATCTCGCCGAGCACTGGATCCGGGAGCACGGCGGGGCACCACCCGGCGGCGTGCGCATCGATGTGGTCGGCGTCGTCCTGCCCGAGCGCGGCGCCGCCGTGGTCGAGCACGTGCGGGGGGTGGCCTGATGGGGTTCGCGCGCACGTGTTCCGTGGCACTGGTCGGCGTCGAGGGCGTGGTGGTCGAGGTCCAGGCCGATCTCGAACCGGGCGTGGCCGCCTTCACCCTGGTCGGGCTGCCCGACAAGAGCCTGACGGAGAGCCGGGACCGAGTGCGGGCGGCGGTCGTCAACTCGGGCGGCGAGTGGCCGCAGAAGAAGCTCACGGTCGGGCTCAGCCCGGCCTCCGTACCGAAGGCCGGCAGTGGGTTCGACCTGGCCGTGGCGTGCGCGGTGCTCGGCGCCTCGGAGCGGATCGACCCCCGGGTGCTCGCCGACATCGTGATGATCGGCGAGCTCGGCCTGGACGGCCGGGTGCGGCCCGTCCGGGGCATTCTCCCGGCGGTCCTGGCGGCGGCCGACACGGGCTACGAGCAGGTGGTCGTGCCGGAGTGCGCCGCTGCCGAGGCGTCGCTGGTGCCCGGCGTGTCCGTGCTGGGCGTGCGCAGCCTGCGCCAGCTGATCGCGGTCCTCGCGGACGAACCCGTGCCCGAGGAGGCCCCGGACGAGCCAGGCCGCCCCGATCCGCTCCTGGCCGGTCTGCGCGTGCCGGGCGCGGGCGCGGCCACGGGGATGCACGGCGAGAGCGCCGCACAGCAGGACCACGGTCACGACCTCGCCGACGTCGTGGGCCAGATCCCGGCCCGCACGGCGGTCGAGGTGGCCGCCGCGGGCGGGCACCACCTCTTCCTGGAAGGGCCGCCCGGTGCGGGCAAGACGATGCTCGCCGAGCGGCTTCCCGCCGTCCTGCCCCGGCTGGGCAGAACGGAATCGCTGGAGGTCACGGCGGTGCACTCGGTGGCGGGCCTGCTGCCCCCGGGCAAGCCCCTGATCGACGTCGCCCCCTACTGCGCCCCGCACCACTCCGCCACGATGCAGGCCCTCGTGGGGGGCGGCCCCGGCATCGCCCGACCCGGCGCCGTGTCGCTCTCCCACCGGGGTGTGCTCTTTCTGGACGAGGCGCCCGAGTTCAGCAGCCGGGCCCTCGACGCGCTGCGACAGCCCCTGGAGGCGGGGCACGTCGTGATCGCCCGCAGCGCGGGCGTCGTGCGCTTCCCGGCGAGGTTCCTGATGGTGCTCGCGGCCAATCCCTGTCCCTGCGGCCGCTTCGCCCGGCGGGACACGATGTGCGAATGCCCGCCCGCGGCGATCCGCCGCTACCAGGCCCGGCTCTCCGGCCCGCTCCTGGACCGGGTCGACCTGCGCGTCGAGGTGGACTCGGTCACCCGCGCCGACCTCACGACGCCCGGCGCCCGTGGCGAGTCCACCCGGACGGTCGCCGACCGGGTCCTGGTGGCCAGGGAGCGGGCGGCGGCGCGCCTCGCGAGCACTCCGTGGCGGACGAACAGCGAGGTGCCAGGACGGGAACTGCGCAGCCGCTGGCGTGCCGCGAGCGGTGCCATGGACGAGGCCGAGCGCCATCTGGAGCGGGGCGTGCTGACCGCCCGGGGACTGGACCGCGTGCTGCGCGTGGCCTGGACCGTCGCGGATCTCGTGGGCCACGACCGGCCCGACGCGACGGACGTCGCCCTGGCGCTGCACCTGCGCACCGGGGTGCCGCGAGGCGTGCCGATGGCCCTCGGGACGTCGGCGTGAGCGGGGCCGGCGGCCCGGACGGCGCCCACCGCGCCCGCGCCTTCCTCACCCGGGTCGTCGAGCCCGGGGACGAGGTGGCGGGGCGGTGGCTGCGTGAGCACGGTGCCGTGGAGGTGGCTCGGCGGCTGCGGGAGGGCGGGCCGATGCTGCCGGGGGTGTCGCGGGAGCGGTGGGCCGGGCTGCGGGCGCGGGGCGACCGGGCCGAGCCGGACCGCGACCTGGCCGCCGCCCGGGAGGCGGGGGTGAGATTCGTGTGCCCCGGTGGGCCCGAGTGGCCGGCCCAGCTCGACGATCTGGGGGACGCCCGGCCCGTGGGGCTCTGGGCGCGCGGCCGGCCCAGTCTGCGGCTGTGGGCCCTGCGGTCGGTCGCGGTCGTGGGCGCGCGCGCCTGCACCGAGTACGGCGCGCATGTGGCGGCGACGCTGGCCGCGGGGCTCGCCGAGCGCGGCTGGGTGGTCGTCTCCGGCGGCGCGTACGGGGTGGACGGGGCAGCCCACCGCGGCACCCTGGCGGTCGGCGGAGCCACCGTCGCCGTGCTGGCCAGCGGCGTCGACCGGCCCTATCCGCGCGGGCACACCGAGTTGATCACCAGGATCGCGCACCAGGGGCTGGTCGTCGGCGAGCTGCCGCCCGGCGAACACCCCACGCCCAGCCGATTCGTCCTCAGAAACCGCGTGATCGCGGCACTCACCCGCGGCACCGTGGTCGTCGAGGCGGCCTACCGCAGCGGTGCGCTGGTCACGGCCCGCGCGGCACAGCGGCTCGGCCGGCACACGATGGGCGTGCCCGGACCGGTCACCAGCAGACTCTCGGCCGGTGTCCACGAACTGCTGCGCGGGGAGGCGGTCCTGGTCTCCGACGCCGCGGAGGTCGCCGAACTGGTCGGGGAGATGGGCGAGCTGGCCCCGGACCGCCGCGGGCCCGTCCTGCCGCGCGATCTGCTCCATCCGGCCGCGGCGCGTGTGCTCGACGCGCTCCCGGCCCGCGGCGCGGCCGCGGTGGCGGAGATCGCCCGCGGGGCCGGGACGACCCACGACGACGCGGTCGGGAGGCTGTACGAACTCCGATCACTTGGATTCGTCGAACGACACGGCGACGGCTGGAAGTTGACACGCCAGGCGGTGACTGCGGTCTGACAAGATCACGGCCGGTGCTGACGCGGCGTGATCGTCCGTCCGGGCGATGCCCGACAGCCTTGGCAATTCCGGTAGTTGACGGCTCCGGAGGTCACACAGGGCGACGACCCCGGTTCCCGCGGGGGTCTGCGGTGCCCGTTCGCGCGGGGGTGACGCGTGGCTCTTCGCACACTGCGACACCGCAGTCACGCTACGCTCACGAGGACCCCGACTCAGACAGGCATCTCGACATCAGACCGACAGCTCACCCAGGTATCCCCAGTTCACAGCAGAACGGCACAAGGCGACGAATGCCCCAGCACACCTCCGGGTCCGACCGGGCGGCGCTTCCCCCAGCCGCCCGTGACGGCGGCAGCGTGCGCCCGCCCGCTCCCTCGACGCTCGACGAGTTGTGGCGGTCGTACAAGGAGACGGGGGACGAGCGGTTGCGGGAGCAGCTGATCCTGCACTACTCGCCGCTGGTGAAGTATGTGGCGGGTCGCGTGAGCGTGGGGCTGCCGGCCAATGTGGAGCAGGCGGACTTCGTGTCGTCGGGCGTGTTCGGGCTGATCGACGCCATCGAGAAGTTCGACATCGACCGGGAGATCAAGTTCGAGACGTACGCGATCACACGGATCCGCGGCGCGATGATCGACGAACTGCGGGCGCTGGACTGGATCCCGCGGTCGGTGCGGCAGAAGGCGCGCAGCGTGGAGCGGGCGTACGCCACGCTGGAGGCCCGGCTGCGGCGGACGCCGACCGAGGCGGAAGTGGCGGAGGAGATGGGCATCGGCGTGGAGGAGCTCCACGCCGTCTTCAGCCAGCTGTCGCTGGCCAACGTGGTGGCCCTGGAGGAACTGCTGCACGTCGGCGGCGAGGGCGGCGACCGGCTGAGCCTGATGGACACCTTGGAGGACACCGCCGCGGACAACCCGGTGGAGGTGGCGGAGGACCGGGAGCTGCGACGGTTCCTGGCACGCGCCATCAACACCCTGCCCGAGCGGGAGAAGACCGTCGTCACGCTCTACTACTACGAGGGACTCACACTCGCCGAGATCGGCCATGTGCTCGGGGTGACCGAGAGCCGGGTGAGCCAGATCCACACGAAGTCGGTGCTGCAGTTGAGGGCCAAGCTGGCCGCCTTCGGCCGCTGACCGGGATGTCGGCCCGGGCGGGCCGCCCGGCCGGGCGGGCCGGGCCGATCCGGCGGACGCCGCCCGGCGTGGCTCCGTGAGCCTCGGTGTGCAGGGCCGGGGACCGGCGCGCAGGGCGCGAGTGGCTCCCGCGGGCGGTGGTCCGTCCGTACAGTGGTGGACGTGCCAAGGATTCGAGCGGCCTCCGTGGCCGAGCACCGGTCGATGCAGCGGGCCGCCCTCCTGGATGCGGCACGGTCCCTGCTGTCCCAGGGCGGTACCCAGGCGCTGACGTTCCCGGCGCTCGCCGAGCGCACGGGCCTGGCGCGGTCCTCCGTCTACGAGTACTTCCGCTCCCGGGCGGCCGTCGTCGAGGAGCTGTGCGCCGTCGACTTCCCGGTCTGGGCGGCGGAGGTCGAGGCGGCGATGGCCGCGGTGGAAGGGCCCGAGGCGAAGGTCGAGGCGTATGTACGGCGGCAGTTGGCGCTCGTGGGGGACCGCAGGCACCGTGCCGTGGTGGCCATCTCCGCGCGCGAACTGGACGCCGGGGCGCGCGAGAAGATCCGAGCGGCGCACGGCGGGCTCGTCGCGATGATCGTCGAGGCGCTCGGTGAGATGGGGCACCGGGAACCCCGGCTGGCGGCCATGCTGCTCCAGGGCGTGGTCGACGCCGCGGTGCGGCGCATCGAACTGGGGGCCGCGGAGGACCCGGCCGCCATCACCGAGGCGGCGGTGGCGATGGCCCTTCGGGGCGTCCGGGGCTGAGCGCTCCACGGCCGACGGCGCCCGCCGAGGCCGCGCCGCGCGGACGCGACGTGGGCCGCCCGGGGCTCCGCGGCAGCGGCACCCCCTCCACCCGCAGCAAGCGGGACGGTCCGGCGCGCAGCAGCCACGGCGGCAGCAGGGACAGCGGGTCCAGATACGTCTCCCCGCTGCGCAGGCCCCAGTGCAGGCACGGTCGGGCGCAGTGGGCGGCCGCAGGCTCCAGGACACCCAGGACCTCGCCCGGCGCGACCTCCTCGCCCCGGCGCACGGAGGCACGGACGGGTTCGTACGTCGTCCGCAGCGGCGGCTCGCCCGTCCCCGCCAGGTCGACGGCGATCACGCCCCGCCCCGCCACCCGGCCCGCGAAGGCCACCCGGCCCGCGCCGACCGCGCGGACCGGATCGCCGGGCGCCGCCGCCAGGTCCACGCCACGGTGGCCCGGGCCGTACGGGGTCGCCGGAGGCTCCCAGCCCCGTACGACCCGGGGGTGAACCCCCACCGGCCAGCCGCGGGCGACGGCCCGCACCGGGGCGCCGGGGGACGGCGCGGGGGCCGGCAAGGGGGCCACGGACGGCGGCCGGTCCGTGGGCGCGCCGGCCCGGGCCGCGGGGGCCGGCACGCCCACGCCCACGACCACCGGCAGCAGTGCGGACCAGGTCCACGCGCATCGTTTCGCTCGCATGCGAGAACGGTCCCGCACATCGAGCGATCATGGCGGAATCTGTGGACAACTGCCCGGTTGTGGACAGCCGCGTCACCCGGCGCCCCGCCGGTCCCGTACACTTCTTGTGGCGATCCGGGTCACCGGGTCGACTTCGCACGCCCCGACACCAGGCCCTCACGAGGCCGGTGTCAGCGCTCCTCGGTCCTTTGCGGCACGGCGCATCGCGGGCGTCAGGCGCGAGTGCCATCCGGCACCCGCGGCACAACCGAGAAAACTCAAGGAGAACGGCCATGGCCGTCGTCACGATGCGGGAGCTGCTGGAGAGCGGCGTCCACTTCGGTCACCAGACTCGTCGCTGGAACCCGAAGATGAAGCGCTTCATCTTCACCGAGCGCAACGGCATCTACATCATCGACCTGCTCCAGTCGCTGTCGTACATCGACCGCGCCTACGAGTTCGTCAAGGAGACCGTCGCCCACGGCGGCACGGTCATGTTCGTCGGCACGAAGAAGCAGGCGCAGGAGGCCATCGCGGAGCAGGCCACCCGCGTCGGCATGCCGTACGTCAACCAGCGCTGGCTGGGCGGCATGCTCACCAACTTCTCGACCGTCTACAAGCGTCTGCAGCGGCTGAAGGAACTCGAGCAGATCGACTTCGAGGACGTCGCGTCCTCCGGTCTGACCAAGAAGGAGCTCCTGGTCCTCTCCCGCGAGAAGACCAAGCTGGAGAAGACCCTCGGCGGTATCCGCGAGATGCAGAAGGTGCCGAGCGCCGTCTGGATCGTGGACACCAAGAAGGAGCACATCGCGGTCGGCGAGGCCCGGAAGCTGAACATCCCGGTCGTCGCCATCCTCGACACCAACTGCGACCCCGACGAGGTCGACTACAAGATCCCGGGCAACGACGACGCGATCCGCTCCGTCACCCTGCTCACCCGTGTGATCGCCGACGCCGTCGCCGAGGGCCTCATCGCCCGCTCCGGCGTCGCCACCGAGGGCAAGGGTGAGAAGGCCGCGGGCGAGCCGCTCGCCGAGTGGGAGCGCGACCTGCTCGAGGGCGAGAAGAAGGCCGCCGAGGCCGAGGCCCCGGCTGCCGAGGCCCCGGCCGCTGAGGCTCCCGCCGCTGAGGCTCCGGCCGCTGAGGCTCCGGCCGCCGAGGGCGAGCAGGGCTGATCCTCGGCCCGTTCGGCTGACGTGGGGGCGGGTGGCACCGACGGCGCCACCCGCCGTTCACCCGCAGCCCCCAGATCTTCGTAGCCCGTAGATCTTTGGCGGCCGCCCGCTCACCTCGCGGCGGCCGCCGACTTCGAGACTTCGAACTCCGAGAAGAGATTCACAGAATCATGGCGAACTACACCGCCGCCGACGTCAAGAAGCTCCGTGAGCTGACCGGCGCCGGCATGATGGACTGCAAGAAGGCGCTGGACGAGGCCGAGGGCAACGTCGAGAAGGCCGTCGAGGCGCTCCGGATCAAGGGCCAGAAGGGCGTCGCCAAGCGCGAGGGCCGCTCCGCCGAGAACGGCGCCGTGGTCTCCATCATCGCCGACGACAACTCCTCCGGCGTCCTCGTCGAGCTGAAGTGCGAGACCGACTTCGTCGCCAAGGGCGACAAGTTCCAGGCCGCGGCCCAGGCCATCGCCGAGCACGTCGCCAAGACCGCGCCGGCCGACCTGGAGGCCCTGCTCGCCTCCGAGATCGAGGCCGGCAAGACCGTCCAGGCGTTCGTCGACGAGGCCAACGCCAACCTCGGCGAGAAGATCGTCCTGGACCGCTTCGCGCAGTTCGCGGACGGCTTTGTGGCGGCGTACATGCACCGCACCATGCCCGACCTGCCGCCGCAGATCGGTGTCCTCGTCGAGTTCGACAAGCCGAACGCCGAGGTCGCCAAGGGCGTCGCCCAGCACATCGCCGCCTTCGCGCCGAAGTACCTCTCCAAGGAGGACGTCCCGGCCGAGGTCGTCGAGGCCGAGCGCCGCATCGCCGAGGAGACGACCCGCGCCGAGGGCAAGCCCGAGGCCGCCCTGCCGAAGATCGTCGAGGGCCGCCTCAACGGCTTCTTCAAGGACGCCACGCTGCTCGGCCAGCCGTACGCGCTCGACAACAAGAAGTCCGTCCAGAAGGTCCTGGACGAGGCGGGTGTCACCCTGAAGCGCTTCACGCGCATCAAGGTCGGCATCTGAGTCCGTACCGCGATCGACGCGCGACCCCGATAGGGTCGACAGCAGTCGTCCGTGCTGTCCGCGCAGGCCGCTCCGCACACGGGTGCGGCGGGCGACAGCAGATCTGACGAGGAGGCCATTGCCGCGCATGGGATGCGAACCACACCCCACCGGCAATGGCCTTCTTCGCATGTGCACCACGAGGAGATCCCCATGACCACGACCCAGAAGAGCGACGACGGCAAAGTACGCGGACGGTTTCTGCTGAAGCTGTCCGGAGAGGCCTTCGCCGGCGGCGGGGGCCTGGGCGTCGACCCCGACGTGGTGCACGCCATCGCCCGTGAGATCGCGGCCGTGGTGCGCGACGGTGCCCAGATCGCGGTCGTCATCGGCGGCGGCAACTTCTTCCGCGGCGCCGAACTCCAGCAGCGCGGCATGGACCGTGCCCGCTCCGACTACATGGGCATGCTCGGCACGGTCATGAACTGCCTCGCCCTCCAGGACTTCCTGGAGAGGGAGGGCATCGACAGCCGGGTCCAGACCGCCATCACCATGGGGCAGGTCGCCGAGCCCTACATCCCGCTGCGGGCCGTGCGCCACATGGAGAAGGGCCGCGTGGTGATCTTCGGCGCCGGTATGGGCATGCCGTACTTCTCCACCGACACGACCGCCGCCCAGCGGGCCCTGGAGATCGACGCCGAGGCGCTGCTCATGGGCAAGAACGGCGTGGACGGGGTCTACGACTCCGATCCGAAGACCAACCCGGACGCGGTCAAGTTCGACTCCCTCGGCTACGGCGAGGTCATCACCCGTGACCTCAAGGTCGCCGACGCCACCGCGATCACCCTGTGCCGCGACAACAAGCTGCCGATCCTCGTCTTCGAACTGCTGGCGGAGGGCAATATCGCGCGCGCCGTCAAGGGTGAGAAGATCGGCACACTCGTGGGTGAGCAAGGAGGCCGGGACTGACCGGGGCGACCTGCCCGGGGTGCACCCCGTTCGGGGTGGGCCCCGTCCGGGCGACGGGCCCTGACCGGGGGATGGACAATGTCCTGCCGGTCCGGAACCGTGCAGGAAGAAGACGCGACGCAGCCGGCTGCCGCCCACGGATGCCGGGCCTACTCAAGACACGCAGGAGCAAGTGGTGATCGAAGAGACCCTCCTCGAGGCCGAGGAGAAGATGGAGAAGGCCGTCGTGGTTGCCAAGGAGGACTTCGCCGCGATCCGCACCGGTCGTGCGCACCCGGCGATGTTCAACAAGATCGTGGCCGACTACTACGGCGCACCGACCCCGATCAACCAGCTGGCCTCGTTCTCGGTACCGGAGCCGCGCATGGCCGTGGTGACGCCGTTCGACAAGAGCGCGCTGCGCAACATCGAGCAGGCGATCCGCGACTCGGATCTGGGCGTCAACCCGAGCAACGACGGCAACATCATCCGCGTGGTGTTCCCCGAGCTCACCGAAGAGCGCCGCCGCGAGTACATCAAGGTCGCCAAGGGCAAGGGCGAGGACGCCAAGGTCTCGATCCGCTCCGTCCGCCGCAAGGCCAAGGACGCCATCGACAAGCTGATCAAGGACGGCGAGGTCGGCGAGGACGAGGGCCGCCGTGCTGAGAAGGAACTCGACGACACCACCGCGAAGTACGTCGCCCAGGTGGACGAGCTCCTCAAGCACAAGGAAGCGGAGCTGCTCGAGGTCTGATGAACGATTCTTCCTGGGGGGCGCCGCCACAGGCCGGGTACTGGGGGCCCACCGACCAGGGGTCCGCCCCGGGCGCCGGCCCGGCGGGTCCCGCGTACGATGCGCATGACGCGCAGCAGACTCGCCCCATGCCCATCGTGCCCGACACAGCCGCACACGGCGGAGACCAGGATGACGGCCGGGGGGCCGCTCGGCTGAGCGGCCCCTTGTTCCGCGACGAGACGCCGCAGGCGCCGCCCCTCTGGGCGGCGTCGCAGAATCCGGAGCCCATGCCCGACGCCCCCGAGCCGGCGCCCGCACCGCAGAAGAAGAGCGCGGGCCGTGACCTGGGTGCCGCCATAGGGGTCGGCGTCGGGCTCGGCGTCGTGATCGTCGCGTCGTTGTTCATCGTCAAGGCCGTGTTCGTCGGCGTCATAGCGGTCGCCGTCGTGGTGGGCCTGTGGGAGCTGACGAAGCGGCTGGAGGAGCGCAAGGACGTCAAGGCGCCCCTGGTGCCGCTGGTGGTCGGTGGCGCGGCGATGGTCGTCGCGGGCTATGTGCGGGGGGCCGAGGGCGCCTGGGCGGCGATGGCCCTCACCGCGCTCGCGGTCCTGGTCTGGCGTATGACGGAGCCGCCGGACGGCTATCTCAGGGATGTCACGGCGGGCGTCTTCGCGGCCTTCTACGTGCCGTTCCTGGCCACGTTCGTCGCCCTGATGCTGACGGCGCAGGACGGGCCGCAGCGCGTCCTGACGTTCCTGCTGCTGACGGTCGTCAGCGACACGGGCGCGTACGCGGTCGGCTGGCGCTTCGGCACGCACAAGCTCGCCCCGCGCATCAGCCCCGGCAAGACCCGCGAGGGCCTGATCGGGGCGGTCGCCTTCGCCATGGTGGCGGGGGCACTGTGCATGGAGTACCTGATCGACGGCGGCTCGTGGTGGCAGGGGCTGGTCCTGGGCCTCGCGGTCGCGGCCAGCGCGACGCTGGGCGACCTGGGCGAGTCCATGATCAAGCGGGACCTGGGCATCAAGGACATGGGCACGCTCCTGCCGGGCCACGGCGGCATCATGGACCGGCTGGACTCCCTGCTGCCGACGGCGCCCGTGGTGTGGCTGCTGATGGTGCTCTTCGTCGGCACCGGCTGACGCGACCGGGTCACCGGTCGGATCACCGGCCGGGTCAGCCGGTCCCGCGGGCGTCCGCCAGGTCCTCGGCGCGCGCCCCGGAGCGGACCGGGGACGGGGGGCGCCGGACGGCCACCATGGCCACGTCGTCGGTGAGCCGGGCGCCCACGTGCTCCCGCAGGTCCTCGTGCACGGCGGCCAGCAGGGCGTCCGGCGCCAGGGCGGTCCAGCGCGTCAGCCGCTCCTCGAGCGGGTAGAAGGCGCCGTCCTGGCCGCGGGCCTCGGTCACGCCGTCCGTGTAGAGCAGCAGGGTGGCGCCCGGCGGGAGGCCGACCACGTCCACCGGTACCTCGCCGCGGGTGAGGTCGCCGAGGCCCAGCGGCGGCACCGCCACCGTCGGATCCAGGACGGTGACCTTCCCCTCGTGGACGAGCAGGGGCGGCGGGTGACCCAGGTTCGCCAGGCGGAGGGGGCCGGTGTCCGGCAGGTCCAGCACGATCGCGGTGACGAACGCCTCCTCCTCGAAGGGACCGTTCAGGGGCCGGCCCCCGTCCGCCGCGGCGGACAGCTCCCGGATGTCCTGCCGGAAGGCCGCCTCCAGCGCCTGCACCACCTCGGGCACCGTGTGGCCCTGGCGCACCGACTGCCGGAAGGTGTTCAGCACACAGCTGACCATCTCCAGCGAGGCCAGCCCCTTGCCCTGCGCGTCGCCGAGCAGGATCCTCGCCGACGTCCCGCTGCGGGCGAAGGCGTAGAGGTCCCCACCGATGGCGGCCTCCTCGTCCGCCGCCAGGTACAGGGAGGCCACGTCGAAGCGGCCGACGTGGTGCGGCAGCGGATGCAGCAGGACCCGCTGGGTCACCTCGGCCACCCACCGGGACTGCGCCAGCTGCCGGTCCTTGCGCCCCCGCACGGCGCTGGCGGCCAGCGCGGCCGCGCTGACCAGCACGATGGTGGCGATCTGGACCGGGACGAAGTACGAGCCCCCCAGTTGCCGGCCCACCGCGTCGGCCAGCCACACGCACGGCAGCGTCACCGCGATCACGATCAGCACGCCGACCGGAGTGCAGAAGACGGCCGCGAGGGCGGGCGCCGCCACCATCAGGGAACCGAAGCGGATGACGGGTGGCGTCAGCACGTCCACCACCAGCAGGACCACCGGGTAGAGCGACACCAGCAGCCCGACGATCACGGGGTGGCGCCAGATACCGGCGCGCGACACCCTGCCGACGAGGTCCGGCACCCCGATCACCTCCACCGTTCACACCCGGCGACCCTGGCCGCCCCGGCGTCGGCCCCGAATGCGGCCTTTATTACGATATGCCAGATAACTGGCCGGGAGCACCGGTGAACGCGTCTGCGACACTGGGAGGACCATGCCCAAGCCCGGAGAACTGGCAGTGGTTCGACAGCAGTAGGCCCCCTACCTGGGCGTTTGGCGCCTGTGTTACGCCGTTTTCGGGTTGCTGGGCCGTCTCTGGGCCGTACTGGCAGGGATTCAAGGCCCCGTCGGCCTAGCTTCCGTCGCTCTGGCGCTCGTGCTATCGCTGCAGTCGGCTTGCGGACTTGCTGAAAGGCATCACGACGGCCCAGTCGCTGCGGCAAGATCCGGGCATGGACTTGCAGGGCATAGGTGCAGTCTCAGCGTCGGCAGTCGCGGCACTGGGCATCCCCATCGCGGTGATAGTGGGGCGGTGGCAGATGCGTGGCGCGAGTGAGTCTGCCCGCGCGGGCGTTGCGCAGGCCGAGGCGACATATCGTGCAGCTCTCGATGCTGTAAGAGCCGAAACATCAGCCACATACGTGCAGTGGCGACGTAGCACTCAGCGTGAGGCCTACGTCGCGTTCCTGCTCTCGGCGCATCAGCTTCTCGCGGCTGCAGATCTTCTGACTGGGCAGGCGAACCTGACTCTGGCTGACGAAAGCTGGGCCGCCCGTAAAGCGGAGCTTGGGCCTCTTAGGACCGCCTTGCTTAACACGCAACTCATCGTGACGTTGGAAGGATCGGAAGATCTTGTTGATTTGTCTGTGCCGCTGAGAGATTTGACTTTTAAAGTCGCTCGAAATTATGAGCGTCAAGCGGAAATTGGCCGTGCCTGGACTAAGCTCACTCGGATGTGCGAAGAGGAAAATCTTTCGATGGGTGCGAGTGCCGTTACTCCTCCGGTCGCCCCTCCGGCAACTTTCCTCCGTGCTGCGCTCGGGCAGCTCGGTCGAAAAGTGCGGCAGCACCCTACCGATGGCGACTACAGGCTACTCGAAGACGTTCCGGCCGAGGTCGCCCAAGCGGCTGAGGTTGTGAGTCAGGCCTTCGCCGCGCTGCCTGCCGTCACTATCTCCTCGGAGGAGCGAGTCAGACTCTTGGATATGCAATATCTGGAGTTGCCGGCTCGTACCTCAGAACACGACAGGCAAACTAATGCTTTGAAGCAGGCGCGAAAGGACTTCATAAAGGCGGCCCGCGAAGACCTTAGCTTGCCCTCGAATGATCCTATCTAACGGGCTTGGCTCGGCTTGCCGCTTGTTAATCGTGAGAGGTTCGAAAAACGCTGTCGACTGCCTTCCGCGTTCGCTCTAGGCTCGACGGCATCAGATGCGCGTAAACCCGCAGCGTCAACCCGGGGTCGGAGTGGCCCAGGTACTCACTCACGGCCTTTATGCTCTCGCCGGCGTCTAGCAGCACCGAGGCGTAGAAGTGCCTGAGCGCGTGCATGCCGTGCTCACGAGCGGACTCGTACTTGCCGTCCTCCCCGGCCTCCGAGATCAGGCCAGCCGCCGCGAGTGCGGGCTTCCACTCCTGGATGTTGAAGTTGCTGCGCCATACAAGACCGCTCGCGGTGTTCGTGAACAGGAGGCGGGCAGACACCCTCGGACCGTCTGGCTTACGCCAGGGCAACGTGATCTCGACCGGCTTGAAGGCGTCCATGTGAGCCCGCAGAGCCTCAGCCACCGAGGGAGGCAACGGTACGTCCCGCTCCTTGTTGCACTTCGGCGGAGCGAACACGGCCTTGCCTCGAATCAGTTTCACCTGCCGCACCACCCGAATGAGGCCGCCTTCGAAGTCGAGTGCATCCTCAGCCAGTCCCACAATCTCCCCTTGACGGAGCCCGCAACCGGCGCCCACGTCCACCATGGGCCGGTAGCGCTGGGGGAGTGCTGCACGGACCGCCTGAACCTGCGCAGGCAGCCAGGGCACGACACGGCGTTGCTCGGTGGCCGGCGGGCGAACGGACTTCACGGCGCACGGGTTGCGGGGCAACAGCCCGTCATCAACGGCCGCACTGAGCACAGCCCGCACGTCTCCGTAGATGTTCCGCGCATAGCCGCCGCTCACGGCCGGGTCGTTCTCCAGCGCGCTCACCAGGCCCCGGATGTGCTCCGGACGGAAGGAGTCCAGGGGCCGAGAGCCGATCAGCCGGAAGGCGTGCAGGCGCAACCGTTGCTCGACCACGACCTGACTGGCCGGGTCGATGTGGTGCGTCTTCAGCCACTTCTCGGCGTAGCTCTTGAACGTGATCCGAGCTGCGCGCGGATCGATGTACTGGCCGCGCGACATGTCCGACGCGATATCGGTGAGCCACTTCTCGGCGAGGCGCTTCTGTCGGTCCGGGAAGCTCTTGGACTTCTCGGTGCCGTCGGGCCCGATATAACGGGCGCGGTAGCGCATGCCGGTGCCGTACCGCTCAGTCTTGACCTTGATGGACTTGCCGTCCGGCCCGGTCTCCGTCTTGTACCAGCGGTCTTGGACGTGGCCGGCCATCAGGCGGCCTCCCCAAGCTGCGAGTCCACCCAGGCCCGAACATCGCGCGGATCGAAGCGCAGATGCCGCCCGACGCGGAAGCCGCGGGGACCGGTGTGCTTCCGGCGCCACTGGTAGACCGTCTCCACACTGGGAAGCTCGAACATCTCGACCAGGTCCTCAGGGGTCAGGAACCGGTTCGGCAGCTCTGAGGCCACGGTCAGCACTCCCTTTCGTCGGTGAGTCGGTCGCGTAGGGCTTCGCGGGCGGTTTCGCGGTTGAGCTGGAGATCGCGGGCGATGGTGGCGGCGAGGACGGATTCACCGGGGGTGTGGCCGTGCCCGGCGTACTGCCAGCCGGTGAGGACGAGCACGGTGTCCGGCTCGTGGTCCTCGAGCCCGAGGGCTTCGCGTTCCTGGGCGGCGCGGAAGTCGGCGCGGGCCTGGCGGAGGGCGCCGAGGGTGGTCGAGTAGCGGCGGGACTTGGAGCTGAAGTGGCCGCGGAATCCGAGCATGTGCGCCCAAGCCCACAGGCGGCGGTCGGGGTACAAGGGGTCGAGCAGCTTGCACGCCTCGATGAGGCGGCGGGCGTGGTCGGGCACGCCGTGGCGGTCGAGTTCGGACAGCTCCCCGATGCGGCGGTCGAGGGTGCCGGTGTTCTCTGCGGCCTTGGTGGCGTACTTGGCGACGTAGGACGCGACGGCCTGTTCAGTGATCGCGGAGCCGTCACCGAAGGCCCTGACGGGGCGTACGTCGAGCTGGGTGCCCCAGCGGAAGGTGCGGGCGGGCTGGTCTTCGGCGGCGGGCAGCGAGACGGAGGTGTACGAGTGCGCGGCGGCGGCGCGGATCGCGTCGGCGAGGAGATCGACCGTGGCCCAGGACGGGGGCGCGGTGTCCGGCCCTTCGGGTCCGTCGAGGCGGATCACGGCGTGGAAGTGCACGGCGCCGCGCTTCTGGAACTCCGCGACCTTGCCGTACGACAGCCGGGCGCACTCCTTCAGCTCCCGTTGGGAGAGGCCGGCGCGGGCGGCGATCTCGCGGCGGAGCCGGTTGGTGAAGCGCTGCCACAGCTGCCCGGCGTGGTTGTTGAAGAGGACGGCGCCCGCGTAGTCGTAGGTGACCGGGTCGAGGGCCGTGCCGAGGGCGGGATCATCGGTGGCGTGACGGGTGCCGCAGCGGCAGGCGCCTCGGTCGGGGCGGTTGTGGACCGGGCCGAAGGACGGGGCGGTGAGGGTGGCGAAGACGCGCGGGTGGTCGCGGACGGTGGCGGGGATGTCGCGGCGGTCGTCTCCGGCCAGGCCCGCGCGGATCAGGTGGTAGGTGTCGCCCGCGTAGGTCCAGGCGCAGGCCGGGCAGCGGGAGGCGCGGCGGTTGCCGCAGGCGACGCGGAGGCGCCCGCCCGGCTCGGACTCGGTGGAGTAGTGGTGCAGGGTCTCGCCGGTGACCTTGTCCTTGTGGAGGGTCCAGCCGCGCAGGTGGATGGGGTCGGCGCAGCCGCCGGTGCGGCGGATCTGGTCGTGCCAGCGGTGGTAGTCGGCAGCCGAAGCCACCCTCAGCAGGTCGCCGAGGGTGGTCGGGTCGCGCAGCAGGTCAGGCACGGGCGCCCTCCCGGGTGCGGCGGGTGGTGCCGGTGCCCTTGCAGGCCGGGCAGTTGGCGGTGATGGTGCGCAGGTGGCCGCGGGCGTCGCGACCGCCGAGGGTGACGGCGACGGAGGCAAAGCCGTCGCAGGTCGGGCAGATCCTCGGCGCGGGCGGGATGAGCTGGGCCATGATGAGGGTTCCTTTCGATCGCGGTTGGAAGGAACGGCCCCGGGTGGCGGCGTGCTTGGCGGCTTGTGCGCCACCCGGGTGCCGGTCAGCGAGAGGTGCGCGAGCCTCGACGGCCACGGCCCTTGGCCGCGTACATGGCCGCGTCGGCGGCGGCGAGAGCGTGGGTCAGGGAAGGCACCGGCAGCTCGGTCACGAGGCAGGCACCGACCGAGGCGGCCATCGGGAGCGACGCCCCGTCGTATGGCAGCGGCCGGTGAAGCGCGGTGGTCAGCGCGTCGAGGTCGGCGGCGGCCGAGTCCTGGACAACGGCGACGAACTCATCCCCACCCAGGCGTCCGGCCGTGCCGTTGCGTCCACACCAAGTGCGGAGCCGGTCGGCTGTGGCGACGAGGGCGGCGTCCCCGGCGGCGTGGCCGTGGAGGTCGTTGAGGGTCTTGAAGTGGTCGAGGTCGACCAGGAGGACGACGGCCCGAGGGCGCCAGCGGATGAGGTGTTCGGCGCGGGCGGTCCATCCGGCGCGGGTGTGCAGGCCGGTGAGCGGGTCATGGCGGGAGGAGGCGAGACGGCGGGTGAGGATACCGCCGTGCACGGCCCAGCCCAGTAACGGCGCAAGGCTCGCAGCGAGCTGCATGTCCATGGTGTTCTCCCTTGCGAGGGCGGCTGGTTGGCGGAACCCGGTCCCGGAGGCGGCGGCGTGCTTGGCGGCTTGTACGTCGCCTCGGGAGCCGGGTCAGCGGTGGTGCTGGCCGGAGATGAGCGAGCGGACGACCAGGGCGCAGACGGCGACCGAGGCGGCGGTGACGGCGACCGCCAGGAGCATGGAGACGAGAACCGTGCCGACGACCAGGACCACGGCCGTGCCGCCACCGATGAGCGCGACGACGGAGCCGGGGGTGAGCTGGACGGTGGGCCGGGCAGGAGCGGGAGCGGCCGGAGCGGGCGGGGCGGGGGTGGGAGCCGACGACTGCTGCACCACGGCGGTCGGCTCGATGACCGTGGGCGGGGTGACGATGCCGGTCGGCATCGGGTTGGTCGGGACCTTGGGGCGGAGCATCGCGGGTGTTCCTTCCTGGTCGCTTACTTGACGGTGGAGTCGATGAGCGGGGCGAACACGCTGTCGGCGAGGAGGTAGCCGCCGAGGAGGAGCACGACGATGAGCCACCAGGGCGGGCGGATGAGCTTGACGCCGAGCCAGCCGACGACGATCAGCGCGAGCCAGAGCGGAACCTGCATGGCGGTGGACTCCTAGCGGACCTTGCAGCGGTGGGTGCGGGCGGCGAGCTGGGCGGCGGACTGGCTGGAGTACTCGGCGGACCAGCCGCAGCGGTCGGCGGTGCACACGGCGGCGTGCTTGGTCTGGCCGTTGCGGTCGCGGCGGGTGCCGATCTGCACGGGGCCGATCCGCATCACGGAGTGGAAGTGGTCGCGGGCGGGCATGGCGGTGGTTCTCCCTTCTGGTCAGGCGAGCTGGGCGGCGATGGCGTCGGCGAGCTGCGGTGGGACGCCGAGGCGGGCGCGCAGGGTGTCGGTGTCGATCGGTGATCCGGTACGGGCGCGGTGGTCGTCGGCGACCTTGCGGGCGTGGTCGACCAGCGCGGCCGGGACCGGGGGAGCCGGAACGGCGGGCGCAGACGCGACGGGTTCGGGGGCGGGGAGCGCGGGAGCTTCCTCGGCGCTGGGCACCGGGATGGCGTCCGACTCCGCGTCGGCGGTGACTGCTCCAGCGACCGGTTCAGGCGCGGGGGCCGGCGGAACCGGCACATGGTCCCCGGCGGAGTGAGCGAGGAGGGTGCCACCGAGGAAGGCGAGGGCGGGCCATCCGGCGATGCCGAGTCGGAGCAGGGCGGGCGGGTTGGCCAGGTCGAGGAATCCGGCGGTGGCGACGTTGGCACCGAGGGAGGCGAACAGGGCGATCAGGAACCAGCACCAGGCGAGCCGGGACGGCCCGTCGCTGCGGAGCCGTCGCCAGGCGGCGACCAGAAGCAGGTCAACGCTGATCGGGTAGGCCCACGCCTTCCATCCGTCCTGTCCGGCTGCAGCGGCGAGGTCGTGAAGGTGGGCGAAGGACAGGGCCCCGGCGATGACGGCCTGGACGAGCACGGCATCGATGCGTAGTCGCGAGGTCATGACGGTCATCCCGTCACGGATCGGCCGTTGGCCTTGGCGATGGCCTTCAGGACCCGGTCGAGGTTGGTTGCGTCCAGACCGCTGACAGCGTCACCCAGCGGGATTCGGGCGGCGGTGTCGGCGAGGGACGCGGCGATGGCCAGGATGCGCAGCTCCCCACCCGACGCGGGCAGCTTCTTCGCGGCCAGGGCTTCGACGACCTTGAGCCAGTCGACCCCGTACACCTCCGGAGCAGACCCGGAGTAGTCGATCAGCAGCAGGCCAGGTCGCTCGGCCAGATGCTTGATCCACAAGCCGTGGTCGACGAGGAGGTCGGTCGCGGCCTGGAGGGCCGGGACGCCGTCCGCGGCGGCCTGAAGGACGTCAGCCAGGTGGGCGGGGTCAACCGTCACGGTGCCCTCGTCGGTGTCGTACCAGGGGCAGTCACGTTCGTCGTGGTCGACGCCGGTCTCGGTGCCGTCGACGTCGCCGCAGTGCTCACAGAACACGGGGGGCTCCTTCCTGCCATGAGGCATGGAGGGGGTAGGGACTTGGCGCAAAGGCGGTCGCGCCGACCGAGAGGCGAGAGGTCAGGCCGCGGCGGGCGCTGCCTTGGAGAGCGGCACACCGGCCGACGGCAGCGGGGTGAGAGCGGGCCGGAAGGCCGCCAGTGCGGGCAGGTCCGGGGTGCGGTCGGCGTGCTTGTTGCAGATGTTCACGGCCTCGCGGAGCGAGGTGTGCGGAGCGCGGATACGGGCCCAGCCGCCGGACGAGTCGCCCGTGACGGCGATACCGGGTGTGTCGGTCGGGATCTGGATCGCGGCGAGGACGGCGTCCGGAGAGATGTCGCCGAAGGCCATGTTCGCGCTGGACTCGTCGTTGACGCGGTGTGCGGTCCGGCCGGTGAGCTGGGCGCGGAGCATCGTGATGCCCTTGCCGAGTTCGGAGCCGAAGCGCTGCCCGCAGATCTCCAGATAGATGCCGGCCGCGCGGCCGAGCTGGGCGAGCCGGACGAGAGCGGTGATGATCCGGTCCCGCCTCTTCTCCTCCTCCTTGGTGGCGAACAGGGCGAGTTCGGCCACCTCGTCGACCAGGACCACGACCGGGACCGGGCGCAGATCTTCCGGCAGGTCCCATATGTCGGCGGCGATCTCCGCATCCGGCACGGCCACGCTGACGCGCTGCTCGGCGCGGATGAGCTGATACACCTCCTCCATGTGGGTCACGAGCGCTTCCAGCAACTCAAGCGCGGTGTCCGGGTTGTCGGCGAGCGCCGAGAACCGGCGGGCCAGCGGAAAGAGCTCCACCCCCTGTTTGCAGTCGATGCCGACGAGGGCGACGTCATGCGGAGCGAGCCCGGCGACAAGGTTGCGCTGATAGACGGACTTGCCGGACTCGGTGGCGCCGAGGGTCAGACCGTGCGGAACGCTGCGGTAGTCGCGGTAGTGCACCGAGCCGTCCTCCCGCAGGGCGACCGGAACCCGCATCGGCGTACGGTCGGTCTTGGCGGGCATCTGCACCCGCTTCAGCACGTCGTAGCCGGTCATCCGCAACTCGACGACACCGGACCGAAGTTCGCAGGAGGCCACGCCGTACATTCCGAAGGAGTGGCGCAGCCGGTCCGTGGCGGCCGAGACGTCGAAGGCGTCCTGTCCGGGCTGGAGCTTGAGCCGGAGGACCAGGCCGGTCCGTGTGGGCCGCAGCCGCCGGATGCGAGGTGCCCGGGACTCCGGCACCGGACGGTTGGCCATCCGGGCCAGGATGAGGCGCCAGCGCGAGGGCGGCACGGTCAGCCCGCAGGCGTCCATGACGGAGGCATACCGGACCAGGACCCGCAGCGTGGCGAAGGTGACCCCGAAGGTCAGCCAGTACCAGGCGGGGCGCCGCCACCGCAGGAGACCCGCAGCGGCGACGACCAGCACCAGGGCGACCGTGAAGCCGGTCATCGTCAGGCCGCCTTCGAGGCCGAGCCAGCGGCGACGAGCGACGTGACGGCAACCGCGCGGAAGGCGATCCCGTGCCGCTTCTGGCCGTTGAACTCGTTCTCCCAGGGCCGGGCGACCAGGCCGGTCAGCGCGACCGGCATACCCATGACCAGTTCCTCGGAGACACCAGTCTCGGGAACGGTCAGGGACAGGATCTCCACCTCGTTGTTGGCCGCGAACATCACGTCGACGGTCATCAGCTTGGCGCCGGTCTCGGTGTCGAGGGCGATCTCGCCCGTCCGGCGGTCCTTCAGCTTCGGCTGCGGTGCCTTCGCCACCATCACGGTGGCGCCGGTGGTGTCGACGGGAATCTGACGCATGATGGAACTCCCTTTCAGAGGGGAGGGAGCGGCGTACTTGCTTGGCGGTGGGTCGCCGCTCCCGTGCATGGACGGGGCCGCAGCAAAGCCGCTGGCCTTTGCGCTGCTAACTGGTGCGCACCAGAAGGTTGCATCTGGTGCGCACCAGTTGTCAAGCGATGCTGTGCGCTCGGTGCCTCAACTGGCCTTACTGCCACGGTTCCAGGGAACCGTTCCGGCCAACGGCCCGGTAGCCAACAGGGGTTAACACCCGACGCGTTAACCCCTGCCTACCTGCGCTGCTGTGCGGCATGCTGCTGTCAGGGCTCAGCAACCTAGGCAGGGCGGCGCGACGTGACGAACGGACTCAAGGCGGCGAGGAGCGCACGGGAGTGGTCGCAAGAGCGGCTGGTCCGGGAGATCGAGCGCCATGCGCGACAGCACATGCTCACGGTCGCATCAACGGCCAGTCTGCGCGTGTACGTCTCGGAGTGGGAGAACGGCCGACGCCCGATCTCGGCCCGCTACGCGAAGATCCTGCGCGGTCTGCTCGGCATCACCAATGACGAACTGACTGGCAAGCCCGAGACGTTGCCTGCACCCGCCACGGCAGACGGCTACGACGAACTCATGGACCGGATCGACGCGGCCCGCAGCGTCAGCCTGACCATGGTGAAGACGTTCATGGACCAAACGGAGCTGTTGAGGACCATGGACCGGCAGATGGGAGCCGTGAGCCTCGTCGACCAGATGACCGCCCACCTGGCAACCCTTGAGGACGCCCTCACCTTCGCCGTACTCCCCGAAACCCGGCGACCGGTCGCTCGAGCGCTCGCCGGGGCGGCGACGCTGGCGGCCTGGCAGGCCCTCGACGTCGGAGCGGTCGAACGTGCCTGGCGCAACTACGAGCTGGGCAAGCGAGCAGCCCAGGAGGCCGACGCGCCGATGTACCTCGCGCACGCCACGGCCGAGCAGGCATACGTGCTGTGCGATGCGGGCCGTGCCCCCATGGCAGTGCAGTTGATCCGGGAGGCCCAGCGACTCGGCGGCAAGGCCATGTCTCCGCGCCTCGCTGCCTGGCTGTACGCGGCCGAAGCCGAGATCTGCGCCAGGGCGGGGATGCCCGACGACTGCCGGCGGGCGCTGGAGAGCGCGGTGCGATGCCTCCCGCCCGGGGCGGACGCCAGGGACCCGGACATGCTGAGCATCTTCCTGAACGAAGGACACCTCACCAGGTGGCGCGGCAGCACACTGGCGCTGCTCGGCGACGACGAAGCTGTCGCGAACCTGTACGTGGCGCTCGACACCTCAGACCCGACCTTCGTCCGGGCCTCCGCAGGACTGCGCTGCGATCTCGCGCAGGCGCACTTGGCCCGCGGCGAGTACGACAAGGCGCACGAACACCTCTGCCAGGCACGCCTGATTGCGAGCCGTACGGGATCAGTACGTCATCGGCGCCGAGTCGAGCAGCTCACGCAGCAGCTGTAGGAGAAGCCCCGGCACCCCGCGAGGCGAGCACGTGCAGCAGGGCGACGAGCGTTCCCGAGCCCATGAGTTCGCCCCGGGCCATCAGCCCCGGGATGTCGGAGAGCGGTACCCACGCGACGTGCCCCGCCTCTTCGAGGTCCGTCGGTTCCCCGACGAGCTTGGCGCCCTGGCCCACGTAGATCTCGTGAGGCGAGTCGACCATGCCCACCATGGGCTGATAGGTGACCACGTGCTGGAGAGCCTCCGGCCGCCAGCCGGTCTCCTCCTCGACCTCACGGAGAGCCGTCTGCGACGGGTCCTCGCCCTCGTCGACGATGCCGCCGGGCAACTCCCAGCCGAACGAGTCGGGGACGAAGCGGTAGCGCCACAGCATCAACACGCGGTCTTGGTCGTCGATGACGGCGGCGATGGCCACGTGGTGCAGCTTCACCACGTGATGCTCGAAGCGCTCGACTCCTGGAGGCTCGACGTCGACGAGGCTGAGCTTCACCCACTGGTTGTCGTACAGCATCCGCTCACCATGGATCTGCCACGGCTCGACGTCCGTCGGCGTCTTCGTGGTCACGGATCGGTCCGGCACCCGGTACGAGCTACGACCGTGCACCTCGATGACACCCTCGGCAACGAGCTTGGCGAGGACCTGGCGCAGTGCCGTGCGACCGATGCCTAGCTCTTCCGCGAGGGTGCGCTCGGACGGGATCTTGGAGCCTGGCGGGTACACGCCTGTGGAGATCCACTCGCGAATCGTGCGGTAGACCCGCTCCGACTTCGGTCCCATGCGGTGAGCACGCCCCTTGCTTCCTGTGACGCCGGTCGGCACAAGCGTAGCCGTGCACCTACTCCGTGAGTAGATCCGTCCTGATCGAGACGATCACTGAGAGCGAGCGCGGTAGGACTTTCCCTACGTTCATCAAGCCCGCGCACGGCGCGGGTGCGCGCCGCCTCTGCGGCGCGGCCTGCCTCCTGTCTGCGCCCCGGCTGGCCGCGCCCGGCGGCGCGCTACGTGCAGCGGGCAGAGCAGAGAAAACCCTCTGTGGCTGGGGCGGTCGACTCCACGGCTTTAGGCAGCCACTTTGGGGCGAGCCTCTAAGATCATGGCCCCAACGTCGTGCTTTACCGGGCAGGTCCACAGACTGCCCGACGCGCCGGAAGCTTACGGGGCCATGATCACTCGCCCCAAAGCAGCTCCAGCCCAAAGCCGCTCCGCCGACCTCGCGACGTCGCGCCACAGACTTACTGGGAATTTCTCCGATACCTCTGCTCTTGCGCGTGCAGCATGATCGTAGATCGAATCTCGGTCAGCATCGACATTACTTCATCGTGCAACGTATCGAACTCGTCGGGATTTGGATAGTAATCTCGACCATGCGCAATGGCATTTCGACCGTCGCAGAGAGTTCGGTCGATGAGGTTATTCTTTGTAAGAAAGATAGCCGGGTCGAGCCCGATGCACTCCAGGATATCCGAGAGCACTGTCGACCGTAGATTGGACTTCGTGTCGACAATGGTGTCACGCGGTATGCGAGCACGGGCGTTATGCGGGAGTGCGCACGGCCTCCATGAGGGCCATCATCGCCGACTCATCACCGGAAGCGGACCGACGATTCAGTTGGTCAAGCACGACTTTCAGGAGACCGTCGTTCAATTCACCTACTTTCAAACGCCGCTTCGCTACGTAGTCCACATAGGCCTGACAGGATTCCTTGACGTAGCCCTCCCAGTGGGCGTACAGCAGAGCGATACCGCTACGCGCTAAGGCTCGGGTCAAGGGTGAGTGGGCTGAATTCCTGTAGGTGGCCCGGATTTGAGATTTCAGCGTCTGTAGTTCAATGCGACGCCAAGCCAGCGCATTGTCTAGTCGGTCCTCTAGCTCCCCGATTGTTCTGACTGCCACAGTCAGTCCGCAGAGGAGAAGTACCGACGGGCGTTGAGGATCAGCCTAGGGACCCGGCGACGTGGGCTAACGCCGGTGCCCGAATTCTCCCGGAATTCCGGTGCGACCCAAACAGAATGCACCCGTTGAGCCAGCCGGGCGGCATTGTCTTCCCAGAAGTCAATATTCGATGCTACGCCCGAGGTGACGAACTCGAAGGAGGAAATCGAGAACGGTCCAAGACTCTTCACGCCATTGAAGCGTCGGAAGGCATCTTCGCCTAGCTGCTCGTTCAAGAGCTTGAATGTGCGCTGGAAGAGCTCAACGTCAATGGGTGAATCGCCTGCACTGTACGACTGGGCAGCGTCGCGCATCCATCGCGTCAGATACTCGCCGTATTCAAGCGGGAGTTCAGTATGCGATCCAGTGAAGGCTGCCTGGCAGAAGAATCGCAAAACGAGCTCTTGTCGGTATGCCTGACCTTCTTTCTGGTCCGACAGGGGGACGCAATCCTTGAAGTTGATGTTTTCGGAAAGCTCAGAAATTCTACTGAACATGTCCGAGTTGAGCATTACGAGGAGACAGTTTCGTGCTTCCTGGGGGGAAAGTTGAGCCCCTGAGTTTAGACGCTGGAAGAGGTCATATTTTGCGTTTTCATCTGACTCCTTCCGGATGATGCGGAATTCGAGCTTGGCGCGCTTGAAGTCCCTCCGCATTGCGTCGGTGAAGACGTTTCCGCTCTCGGTTGCAACCTCCCAGGTGTAGCCTTCGAGGGCCGGAAGATATTCCGTGGGCTGGAGCACCAGAGGCTGTGCCAGTCGACCTTCATGGTCGCGGTAAACACCCACGAACTGAAAGATGGTGGACAGTCGCTGCACACCGTCGATGATGTCCCAAATGCCGTCTCCTCGTTGCGAGACGAAGATCGGCGGGATGGGGATGCCGAGGAGAATGGATTCGATGAGTCGCGACTTTTGATCGTCGTTCCACCTGAAAATCCGCTGGAATTCAGGATGGACATCAATGTCCCCATCCTTGTAAAGAGAGAGCACCTCACCGATGGACATCGGGTACCCATCGGTGTGAATCTCTTTTGCCTTAGAGGCGATTTGCGCTTCCAGCGACATTTAACCCTCAACTCTCTGACCGTCGTTCCGACATGCTAGCGGGCTCAGCCTCTAAGCGGGCTGGAGCAGGATGATCCGCCTTCAATCGGTTCTACCGCTACGACAGGACTGTGGCGCGGTTCTGCCTCTGTCATGGTGGCCGAATCGCCCCCTTGTGGGTCCTTCGCGTGGCTGTCACACAGTTGAGAAGCGGACGATCCGAGGAGAGGACGCCTCATGTGCGAGTTGAGTGGTGATCTGGCTGTGCCGTCGGACTGGGCAACCGAGCGGTTCGGGCGGCACGCCGGCGCGCTCGCCGTCGCGGTGCCACTGCAACTGGCCAAGGCACACTCGAAGGCTCACGCGGCGCACATTGCGGCGGGGCTAAAGAAGCGGAGCCCCTACGGTGTGGCCCTGGTCGGGGCTGTGCGTGAGGGCCTGGCGGACGCGGCGCGGGAGTTGGGGGAGTCCGTACGGGACGTACGAGGGTACGAGTACGCCGTGATCAACGAGCACGCGCTCTTTCCCTTCAGGTACGCGGACAAGCTGCGGCCCCTAGATCGCGCACGGTTGCCTGCCAATGCGTCGCCGACTCGCCGACGGCTGTTCCGGGCCCATGGGCCGCAGGCTCCAGACGGGCTGTTCGAGGTCGACGCCGGCCTGGCAACGGAGGAGTACCTGGGACTGCACGAGGCGTTCGAGGAGCTGGGGGCCTCCACGAGGCTCGTCTGCGTGTTCTTCACGGCCGACGCGGAGAACGGCATCCATGTCATCCACTGGGGAGAGGCTCACCTCGAACCGGACCGCACCTTCACGTGGCTATACAAGGAACAGCTCCCGGTCGCTCCCATGCCGCTTGAGTGACGGGTGTCGGTCGGCGGAGCAGCTTCCGATCTCCGCTCCCGGCTCGGTTCATTCCTGGGCCGTCCCTGGGCCGTCCGAGGCCGCTCAGCAGCGACCGGTGGCGACTACTAACGACAGTCGTAGCGAGCGACAGCCCCAGGTCACCCGACTGGATCTGCGACACTGGACGCACCATGCCCAAGCCCGGAGAACTGACCTTCACCGCGCCGCGCGAAGCCAAGAAGCCGCCGCGGCACCTCGCCGACCTCACGCCCGCCGAGCGCAAGGAGGCGGTCGCCGCGATCGGTGAGAAGCCGTTTCGCGCCAAGCAGCTCGCGCAGCACTACTTCGCGCGGTATGCGCACGACCCCGAGCAGTGGACCGACATCCCTGTCTCCTCCCGCGCCGGGCTCCAGGAGGCGCTGCTGCCGGAGCTCATGACGGTCGTCCGGCATCTGTCGACCGACCGGGGCACGACCCGCAAGACGCTGTGGCGGCTGTTCGACGGGACGCTCGTCGAGTCCGTGCTGATGCGCTACCCCGACCGGGTCACCATGTGCATCAGCTCGCAGGCGGGCTGCGGGATGAACTGCCCCTTCTGCGCCACGGGGCAGGCCGGCCTCGACCGCAACCTGTCCACCGCCGAGATCGTGCACCAGATCGTGGACGGCATGCGAGCGCTGCGCGACGGCGAGATCCCGGGCGGTCCGGCGCGGCTGTCCAACATCGTCTTCATGGGCATGGGCGAGCCCCTGGCCAACTACGGGCGGGTCGTCGGCGCCATCCGTGCCCTCACCGCCCCCGCCCCGGACGGGCTCGGGCTGTCCCAGCGCGGGATCACCGTGTCGACGGTGGGCCTGGTGCCGGGCATCCACCGCCTCACCGACGAGGGCCTCAAGTGCCGGCTCGCCATCTCGCTGCACGCCCCGGACGACGAGCTGCGGGACACCCTCGTCCCGGTCAACACGCGGTGGAAGGTGCGCGAGGTGCTGGACGCCGGGCTGGAGTACACCGCCAGGTCCGGGCGCCGGCTGTCCATCGAGTACGCGCTGATCCGGGACATCAACGACCAGGCGTGGCGCGGCGATCTGCTCGGTCGGCTGCTCAAGGGCAAGCCCGTGCACGTCAATCTGATCCCGCTGAACCCCACGCCCGGCTCCCGGTGGACCGCCTCGCGGCCCGAGGACGAGAAGGCGTTCGTCGAGGCGATCGCCGCCTACGGGGTACCGGTCACCGTCCGGGACACCCGGGGCCAGGAGATCGACGGAGCGTGCGGGCAGCTGGCGGCCGGCGAGCGGTAGGACGGTAGTCTGACCCCCGTAAGCACATCTTCATATTCCGACAGGGGAGCGCCACAGCGCTGAGAGTGCGGGAACGACCGCAGACCCTCTGAACCTCGCCCAGGTCATTCTGGGTAGGAAGTTCGGTCTCCATTCAGGCTGTTGCGCCCTGCCCGGGTCCGCTCCGCGTTCCCGGGCGGGGCCGCGTCTCTTCCTGGTCACCTCCAGGAGGAATGTCAGTGAACAACATCGGCAGGCAGTTCGCGGCCGCGGTCGTCGGGCTGGGCATGGTCACGCTGTCCGCGTGCGGCTCGTCCGGCTCCACCGGCGGCAGCGGCGGCGACTCCACGACCGTGACCCTCGTCAGCCACGACTCGTGGGCCGCGTCCAAGAGCGTCGTCGCGGCCTTCGAGAAGGAGTCCGGCTACCGCGTCCGGGTCCTCAAGGACGGCGACGCGGGACAGGCCGTCAACAAGGCGATCCTCACCAAGGACAACCCGCAGGGCGACGTCTTCTTCGGCGTCGACAACACGCTGCTGTCCCGGGCGCTCGACAACGGGCTGTTCCAGCCGTACCGGGCCGAGGGCCTCGACCGAGTCGGCGGGCAGTACCAGCTCGACCGCGACAAGCACCGGGTCACACCGGTCGACTTCGGCGACGTCTGCGTCAACTACGACAAGAAGTACTTCGCCGACCACAGGCTGGCCCCGCCCGCCTCCTTCGACGACCTCACCAAGCCCGCGTACAGGAACCTGCTCGTCACCGAGAACGCCGCCACCTCCTCGCCCGGCCTCGGCTTCCTGCTCGGCACGGCCGCCCGGTACGGCGACCGGGGCTGGCCGGAGTACTGGAAGAAGCTCAAGGCCAACGGCGTGAAGGTGGTCGACGGCTGGGAGCAGGCGTACGACCAGGAGTTCTCCGGATCCGCCGGCGGCAGGAAGGCGGGCGGCGACCGGCCGCTCGTCGTCTCGTACGCATCCTCCCCGCCCGCCGAGGTCGTCTACGCCGAGCCCCGCCCGAAGACGGCGCCCACCGGTGTCGCCGACGGCACCTGCTTCCGGCAGATCGAGTTCGCGGGCCTGCTGAGCAACGCGCACAACACCAAGGGCGGCAAGGCGTTCCTCGACTTCCTGATCGGCACGAGGTTCCAGCAGGACATGCCGCTCAACATGTTCGTGTACCCGGTGGTGAAGGGCGCCGCGGTGCCCGCCGAGTTCACCGCGTACGGGCCCGCGGCGAAGGACCCCGAGACCATGGCCCCGGCCGAGGTCGCCGCCCACCGCGACCAGTGGGTCAAGGCATGGACCTCGCTCGTACTGAAGTAGCTCGTACCGAAGGAGACCCGAGGAGGCGCGGGAACGCGGCGCGGTGGGGGCTCATCGCCCTGCCGGTCGCGTTCTTCGCGCTCTTCTTCGCCTACCCCGTCGCCGCGATCGTCGCCCGTGGCCTCCACGCCGACGGGGCGTGGCACCCCGGGGCCGTCGTGGACGTCCTCGCGCAGCCCGGCATGCGGCACGTGCTGTGGTTCACCACCTGGCAGGCGCTGGCCTCGACCGCCCTGACGCTCCTCGTCGCGCTCCCCGGTGCCTACGTCTTCGCCCGCCTCGCGTTCCCGGGCAAGGAGGTGCTGCGCGCCGTCGTCACCGTCCCGTTCGTGCTGCCGACCGTCGTGGTCGGCACGGCCTTCCTCGCCCTCGTCGGCCGTGGCGGACTCCTCGACGACCTGTGGGGCGTCCGGCTCGACACCACCGTGTGGGCCGTCCTGCTCGCCCATGTCTTCTTCAACTACGCGGTCGTCGTCCGCACGGTCGGCGGTCTGTGGGCGCAGCTCGACCCGCGCCAGGAAGAGGCCGCGCGCGTCCTCGGCGCCTCCCGGTTCGCGGCCTGGCGGCAGGTGACCCTGCCCGCGCTTGGCCCGGCCCTGGCGGCCGCCGCCCTGATGGTGTTCCTCTTCACGTTCACCTCGTTCGGCGTGGTGCAGATCCTCGGCGGCCCCGCCTTCTCCACGCTGGAGGTCGAGATCTACCGCCAGACCTCGGAGATCTTCGACCTGTCCACGGCCGCCGTGCTGACGCTCGTCCAGTTCGCGGCGGTGGGCGCGATCCTCCTCGCGCACGCGTGGACCGTGCGCCGCCGCGAGAGCGCGCTGCGCCTGGTCGATGCCTCCCGCACCGCGCGCAGGCCGCACGGGGCGGGCCAGTGGGCGCTGCTCGCCTCCGTCCTGCTCACCGTGGGCGTGCTGCTGGTGCTGCCGCCGGCCGTCCTCGTCCTGCGGTCGTTCGACGCCCCCGGTCTCGGCTACTACGCGGCGCTGACCCGCACGGACGGCGGAACCTTCCTCGTCCCGCCCCTCGACGCGGTCGGCACCTCGCTGCGGTACGCCGTCGCCGCCACGCTCATCGCCGTGCTGATCGGGAGCCTGGCCGCCGCGGCCCTCGCCCGCAGGGACGCCGGGCGTCTGGTCCGCGGCCTCGACGCGCTGCTGATGCTGCCGCTCGGCGTGTCCGCCGTCACCGTCGGCTTCGGGTTCCTGATCGCCCTCGACCGGCCGCCGCTCGACCTGCGCGGCTCATGGATCCTGGTGCCGCTCGCGCAGGCGCTGGTGGGCGCCCCCTTCGTGGTGCGCACCATGCTGCCCGTGCTGCGGGCCGTGGACGAGCGGCTGCGGGAGGCGGCGGCCGTGCTCGGGGCCTCGCCGTGGCGGGTGTGGCGGGAGGTCGACCTGCCGATCGTGCGGCGGGCGCTGCTGATCGCGGCCGGGTTCGCGTTCGCCGTGTCCCTGGGCGAGTTCGGGGCGACCGTCTTCATCGCACGGCCGGGCAACCCGACCCTGCCGGTGGCCGTCGCGCGTCTGCTCGCACGGCCGGGTGATCTCAACTACGGCCAGGCCATGGCCCTCTCGACGATCTTGATGGTGGTGTGCGCGATGGCGTTGCTGGTCCTGGAACGGCTGCGCACCGACCGGGCGGGGGAGTGGTGACGATGCTCAGGCTCGAGCGGGCGACCGTGCGTCTCGCGGGGCGCGCCGTCCTCGACGGAGTCGGCCTCGACGTCGCCGAGCACGAGGTGGTGTGTGTGCTGGGGCCGAGCGGCAGCGGCAAGTCGACGCTGCTGCGCACGGTGGCCGGGCTGCAACTCCTCGACGCGGGACGGGTGATCCTGGACGGCCGGGCCCTGGACGGGGTGCCCGCGCACCGGCGCGGGGTCGGGCTGATGTTCCAGGACCACCAGCTGTTCCCGCAGCGTGACGTGGGCGGCAACGTCGCCTTCGGGCTCCGTATGCACGGTGTGGCGCGCGCCGAACGGGACGCGCGCGTCGGTGAGCTGCTGCGCCTGGTCGGGCTGCCGGGGGCCGCGCGCAGGGCCGTCGCCTCGCTCTCCGGAGGCGAACAGCAGCGTGTCGCGCTCGCCCGCGCCCTCGCGCCCCGGCCGCGGCTGCTCATGCTGGACGAACCGCTGGGCCAGCTCGACCGGTCCCTGCGCGAACGCCTGGTCGTCGAACTGCGTGATCTGTTCGGGCGGTTGGGCACCACGGTGCTCGCCGTCACCCACGACCAGGGCGAGGCGTTCGCGCTCGCCGACCGGGTCGTCGTGATGCGTGACGGACGGATCGCCCAGTCCGGTACGCCCCTCGATGTGTGGCAGCGGCCCGCGGACGAGTTCGTGGCGCGGTTCCTCGGCTTCGACAACGTGGTGCCGGCGACCGTCTCCGGCCGGGTGGCGGACACGCCGTGGGGCAGACTCCCGGTCCCCGAGGGCTCCCCGCAGGGGGCGGGCGCACTGCTGGTCCGGCCCGCCGGCGTACGGCTGGTGGACGCGGCCGAGGGCCTGCGCTGCACCGTCGCCGCGCGCACCTTCCGCGGCACCCATGTCACCGTGCGGCTGCTGCCCGGCGAGGCGCCGGAGCTGGAGGCGGCCTGTGCCCTGCGGGAGGCGCCGGAGGCCGGGGACGAGGTCGGAGTGGTGTTCGAGGCGGCCGAGACCGTGGTGCTCGCAACCGGCGGATCCGGGTGACCGCTCAGCACGACGGCCCGCCCCGGGCAGGGGACGGGCCGTCGGCCGCTGGAAACCGATGGGGCGTCAGTCGGCCTTCGTGGCGCCGCGACGGCGCATGCCGAAGAACACCGCGCCACCGCCGATGACGACCAGGCCACCGGCGACACCGGCGATCAGGGGCGTGCTGGAGCTGGCGCCGGTCTCGGCCAGGTTGGAGCTGCCGGCCGCGGGCGAGGGGGAGTTGTCCACGGTGGTGGCGGGGGCCGTGCTGCCGGACTGCGACGGCGTGGCCGACGGGGTCGTGGACGACGACGGCGTCTCCGACGGCTTCGGGGTCTGGGTGGCCGGCGGGGTGGTCTCGCTCTTGCACGCCTCGGACGGCGTGGTCAGGCCCGACTTGACGTCCTCGTCGACGATGTTGCCGGCCTTGATGTGGATGCGGTACTGCGCGTTCGGCGCCCAGTCCTCGGAGAAGGTGACGGTGGCGCCCTCGCGGGTGCCGGTGACGGTCTGCTCGCCGACCTTCTTGGCGTCCGCGCCGTTCGACTCCAGGTAGACCGTCACGGTCGCCTCCTTGCCGGAGGCGTCCTTGTCGGTGACGGTGATGACGCCCTTCCCGTTGCCGTCGCAGGACGCAGCGGCCGAGAAGTCACGGATGTTGCAGGCGAGTGCGTTGCCGGCCACACCGAGCGCGAGCGCGGCGGTGGCGGAGGCGACGCCGAGAATGCGCACCGATCGTGCGGTGCGGGAGGATATGGTCACGATGGCCCTTCGCGGGATGCGCAACTGCGGGGGGTGGGGGGACCGTTGCTGCTGCAACAGCGTCCCCAGGAGAATCACAGGTCTATAAGCGTCGGCTAAGTGCTGTCAACGCCGATGTCCGGCATGACGGTCGCCTTTGCCCTCTCATTAACCATGGCCGCGTTTGAACGCTGTCCGGGCCTGCCCTCGACTTCCCGCCGTCGCCGCGCCGTTCACCCGGCCGGGCTCAGCCCTGGACCGCCGCCGGGTCCATCCACACGATCTCCCAGGTGTGGCCGTCCAGATCGTCGAACGTGCGGCCGTACATGAAGCCGTGGTCCGTCGCCTCCCGGCTGCTCGTGCCGCCCGCCGCGATCGCCGTGTCGACCAGTTCGTCGACCTTCTCGCGGCTCTCGGCGCTCAGACAGACCAGCACCTCACTGGTCTTGGTGGCGTCCGCGATCTCCTTGGCCGTGAAGTCGGCGTAGCGCTGCCTGCTCAGCAGCATCGCGACGATCGTGTCGCTGATGACGACGCAGGCGCAGTCGTCCGTCGTGAACTGCGGGTTGAGCGAGTAGCCCAGCTCCGTGAAGAACTTCTTCGAGGCGTCGACGTCGGCGACCGGAAGGTTAACGAAGATCATCTGCTGGTACATGAGCGGTCTCTCCCGAGGTGTGGTGGGTCGTACGCAGAGATGGACCGCGCGGCGGTGCGGAACTCATCGGTGGCCGCGGAAATTCTTCCGGCCGGAAGGCTCCCGGCCCTGAGAGGGCGCGCTCAGCTCGCGAGCGGCACGGCCGCCAACTCGGCGACCACCCAGGTCAGGGGGGCGAACACCGCGACGAGCACGCCCGCGCGCAGCAGCGCCGCGGTGCGCAGCACCGTCGCCGGCGCACCCAGCCGCACCAGCGCGGCCACCGTGTCGGCGTGTGTCTGCCGCGCCTCGACGCTCGCCGTCGCCAGCGTGGCGAGCGTGCAGCCCGCCACGAGCACCGCGCCCAGCGTGGTGAGCGGCCCGAACGAGGGGCGGGCGTCGGCGTACGCCGCCATCGCGTACGTCCCCGACGCCACGGCGCACACCACACCGAGCGGCCGCCCGATCCGCCGCGCGTCCTCCTGGAGGCCGCGCCCGGCCAGCAGCCGCAGCGCACCGGGACGCACGGCCTGCAGCAGCCGGCCGCACAGATGCGCGACCGCGGGCGCGGCCAGCACGAGCCCCAGCGCGGTCAGCGCCCAGCCCGCCGACACCCCCACCTGTCCGCTCGGCAGCCCGCCGGACAGGTGGAGGGCCGGACCCGGGCGGCTCGCGTAGGCCTCCACGGCGAGTCCGGCGGCCAGGGCGGCCACGCCCCACGGCAGGCCGCCCGGAGCGGGCCGGGGCGCGGTGGGCGGATCCGGTACCGGGGTCTCGTCCGGGCCGGAGGGTGGTGCGTCCGGGGTGCCGTCGCCGCCGGGCGCGGTCCGTGCCCGGCCGCGCCGCCCGGCCGGGCGCGGACCGCCGTTCCCGGGGCGCAGGGCCAGCGCCGCGGCCGTGGACGCCGCGATCGGCACCAGCGACAGCAGCGTCAGCGCCGCGGGCAGCGGCAGCGGCCGGTCCGCGGCGAGGAACCCCGCCGCGGCGCCGCCGAACGGCAGGCCCGGCAGATCACCTCGCAGATGCAGGAAGACCAGCAGTGCCAGCAGCGAGCCGAGCAGGGTCGACAGGGCCGTGGTCACCGCGGAGAGGGCCGTCAGCCGGGCCGGGCCGAGGCCGATCGCCGCGAGGCCGGAGCGCGGGCGGGTGCCCGGATCGGTACGGGCGACCGCCACCGCGAAGTACACCGTGGCGGCCCCGGGGGCGGCGCACCAGGCCAGCCGCAGCGCCGAGCCGCCCGGCGCGTCGGGGTGCCCCATCGCGTGTCCGAGGGTGCACAGCAGCAGGAAGCCCGTGCCCGCCGAGGCCGCTGCGACCAGGAGCCGGCGGAGCTGGAGGAGGGGGTGGGCCCCCCGGGCTAGGCGGAGAGCGAGCACGCGGCCCGGCCTTCTGCCTCGGCCACCGGGGGCAGGTGCACGGTGCTGACGCGGCGTCCGTCGAGCAGGGACACCGTGCGGTCGGCCAGGGCCGCCTCCTGCGCCTGGTGGGTGGTGAGGACGACGGTGATGCCGTGCGAGCGGGCCGCCGTGGTGAGGGTGCGCAGCACCTGCGCCCCGTCGCCCTGGTGCAGCGCGGCGGTCGGCTCGTCCGCGAAGAGCACGGTCGGGCAGGTGGCGAGTGCCCGGGCGACGGCGACCCGTTGCCGCTGGGCCTGGACGAGCCGGTGCGGGCGCGTGCGGGCGTGCTCGCCGATGTCGAGGCGCTCCAGCCACTCCAGCGCGACGGCCTTGGCCCGGCGGCGGCTCGTGCCGCGCAGCATCAGCGGCAGGGCCGTGTTCTCCCAGGCGTTCAGACCGGGTACGAGGAGGGGCGTCGTGTCGATCCAGCCGAAGCGGTCGCGCCGCAGCCGTTCGCGGGCCGCCGGTCCCAGGGTGTGCACCGGTGTGCTGTTGAACCAGACCTCGCCCTCCTGGGCGGGGAGCAGCCCGGCGAGGCACTGGAGCAGGGTCGTCTTGCCGCTGCCGCGGGGACCCGTGACGGCCAGGATCTCGCCCTCGCGCACCTCCAGCGAGACGCCGCAGAGCGCGGGTGAGCCGTTGTGCTGGATGTGCAGGGCGCGTGCCCAGAGCACGTCGTTGTCCGGCGGGGCCACCATCGCGTACACCTCGGTTCGGTTCCGTCGGCCCGCGCGGTCCCCCGTCCGGGGGAGCCGTTCGGGGGACGAAGGCAGGGCCGATCACTCAAGGGCACGCTAGGCAGCGCGCGCCGCGAGCCCGGACAGCAAACGGCCCCGGACCGCCGTTTCTCACTCCAACGGTCGGCTCGGGGCCGTTTCTGATCATCCGGAAGGCAGACCGGAACCATGGACGCCGGGCGTCCGCCGGCTCACAGCTTCGTCCACGCCTCCGTCAGCGTCGCGCGCAGGATCGCCTCGATCTCGTCGAACGTCCCCTGGTCGGAGATCAGCGGCGGGGCGAGCTGGACGACCGGGTCGCCGCGGTCGTCGGCCCGGCAGTACAGGCCGTTGTCGTACAGGGCCTTGGAGAGGAAGCCGTACAGGACGCGCTCGGTCTCCTCCTCGTTGAAGCTCTCCTTGGTCGCCTTGTCCTTGACCAGTTCGATGCCGTAGAAGAAGCCGTTGCCGCGGACGTCGCCGACGATCGGCAGGTCGTGCAGCTTCTGCAGGGTCGAGAAGAAGGCGGCCTCGTGGTCGAGCACGTGCTGGTTGAGGCCCTCACGCTCGAAGATGTCGAGGTTGGCGAGACCCACCGCGGCCGACACCGGGTGGCCGCCGAAGGTGTAGCCGTGCAGGAAGGTGTTGTCGCCCTGGTAGAACGGCTCGGCCAGGCGGTCGGAGATGATGCACGCGCCGATCGGGGAGTAGCCCGACGTCATACCCTTGGCGCAGGTGATCATGTCCGGGACGTAGTCGAACTTGTCGCAGGCGAACATCGTGCCCAGGCGGCCGAAGGCGCAGATCACCTCGTCCGACACGAGCAGTACGTCGTACCGGTCGCAGATCTCGCGCACCCGCCGGAAGTAGCCGGGCGGGGGCGGGAAGCAGCCGCCGGCGTTCTGCACCGGCTCCAGGAAGACCGCGGCCACCGTGTCCGGGCCCTCGAAGAGGATCTGCTGCTCGATCTGGTCGGCGGCCCAGCGGCCGAACGCCTCCGGGTCGTCGCCGAAGATCGGGGCGCGGTAGATGTTGGTGTTCGGGACCTTGTGCGCGCCCGGCACCAGCGGCTCGAAGGGGGCCTTCAGGGCCGGCAGGCCGGTGATGGACAGGGCGCCCTGCGGGGTGCCGTGGTAGGCGACCGCGCGGGATATGACCTTGTGCTTGGTGGGCTTGCCGACCAGCTTGAAGTACTGCTTGGCGAGCTTCCAGGCGGTCTCGACCGCCTCGCCGCCGCCCGTGGTGAAGAAGACCTTGTTCAGATCGCCCGGCGCGTAGCCGGCGAGGCGCTCCGCCAGCTCGACGGCCTTGGGGTGGGCGTAGGACCACACGGGGAAGAACGCCAGCTCCTGCGCCTGCTTCAACGCCGTCTCGGCCAGCTCGGTGCGGCCGTGGCCCACCTGGGTCACGAACAGGCCGGACAGACCGTCGATGTAGCGCTTGCCCTTGTCGTCGTAGATGGAGACGCCTTCGCCCCGGACGATGGTGGGAACGGGCGCGTTCTCGTACGAGGACATGCGGGTGAAGTGCATCCACAGGTGGTCGTACGCGGTCTTGCTGAGGTCCTTGGTGCTCACGGCTATCGGGTTCCCCACATGTAGGTCTGCTTCTTGAGCCTGAGGTAGACGAAGCTCTCGGTGGAGCGCACTCCGGGGAGGGCCCGGATGCCCTTGCTGATGACGTCCAGCAGGTGGTCGTCGTCCTCGCAGACGATCTCCACCATCAGGTCGAACGAGCCTGCGGTCATCACCACGTACTCGCATTCGGACATGGCGGCCAGCGCGTCGGCGACGGACTCCACGTCGCCCTCGACGTTGATGCCGACCATCGCCTGTCGGCGGAACCCCACGGTGAGCGGGTCCGTGACGGCGACGATCTGCATCACGCCCTGGTCGAGCAGCTTCTGGACGCGCTGGCGCACGGCCGCCTCGGAGAGGCCGACGGCCTTCCCGATCGCGGCGTACGGCCGGCGGCCGTCCTCCTGGAGCTGCTCGATGATGGCGAGGGAGACGGCGTCCAACTGGGGGGTGCCGCCGCTCCTGGACTCGCGGGAGTCCTTCTGGTCTGCGTTTCGACTGGCCACCACCTCACTGTGCACGACGTCTCGGCAGTTTCGCAAGGCTCGATCGATGAAATTCGTTGTCTGTGTGCGGCAAGCCTGCGGATTTCGCAGCTTCCATGGGATTGGGGGTGTTGAAAACGTGGGACCACGCACTAGGGTGGGTGTCTCAGCGATTGGACACCCGAAACTGAGCTGGGAGGGCCCGCAGTGAGCACCGAGCTGCGTCGTCTGCGCAACTACATCGACGGCGAATTCCGTGACGCCGCCGACGGACGGACCACCGAGGTGGTCAACCCCGTGACCGGCGAGGCGTACGCGACCGCGCCGCTGTCCGGGCAGGCGGACGTCGACGCCGCGATGGCGGCCGCCGCTGCGGCCTTCCCCGCCTGGCGGGACACCACGCCCGCCGAGCGCCAGAAGGCTCTCCTCAAGATCGCGGACGCGTTCGAGGAGCGGGCCGAGGAGCTGATCGCGGCCGAGGTCGAGAACACGGGCAAGCCGACCGGGCTGACCCGGTCGGAGGAGATCCCGCCGATGGTCGACCAGATCCGCTTCTTCGCGGGTGCGGCCCGCATGCTCGAAGGCCGTTCGGCCGGCGAGTACATGGAGGGGATGACCTCCATGATCCGCCGCGAGCCCGTGGGCGTCTGCGCGCAGGTGGCGCCGTGGAACTACCCGATGATGATGGCGGTGTGGAAGTTCGCCCCGGCGATCGCGGCGGGCAACACGGTCGTCCTGAAGCCGTCGGACACCACGCCGGCGTCCACGGTCCTGATCGCCGACATCATCGGCTCGATCCTGCCCAAGGGCGTCTTCAACGTCATCTGCGGCGACCGTGAGACGGGCCGCATGATGGTGGAGCACCCGACCCCGGCGATGGCCTCGATCACCGGCTCGGTGCGCGCCGGTATGAACGTCGCCGAGTCCGCGTCCAAGGACCTCAAGCGCGTCCACCTGGAGCTGGGCGGCAAGGCGCCGGTCGTCGTCTTCGAGGACACCGACATCGCCAAGGCCGTCGAGGACATCTCCGTGGCCGGCTTCTTCAACGCCGGCCAGGACTGCACGGCCGCCTGCCGTGTCCTGGTCCACGAGTCCATCCACGACGAGTTCGTGGCCGCGCTCGCGAAGGCCGCCGCCGAGACGAAGACCGGCCTGCCGGACGACGAGGACGTGCTCTACGGGCCCCTCAACAACCCGAACCAGCTGGCGCAGGTCTCCGGCTTCATCGAGCGCCTGCCCGCGCACGCCAAGGTCGAGGCCGGCGGCCAGCGGGTCGGCGACAAGGGCTACTTCTTCGCGCCGACCGTGGTCTCGGGCCTCAAGCAGGACGACGAGATCATCCAGAACGAGGTCTTCGGGCCGGTCATCACCGTCCAGTCCTTCACGGACGAGGCGCAGGCCGTCGAGTACGCGAACGGCGTCGACTACGCCCTCGCCTCCTCGGTGTGGACGAAGGACCACGCGCGCGCCATGCGCCTGTCCAAGGCCCTCGACTTCGGCTGCGTGTGGATCAACACGCACATCCCGCTGGTGGCCGAGATGCCGCACGGCGGCTTCAAGAAGTCCGGCTACGGCAAGGACCTGTCGGCCTACGGCTTCGACGACTACACGCGGGTCAAGCACGTGATGACGTCGCTGGACGCGTAGGCGCCACCCCGCCCTCACCGCGGCCCCGGACGGGACTCCTCCCGTCCGGGGCCGCGGCGTCCCGCGGCACGGCGGCGGACACTCCGTCCGGGACCGCGGCACCCGCTCACCGGCCGTACGCGTGCGGCGGGCCCGGGGCACGGCACGCGTCGCGTACGGCCGTCGCCGTCAGCCCTTGCCGAGCAGCTTGTCCATCTCGGTGATCTCGGCGGTCTGCGAGGTGATGATCCCGCCGGCCATGGAGGTGGCGGGCCCGTACGCGCCCTTGTCCTGCTCGGTGGTGGCCATCGCGACCGCGCCCTTGTGGTGCTCGACCATCATGGTCAGGAACATGGTGTCGAAGTCCTTGCCGGACGCCTTCTTCAGCCGGTCCATGTCCTGGACGGTCATCATCCCGGGCATGCCCGAGTGGCCGGAGTGGTCCATGCCGGGCATGGATCCCATGGAGCCGTCGGACGCCGGCACGTCCTCGCCCCAGGACCTCAGCCAGCCCGTCATGGCGGTGATCTCCGGGTCCTGCGCCTTCTCGATGCGCGAGGCCAGGTCCTTGACCTGGGCGGAGGACGCCCGGCCGGCGGCGAGCCGCGCCATCTCCAGGGCCTGCCGGTGGTGCGGGATCATGCCCTGCGCGAAGGACACGTCCTGGGTGGTGTGCGCTCCGGCGTGGGTACCGGTGCTCGCGGACGACGACGCCGAGCCGCCGCCGGAGTGGCTGCCGTCGCTGTCGCCGCCGCAGGCGGCGAGGACCACCGCGGCGGTGGCGGTGGCCGTGGCCAGGGCGGCGCGACGGACGAGGACACGTGACACGGTCATGCTGGAACTCCTGCGGTGTGAAAGGAAAGTGGATCCGGGCGTGCGTGGGCGCCGGGCGGGAGTGCGACCCGGTGCCGTGGCGGCCTCTAGATCCGCAGGAGTTGGAGTTCGGCCAGAGACGGTGGCGCGCGTCCGCCGTCAGGAGCCGCGGCCGGGTGGGCGCGCACGGCACCGGTGGGCGCGGGACGGACCGTCGGATCGGGCGTGAGCGCGGGCGGCTGCGGGGCCTCGCCGACGGCGGCCGCCGCGCAGGTGGTGTCCGCGTGCTGCGCATGGCTTCCACCGCAGTGACCGTCGGCGCAGTCGCCGTCCACGGCCGCGGCGGCCGGCACGGGCCGGGCGTGGGCGTGGTGCGGGGCGATGCCTCCGGGGGCGAGGGCGTGCATGCCCAGGAGCCCGGCCAGCAGGCCCAGCACGAGCAGCGCCGTCCACCGCCGCACGGGCGGTCGCGGTGGCTGGTGCTGCTCACGACTCTGCATCGGGATCATCCTAGGCGGAAGGGAGCGGATGCCCGGTGACGAGCCCCCGCGCATACGGCTGTACGGCTGTACGGGTGGGAGCGGGACCGTGTTCACTCCGTGGGGGTGCCCGAGGCGTCGGCCCGACCCCCTCGAAGTAGACCTCGCGCAGGTCCGCCGGCAGCGGTCGCGGCGCCAGGGTGACCAGCACGCTGTAGCCGTACGCCGCCTAAGTGCCCAGCGTGATAAGGGAGTTCATGTCGGCGTCGCGGTGGCGCAGGGTCAGTCGGCCGATGCGGTGGATCGGCCACCCGGTGTAGAACATCACCGGGGTGACCACTCGGGGCGCAGGCGCACGGTGGTGCGCTGGAAGGCGGGCAGCCCCGCACTGACCCGTAGGCCGGGGAAGACGACGCGGTCGGTGCACTCACCGGACTCCTGCCGGTCGAAGACGAGCTCCACCGGCACGCCCTGCCGCACCCGGATCACCGCGGGACGGTAGCCGCCCCGCACGGTCACCTCGGCCCGCTGCACCCCGCCCTCCAGGCGTGCGCCGCGAGCGCGGCACGGGCCGAAGAAGAACCAGCCCAGGGCGCCGATCGGCACGGCGGCCAGAACCACCACGACGATCTCCGCGGTGTCCACGGCAGACCTTCCCTCCGTCCGCCCCCTCTCAAGCGCCTGCTGATCACGTCCCAAGGCGAGGGGGCATTTTTGAACGTGTTCAATTCAAGGCGTACGCTCCTCGCATGAGCGACAGAGCCGCCCTGCTGAAGGGCATCCGCGTCTGGTTGGTTCTCTTCGTCGTGTGTCTGGTGCTCAGTGGCGCCACCGCCTTCCCCCTCGTGCACGAGCTGCACTGGGCCGAGGATCTGCTCACCTCCCTGTCGGTGCCGCAGCACCTCCCCGCCCTCACGGACTGGATCGAGCGGGTGCGCCGCGGACTCGACGCCACCGATGCCGAACAGCCCTTCGTCCTGTACGGAACGGACTGGCTGGCGTTCGCGCACCTCGTGATCGCGGTGGCCTTCTACGGGTCCTACCGCGACCCCGTCCGCAACATCTGGGTGGTGGAGTTCGCGATGATCGCCTGCGCGGGCGTCATCCCGCTGGCCCTCATCTGCGGGCCGATCCGCGGGATCCCCTTCTGGTGGTCGCTGATCGACATGTCCTTCGGGGTCTTCGGCGTGATCCCGCTGTACGTGCTCCGCAGGAAGATCAAGCGGCTGGAGGCTCTGACGGCACCGGCACCGGCACCGGCACCGGCACCGGCACCGCCCGCCGCTCCGGCCGGGGCCGTCAGCGGGTGACCGTCCGGGCGGCCGTGTGGTGACGCGCCTCGCCGCCGCGCACCGCGCGCAGCGCGTCGAGGCGGTTCGTCGTGATCGAGTCCACGCCCATGGCGAGGAGGCGGCGCATGGAGCGCCTGGTGTCGGGCGTCCAGGCCGACACCAGGTAGCCCGCGCGCTGCGTCCGGGCGGTCAGCTCCTTGCTGAGGAGGCCGAAGCGGTAGTTGAGCCAGCGCGGGCGCACCGCGTCGAGCAGGGCGGGCCGCGGCGGGGCGAGGGTCGTCCAGGTCAGGGCGATCTCCGCCGAGGGAGCGGCGGCCCGGACGGCCAGCATGGTCTGCGCCCCCGCGCAGTAGTACACCCGCTCCTCGGCCCCGCACTCCCGGACGACACCCACGACCCGGCGGACGGCGCGGACCGAGGGCGTGCCGGGCAGGTCGATCATGACGCGGCTCCCGTGGGTCGCCGCCAGGGCGTCCGCCAGCGTCGGCACCCGGCCCGCCGTCAGCCCCGCCACCTCGGCGGAGGAGAGGGCGGTGAGCGGCCGGTCCCGCGCCCACAGCCGCTTCAGCGTCTCGTCGTGCAGGAGCACGGGGACGCCGTCACGGGTGAGCCGTACGTCGATCTCGACCGCGTCCGCGCCCCGGTGGAGCGCGGAACGCACCGAGTCGATCGTGTTCTCGCGGTGGCGGTAGGGGTCGCCGCGATGGGCCACGGCGGTCACGGTTCGCATGGGCCCATTGTGGCGGCGGGACGCCGCACGGCGCCCCGCCGGGGGTGCCGGGACGGCGGGGGCGGTCAGGGTGCGAGCCGGGCCGCGGTGTAGGCGTCGATCTCGGCCGTCAGCGTCGCCTTGCCCTCGGCGTCGAGGAAGGACGACTCGACCGCGTTCTTGGCCAGGTCCGCCAGACCCCGCTCGTCGAGGTCGAGCAGCCGTGCGGCGACCGCGTACTCGTTGTTGAGGTCGGTGCCGAACATCGGCGGGTCGTCGGAGTTGATGGTGACGAGGACGCCCGCACGCACGAACTCCTTGAGGGGGTGCTCGTCGAGGGTGCGGACGGCGCGGGTCGCGACGTTGGAGGTCGGGCAGACCTCCAGCGGGATGCGGTGCTCGGCCAGGTGCGCCAGCAGCTTCGGGTCCTGGGCGGACGTGGTGCCGTGCCCGATGCGCTCGGCCCGCAGCTCGCCGAGGGCGTCCCAGACCGTCTCGGGCCCGGTCGTCTCGCCCGCGTGCGGCACGGACCGCAGTCCGGCGGCCCTGGCCCGGTCGAAGTACGGCTTGAACTGCGGCCGCGGAACGCCGATCTCGGGTCCGCCGAGCCCGAAGGAGACGAGCCCCTCGGGGCGCAGCCGGTCGTCGGTGGCGAGCCGGATCGTCTCCTCCGCGGACTCGAGGCCGGCCTCGCCCGGTATGTCGAAGCACCAGCGCAGAACGGTGCCGAACTCGGCCTCCGCCGCCTTGCGGGCGTCCTCGATGGCGTCCATGAAGGCGCGTTCGTCGATGCCACGACGGGTGGAGGAGAAGGGGGTGACGGTCAGCTCGGCGTAGCGGACCTGCTGCCGGGCCATGTCGCGGGCGACCTCGTACGTCAGCAGCCGCACGTCCTCGGGAGTCCGGATGAGGTCGACGACCGACAGGTACACCTCGATGAAGTGGGCGAAGTCCGTGAAGGAGAAGTAGTCGACGAGGGCCTCGGGGTCGGTGGGCACCCTGGAGTCGGGGTGGCGGGCGGCCAGTTCCGAGACGATGCGGGGGGAGGCGGAGCCGACGTGGTGCACATGGAGTTCGGCCTTGGGCAGCCCGGCGATGAAGGCGCTGAGATCGCGCGCGGCGGCGGGGTCGCGGTGGTCGGTCAAGGTCCCTCCCCGGGAACGGCGTCCCCGCACCGGGTTCGGGCGGGACGCGGGTGATCGGCTGATCGGTGACTCGGGGATCATCGTAGAGCGCGGCGATGCCGGGGAGGCGTGGACCGTAGCATGACGGGACGTACGACAGGCGTACGACGGAGGGGACCCCACGCATGTCCGACGACGCGCAGGCGCAGCCGGGATCGCCGCAGAACGCCGCCCCGGGCCCGTGGGCTTCCCCGGGTGACGACACGGCACCGGCACCGGCCGAGGTCTCCCTCGACAAGCCCGCCGCCGCCCCGCGTCCCGCGCCGGACCCGTGGGCGCCGCCCGCCGGCCAGGCGCCCGGCGCGGGCACCGCCACTCCGGGCGGGCCGGTCTCCGCGGGCCCCCCGGACACCGCGGCCCTCGGCGGCGCGCCGTCCGTGCACGACCAGCACACGGTCGTCTCCCTGCCCGGCTCCGAGGCCCCGGCGGGGCCATGGAGCGCTCCGTTCGCCCCGCCGGGCCCCGCCCCCTCCACGCCGGGCGGCCCCGCGGTGGGCGCGCTCCCGCCGTTCGGCGGGCCCACGCCCGGCGCCCTTGCCGACCCCTTCGCCCCGCCCGCCGCCGGTGAGCCCGTGCCGCCACCGCCCATCGGCCCCGAAGGCCCCGGGCAGCCGCCGTACGCCTACCCCGCTCACCCCGGCTATCCGGGGTACGGCCCCGGGGGAGGCGCTGTCGGCTACGGCTGGCCGGGGACGCCGTTCATGCCGAGCAACGGCTTGGGCACCGCCTCGATGGTCCTGGGGATCGTCTCCGCCGCGGTGTTCTGCCTGTGGCCGGTGGCCATCGTCGTGGGCGTGCTCGCCGTGATCTTCGGCATCATCGGCCGCCGCAAGGCCCGCCGCGGCGAGGCGACGAACGGGGGCATGGCCCTGGCCGGCCTGATCTGCGGAGCGGTCGGCGTCGCCCTCGGCATCGGGCTTTTCGCCGTGATCCTGACCGCCCCGAACAACAATGACGATCCCTGGTTCGCCCCGGAGGACGGCTACTCGATGTCCCTGACGGCCCACCGGCTCGGCTAGTGCTGTGGCCGGGAAGGTTCACCGGCTCGCGACGCCCGGCACGGCTCCCCCACGCTCGGCTGCGCTCGCGCGGGAGGGGCCCCCACCGCCGCGTTGTCGCATCACCCGCGTACTGGGCGTACGCGGGCGATCCCGACAACGCGGCGAGGCGCCGTGCCAGGCGTCGCGGGGCAGACGGGACTTTCGCAACACGCCCTCCAGGCCCGGCCCGCCGCCAACCGCTCCCGTGCCGCCATCAGCGCGAACCCCAGAAGGTTCGGGCCGCGCCATCGCTGGGGGTCCGCCGCCCGCTCGTCGTCCGCCGCGAGGCCGATGCCCCACACCCGGTCGACCGGGCTCGCCTCGACGAGCACACGGTCGCCCGTACCCAGCAGGAAGGCGCGCAGACCGGGATGGGCGGCGAACTTGTGGACGCTGCCCTCGACGACGATCCCGAAGCGCTCGCGCTCCCATATCGCCTCGTCGAAGCCGCGCACCAGCCGTCCCGCCTTCTTGGCGAGCGCCGGGTTCGGCGCCGTGACGGCCTGGCGCTCGGCCTCCGCGTCGCGGAACAGCCGTGCCTTCGATGCCATCATCCAGTGCTCGGCCGTCGCGTACTCCACGCCGTCCGCGGTGAAGGGCGACGGCCACCACTGGCTCAGGCAGCTCGCCCCGATCCGCCCGTCCGGCCGCGGGCGGTGCCCCCAGAAGTGCAGGTACTTGACTCTCGCCCCCGCCTGGAGCTCCCCGACGAGGGACTCCCAAGAATCGATCTTCCCCATGGCGGCGAGTGTGGCATGCGCCACTGACACTGCGTCTCGGCTTTTCGGATGTGACTCGACACCTGGTCGACAGATTCCGTCGCGTAACCAAAAGGCAACAACGGAATCCCTTGTTGACGTCCTTCTCCTCTGTCAGGATCGGCACTCAAATCGAGCTGGAGCTACGTCAGCCCCCGCGTTGGACGCGGGTCGGCGGCGGAGGAGAGCGACATGGACATCCCGGGCAACACCGGCGAGACCGACATCCGCTTCCGGACACAGGCCGAGCTGCGCGAACGCTTCGCGGACGGAGCGCAGTACATCGCGGGCAGGCCGGCCAGGGGCACGTCGGGCCGCACGCACATGGTGGTCGACCCGTCCACCGGCGCCGAGGTGTTCAGCTACGAGCTGGCCGGAACCGAGGACGTCGACCGCGCCGTGGCGGCCGCCCGCGCAGCGTTCCCCGACTGGTCGGGCGCCACCCCCGCCGAGCGCTCCGACGCGCTGCACCGCTTCGCCGCCGTCCTCGCCGGGCACGCCGAGGACCTCGCCCGCCTCGAGTCCCTGCAGTGCGGCAAACCCCTCAAGCTCACGCGGGAGTTCGACGTGCCGGGCACGATCGACAACACCGCCTTCTTCGCGGGGGCCGCCCGGCACCTGACGGGGCAGGCCGCCGGTGAGTACTCCGGCGACCACACGTCGTACGTGCGCCGCGAACCCATCGGCGTCGTCGGTTCCGTCGCGCCCTGGAACTACCCCCTCCAGATGGCGGCCTGGAAGATCCTCCCGGCGATCGCCGCGGGCAACACCATCGTCCTCAAGCCCGCCGAGCTCACCCCGCTGACCTCGCTGCTGTTCGCCCGGGCGGCCACCGAGGCGGGCATCCCGGACGGTGTGATCAATGTCGTCACCGGCGCCGGCAAGGAGGCGGGCGAGCACCTGGTCGGTCATCCCGACGTGGTCATGACCTCGTTCACCGGCTCCACCGCCGTCGGCAGGCGCGTCGCCGAGATCGCCACCGCAGGCGTCAAGCGGATCCATCTGGAGCTCGGCGGCAAGGCGCCCTTCGTCGTCTTCGACGACGCCGACCTGGAGGCCGCCGTCAACGGCGCGGTCGCGGGCGCGCTCATCAACACCGGCCAGGACTGCACGGCCGCCACCCGCGCGTATGTGCAACGCTCCCTCTACGAGGAGTTCGTGGCGAGGACCGCCGCCCTCATGGAGACCGTCCGGCTCGGCGACCCGTTCGCCTCGGGCACCGACCTGGGTCCGCTGATCTCGCACGCCCAGCGCGACCGCGTGGCCGGTTTCGTCGACCGGGCGCGTGCCTACGCGCGGGTGGTGACCGGCGGGGAGACTCCCGGGGGGGATCTCGAGCACGGGGCGTACTATCGCCCCACCCTCGTGGCCGACGCGCCCCAGGACAGCGAGATCGTCCAGTCGGAGATCTTCGGGCCGGTGCTCGTCGTGCTGCCCTTCGACGGCGACGACGACGGCATCCGGCTCGCCAACGACACCCCGTACGGGCTCGCCGCGTCCGCCTGGAGCCGCGACGTCTACCGGGCGGGCCGCGCGACCCGCGAGATCAGGGCGGGCTGCGTATGGGTCAACGACCACATCCCGATCATCAGCGAGATGCCGCACGGCGGATTCAAGCAGTCCGGCTTCGGCAAGGACATGTCCGCCTATTCGTTCGAGGAGTACACACAGATCAAGCACGTCATGTTCGACAACACGGCGGTGGCCGGGAAGGACTGGCACCGCACCGTCTTCGGGGACCGATAGCAGACAGGCCGCCCGACCCGCGGCCACACCCTCCCGAAAGGGCACCACGCGCATGGAGCAGTACGAGCCCGACCGCCTGACCCCGGCCCAAACGGCCGCCGTGCGGCGCAGCCTCCGGAACGGCAGGGCATCCCTCACCCGCCGTTCGCTGCTGCGCGCCTCCGCGGGCGGCGTGCTCGCGGTGGGTGGACTCGGGGCGCTGAGCGCCTGCGGGATCCCCGCGGCAGGCAAGACGCAGGGCGGCACGGCCGCCGAGGACCACTCGGCGAAGGAGAAGACCGTCAACTTCTCCAACTGGCCCGAGTACATCGACGTCGACGACAGCGGCAAACACCGCCCGACGCTCGAGGCCTTCACCAAGCGGACCGGCATCCAGGTCAAGTACACCGAGGACATCAACGACAACAACGAGTTCTTCGGCAAGGTCAAGCCACAGCTCGCCGCGGGCCAGGACACCGGACGGGACCTCATCGTCCTCACGGACTGGCTGGCCGCCCGGGTGATCCGCCTGGGATGGGCCCAGAAACTGGACCCCGCGAACCTCCCGCACGCCTACGCCAACCTGTCGAGCCAGTTCCGCAGCCCCGACTGGGACCCGGGCCGGGCGTACTCCTACCCCTGGCAGGGCATCTCCACCGTCATCGCCTTCAACAGGAAGGCGCTCGACGGCATCGAGGTCAGGTCGATCTCCGACCTGCTCGACAACCCCAAGCTCAAGGGCCGGGTCGGCTTCCTGTCGGAGATGCGCGACAGCGTCGGCATGACCCTGCTCGACATGGGCAAGGACCCGGCGAAGTTCACCGACGACGACTACGACGCGGTGATCGCCCGCCTCCAGAAGGCCGTCGACAAGGGCCAGATCCGCCGCTTCACCGGCAACGACTACACGTCCGATCTCACCAAGGGCGACCTGGCCGCCTGCGTGGCCTGGGGCGGCGACATCGTCCAGCTCAAGGCGGACAGCCCGGACGTCGACTTCATCATCCCCGACAGCGGCTACATGACGTCGACGGACAACATGCTGATCCCGAACAAGGCACGTCACAAGACCAACGCCGAGCGGCTCATCGACTTCTACTACGAGCCGGAGCAGGCCGCCGCGCTCGCCGCCTACGTCAACTACGTCAGCCCCGCCGACGGAGTGAAGCCCTACCTCGAGAAGATCGACAAGGACGCGGCGAACAACCCGCTGATCCTTCCCGACAAGGCCATGGCCGCCAAGTCCCACGCCTTCCGCGCGCTGACGCAGAAGGAAGAGACGGCCTACGAAGAGAAGTTCGCAAAGCTGACAGGGGCGTGACGAAGATGACGACAGAAACCAGCGGCGACGTCCGCCTCTCCGGGATCAGCAAGACCTACGGCTCCTTCACCGCCGTGCACCCGCTCGACCTGACCGTGCCGCAGGGCTCCTTCTTCGCCCTGCTCGGCGCCTCCGGCTGCGGCAAGACCACCACCCTGCGCATGATCGCCGGCCTGGAGGAACCCTCCTCCGGCAGCGTCCGCCTCGGCGACCAGGAGGTGACCCACCTGCCGCCCTACAAGCGGCCGGTGAACACGGTCTTCCAGTCGTACGCCCTCTTCCCGCACCTCGACGTCTTCGAGAACGTCGCCTTCGGCCTGCGCCGGCGCGGCATCAAGTCGGTGAAGAAGCAGGTCGAGGAGATGCTCGACCTGGTGCAGCTCGGTGAGCAGGCGCGCAAGAAACCGCACCAGCTCTCCGGCGGCCAGCAGCAGCGCGTCGCCGTCGCCCGCGCCCTGATCAACCACCCCAAGGTGCTCCTCCTCGACGAGCCGCTCGGCGCCCTCGACCTCAAGCTGCGCCGGCAGATGCAGTTGGAGCTCAAGCGCATCCAGACCGAGGTCGGCATCACGTTCATCCATGTCACGCACGACCAGGAGGAGGCCATGACGATGGCCGACACGGTCGCCGTGATGAACGCGGGCCGGGTCGAGCAGCTCGGTTCGCCCACCGACCTCTACGAGAACCCGCAGACCACGTTCGTCGCCAACTTCCTCGGCACCTCCAACCTCATCGAGGCCGAGGTCGACACCAAGAACGGCGGCGACATCGTCCTCGCGGCCGGCGGCGGCAAGCTCACGCTCCCCGAGGCGCGCTGCTCCGCACCGACGACGGCAGGCGGCAAGGTGCTGGTCGGCGTCCGCCCGGAGAAGATATCCCTCACCCACACCGACGACGCGGGCGAGATCCCCGGGGGCCGCAACCGCATCACCGGCACGATCGCCGACTCCAGCTTCATCGGCGTCTCCACGCAGTACGTCATCGACAGCCCGGCCTGTCCCGAGTTCGAGGTCTACGTCCAGAACATCGACCGCGACCCGCGGCTGGTGCCCGGCGCCGAGGTGGTCCTGCACTGGAACCCGGCCCACACCTTCGGCCTGGACGCGGCGCAGGACATCGACGCCGGCGTGGAGACCGTCGAGGAAGAGGCGGCCTGATGTCGACGCTCACCGAGGCTCCACCGCCTCTCGCCCCCGCCGCAGCGGAGCGCAAAGCGCCGCGCAGGCGGGGCCGCATGACCCCGTACTGGCTGCTGCTGCCCGGCATCCTGTGGCTGCTGGTCTTCTTCGCGCTGCCGATGGTCTACCAGGCGTCCACGTCGGTGCAGACCGGGTCCCTGGAGCAGGGCTACAAGGTCACCTGGCACTTCGCGACCTACTGGGACGCGCTGTCCGAGTACTGGCCGCAGTTCTTGCGCTCCGTCCTGTACGCGGCCGCCGCGACGCTCCTGTGCCTGGTCCTCGGCTATCCGCTCGCGTACCTCATCGCGTTCCGCGCGGGCCGCTGGCGCAACCTCATCATGATCCTGGTGATCGCGCCGTTCTTCACCAGCTTCCTGATCCGCACGCTCGCCTGGAAGACGATCCTCGCGGACGGCGGCCCGGTCGTGGGCGCCCTCAACACGCTGCACGTCCTGGATGTCACCAGCTGGCTCGGCTGGACGGCCGGCGACCGGGTCCTGGCCACACCGCTCGCGGTGGTCACCGGTCTGACGTACAACTTCCTGCCGTTCATGATCCTGCCGCTGTACACCTCGCTGGAGCGCATCGACGGACGCCTCCACGAGGCGGCGGGCGACCTGTACGCCAAGCCCCTCACGACCTTCCGGAAGGTCACCTTCCCGCTGTCGATGCCGGGCGTGGTCTCCGGCACGCTGCTCACCTTCATCCCGGCCGCGGGCGACTACGTGAACGCCGATCTGCTCGGCTCCACCGACACCCGCATGGTCGGCAACGTCATCCAGACGCAGTTCCTGCGGATCCTCGACTACCCGACGGCCGCGGCGCTCTCGTTCATCCTGATGGCCGCGATCCTCATCATGGTCACCGTCTACATCCGCAGGTCCGGCACGGAGGATCTGGTTTAAATGGCCTTCGTCAACTGGCTCAAGCGCCATCTCGTCGTCATCGCGGGACTGCTGACGCTCGCATATCTCCTGCTGCCGAACGTCGTCGTCACGGTGTTCTCCTTCAACCAGCCGAAGGGCCGCTTCAACTACGAGTGGCAGCGGTTCTCGCTGAGCGCCTGGAAGGACCCGTGCGGCGTCGCCGACATGTGCGGCTCCCTGTCGATCAGCCTGCAGCTCGCCGTGTGGGCGACGATCGGTGCCACGGTCCTCGGCACGATGATCGCCTTCGCGCTGGTCCGCTACCGCTTCCGCGCACGCGGCGCGGTCAATTCGCTGATCTTCCTGCCCATGGCGATGCCCGAGGTCGTCATGGCGGCCTCACTGCTCACCCTGTTCCTCAACATGGGTGCCCAGCTCGGCTTCTGGACGATCCTGATCGCCCACATCATGTTCTGCCTCAGCTTCGTCGTCACGGCCGTCAAGGCACGCGTCATGTCGATGGACCCGAGGCTGGAGCAGGCGGCACAGGACCTGTACGCCGGACCGTTCCAGACCTTCGTCCGGGTCACCCTGCCGATCGCGGCACCCGGGATCGCCGCGGGCGCGCTGCTCGCCTTCGCGCTCTCCTTCGACGATTTCATCATCACCAACTTCAACGCGGGCTCGACCGTCACCTTCCCCATGTTCGTGTGGGGCTCGGCACAGCGCGGCACGCCCGTACAGATCAATGTCATCGGCACGACGATGTTCATCGTCGCCGTGCTGCTGGTCCTGACCTCGATGGCCGTCGGCAATCGCCGCAACCGCCCCAAGGCATGACGCACCGGTAGGGAGTTGACAGTCATGGCCCCAAGCGCCATGAGCCGTGGCACCACCTGGACGAAGTCCCTTTCCGAAGTCCGGCCGGTCCCGTACTGGCTGGACGACCCGGCCAAGCCCCGACCCGAGCCCGCCCTCACCGGCGCCGAGACCTGCGACCTGCTGGTCGTCGGCGGCGGCTACAGCGGACTGTGGACCGCGCTCATCGCCAAGGAACGCGATCCGCAGCGGGACGTGGTGCTGGTGGAGGGCCGCGAGGCGGGCTGGGCCGCCTCCGGCCGCAACGGCGGCTTCTGCGCCGCCTCCCTCACCCATGGCCCGGCCAACGGGCTCGCCCGCTGGCCGGGCGAGATCCACAAGCTGCAGGAACTGGGCGCCCGCAATCTCGACGAGATCGAGAAGGCGGTCGCCCGCCACTTGCTCGACTGCGACTTCGAGCGCACCGGCGAGATCGACGTCGCCACCGAGCCGTACCAGGCGCGGGAACTGCGCGAGTGGTACGCGGAGACACAGCGCCGGGGCCTGGCGGAGGGCACCGAGTTCCTGGACACGGAGGCGGTCAGGGAGCAGGTCGACTCACCGACCTTCCTCGCCGGTCTGCACGACCGCCGGGGGGTGGCCATGCTCAACCCGGCCAGGCTCGCCTGGGGGCTCAAGCGGGCCTGCCTCCGGCTCGGTGTCCGGGTCTACGAGCACACGCCCGCCCTCACCCTGAAGCCGTACGGCGCCGGCATGGCCGTACGCACCCCCTACGGCTCGGTCCGGGCCCGGCAGGTCGCGCTCGGCACGAACATCTTCCCGAACCTGGTCCGGCGCGTGCGCCCGTACACCGTTCCCGTCTACGACTACGCGCTGATGACCGAGCCGCTGACGGCCGACCGGCTCGCGTCGGTCGGCTGGAAGAACCGCCAGGGCCTCGGGGACTCGGCGAACCAGTTCCACTACTTCCGTCTTTCGGCCGACAACCGCATCCTGTGGGGCGGTTACGACGCGGTCTACCCGTACGGCGGCCGGGTGCGCGCCGAGTACGACGACCGCCCGGAGACGTACGCCAAGCTCGCCGGGCACTTCTTCAGGTGCTTCCCGCAACTGGAGGGCCTGCGTTTCACGCACGCGTGGGGCGGTGCGATCGACACGTGCTCGCGCTTCTCCGCCTTCTTCGGGACGGCGCACCGGGGGAGGGTGGCCTACGCGGCCGGTTACACGGGGCTGGGCGTCGGTGCCACCCGCTTCGGCGCGGAGGTGATGCTGGACCTGCTGGCGGGGGAGCGCACCGAGCTGACCGAGCTGGAGATGGTCCGCAGGAAGCCGCTGCCGTTCCCGCCGGAGCCCTTCGCCTGGACGGGCATCGCACTGACCAGGTGGTCGCTGGCCCGGGCCGACGCGCACGGCGGGCGGCGCAACCTCTGGCTGAGGACGATGGACAGGCTGGGGCTGGGCTTCGACAGCTGACGCGGGGCGCGGGGCGCGGGGCACAGGGCGCGGGGCGCGCCGGCAGCCGGGGAGGCGACGGCGGCGCCACCGGTCAGCCGGGACCGGTCCGGGAGCCGGGAGCGCCCGGAGGCGTCCGGCTGCTCCGGTCGAGGAGCACCACGAGCCCGGTCAGCAGCATCGCGCACAGGCACCAACTGGCCAGCACGTCCAGGAGCCAGTGGTAGCCCTGGCGGACCAGACCGAGGCCGACGCCCAGATTCAGCACCGCGCACACGACGAGGAGTTCGCGGCGGGCGTACGGCGAGCGCAGCCAGGGCCACAGGACCACGGCCGCGGCGCCGTACGCGACCGCCGCCGTCGCCGTGTGCCCCGAGGGGTAGTAGCCGGTGCCCGGGCCCGCCACCGCGGGGCCCGGGCGGGCGATCAGCTCCTTGAAGGGGATGACCAGCGCCGGTACGGCCGCCATGCAGACCGCGGCGGCGAGGGACGGCAGCCACCACCGGTCCGCACCGGAGCGCCGTGCCCGCGAGGCGGCGTGGACCAGGACCAGGGCCAGGACGGGCACGGCGACCGGGATGCTTCCCAGGTCGGCGAGCAGCCCGGAGAGCCGGCCGGGCCCGACCACGTCCCCGCTCAGCCGCTCGTCCACCCGTGCGAGCGGACCGCGGGCGGCGACCTGCCAGGTGATCAGGAGGAGCAGGAGGGCCGCGCCGGCCACGACGCGGGCCGGCCGCGCGGGAACGGGGTGCGTTCCGGTCCGCGCGGCCGGCGGCTGCCGGATGTCCGGGTCCGGGGAGGTCGTCACGCCGACCAGCTTGGCAGGAGAACGGCCGGGAGATCACGTGGACCACGGCCCGTCCGGTCGTGTCCTGGGTCCGTGGCGGTCCGTGACGCACGTCGGCCGCCCCGGAACAGGGGGGCGGTTCCGAGGCGGCCATCCGGATCGGTGTGCCGCCCGCCCCGGGGGGTTTGGGGCGTGCGGCCGTCCGATCGGTGAGGAGATCCGGAGCCGGAAGCTCCGGGTGTGTGCGCGAGGGCACGACCAGGTCGAGGCTGGGGATGCCGCGGCCAGGAGCCGCCCACAGTCCCCTGTGGGCGGGGTGTATCTCTCATCTGGGTAGAACCTACGACAGGAAAAACCGCTCCGACAGCCGGAAACAGGTCCCGCCATCCACCTCGCACACCTTCTTCACACCCTCTGACGCCCGCCGCCCCGGGCCGGAATCCCGGTGCTGCCGGCCGGTTCAGACGCGGGTGAACGCCTGCTCGATGATGTCGAGGCCCTCGTTCAGCAGGTCCTGGCCGATCACCAGCGGCGGCAGGAAACGCAGCACGTTGCCGTAGGTGCCACAGGTCAGGACCAGCAGCCCCTCCTGATGGCACGCCTTGGCGAGCGCCGCGGTCGCCTCGGGGTTCGGCTCCTTGGTGGCGCGGTCCTTGACCAGCTCGATCGCGATCATCGCGCCGCGGCCCCGGATGTCGCCGATGACCTCGAACTTCTCGGCCATCGCCGTCAGGCGGGCCTTCATGGTCTCCTCGATCTCCTTCGCCCGGGCGACCAGGTCGAGCTCCTTCATCGTCTCGATCGCGCCGAGCGCGCCCGCGCAGGCGACCGGGTTGCCGCCGTAGGTGCCGCCCAGACCGCCCGCGTGCGCCGCGTCCATGATCTCGGCGCGGCCGGTCACGGCGGCCAGCGGCAGACCGCCGGCGATGCCCTTGGCGGTGGTGATCAGGTCCGGGACGATGCCCTCGTCCTCGCAGGCGAACCACTGGCCGGTGCGGCAGAAGCCGGACTGGATCTCGTCGGCGACGAAGACGATGCCGTTGTCCGTGGCGAACTTCCGCAGCGCGGGCAGGAAGCCCTTCGCCGGCTCGATGAAGCCGCCCTCGCCGAGCACCGGCTCGATGATGATCGCGGCCACGTTGTCCGGGCCGACCTGCTTGGTGATCTGGTCGACGGCCATGGCGGCGGCCTCGGGGCCGCAGTTCTCCGGGCCGGTCGGCCAGCGGTAGGCGTAGGCCATCGGCATCCGGTAGACCTCGGGCGCGAACGGGCCGAAGCCGTGCTTGTAGGGCATGTTCTTGGCGGTGAGCGCCATCGTCAGGTTCGTCCGGCCGTGGTAGCCGTGGTCGAACACCACGACCGCCTGCCGCCGGGTGTAGGCGCGGGCGATCTTGACGGCGTTCTCGACGGCCTCGGCGCCCGAGTTGAACAGCGCCGACTTCTTGGCGTGATCACCCGGAGTGAGCTCGGCCAGCGCCTCGGCGACGGCCACGTAGCCCTCGTACGGCGTGACCATGAAACAGGTGTGCGTGAAGTCCTGCAGCTGGGCCGAGGCCCGGCGTACGACGGCCTCGGCGGAGGCGCCCACGGACGTCACCGCGATGCCGGAGCCGAAGTCGATCAGCCGGTTGCCGTCGACGTCCTCGATGATTCCGCCGCCCGCGCGCGCCGTGAACACCGGCAGCACGGAGCCCACGCCCTGGGCGACCACGGCGGCGCGGCGGGCCTGCAGCTCCTGCGACTTCGGGCCGGGGATGGCGGTGACGACGCGGCGCTCCTGGGGAAGTGCGGTCATGGGGGCTCCCTGATGATCGTGCGGACCGAGAGGTCCCGGCCCCGGCGTTCCGGGGGACCGGCCGTCTCGGTGGAGTGGCCGTTCCGGCGGACCGGGTTTCCGGCGGACCGGGTTTCGAGCGGACCGGGTGTTCCGGCGGACCGGGTGTTCCGGGCGGGGTGCTTTTCGGACGCTTGCCTTCTTTTCTCGCAGGCTAGAGCGGGTCGCGAAGGGTGGGCATGCTCCATGTGGGCGCCTCGGGCGCGCCCGCTTGTCCGCCGTGGACATAGCGGAGCGGGACGCGTCGGCGCGCGCCCGGCCGCGTATGCGGTGAACTCCCCTTGCGGGGGCGTTAGATTGACTCGCTGACGGTGACGGAACGGCTGGTCAGGGGGCAGCGGCGATGGACAGCGACGGGACGCAGGACGCGCGGGTCACACGGGCGGATCCGGTACCTCGTCCGGCCGGGCCGCCCCGGATCCCGCCCCGGCCGGCGAACGCACCCGGGTTGCCGCCGCCGCCGGACGGCTCGGCCTTCCTGACCTGGCTGCGGGCGCCGCGGCCACCGGCGGTGCCCGGCGTGTGGCGCTTCGGGCACCGGCCGCGGCCGGAGCAGGAGCCCGAGCGGACACCGACACGCCAGCTGCTCGGCGGGGCGCTGATCTCGTTCCTGGTGGGCTGGCTGATCTGGTCGCTGCTGTGGAACGGCTACCTCGGCGGCTGGTGGGTGCTGCCCCTGGAGCTGTTCACCCCCGACTCGTGGCTGCACGACAACGACCGTGTCCAGAACGCCTTCCTCTGGTACGGCTACTACACGGTCATCGCCCTCGCCATCATGATCGCCGTCGGCAGGCTCGGCCGCTGGGGCGAGGTCTGGCGGCGCTTCGGACCGCCCGCCTGGCGCCCCGCCGCCCCGGTGACCGAGCGGCCCCCGGACCCCGAGGCCGACCCCGCGCAGTGGAACGAGCTGCGCGCCGCGGGCGCCCACGAGGTGGCCGACCGGCTCGCCGCCGAGGCCCGGTCCGGGCTCATGCGGGACGTCGACCACGCCCGGATCGCCCGTGCCTGGCAGGGCGTCCTCAGCGGTCGGCACAGCCTCGCCACCTTCACCGGCGCGGTCCTCGAGGACGGCGCCGCCGCCTGCCTGCACCCCTCGGGGAAGCGCGACCTGCCCGCCCGGCTCGCCCGGCACGACCTGATCACCGGGCAGGTACGGCTCGGCACCACCGTCGACGATCCCCGCAACCCCTACGCCTACCGCGGCACCGGCCTCGGGGTCGACCCCGACCTGCTCGGCACCTCCTTGGTCGCCGTCGGTCCCGCCGGCTCCGGCAAGACCAGCACGGTGGTGTGGCCGCTCACCGAGTCCCTGTGCCTGCACGCGCTCGCCGGGCGGGCCGCCGTGGTCGTCGTCGGCGCGGCCGGCGCCGGTCTCGGCCCGGCGGACGCCTACGACGTCGTCGTGCGCATCGGGCACCCCGAGTCGGTGTACGACCTGGACCTGTACGGCGGGACCACCGACCCCGACGAGGCGGCGGCCGTGCTCGCCGAGGCGCTCGTGGGCGACCTCGCCGACCCGCACCCCGGCGGGGACAGCCGACGCTCCACCACCGTGCTCGCCCAGCTCCTCGGGCCCTACCGGGCGGTCCACGGCCGCTTCCCGTCCGTGCCGGAGCTGCGGCAGCTCCTCGACGGCGCGCCCGGCCCGCTCGCCGCGCTGCGCAAGGCCCTGGAGGACTCGGGGCAGGACTCCCTGCTGCGTGAACTCGACGCACGGGCACGGCAGTCGGCGCACCCCGGAGACGTGGGCGGCGTCCTCGCCGACCGGGTCGCGCTGCTCGACCGGCCCGCCTTCGCCCCCTTCTTCGACACCTCCGGTAGGTCCCGGCCCTTCTCGCTGCGCGCCCTCGACCACCCCGTGCGGGTCCGTGTCGACCTGCCCGAGCGCGGTCACGCCGACGCCTCACGCATCCTCGCCCGGCTGGTGCTCGCCCAGTTCACGGCGAGTGTCGCGGCCCGCGAGGACCGGTCGCTGTTCGCCTGTCTGCTGCTCGACGACGCGACCGGAGTGGTGACCCCGGAGGCCGTCCGGGCCATCCAGCGGCTGCGCTCCGCGAACGCCGGGGCCGTCCTCACCCTGCGCACCCTCGACGATGTGCCGCGGCCGCTGCGCGGACCCCTGCTCGGCGCCACCGGGTGCCGGATGGCGCTGTCCGGGCTCACCCCCTGGGACGGGCAGGACTTCGCCGAGGTGTGGGGCAAGGAGTGGACCGAGACGCGGGACGTCACCGACCGGCAGATCATCGCGGAGACCCCGGCGGGCAAGGCCCTGCACATGCTGCGCCGGGTGATCACCGGGCATGCGCCGACCGCGCGCGCCGTGACCGTCCGCCAGGTCGAGCGTGAGCGGTGGTCCGCGTCCGAGCTGGCGCACGCGGTGCCACCGGGGCACGCGGTGCTCTCGCTGACCGGCGTGCGGGGCGAGCACGCGCCGCCGCTGCTGGTGAAACTGCGCGGCTGAGGGGCGGCGGGCGAGACGTCCGGACACAGGTGGGCGGGGCCTCCGGACCCAGGGTGGGCGGGGCCTCCGGACACGGACGGGCGGGATGTCCGGACCCAGGTGGGCGGGGGGTCCGGGCACAAGGAGCACGAGGTGACCGTACGGTGAGGCAGAATCGACAGTGGCTGTTCATACGCGGCGGCCAAAGGATCACAGCGATCACCCTGTCCGTGCAGACCTGAAGGCCCCATGCCTCCCACGCTCGCCTCGCTCGTCCACCACTCGGCGCTCAAGCTGACCGTGCGCGCGGGCGAGGACCGCCTGGACGTCCCCGTCCGCTGGGCGCACGTCAGCGAGCTCGCCGACCCCGTGCCCTACATGGAGGGCGGCGAACTGCTGCTGATCACCGCGCTGAAGCTGGACGCCGAGGACCCGGCGGCCATGCGGCGCTATGTGAAGCGGCTGGTGGGCGCGGGCGTGGTCGGCCTCGGGTTCGCCGTCGGCGTCAACTACGAGGAGATCCCGAAGGCGCTCGTGGACGCGGCGCGGGGGGAGAGGCTGCCGCTGCTGGAGGTGCCCCGGCGCACGCCGTTCCTCGCCATCAGCAAGGCCGTCTCCGCCGCCATCGCCGCCGACCAGTACCGGGCCGTGACCGCGGGTTTCGCCGCCCAGCGCGAGCTGACCAGGCAGGCACTGAGCGACGGCCCCGAGGGGCTGCTCGCCGCGCTCGCCGCACAGGTCGACGGCTGGGCGGCGCTGTACGACGCGTCCGGCGCCGTCGTCGCGGCGGCGCCGGAGTGGGCGGCGCGGCGCGCCGGGCGCCTCACCCCGGACGTGGAACGGCTGCGCGAGCGGACCGCGCCGGCGAGCTGCGTGGTCGGCGGGCCGAGCGGCGAGGACCGGGTCGAGCTGCACTCCCTGGGCACCGGGCGGCGCCGGCGCGCCGCGCTCGCCGTGGGGACGGCCGCCGCGCCGGGCACCGCCGAGCGGTACGCGGTCCACTCCGCCGTCGCCCTGCTGACGCTCACCACCGAGCGGTCGCGGTCCCTGCACGCCGCCGAGCAGCGGATCGGGGCGGCCGTGCTGCGCATGCTGCTCGCCGGTGAGCCGGACCACGCGCGGGCGGTGGCCGGAGACCTGTACGGCAACCTGCTCGACGCGCCCTTCCGGCTGATCCTCGCCGAGTCGGCGTCCGCCTCCGCGGCCCGGGCGCACGCCGAAGGGCACGCGCGCGTGGCGCCCGCACCGCCGGCCGCCGCGAAGCTCGCCGCGGCGGACACGGACGGCGATCCGCTCGAAGGGCTCGCCGAGACCGTGGAGTCCGCCGCGGCGCGCGCCGGCGAGGCCGTCCTCGTCGTGCCGGAGGGCGAGCGGCTGGTGGTGCTCACCGTGGACGGGGGCGCGGCCGTCGGCGCGTGCCAGGAGTACGCGTTCGCGGTGCAGGCGACGCGGGGCGCGACCCGCGAGCGGTCCCCCGCGGACGAGGACGAACTGGTGGTGGGAATGTCGGCGCCCGCCGGGCCGATCGCCGCGGCCGCGGCGTACAAGCAGGCGGAACAGGCGCTGTCGGTGGCCCGGCGGCGCGGCCGGTCGCTGGTCGAGCACGAGGAGCTGGCGGCCGGCTCGGTCCTTCCGCTGCTGGCGGACGACGCGGTGCGCGCCTTCGCGGACGGCCTGCTCCGCGCACTGCGCGAGCACGACGCGACGGGCCGGGGGGACCTGGTGGCCTCGCTGCGGGCCTGGCTGTCGCGGCACGGCCAGTGGGACGCCGCGGCCGCGGACCTCGGGGTGCACCGGCACACCCTGCGCTACCGGATGCGGCGGGTCGAGGAGATCCTCGGGCGCTCGCTGGACGACCCGGACGTACGGATGGAGCTGTGGCTGGCGCTCAAGGCCACGGCAGCGGCGGGCGAGTGAGGGAAGGGGGCCACGGGCGCCGTCCCGCTCCGGTCCCTCTGCCGGCTGTACATCCCGTCCTGCTCCCGCTCCGCACTGCTACTCACCGGACAAACGACCCCTCGCCACCCCGGCCCTACCGTGGACCCCGAACTCCGAGGAACACCCAACGAAGGGCCGGGACCCGACCATGACCTCCACCCACGCCTTCTGGCTCGCCGGCCGCCAGGCCACCGGCGAGACCACCTTCGACGTCACGTCCCCCTGGGACGGCCGGCACGTCGGCACGGTCGGCGTGCCGACCGAGGCCCAGGTCGAGGAGGCCGTGGCCGCCGCGTACGCGGTGCGGGACGAGTTCGCCGCCACCCCGGCCCATGTCCGCGCCGCCGCCCTCGACCATGTCTCGAAGCGGCTCGCCGAGCGCGGCGAGGAGATCGCGCAGCTCATCTCCGCCGAGAACGGCAAGCCCGTCAAGTGGGCCCGCGGCGAGGTAGGCCGAGCCGTCTCCGTGTTCCGGTTCGCGGCCGAGGAGGCCCGCCGCTTCAACGGCGGCGAGGCACAGCGCCTGGACACCGACCTCGGCGGCCAGGGCCGCCTGGCGCTGACCCGCCGCTTCCCGAAGGGCGTCGTCCTCGGCATCGCGCCGTTCAACTTCCCGCTGAACCTGTGCGCCCACAAGGTCGCCCCGGCCCTCGCGGCCGGCGCCCCGATCATCCTGAAGCCGGCGCCCGCCACCCCGCTGTCCGGCCTGGTCATCGGCGAGCTGCTGGCGGAGACCGAGCTGCCCGCGGGCTCCTGGTCGATCCTCCCGGTCCCCAACGACCGGATGCCGGCCCTCGTCCAGGACGAGCGGCTGCCGGTCATCTCCTTCACCGGCTCCGACAAGGTCGGCTACGCGATCATGGAGTCGGTGCCGCACAAGCACTGCACCCTGGAGCTGGGCGGCAACGGCGCGGCCGTCGTGCTGGCCGACTACGCAGGCGACGAGGACCTGGACTGGGCGGCGAACCGCATGGCCACCTTCTCCAACTACCAGGGCGGCCAGTCCTGCATCTCCGTGCAGCGTGTGATCGTCGACGCGTCCCTCTACGACCGGCTGCTGCCGCGTCTCGTCGCCGCCGTCGAGGCCCAGGTCACCGGCGACCCCTCGGACGCCGCGACGGACGTCGGCCCGCTGGTCAGCGAGGACGCCGCGCGGCGCGTGGAGTCGTGGGTGGACGAGGCCGTGAGCGCGGGCGCCACGCTGCTGACCGGCGGCAAGCGGGACGGGGCGGCGTACGCGCCGACCGTCCTCACCGACGTCCCGGCCGGGGTGACCCTCTCCTGCGAGGAGGTCTTCGGGCCCGTCCTCACCGTGCAGAAGGTGAACGGCGAGGCCGAGGCGTTCGCCGCCGTCAACGACTCCAAGTACGGCCTCCAGGCGGGCGTGTTCACACACGACCTCCAGGTGGCGTTCCGCGCGCACCGCGCACTGGAGGTGGGCGGCGTCGTCATCGGCGACGTGCCCTCCTACCGCGCCGACCAGATGCCGTACGGCGGCGCCAAGCGGTCAGGCGTCGGGCGCGAGGGCGTGAAGTTCGCCATGGAGGACTACACCTACGAGCGGGTGCTCGTGCTGACGGGCCTCGCCCTCTGAGACCCGACGGCCGGAGCCCGCCCTGCGGGGGGCTCCGGCCGTCGCCGTGCGCGGGGCCGGCCCGACGGGAGCGGCCGGCTTGACAGGGGGGCGCACCCGGGGGACGCGAACCGTGGGCATTTCCCGGTCCGGTGGCTGCGCCAGGACTGGTGGCCTCGCCCGGAATCGGGTACCAACGATCGAGTAGCACCGGTCAGTAACGTACGTCCGCAAGATCGCCGTACGGCACTCTTGATCGTTGTACGGCAGATTGATCGGTGTCCGTCCACCAAGACCCCGATTCGCGGCGAGGTGAGCCTCATGTCCGCCCCAAAAGCACCGCCCCCCAAGCCCACCGTCACCGAGCGTGAGGCCCGTCAGGTCGCCGAGGCCGCGCGCGAGCAGGACTGGCGCAAGCCCAGCTTCGCCAAGGAGCTCTTCCTCGGGCGCTTCCGGCTCGATCTGATCCACCCCCACCCGCTGCCCGCCGACGAGCACGTCCAGCGCGGCGAGGAGTTCCTGGCGAAGCTGCGCGACTTCACCGAGACGCAGATCGACGCCGCCCGCATCGAGCGCGAGGCGCGGATCCCGGACGAGACCGTCAACGGGCTCAAGGAACTCGGCGCCTTCGGCATGAAGATCGACACGAAATACGGCGGTCTCGGCCTCACCCAGGTGTACTACAACAAGGCGCTGGCCCTGGTCGGCACCGCGAGCCCGGCGATCGGCGCGCTGCTGTCCGCGCATCAGTCGATCGGCGTACCGCAGCCGCTGAAGATTTTCGGCACCCAGGAGCAGAAGGACACGTTCCTGCCGCGCTGCGCCCGCACCGACATCTCGGCGTTCCTGCTGACCGAGCCGGACGTGGGCTCCGACCCGGCACGGCTGGCCACCACGGCCGTACCGGACGGGGACGACTACGTCCTCGACGGGGTGAAGCTGTGGACCACCAACGGCGTGGTCGCCGACCTGCTCGTCGTCATGGCGCGCGTCCCGAGGTCCGAGGGTCACAAGGGCGGCATCACGGCGTTCGTCGTGGAGGCGGCCTCGGAGGGCATCACCGTCGAGAACCGCAACGCGTTCATGGGCCTGCGCGGCCTCGAGAACGGCGTCACCCGCTTCCACCGCGTCCGCGTCCCGGCCGCCAACCGCATCGGCCCGGAGGGCACGGGCCTGAAGATCGCGTTGACGACGCTGAACACGGGCCGGCTCTCACTGCCCGCGATGTGCGTGGGCGCGGGCAAGTGGTGTCTGAAGATCGCCCGCGAATGGACGGGGGCCCGGGAGCAGTGGGGCAAGCCGGTCGCGTTGCACGAGGCGGTCGGTTCGAAGATCTCCTTCATCGCGGCGACGACCTTCGCCCTGGAGGCCGTGGTCGACCTGTGCTCGCAGATGGCCGACGAGGACCGCAACGACATCCGCATCGAGGCCGCCCTCGCCAAGCTGTACGGCTCGGAGATGGCCTGGCTGATGGCCGACGAACTGGTCCAGATCCGCGGCGGCCGCGGCTTCGAGACGGCGGAGTCCCTCAGGGCCCGTGGCGAGCGGGCGGTACCGGCCGAGCAGATGCTGCGCGACCTGCGCATCAACCGCATCTTCGAGGGCTCCACGGAGATCATGCACCTGCTGATCGCACGCGAGGCGGTGGACGCCCATCTGTCCGTGGCCGGGGACCTGATCGACCCCGACAAGTCCCTGGCCGACAAGGCGAAGGCGGGCGCGAACGCCGGCGTCTTCTACGCCAAGTGGCTGCCGAGGCTGGTCGTCGGCCAGGGCCGGGTCCCCGGCGCCTACGGCGCGTTCCACCAGCAGATCGACCTCTCCCCGCATCTGCGGTACGTCGAGCGCAGCGCGCGCAAGCTCGCCCGCTCGACCTTCTACGGGATGTCCCGCTGGCAGGGCCGCATGGAGACCAAGCAGGGCTTCCTGGGCCGGATCGTGGACATCGGCGCCGAGCTGTTCGCGATGAGCGCGGCGTGCGTCCGCGCCGAGCACCTGCGCAGGAGCGGGGAGCACGGGCGCGAGGCGTACCAGCTCGCCGACGCCTTCTGCCGGCAGTCCCGCATCCGCGTCGAGGAACTGTTCGGCCGGCTGTGGAGCAACACCGACGACCTGGACCGCAGGGTGGTCAAGGGCGTGCTGTCCGGCACCTACGAGTGGCTGGAGCAGGGCGTCCACGACCCGTCCGGCGACGGACCGTGGATCGCGGACGCGACCCCGGGGCCGACCAGGCGGGAGAACGTCCACCGCCCCATCCGCTGACCTCCCCCTCCTCGCCGTCCCGTGCCCCGTGCCCCGCGCGGGGCACGGGGCTGCTCCCCGTCCGGCTGCGCCGCGGGACCGACCCGGGGCGTCAGCAGTACGTGTCGCTGGGGTCTCGCGTCGTCCAGGAGCAGGAGTCGGCCTTGCTCCCACCGGCCTTGGTGAGCGTCGCCGTGTCGCTGGTGTTGTTCCAGACGTAGGCCCGGCGGTTCTGGTACTTGTCCGCCGAGGTGTCGCCGCCCCGGCCGGTGTGCACCTTCATCGTCTTGTGCGCCCCGAGGGTGACATTGGGAAACGTGTACTTGTGGTTCGAGGCGTCCTTGAGGACCCAGCCCTTCAGCGAGACCGCCGAGGAGCCGTTGTTCTTGATCTGCACCCACTCGGCGTTGAGGTTCTTGTTCGAGCGGTCGTCCTTGCCGGGACTGTCGAACCAGACGTGGTAGATGGTCACCCCGCCGGCGGCCTGCGCGGGAGTGGCCAGGAACGCGGTGGCGGTCAGGGCCGCGGCGCCCGCGAGCGCGGGCAGGACAGCGCGTCTGCGCATGGAGATCCCCCCAGGGATGTCGTCCGGCGGTCGGTCGTTCGCCGGTCAGGACTGAAGTGTTATCACATGATCTTCACTTGGTCTTCACAACGGTCGATTCCTCTGCACCCGGCGGTGAGGACCGATACGGCACACCCCGAGGACCCTGTCCTTCCGGTGCCGCGGTGCGGCCACAATGGAGGGATGAGCGACAGTCCAGCCCCCCTCGCCGACCCCCATCTCGTCTTCGACCCCGTGGACGGAGTGCGGGACGTCGTGATCCTCGGCTCCACCGGCTCGATCGGCACCCAGGCCATCGACCTCGTGCTGCGCAACCCCGACCGATTCCGGGTCACCGGGCTCTCCGCCAACGGCGGCCGGGTCGGACTGCTCGCCGAGCAGGCCCACCGCCTGCGGGTGCGCACGGTCGCGGTCGCCCGCGAGGACGTCGTACCGGCCCTGCGTGAGGCGCTCACCGCGCGCCACGGGCCCGGAGAACCCCTTCCCGAGATACTCGCAGGACCCGACGCCGCCACCCGGCTCGCCGCCTCCGACTGCCACACCGTCCTGAACGGCATCACCGGTTCCATCGGACTCGCGCCCACCCTCGCCGCCCTGGAGGCGGGCCGTACGCTCGCGCTCGCCAACAAGGAGTCGCTCATCGTCGGCGGCCCGCTGGTGAAGGACCTGGCCAAGCCCGGCCAGATCATCCCCGTGGACTCCGAGCACGCCGCCCTCTTCCAGGCCCTCGCCTCGGGAACCCGCGCAGACGTGCGCAAGCTCGTCGTCACCGCCTCCGGGGGCCCGTTCCGCGGCCGGACCAGAGCGGAACTCGCGGGTGTCACCCCGAAGGAGGCCCTCGCCCACCCCACCTGGGCCATGGGACCCGTCATCACGATCAACTCCGCGACCTTGGTCAACAAGGGGCTGGAGGTGATCGAGGCGCATCTGCTGTACGACATTCCCTTCGATCGCATTGAGGTTGTCGTGCACCCGCAGTCGTATGTTCATTCGATGGTGGAGTTCACGGACGGATCGACCCTGGCGCAGGCGACGCCCCCCGACATGCGGGGGCCGATCGCCATCGGTCTCGGCTGGCCCGAGCGGGTGCCCGACGCGGCCCCCGCCTTCGACTGGAGCACGGCGTCGACCTGGGAGTTCTTCCCGCTCGACGACGAGGCGTTCCCGTCGGTCGGACTCGCCCGGCACGTGGGGCAGCTCGCAGGCACGGCCCCGGCGGTGTTCAATGCCGCCAACGAGGAGTGCGTCGACGCGTTCCTGAACGGCGCCCTGCCGTTCAACGGGATCATGGAGACGGTCACCCGGGTGGTGGAGGAGCACGGCACCCCTCGGACGGGAACTTCCCTGACCGTCGCGGACGTCCTCGAAGCGGAGACCTGGGCACGCGCCCGGGCCAGGGAACTGACGGCACAGACGGCAACCGCGGAGGCTCGTGCATGACGACCCTGATGATGATCCTCGGCATAGTGGTCTTCGCGGTCGGCCTGCTGGTCTCGATCGCCTGGCACGAGCTGGGGCATCTGTCGACGGCCAAGCTCTTCGGCATCCGGGTGCCGCAGTACATGGTCGGCTTCGGCCCGACCGTCTGGTCGCGGAAGAAGGGCGAGACCGAGTACGGATTCAAGGCGATCCCGCTCGGCGGCTACATCCGCATGATCGGCATGTTCCCGCCGGGCCCGGACGGCCGGATCGAGGCCCGTTCCACCTCGCCGTGGCGAGGGATGATCGAGGACGCCCGGGCGCAGTCCTTCGAGGAGTTGCAGCCCGGCGACGAGAGCCGCCTCTTCTACACGCGCAAGCCGTGGAAGCGGGTCATCGTCATGTTCGCGGGCCCGTTCATGAACCTGGTCCTCGCCGTGGCGATCTTCCTCGGCGTGATGATGACCTTCGGCGTCCAGACCCAGACCACCACGGTCGGCAAGGTCTCCGACTGCGTCATCCAGCAGAGCGAGAACCGCACGAAGTGCGCGAAGGGCGACCCGGCCGCGCCCGCCCAGGCCGCCGGGCTCAAGCCGGGCGACACGATCGTCGCGTTCGACGGCAAGCGGGTGGCGGACTGGTCCGCCCTCCAGTCCGACATCCGCGCCAACCCCGGCAAGGACGTCACGATCACGGTCGAGCGCAAGGGGCGGTCCATCGATCTGCGGACCCACCTGATCAGGAATCAGGTGAGCAAGACGGACGGCAGGGGCGGCTACGTCGAGGGCAAGTACGTGTACGCCGGCTTCCTCGGCTTCACGCCCGCCACCGGCATCGTCCAGCAGTCCTTCGACCAGTCCGTGCAGCGCATGGGCGACATGATGCAGAACGGCATCGAGTCGCTGGTCTCCCTGCCGGGCAAGATCCCGGCGCTGTGGGACGCGGCCTTCGGTGACGGCCCGCGCGAGCCGGACTCCCCGATGGGCGTGGTCGGCGCGGCCCGCGTCGGCGGCGAGGTCTTCACCCTCGACATCCCGCCGTCCCAGCAGATCGCGATGATGCTGCTGCTCGTCGCGGGCTTCAACCTGTCCCTGTTCCTGTTCAACATGCTGCCGCTGCTGCCGCTGGACGGCGGGCACATCGCGGGTGCCCTGTGGGAGTCGCTGCGCCGCGCCGTGGCCAAGGTGCTGCGCCGCCCCGACCCGGGCCCCTTCGACGTGGCGAAGCTGATGCCGGTGGCGTACGTGGTGGCCGGGATCTTCGTCTGCTTCACCCTCCTGGTGCTGATCGCGGACGTCGTCAACCCGGTGAAAATCTCTTAGTCACGCGGAGTTCGCGGCGGCCGGGGAGACTTCCTTCCCGGCCGCCGCCCCGCGGCGGGGGCGACGGACCGGTGATGTGCCTGCGGCCACACCCGTGCCGTAATCTCAAACCCCGGGAGCCCGTCGTTCCGGGACCGGACCTTGATCCACAACTTGGGGTTGCACAGCAGATGACTGCGATTTCACTCGGCATGCCGTCCGTTCCGACCAAACTCGCCGAGCGCCGCAAGAGCCGGCAGATCCAGGTCGGGTCCGTGGCGGTGGGCGGAGACGCCCCGGTGTCGGTGCAGTCGATGACGACGACGCGCACGTCGGACATCGGCGCGACGCTCCAGCAGATCGCGGAGCTGACGGCATCGGGCTGCCAGATCGTCCGGGTGGCGTGCCCCACGCAGGACGACGCGGACGCCCTCGCGACGATCGCGCGCAAGTCGCAGATCCCGGTGATCGCCGACATCCACTTCCAGCCGAAGTACGTGTTCGCGGCGATCGAGGCGGGCTGTGCGGCCGTCCGCGTCAACCCGGGCAACATCAAGCAGTTCGACGACAAGGTCAGGGAGATCGCGAAGGCGGCGAAGGACCACGGCACTCCGATCCGGATCGGGGTCAACGCGGGTTCGCTCGACAGGCGGCTGCTGCAGAAGTACGGCAGGGCCACCCCGGAGGCGCTCGTCGAGTCCGCCCTGTGGGAGGCGTCGCTGTTCGAGGAGCACGACTTCCGGGACATCAAGATCTCCGTCAAGCACAACGACCCGGTCGTGATGATCGAGGCGTACCGGCAGCTGGCCGCCCGGTGCGACTACCCGCTGCACCTCGGCGTCACCGAGGCCGGACCCGCCTTCCAGGGCACGATCAAGTCGGCCGTCGCCTTCGGCGCGCTGCTGTCGCAGGGCATCGGCGACACGATCCGCGTCTCGCTGTCCGCGCCTCCCGTGGAAGAGGTCAAGGTCGGCACCCGGATCCTGGAGTCCCTCGGCCTGCGCGAGCGCGGCCTGGAGATCGTCTCCTGCCCCTCGTGCGGCCGCGCCCAGGTCGACGTCTACAAGCTGGCCGAGGAGGTCACGGCGGGCCTGACCGGCATGGAGGTCCCGCTGCGGGTCGCCGTCATGGGCTGCGTCGTCAACGGCCCCGGCGAGGCCCGCGAGGCCGACCTGGGAGTGGCCTCCGGCAACGGCAAGGGCCAGATCTTCGTCAAGGGCCAGGTCATCAAGACCGTCCCCGAGTCGCAGATCGTGGAGACCCTGATCGAGGAGGCCATGAAGATCGCCGAGCAGATGGAGAAGGACGGCGCGGCCTCGGGCGAGCCCTCGGTGTCGGTGGCCGGCTGACCCCGGCGAATCCCCTACGCCTACGACGCCCCGTCACGCGGAGTGTGACGGGGCGTTCGCGTGGGGCGCCGCGGGCCGGCCGGGCGGGGCACCGGTGCCGGCGAGCGACCGCCCGGTCATGCGGCGGGATGCCGGTGGGTCACCGCCCGGTCATGCCGCGTGACGCGAGGGCGAAGACGGTCACAGGGGCCCCGGGGACCACGGCGGGCCCACGGGTTCGCCGGGGGCGGTCCGATGCCCGGGCACCGGGCGGCGCGGCCGTTGTCGGCCAGGTACAGTGCGGAGATCAGCAGACTCCAGGGTGAAGGCTCCCCGCACGTGTTGACGCAGACAATCACCCGGGTCCTCGAACCGAGCGACCTGGACGCCGCGCTCGCCGTCCTCGACCGCGAGCCGGTGACGAACGCCTTCGTCACGTCCCGGGTCCAGGTCGCGGGCCTGGACCCCTGGCGGCTCGGCGGTGAGATGTGGGGCTGGTACGAGGACGGCATGCTGACGTCCCTGTGCTACGCCGGCGCCAATCTCGTCCCGATCTGCGCCGACGCCCGTGCGGTACGGGCCTTCGCCGACCGCGCCCGGCGCGCGGGCCGGCGCTGCTCCTCGATCGTCGGGCCCGCCGAACCCACGGCCCTGCTGTGGCGGCTGCTGGAACCCAGTTGGGGTCCCGCCCGGGAGGTCCGCGCCCACCAGCCGCTCATGGTCGCCGACCGCATGCCGGCCGGCATCGTCCCGGATCCGTACGTCCGCCGCATCCGCAAGGACGAGATGGACACGATCATGCCGGCGTGCGTGGCCATGTTCACCGAGGAGGTCGGCGTCTCGCCCCTGGCCGGCGACGGCGGCCTGCTGTACCAGGCACGCGTCGCCGAACTGGTCGGCTCCGGCCGCTCCTTCGCCCGCCTCGACCAGAACGGAAAGGTCGTCTTCAAGGCGGAGATCGGCGCCGCGACGCCCCAGGCGTGCCAGATCCAGGGCGTGTGGGTCGCCCCCGAGTACCGCGGCCAGGGCCTGGCCGCCCCCGGCATGGCGGCCGTCCTGCGCTACGCGCTCGCGGACGTGGCGCCGGTGGTGAGCCTGTACGTCAACGACTTCAACACACCCGCCCGGCGGACGTACCGGAAAGTGGGCTTCACGGAGGTCGGCGCGTTCATGAGCGTGCTGTTCTGACACGTGCCGCGCCGGGCCGGCCCCGCCGGACGAGCCGCCCAGCACCGGGCGCCACCCGCCGAAGCGCCCCGGTAGGCTCCCCCGCATGCTGCGCATTCCCGGTCAGGGTCACCCCAGCCCCGACGACGTCGTGATCGGCCCCCTGGACCTGTCCGCGCGCGTCGACGAGGCGCTCGCCGTGCAGGCCGTCGCCTTCGGGCTCAGCGCCGACGAGATCGCCGTACGCCGCCAGATCGTGCAGCGGCACATGACCCACCCGGGAGCCCGCGCCTTCGGCGCCACCACCGGCGACGGACGGCTCGTCGGCTTCGTCTACGGCATGCCCAACGACCGCACCCACTGGTGGTCCACCGTCGTGGAGCCGTATCTGCGCGTCCGGGGCCACGACGACTGGCTCGACGGCTCCTTCGTGATCACCGAACTGCACGTCCACCCGCACTACCAGAACCGGGGCATCGGCCGCGCCCTGATCACCACCATCACGGACAGTGCCGACGCACCACGCTCGATCCTGTCGGCGATCGACACCGACAGCCCGGCCCGCGGCCTGTACCGCTCCCTCGGCTACGAGGACCTCGCGCGGCAGGTGCTCTTCCCCAGCGCGCCGAAGCCGTACGCCGTGATGGGCGCCCCACTGCCGCTGCGCAGGCGTTAGGGCCTGTTCCGAGTTCTCCGCGCGGACGGCGGGGAACTCGGAACAGGCCCTAACCGATTACCGCCCGCACTGGCGGCCCGGCTAACCTCGTGGCCATCACCCTTACCCAGCAGGAGTCGAGAATCATGGCCCAGGTCCAGCGCATGTCCCGTTTGATGGTCAAGACACTGCGTGACGACCCGGCGGACGCCGAGACGCTCAGCCACAAGCTGCTCGTCCGCGCCGGCTTCGTACGCCGGAACTCCGCGGGCATCTGGACCTGGCTGCCGCTCGGCAAGAAGGTCCTCGACAACATCTCCCGGGTCGTGCGGGAGGAGATGGACGCGATCGGCGCCCAGGAGGTGCTGCTGCCCGCGCTCCTGCCCAAGGAGCCGTACGAGGCGTCGGCGCGCTGGGAGGAGTACGGCGACCTGCTGTTCCGCCTCAAGGACCGCAAGGGCGCCGAGTACCTGCTCGGTCCCACGCACGAGGAGATCTTCACGCTCGTCGTGAAGGACCAGGCGGCCTCCTACAAGGACCTGCCGATCATCCTCTACCAGATCCAGACGAAGTACCGGGACGAGGCCCGCCCCCGCTCCGGCGTCCTGCGGGGTCGCGAGTTCCAGATGAAGGACTCGTACTCCTTCGACACGACCGACGAGGGCCTCGCGGAGTCCTACCGGCTGCACCGCGAGGCGTACCAGAAGATCTTCGCGCGCCTCGGGCTCGACTACCGGATCGTGTCGGCGGTCTCGGGCGCGATGGGCGGCTCGGCCTCCGAGGAGTTCCTGGCCCCGGCCGCGGCCGGCGAGGACACCTTCGTCGACTGCCCGAGCTGCGACTACGCGGCGAACACCGAGGCGGTCACCTTCGCGCTGAAGCCGGTCGAGGACGCCGGACACCCGTCGCTCGAGGAACTGGACACCCCGGACACCCCGACCATCGAGACGCTCGCCGAGCTGTTGGGCGTCCCGGCGTCCGCCACCCTCAAGAACCTCCTGGTCAAGGTGGACGGTCAGATCGTGGCCGTGGGCGTGCCGGGAGACCGCGAGGTGGACCTGGGCAAGCTGGGCGAGCACCTCGCGCCCGCCGTCGTGGAGCTGGTGACGGCCGAGGACTTCGAGGGCCGCGAGGACCTCGTGCGCGGCTACGTCGGCCCGCAGGGCCTGGAGAAGGTCCGCTACATCGCCGACCCGCGGGTGGCCCCGGGCACGGCCTGGATCACCGGCGCCAACAAGATCAACAAGCATGCGAAGAACGTCGTCGCCGGCCGTGACTTCGAGGTCGACGACTACCTCGACGTCGTCGTGGTCGAGGAGGGCGACCCCTGCCCCCGCTGCGGCAGGGGCCTCAAGCTGGACCGCGCGATCGAGATCGGCCACATCTTCCAGCTGGGCCGCAAGTACGCGGACACCTTCCACCTCGACGTCCTGGGCCAGAACGGCAAGCCGGTCCGCGTGACCATGGGCTCCTACGGCATCGGGGTCTCCCGCGCGGTCGCGGCGCTCGCCGAGCAGCACGCCGACGAGCAGGGCCTGTGCTGGCCCAAGGAGGTCGCCCCGGCCGACGTGCACGTCGTCGCGGCGGGCAAGGCGCTCCAGACCGAGCTGGCCCTCGACGTCTCGCAGAAGCTGGCCGACGCCGGCGTCCGCGTCCTGGTGGACGACCGGGCGGGCGTCTCGCCGGGCGTGAAGTTCACGGACGCCGAGCTGATCGGCGTGCCGCAGATCCTGGTGGCGGGCCGCCGCTCCGCCGAGGGCGTCCTGGAGCTGAAGGACCGCAAGACCGGCGAGCGCGAGGAGCTGACGGTGGACGAGGCGATCGCCCGCCTCACGGCCTGACCTCCCGGCCACCGCGTCCGCCGCCACGACGGCCGTCCGGCCGCACCGGTGGCCGATTCCGGCCCGCCCGGCCCATCGCGGCGGGGCGGGCCGGAGTGCCGTGGCGAGCGGACCGGAGTGCCGCGGTGGGCCGGGCCGGAGTGCCGTGGCCGATGCTCGCCGAACGGACGTGGGCCCGGCCTGCCGGGTCCGGGCTCGACGGGTGGACACCTCCCGCGGCCCACCGGCGGCGGTCGCTGCGGGCGTGCCGCCCGCTCCCGTGCCGCAGGGGGTGCGTGTGCCCGGTCCGGAGCCGGCTCGCGAACGTCAGCGGTAGGTGCGTGTCCAGCGAGGCGGCCGGTCGCCGTGGCCGTGCCGCCGGCTCCCGCGCCGCGGGGGACGCCTGGGCGCCCGGGCTCGGTTCAGAGCCAGCTCGCGAACTCCAGCAGCAGGTCAGCGTCCTGCAGGCGGCCCACCCGGCGGGCCCGCACGCCGGACTCCACCGCCCGGAACAGCGTCCAGCCGCGCAGCCGCTCCTCGTCCAGGTCGAGCGACTCCGCGAGCCGTTTCACCCGGCGGCGGGTGCTCGCCGCACCCGAGGGCGCCGCGATCAGGTCCTCCACCCGGTCGCGCACCAGCCGCGCCAGGTCGAAGGTGCACTCGCCGACCACCGGGTCGGGGCCCACCGCCAGCCACGGCATCCGTTCCCCGGCGAGAACCTTGCTCTGCCGGAACGTGCCGTGCAGCAGCCGCTCCTCCGGCGGCGAGGCGAGCAGCTCCTCACGGACCGCAAGCGCCGCCCCGACCAGCGGCGCCGCCTCGGCGTCCGTCGCGGCCCCCTCCCGCATCGCCCCGGCCTGCCGCCCGGTCCGCGCGGCCACCGTCTCGAAGGTGTGACCGGCAGGTGGCTCGACCCACAGCCGCCGCAGCGTGCCGGCCGCCTCCAGCAGGGCCTTCGCCTCCGGGAGCGAGCGCACGGACACCTCCGGGTGCAGCCGCTCCAGCAGCAGGACACCCTCCTCGGCGTCGGCCTCGAGGAGCCGTACGGAGCTGGCTCCGCCCCAGTGCGCGAGCGCCACCCGTTCGTGCTCCGGACGGGCCCACGGCGGCGCCAGCTTCAGCACGGCAGGGGTGCCGTCGGCCCGTCGTACCAGGAGGACCAGGCTGCTGCGACCTCCGGGCGCCTGCACCCGCTCCACGGCCAGCTCGCGTGGACCGGCGGCCCGCCGGACCCGCTCGGGCAGCTCCTGAAGCCACTCGGCGCCACCGTCCCGCCGCGTCTCGCCGAGTGCCCGTACGAGGCGCTGCGGCGGTTCGAAAGCCATGCGCGAGGTGTTCCCTTCCAGGTCGGCTTCGCACGCGTGCGGTGTGCGCGTACGCCTCAGGTCCGCGGTGCCGCCGACGCGGTGGGGGCGGCCGCCGCCCGCTCGGCGAGACCAGGGAAGGCTACGCTCTCGCCGCTCCAGCGCACCGACCGCACCGCCGCCTCCCGCAGCGCCGAGGCCGCCGAGCGCCGCCGCTCGCCCGTCGAGGCGCGGACGAGGTCGGAGTACACCCCGGCCAGCCGCTCCTCCAGCTCCCCGGCGAGCCGTACGGCGGCGGCGGAGTCGGGCACGGGGAACGGCAGCGCGTACGCGGCCGCCGCCGCGTCCGGTGTCCCGCCCAGGTCCCGTACCGCCCGGGTCAGTTCGTCCCGCCGTGCGCGGTGGGCGTCGTACGCGGCCCGCGCGTCTCCCCGCCGGGACGGCTCGATCCGGCCGCCGACGACGCCGTAGCCGTAGACCGCGGCGTGCTCGGCGCGCAGGGCGGCGCGCAGGGCCGTCAGCTCACCGCCCCGCTCCTCCGGCGTCCCGGTGGTGGTCATCTCCCGCCCTCCGTCAGCAGGTACGCGTGCACGGCCCCGGCCGCCGCGACGGACGCCAGGAGCCGGGCCAGCTCGCCGGGTGCCTCCAGCAGTGCCGTGGCCCGCCTGTCGGCCAGCGCCCGCTCCGCCGCCGCGAGTCCGGCGAGGGCCGACCCGGGGTCCGCGGGAACGGGAGAGGAACTCGCCGGGACGGAGGCGGACCCGGAGGCCGACGCCGAGGGGGATCCGGACCCGGACCCGGAGGCCGACGCCGAGGGGGATCCGGACCCGGACCCGGAGGCCGACGCCGAGGGGGACCCGGACCCGGACGCCGCGGCCGACGGCGACACCGGGGCGCCGGAGCCGCCGCCGAAGGCCCGTGCGTGCCGGAGCACCTCCGCGCGCAGCGGCAGCAGGCGCGCCGTCAGTGCCGGATGGGCGGCGATCACGGCCGTGTACCGGTCGGCCAGCGCCTCGCTGTCGCGGGCCGCACGCGCGCGTGTCCGGTCGGCGGCCGACAGGCGGACCGGGGTGGTGGCCGCGTCGGGCGTACCGGAGCAGCCGGTGAGCAGCGTGGCCCCGGCGGCCGAGGCGAGGAGGTTCCTTCTGCGCACCAGGGTGCGCGGGGGCGGGGGGAACGGCACGGCAGACGTCCTCGATGACCGGATGCGAACGGATGGGCGGCCGGGGGATGTCGTGACGGACCCTCGCCCGCGATCACCGTACCGGTGCGCCGGCCCGGCGCTCGCCATCGGCTCGGCCGATCGCACACCCGCCCGAGGGGACGCCCAGGTGGACGGCAACACCACCCGGGACCCGATACCCTTTGACCTGACACGCGACCTTCCCACAACAGCACACGCGGCCGAGGAGTCACCCGGATGAGCACCACCCAGAGCGAGAGGCTGCGAGAGCTGCTGGAACCGCTCGTCAGCTCCCAGGGCCTTGATCTCGAAGAGATCGCCGTGGACTCCGTCGGACGCAAGCGTGTGCTCCGTGTCGTCGTCGACTCCGACGCCGGTGCCGACCTGGACCAGATCGCCGATGTGAGCCGTGCGCTCTCGGCGAGGCTCGACGAGACGGACGCGATGGGCCAGGGCGCCTACGACCTCGAGGTCGGAACCCCGGGCGCGGAACGCCTCCTCAAGGAACACCGGCACTACGTACGGGCCGCCGGCCGGCTGGCGAGGTTCCAGCTGGCCGAGGGCGGCGAGCTGGTCGCGAGGATTCTGCGGGTCGACGACGACGGCGTCGACCTCGAAGTGCCCGGTGTGAAGGGCCGCAAGGCCACCACCCGCAGACTCGCCTTCCCGGACATCGCCAGGGCGCGCGTCCAGGTCGAGTTCAACCGCAAGGACAACAGGGACATGAAGGAAGAGGAGGAGGCGTAGCCGTGGACATCGACATGAGTGCCCTGAGGGGCTTGGTTCGGGAGAAGGAGATCTCCTTCGACCTGCTGGTCGAGGCGATCGAGTCGGCCCTCCTCATCGCCTACCACCGCACCGAGGGAAGCCGCCGCCACGCGCGCGTGGAGCTCGACCGGGAGACCGGCCATGTGACCGTGTGGGCGAAGGAGGACCCCGAGGACCTGGAGGAGGGGCAGGAGCCGCGCGAGTTCGACGACACCCCGTCGGGCTTCGGGCGGATCGCCGCCACCACCGCCAAGCAGGTGATCCTGCAGCGCCTGCGCGACGCCGAGGACGACGCGACGCTCGGCGAGTACGCGGGCCGCGAGGGCGACATCGTCACCGGGGTGGTCCAGCAGGGCCGCGACCCGAAGAACGTGCTCGTGGACATCGGCAAGCTGGAGGCCATCCTGCCGGTGCAGGAGCAGGTGCCGGGCGAGACCTACGAGCACGGCAAGCGCATCCGGTCGTACGTCGTCCGGGTCGCGAAGGGCGTCCGCGGCCCCTCCGTCACGCTGTCCCGCACGCACCCGGGCCTGGTGAAGAAGCTCTTCGCGCTGGAGGTGCCGGAGATCGCCGACGGCTCCGTCGAGATCGCCGCGATCGCCCGTGAGGCCGGCCACCGTACGAAGATCGCCGTGCGGTCCACCCGATCGGGTCTGAACGCCAAGGGCGCGTGCATCGGCCCGATGGGCGGCCGGGTGCGCAGCGTCATGGGCGAGCTGAACGGCGAGAAGATCGACATCGTCGACTGGTCGGACGACCCGGCCGAGATGGTGGCGAACGCGCTCTCCCCGGCCCGCGTCAACAAGGTGGATGTCGTCGACCTCGCGGCCCGCTCCGCGCGGGTGACGGTCCCCGACTACCAGCTGTCGCTGGCGATCGGCAAGGAGGGGCAGAACGCCCGCCTCGCGGCCCGGCTGACCGGCTGGCGGATCGACATCCGGCCCGACACGGAGCAGCCCGCGGGGAACCAGGACTGAGGCGGCGGCCCCGGACCGGGAATACATCCGGGCCGCGGGGCGCTGAGATCACGACAACAGCCGTTCGATTCTTGCCCCAAAGGGGTGAGGTCGACGCGGGGAGGTAGACTGAACCGTGTCTGGCCGGACGCGTGCCCGCGCACGCCCTGAACGCACCTGTGTGGGGTGCCGGGAGCGAGCGGCCAAGATCGAACTATTGCGCATCGTGGTGACCGAGGACGCCTGCGTCCCCGATCTTCGCGGTACGCTGCCCGGCCGGGGTGCGTACATACACCCCGCCCTGGGATGTCTCGACCTGGCGGTCCGCCGCCGGGCGCTCCCGCGGGCGCTGCGCGTCCCGGGGCTCGACGTAAAGGCGTTGCGCCGTTACGTGGAGCGGACAGAAGGTTGCTGAACAGCACCTGCTGAGCACGCAACACCGCACGACATGCCGCACGGAAGACCGTGCGGCCTGGTACCTCGCGAGTCGAAAGCAGGTCGAGATTGCGATGAGCACTCGATGAGTACGCGATGAGTACGCCCATGAACTAGCGACGGTCCGGACGCAACCCGGACCTCAAAGGAGCGAAGTGGCTAAGGTCCGGGTCTACGAACTCGCCAAGGAGTTCGGTGTCGAGAGCAAGGTCGTCATGGCCAAGCTCCAGGAACTCGGTGAATTCGTCCGTTCGGCGTCGTCCACGATTGAGGCGCCCGTAGTACGCAAGCTGACCGACGCCCTCCAGCAGGGCAACGGCGGTGGGGCCAGGCCCGCCGCCCGCAAGGCTCCTCCGGCCAGGCCGGCCGCGCCCTCCCCGGCGCAGGCCGCACGTCCGGCTGCCCCTCGCCCGGCGGCGCCCAAGCCGCCCGCGGCCGAGAGGCCCGCGGCTCCGGCCGCGGGTCCGCGTCCCACCCCGGGCCCCAAGCCCGCGCCGCGGCCCGCTCCGGCGTCCCCGGCCCCGGGCACGCCCGAGTTCACGGCTCCGCCGTCGGCTCCGGCCGCCCCGGCGCCGCGTCCCGGCGCCCGTCCCGGTGCCCCCAAGCCCGGCGCCCGTCCGGCTCCGTCCGGCCACGGGCAGGGCGGACGCGGCGGTGCCGGTCGTCCGAGCACCTCGGGTCCGCGCCCGGGTGCCCGTCCGGCCGGTCCCCGTCCGGGCAACAACCCCTTCACCTCCGGTGGCTCCACCGGCATGGCGCGTCCGCAGGCGCCCCGTCCGCAGGCCCCCCGTCCGGGTGGCCCCGGTGCGCCGGGCGCTCCGCGTCCGCAGGGTGCCGGCCAGGGCGGTCCCCGTCCGCAGGGCGCAGCCGGCGGTCCGCGTCCGCAGGCCCCGGGCGGCCCCCGGCCGACGCCGGGTGCCATGCCCCGTCCGCAGGGCGGTCCGCGTCCCGGCGGCGGTCCCGCCGGTCCGCGCCCGAACCCGGGCATGATGCCGCAGCGTCCCGCTGCCGGCCCGCGTCCCGGCCCCGGCGGCCGTGGCCCGGCCGGTGCGGGTCGTCCCGGCGGCGGTGGTGGCGCCGGTCGTCCCGGTGGCGGCGGCTTCGCCGGCCGTCCCGGTGGCGGTGGTGGCGCCGGTCGTCCCGGTGGCGGCGGCTTCGCCGGTCGTCCCGGTGGCGGTGGCCCTGGTGGTGGCGGCGGCTTCGGCGGTGGCGGCGGTGGCCGTCCCGGCTTCGGCGGTCGTCCCGGTGGTCCCGGTGGCCGTGGTGGCACGCAGGGTGCGTTCGGCCGTCCCGGCGGTCCGGCGCGTCGCGGCCGCAAGTCGAAGCGGCAGCGCCGTCAGGAGTACGAGGCCATGCAGGCCCCGTCGGTCGGCGGCGTGATGCTGCCTCGCGGCAACGGCGAGGCCATTCGCCTGTCGCGCGGTGCGTCGCTCACCGACTTCGCGGAGAAGATCAACGCCAACCCGGCGTCCCTCGTCGCGGTCATGATGAACCTGGGCGAGATGGTCACGGCCACGCAGTCCGTCTCCGACGAGACGCTGCAGCTCCTCGCCGGCGAGATGAACTACACGGTTCAGATCGTCAGCCCCGAGGAGGAGGACCGCGAGCTGCTCGAGTCCTTCGACATCGAGTTCGGTGAGGACGAGGGCTCCGAGGAGGACCTGGTCGTCCGTCCGCCGGTGGTGACCGTCATGGGTCACGTCGACCACGGCAAGACCCGCCTGCTCGACGCCATCCGCAAGACGAACGTCATCGCGGGCGAGGCCGGTGGCATCACCCAGCACATCGGTGCCTACCAGGTCACGACCGAGGTCAACGGCGACGACCGGAAGATCACCTTCATCGACACCCCGGGTCACGAGGCGTTCACCGCCATGCGTGCCCGCGGTGCCAAGTCGACCGACATCGCGATCCTCGTGGTGGCGGCCAACGACGGTGTGATGCCCCAGACGGTCGAGGCCCTGAACCACGCCAAGGCGGCCGACGTGCCGATCGTGGTCGCGGTCAACAAGATCGACGTCGAGGGCGCGGACCCGACCAAGGTGCGCGGTCAGCTGACCGAGTACGGCCTGGTGGCCGAGGAGTACGGCGGCGACACGATGTTCGTCGACATCTCCGCCAAGCAGGGCCTGCACATCGACAGCCTGCTCGAGGCCGTCATCCTCACCGCCGACGCCACCCTGGACCTGAGGGCCAACCCGGGCCAGGACGCGCAGGGCATCGCGATCGAGTCCCGTCTCGACCGCGGCCGCGGCGCCGTGGCGACGGTCCTCGTCCAGCGCGGCACGCTGCGGGTCGGCGACACGATGGTGGTCGGCGACGCGTACGGCCGGGTCCGGGCGATGCTCGACGACAACGGCGCCAACGTGGCCGAGGCCGGCCCGTCGACGCCGGTGCAGGTACTGGGCCTGACCAACGTCCCGGGCGCCGGCGACAACTTCATCGTGGTCGACGAGGACCGTACGGCCCGTCAGATCGCGGAGAAGCGCGCCGCCCGCGAGCGGAACGCGGCGTTCGCCAAGCGCACGCGCCGTGTGTCGCTGGAGGACCTGGACAAGGTGCTGAAGGCCGGCGAGGTCCAGCAGCTGAACCTGATCATCAAGGGTGACGCTTCGGGTTCGGTCGAGGCGCTGGAGTCCTCCCTGCTCCAGCTGGACGTCGGCGAAGAGGTCGACATCCGGGTCCTGCACCGCGGCGTCGGTGCGGTCACGGAGTCGGACATCGACCTGGCGATGGGCTCGGACGCCATCGTGATCGGCTTCAACGTGCGCGCGGCGGGCCGCGCGGCGCAGATGGCCGAGCGCGAGGGCGTGGATGTCCGGTACTACTCGGTCATCTACCAGGCGATCGAGGAGATCGAGGCGGCCCTCAAGGGCATGCTCAAGCCGGAGTTCGAGGAGGTCGAGCTCGGTACGGCGGAGATCCGCGAGGTCTTCAAGTCGTCCAAGCTGGGCAACATCGCGGGTGTGCTCATCCGCTCCGGCGAGGTCAGGCGGAACAGCAAGGCCCGCCTCATCCGCGACGGCAAGGTGGTCGCGGAGAACCTCACCATCGAGGGACTGCGTCGCTTCAAGGACGACGTCACCGAGATCCGCGAAGGGTTCGAGGGCGGTATCAACCTCGGCAACTTCAACGACATCAAGGTGGACGACGTCATCGCGACGTACGAGCTGCGCGAGAAGCCGCGCGCCTGACGGCGGGCAAGGCCGATGCGCGAGGGTCGGCCGGCGGGGGTTTCTCCCCGCCGGCCGCCCCTTGGCGTCCCGGGGGCTGCCGCCCTCGGGCGCCGCTGCGGCCGGGACGGCCTCGTCCCGCGCCGCCGGGCCGTCGCGTGCCCGCGAAAACCCCGTCGAGTCGATCCGGTGTTCGTTGTACGGTTTTCGTGTCCCTGCCCATAGCGGCGGCGGGGCCATCGATCCCGTGCCGGCGGGTCATCCGGATACATCCATGTACGTGGGGACCCTGTCCTTCGACCTCCTCCTCGGCGACGTACGGTCGCTGAAGGAGAAGCGCTCCGTCGTCCGCCCGATCGTCGCCGAACTCCAGCGGAAGTACGCGGTGAGCGCGGCCGAGGTGGATCACACGGACCTCCATCGGCGGGCCTGCATCGGCCTCGCGGCGGTCTCCGGCGACGCCGGGCATCTGACCGACGTACTGGACCGGTGCGAGCGGCTGGTCGCCGGGCGCCCCGAGGTGGAGCTGCTGTCCGTCAGACGGCGCTTCCACGGCGACGACGACTGAACCGAGAACACAGACAGGAAAGAACGGGAGACGGACCAGTGGCCGACAACGCGCGGGCGAAGAGGCTGGCGGACCTCATCCGAGAGGTGGTGGCCCAGAAGCTGCAGCGCGGGATCAAGGACCCGCGGCTCGGCTCGCACGTCACCATCACGGACACCCGGGTGACGGGTGATCTGCGGGAGGCGACCGTCTTCTACACGGTGTACGGGGACGAGGAGGAACGGAAGGCCGCCGCGGCCGGCCTGGAGAGCGCCAAGGGCATCCTGCGCTCCGAGGTCGGACGGGCGGCGGGTGTGAAGTTCACGCCCACCCTCACCTTCGTCGCCGACGCACTCCCGGACACCGCCCGGACCATCGAGGACCTCCTCGACAAGGCACGTGCGTCCGACGAGAAGGTGCGCGAGGCGGCGACGGGCGCCTCGTACGCCGGCGACGCGGACCCGTACCGCAAGCCCGGCTCCACCGACGAGACGGACGACACCACCGAATGACCGGCAAGCACACCGCGCCCGACGGCCTTGTCATCGTCGACAAGCCGTCGGGCTTCACGTCGCACGACGTGGTCGCCAAGATGCGCGGGATCGCGAAGACCAGGCGCGTCGGCCACGCCGGCACCCTCGACCCGATGGCGACCGGCGTGCTCGTCCTCGGCGTGGAGAAGGCCACCAAGCTCCTCGGGCACCTTGCCCTCACCGAGAAGGAGTACGTCGGCACCGTCCGGCTCGGCCAGAACACCTTGACGGACGACGCCGAAGGGGAGATCACCTCCTCCACGGACGCCTCCGGGCTCACCCGCGACGCCGTCGACGCCGGCATCGCCAAGCTGACCGGCGACATCATGCAGGTGCCGTCGAAGGTCAGCGCCGTCAAGATCGGCGGGGTGCGCTCGTACAAGCGGGCGCGGGACGGCGAGGACTTCGAGATCCCGGCCCGGCCGGTCACCGTCTCCTCCTTCGCGGTCCACGACGTGCGGGACGCCGTCGCCGAGAACGGCACCCCGGTGCTCGACCTGCTGGTGTCCGTGGTCTGCTCGTCCGGCACCTACATCCGGGCCCTCGCCCGAGACCTGGGCGCCGACCTGGGCGTCGGCGGACACCTCACCGCGCTGCGGCGCACTCGCGTCGGCCCCTACAAGCTCGACTCCGCGCGCACCCTCGACCAGCTCCAGCAGGAGCTGACCGTGATGCCGGTGGCCGAGGCCGCCACGGCAGCCTTCCCCCGCTGGGAGCTGGATGCCAGGCGGGCACGGCTGCTCACCAACGGTGTGCGCCTGGAGATGCCCGACGAGTACGCGGGGGCCGGGCCCGTCGCCGTGTTCGACCCGCAGGGCGGTTTCGTCGCGCTGGTGGAGGAGCAGAAGGGCAAGGCGAAGAGCCTGGCCGTGTTCGGCTGACGCCTGCCGTGGAGCGGCGGTCACGGGGTCGAGCCGCCGCTCCACGGTCCCCCTCGGTTCCCCCTCCAGAGGTGTATCCATCCCCACCGGGCTATTCACCCCATCGAGCAGGCGCTCGGAGTGAACCGAGGGAGCGGAAGGGGGCGCGTTCGGCACGAGGTCTTTTCTCGCTGATCATCGTCCGCCTGCCGCCTGCCGCCTGCCGCCTGCCGCCTGCCGCCTGCCGCCTGCCGCCTGCCGCCTGCCGCCTGCCGCCTGCCGCCTGCCGCCTGCCACTACGCTCGGGCGGGGGCGCCGCCCGAACCGGCCCCCAGGATCCCGCGGCCGCCGGGCGCCGATGTGATCACCGTCGCTCCGGAGTCCCGCGTGCCGCCCGTCACAGCCACCATGCCGATGCGGGTCGAGGTCCCCGGGCATGGCACCCTTAGACCTGCGTAAGAGGCAAAGACGGACACGGGTTCGACGAGGAGCGGTCACAGTGCAGCGCTGGCGTGGCTTGGAGGACATCCCCCAGGACTGGGGGCGCAGCGTCGTCACCATCGGCTCCTACGACGGAGTCCACCGCGGACACCAGCTGATCATCCGGCATGCCGTGGAGCGCGCCCGCGAACTGGGCGTCCCCTCGGTGGTCGTCACCTTCGACCCGCACCCCAGCGAGGTCGTGCGCCCGGGCAGCCATCCGCCGCTGCTCGCCCCCCACCACCGCCGCGCCGAACTGATGGCCGGACTGGGCGTCGACGCGGTCCTCATCCTGCCCTTCACCACGGAGTTCTCCCGGCTCTCGCCGGCCGACTTCGTGGTCAAGGTCCTGGTGGACAAGCTGCACGCCAAGGCCGTGGTCGAGGGCCCCAACTTCCGCTTCGGCCACAAGGCCGCCGGAAACGTGGAGTTCCTGGCCGAGCTGGGCAAGACGTACGACTTCGAGGTCGAGGTGGTGGACCTCTACGTGACCGGTGAGGCCGGGGGCGGCGAGCCCTTCTCCTCCACCCTGACCCGGCGGCTGGTCGCCGAGGGCGACGTCGAGGGCGCACATGAGATCCTCGGGCGTCCGCACCGGGTCGAGGGCGTGGTGGTGCGCGGCGCCCAGCGCGGCCGCGAGCTCGGTTTCCCGACCGCCAACGTCGAGACGCTGCCGCACACCGCGACCCCGGCCGACGGCGTCTACGCGGGCTGGCTGCACGTCGCGGGCGAGGCGATGCCGGCCGCGATCTCGGTCGGCACGAACCCGCAGTTCGACGGCACCGAGCGGACCGTGGAGGCGTACGCCATCGACCGGGTGGGGCTGGAGCTGTACGGGCTGCACGTGGCCGTGGACTTCCTCGCGTTCGTCCGCGGTCAGGCCAGGTTCGAGTCGCTGGACGCCCTGCTGGAACAGATGGCGGAGGACGTGAAGCGCTGCCGGGAGCTGATCGCGGCGCACGACGCGGTGCGTGAGGCGACGCACGACGCGGTGCGTGACGGGACGCCCGGCGGATCGCCCGACGGGTCACCCGGCCTGGGGTGAGCCGGCCACAGCCTCGCCCGACGGGCGCGCAAGAAAGGGGGCGGCCCGAGCCTGCAGGCTCGGGCCGCCCCCTTTTCCGCACCGCCGTCTCCCCGCCCGGGAGACCGGCCGCCTACTGCTGGGGCGGCGGGGGCGGGGTCTGGCCCGGGTGCGGCGGCTGGGGCGGGTACGGCTGCTGGACCGGCGGATAGGGCTGCCCGGGCTGGGGCTGTGCGGCCTGTCCCGGCTGCGGGTACCCCTGGGCGGGGTGATTGGGGACCTGCTGCCCCGGCATCCGGCCGGGCATGGGCTGACCCGCGACGGGCTGGCCGGGCATCTGGCCGGGCAGCGGCGGGGCGGCGACCGGCGGCGGGTTGCCGTCCGACGTCCACAGGCCGTGCGACTGCTGGTGGCGCGCGATGTCCTCGGCGACCATCGCGGCCAGCGTGAAGTACGCCTCCCGCACCTTCGGTCGCATCATGTCGAGGTCGACTTCCGCACCCGCCGCCAGATGCTCGTCGAACGGCACCACCACGACACCGCGGCAGCGCGTCTCGAAGTGCGAGACGATGTCTTCCACCTTGATCATCTTGCCGGTCTCGCGGACCCCGGAGATGACCGTGATGGAGCGCGCCACCAGGTCCGCGTACCCGTGCGCGGACAGCCAGTCCAGCGTCGTGCTCGCGCTGCTCGCACCGTCGACCGACGGGGTCGAGACGATGATCAGCTGGTCGGCCAGGTCCAGCACCCCGCGCATCGCGCTGTACAGCAGCCCCGTGCCGGAGTCGGTCAGAATGATCGGGTACTGCCTGCCGAGCACGTCGATCGCGCGGCGGTAGTCCTCGTCGTTGAAGGTCGTGGAGACGGCCGGGTCCACGTCGTTGGCGATGATCTCCAGCCCGGAGGGCGCCTGAGAGGTGAACCGCCGGATGTCCATGTACGAGTTGAGGTACGGGATCGCCTGGACCAGGTCGCGGATGGTGGCGCCGGTCTCGCGGCGCACACGGCGGCCGAGCGTGCCTGCGTCCGGGTTGGCGTCGATCGCGAGGATCTTGTCCTGCCGCTCGGTGGCGAGCGTGGCGCCCAGCGCGGTGGTCGTGGTCGTCTTGCCGACGCCGCCCTTGAGGCTGATGACGGCGATGCGGTAGCACGACAGCACCGGCGTGCGGATCAGCTCCAGCTTCCGCTGCCGCTCGGCCTCCTCCTTCTTGCCGCCGAGCTTGAACCGGCCACCGCCGCCGACCGGGCGGCTGCTCTTCGTCTTCTGCTTCTTGTTGTTGAGCAGCCGGTCGGAGGACAGCTCCACCGCGGCCGTGTAACCGAGGGGCGCCGCACCGGGGTTGGTCGGCTGCCGATGGTCGTGCTGCACCGGCTGCGGCCACGCGGCGCCCGCGCGGGGGTCGACCGGGGGCTGCGGCTGGGCCACGTGCTGCCCCTGCTGGGGGAATCCGTAGCCGCCCTGCGGGGGAACCGGCCCGCCCTGCTGCGGGAACCCGTGACCGGCCTGGGGGGCCAGGGGCTGGGGGGCGGCAGGCTGCGGTGCAGGGGCGGGAGCCGTCGGGGCGGGCGGGGCGGGTGCCTGGGCACCCGGGGCCGGTGCGGGGGCGCTCTGCTGTGGGAAGCCGTAACCGGCCTGCGGAGGCGCGGCGCTCTGCTGCGGGAAGCCGTAACCGGGCTGCTGGTCGGGGGCGTTGGGGGCCGGGGGAGCAGGAACTCCGGGCTGGGGGAAGCCGTAGCCGGCCTGCGCGGGCGGTGCGCCGGCGGGCGCTCCCGGCGCGGCCTGCTGCCAGGCGGCCGGGGCGGCCTCGGGCGCCTGCGGCTGGAACGGCTGCTGCTGCGGCGGCACCGGGGGCTGCGGCCGGACGTCGGACTGTGCCGCCGGAGCGGGCTGGGGGGCGGGCGGCACCGCGTCGGCGGCCTGCGGACCGGCGGGCCACTGCGCGGCCGGACCGGGTGCGGCCGGCTGATAGGCGGGCGGCAGCGGCGGAACCGTGTTCTGCGGCACCGGCGGCGGGGTCCAGCCCTGCGACGGCTGTCCGCTCCCGGGGACGTCCGGAGCCGCGGGCACGGCGGGGGCGTCCGGAACGGCGGGCACGGCGGGCACGGCGGGGGCGTCGGCGGCCGGGCCCGCCTGCGGTACGGCGGGCGCGGCGTCCGAGGCGGAACCGGACTCAGCGGCCTCGCCGGAGGTTTCGGGGGCTCCGGCGGTGGGGGCCGGGGGCGTGGTCTCCGCCCCAGCGGCCTCCGGGGGCGCGGCGTCACCGAGGGCTTCGGCCTCACCCTCACCTTCTCGTGCGGTCCGGGCCGCCTGGGCCGCGGGCCCGGTGTCGTCCGCGTCGTCACCCGTGGCGTCGGCCGCGGCGCCCTCGTCCGGCACGCCGGCACCCGCGCCGCTCGCGACCCCGGTGTCGTCCTCGGCCGCCGACGCGCCGCTCTCCCGGCGCTCGTCCGGCGTGGGGGCGGCGGCGCCCGTCGCGGGCGCGGTCAACTCGAAGTCGCCGCCGTCCCCGGACTCCGCCTGCTGCTGCGAGGCGTCGGGCGTGTCCGCCCCGATGTCCTCGGCGGCCTTGCTCGCCGCGGCGAGCTGTTCGAACTCCTGCTTGACCGCGGCCGGGGGGAACCGCATCGTGGCGCCACCCTCCAGGTCTCGGCCCGACGGCTCGGGCGCGTCGCCCGGCGGCGCCCACACCGGGAAGCCGTCGCCTGACGCGGCGTCCGGCGCCCCCGCCGGACCGCCCGCCGGTGCCGGAGAAGCGCCCGCCGGAGGAGCGGCGGGCGCCGCCGCACCACCGTCCGCGGAAGGAACCGGCGGCGTGAGGGGAACCGGTGCCGGCGGAACGGGTGCCGGCGGCGCGGGCGGAACCGCTCCGGCCGGAGCGTCCGCGGAGGCCGCCGTGTCCGCCGTACCCCCGGACGCGTTCTGCGTGTACCAGGCGGGGGGCGCGTAGTCGATGGTGAACTCGCCCGTCATGTCGATGGCGGACTCGGCGTCGGACTGGTCATCGTCGGGTGAAGCCCAGCCCCCGCGCATCCCGTCCCGATCGCTGTTCACAGTTCCTCCTGGTGTGGTCGAGCACCCTCATGCCGTGCTGGGGCGACCGCTCTCGTCGTACGAAGCCGTCCGACGTCGTCCGACGTCGTCCGACGTCGTCCGACGTCGTCCGACGTCGTCCGACGTCGTACGACGTCGTACGATTCCGCCCGGCAATCCCCCGTGGGGCGCGGACGGCCCGCCACGGGTTCTGATGGGGCGCCCACTCCCAGCCTAATCACCACGAGCGTCCCCACGGCAGGTCTGTCCGACCCTCCGTGCCCGCCCGGCGGGCCGCAACCCGCCCGCACCTGACGGACGTTCGGACGCGGGCCGTGCACCGGCCGGGCGCCGCCGGTGCACAAACCGGGCGAAAGACGGGACCGAACCGGTCGCAACCACCGCAGGACCGGCGGCAGTCAGGCCCGCCGATCCGCTGCCGCTCCCGTTCAGTCCATCCTCCGTGGCGTACCCAACAATCCGGTCTCGGCATCCGTGGGCCGCGTCACCACATACTGCCGGTCCCGAGCGCCACACCACAGGGTGACGCCGTCGTGCAGGGTCGGCAGCGTCTCGACATCGGCCCGGGGCAGGCCCATGGTGCGCCCCACCTCCGCGGCCTCGTCGGGCGAGACCCGCTGCACCCCGACGAGCCGCGCCTGCCGCATCAGCCGCGGCGCCACCGGGCTGAGATAGGGCAGCAGCGTCAGCACGGCCTGCCACGGACCGGAGACGACACGCCCCCGCGGCGGCCGCATACCGCAGTCCCGCACCACCAGTACCGGTTGGCCCGCCGACGCGCCCTGCGGCGGCACGCGCCCCACGTCGTACACGCTCAGGCCGTTCTGGCCGCCGCCCATGGCGTGCACCATCTGCATCCATTGCTGGGCCCGCCCCGTCTCCACGGCCACCCGCGCGCCGGTCGCCGCCGCCCGCAGGGCGAGCACCTGGGCGGTCCACAACGAGCCGATCAGGACGACGTCGTACGGGGTGGGCCGGTTGAAGCCCAGCACGGCGGGCTGCCCCTGGCCGTCCACGCCGACGACGACCCCGTCGTCACCGACGGGCAGCGCCAGGGAGTCGAGTTCCTCCACGGACAGCGCGTGCCGCCCGTGCCGGGGCCCCACCAGCCCGAACCCGCTGCGCACCCGATCACGCAACCGGCCACCGACCGGGGGCTCCTCGGCGGGGGCACCGTACGAGCCCGCCCCCGGAACCGTGTTGACGGCCGTCACCGAGCACCTCCGAGCGGCAGCGTGGCGAGCAGGGCGGGCAACTGCTCGCGATCGAGCCGGGCGATCCCCGCACCGGCATGGCGCGCGGCCTCCTCCAACGCCCTGCGCGCGGCGACCAGTTCCTCGTCGCCGCGTCCGGTCACCCGTAGATGGCCGGCGAGCGACACCTCCCCGCGCTCGCCGCGCCCCAGGGTGAGACTGAACGTGGTGGCAAGTGCCGGAACGGCCGTGAGCAGCGCGACCAGGTGGTGCAACGAGGGCCCGGGGCCGCCGAGCCGGGGCCAGCGCCGTATCCAGTACGTCGTGTGCCGACGGTTGTCGCAGCGCCAGCTCCGGCTGGACTCCTCGGTCCGCCGCTGCGGCAGATCGGCCCGCCCCGCCTCGGCCGTGACCAGGGGATTGGCGCAGGTGGAGGTGGCGACGGCGGCGACGAGCTCCTCCTCGTTCAGCACCGTGACCCGGAATCCGGCCCCCGTGAGCCGACTGGCCAGGTGGTCGGCCACCCGCACGACGCACTTCTGCGCCCCCACCAGCCCGCCGCCCCGCGCGGCGACGGCCTGCGGACACAGCTCGGGGTCGAGCTTCAGTGCGATCCAGGTGATTCGCACGGCGGGCGCACCCGTCTCGGCCTGCAGCGGTGCGTAGTTGCTGACGGCGACGGACTGCCGCGGCAGATGTGTCGCCGGTGAGGGCTGGGTGTGCAGCACGATCTGCGCGGACTCCAGACGGATGCCGTCCACGTCCAGGGCGTCCCGCACCAGCCGCAGCGGCAGCGGCTGCCGATTGCGCCCGGCCCGCAGGGCCGTCGCGTCGGCCTCGACCTGGAGCACGGCGGTCACGAAGGTCCCGTCCCCGGTGATCCCGACGGGCCGCCGGTCCCGGCCGCCGTACGCGTACGTACGCAGACTCGGATCGCACTCGACGGCCGGTGCCAGGCCCGGCTCGGTGCCCGCCGGGGCCGCGACGGCCTTCCCCCGGCGGGACCGCAACGCCTGCACGGTCGCCAGCCATTCGGGGAGCGAGCGACCGCGGCGACGCACGAAGGCGGGCACCACCAGCGCCGACGCCACCACGGCCGCCGGGATCAACGCCAAGGGGCCGACGGCCCAGCCGACGAGCAGCACTGCGGCCGCCAGCTCCAGCAGCACGACCCGTTGCAGACGGAACGAACCGCCCCGGCCCGGACCGGACATGAGGGTGAGCGAGACGGCCCCCTGCGCGGCACCCTGAGGCGCTGACGCGTGCCGCTGCGGCGCCGGACCCGACGGAGCGCCGTCACGCGAACCGGACCGGTCGCGTGATCGCGTCCGCACGCCCGAAGCCATCACGTCATCCCCCCGTTTGTGCTCACATCGCCGGAACCGCACCACCGCGAAAGGCCCTTGAGGGCCCAGGTACCCTACCCGCTCCGGGAAGGCGTCCTCGTACCAGGCATAGTAGGGGGCGGGTCCGACAACGGAGGCGGGGGAAGGTGACCCCCGGGCGCCGTCCGCGAGAACCACGGGGAGAGACGGGCACAGATGGCATCTCGGCGGGACCAGCTCAACGCCTACACCTTCGCGAAGCGCCGCATGCTCGCAGCCTTCCTGCAGCCGTCGCCCGACGGCTCGGAGGAAGGCGCACCGAGACCGCTGCGCGCGGTGCTGCCCGGCGTCGTCGTGGGCGCGGTCGTCATGGCCGTGTTCGGGGCCTGGGGGATGTTCGAACCCACGGCGCCGCGGGGCTGGGACGTCCCCGGCGAGAAAGTGATCATCGCGAGCGAGTCCACCACGCGCTACGTCGTGCTCAAGACCGGCAGGACGGTCCAGCTCCACCCGGTCCTGAACATGGCCTCCGCCAAGCTCGTCCTCGACACCGGCAAGGGCGACGTCGTCACCGTCGACGAGTCCGTCCTGGACGACGGCAGGATCCCGCACGGCGTCACCATCGGCATTCCGTACGCCCCCGACCGGCTGCCCTCCGACGAGGAGGCGGGCGCCGCGAAGCGCTGGGCCGTCTGCGAGCGCCCGAGTCCCGGCGGCAGGACCGTCCAGAAGGCCGCGTTCGTCCTCGCCGCCCGCGACCGGCACAAGACCGAGGGCCGCCGGCAGAAGCTGCACGGCGGTGACCTGCTGTACGTGGTCGCACCGGACGGCACACGCTATGTCGTCGACGCGCGCGGAACGGCCTACCAGGTGAGTTCTACGGACAAGCTGCTGCTCAGCACCATCGTCGGCGCGGACCGTGAACCCCAGCGGGTGACGCAGGAGTGGATCGAGACCCTCCACACCGGCGATCCGATCACCTTTCCGACGATCAGCGGTGCACCGGGCGCCGCGGCCGGGGCCCCCGGCCAGTTGGACGCCCGGGCCAACCGTGTCGGCATGGTCCTCCGGGCACCGGTCAACACCAAGGAGCAGTACTACGTGGTCCTGCGGGGCCGCGTCGCACCCGTCTCCGACTTCGTCGCCGAACTGCTCCTGGCCGGCGAGGACCTCGTCAGGCTCGGCCAGGCCGGACACCCGCAGGAGGTGAGCCCGGGCGCGATCGAGCCCGGGGCGGCCTTCGGCACCGACCACAGGTGGCCGACCGAGAAGTCCACCGCCGTCAACGACGCCTCCGCCACGGGGGGCGGCCGCAACACCGTCTGCAACGTCCTGCGCGACGTCGATCACGAGGACGGCTCCACGACCTTGAGCACATGGGCGGGAACCGCCTTCCCGGCCGTGCCGGCCGCAGGTTCGACCAGTGCGTACGTCACTCCGGGTTCGGGCCAGCTCTTCCGCCAGTTCAAGGGCACCGAGACGAAGGCGGGCAGCGTCTTCCTGGTCACCGACACGGGCCTGCGCTACGCCCTCCAGTCCAACAGCGACAGCGCCACCGACGACCAGGGCATCGGCACCTCCGGGCAGCAGCGCAAGGAGGAGCTGAACCAGTCCAGGATCGCCCAGACCCGCCTCGGATACGCGAACGTGGACCCGGCGCCGATCCCGGCCGAGTGGTCGACGTTCCTGCCGACCGGCCCGCGGCTGTCGGAGGCGGCGGCGCGGCAGCCGCAGGGTTCCTGAGACGACGACCGGCAGGGAGCAGGGGGCCATGCGGGAGCGCCACCTCATGAGAGGCACCGGGCAACAGCCGCCCACCGCCACGACGCGCGCCGCGGTCGCTACCGCCGCCACGGCGCTCATGGCGGCGGCTTCGGTGCTCGCCCTGCCGCCGGTGCAGGCCCGCGCGGACGGCGGTGACCAGTGCACCGTTCCCGCGAAGAGATACGAAGGCCGCCCCTGGGCGCTGCAACGCGTCAATCTGGACGAACTGTGGGCCCAGTCCACGGGCAAGGGCGTCAGCGTGGCCGTGATAGACACCGGAGTCGACACCGAGAACCCTCAACTCGCCCAGGCCGTCGACGCGTCCAAAGGCAGGAACTACCTGCCTCCCGAGAACGCCAAGGGCGAGAAGATCGACCGCGGTGACAGCCGGGGCACCACCGACACCGTCGGCCACGGCACCCGCGTGGCCGGCATCATCGCGGCCCGGCCCGCCAAGGGAACGGGCTTCGTGGGCCTGGCGCCCGGCGCGACGATCATCCCCATCAAACAGAACGACGCGGAGGGCGACGGCACGGCCGCCACCCTGGCGGCCGCCATCCGTTACGCGGTCCAGGCGGGCGCAGGCGTCATCAACATCTCCCAGGACACGGCCGACGCCGTCGAACCCGACCCCCGGCTGCGGCAGGCGGTCGACTACGCCCTCGGCCGACAGGTCGTGGTCGTGGCCTCGGCGGGCAACGACGGCCTGGGCGGCAACCGCAAGGTCACCTACCCGGCCTCGTACCGGGGTGTCCTGGCGGTGGCCGCATCGGACCGCAACAACGAACGAGCGCCCTTCTCCCAGTCGGGGGACTTCGTGGGCGTGGCGGCCCCCGGCGTCGACGTGATCTCCACGGTCCCCGGGGGCGGCCACTGCCCGAACAACGGCACCAGCTTCTCGGCGCCCTACGTGGCGGCGGTGGCCGCCCTCCTGAAGTCCAAATACCCCCAGTGGACGGCCCGCGAGATCGTGGCCCAGATCGAGCAGACGGCGGAACGTTCGATCGCGGGCCACGACCCCCTGGTCGGCTGGGGCGTGATCGATCCGGTCAAGGCCCTCACGGACGTGGACCCCGCGAAACCCGTGGAGTCCCCCCAGGCCCAGGAGGGCCTGACGGAGGCCGAAGGCCCCGACGTTCCACCCCTCCGCCTCGGCGAGACACCGGACGAACGCAACGCACGCCTGGCCACGTACGTGGCGGTCGGCACGGCGGTGTCGGTGGCAGGCCTGGCGGGCGGGGCGGTGGCGATACGGGACGCGCGCAGAAGGGCCCGACGGCGGTCGCCCTCTGCTCCGTCCGGCACCTGAGGGCAGCCGGACACCGCGTGCACGAGCAAACGTGGCCGGATCGTTCTTGAGACACGGTCTCAGCCGGGCACCTGGGTCACCGCTCCCTGAGTACCCGTACTAAGGGAGCGGTGACCGGCACCGACCTGCTGTCAAGTGCAGGAGAGGCGGAGAGGCTGCACGGAGAGGCCGCGCGGACGCGGCGAAAGCAGTGACGCGGCGAGCCGTGAGACATCGAGGCGATGAACTGACGTCCCGTCGGGTTGTGACACACCGGTCCGGTAAGCCAGTTGGGGCTGTCAGTGCGAGAGACTAGAGTGTTCTGGCTGCGGGCGCGAACGTTTGAGCGGTGCGGTCGCCCGGAGCGGGCGACGAAAACGGGGAGGGAAGGCATCGTGCTTCCTGCGGACACGGGCGGGGGCGCTGCCGATGTGCGGCGTGGTCTGATGGCGCTGTCGACGTTCAAGAAGCGCGTGGACGACCTGCTCACCGCCTTCGAGAACTCGGCCGGCGGCTCGTCGAAGGTCGCGGCTCACAGACTCTCGGAGACCGCGTTCGGCATGGGCGACTTCCCGGAAGCGAAGGCGCTCCACCGGGAGTACGAGCGTGTCCATGAGCGCATCACGTCACTGTCCAAGTCCCTCGGCCTCCAGCTCGAGGCGATGCAGATCGCCGTCCACGGCGTGGACGTCACCTTCGACAACCTCGAACAAGACCTTCGGTACCGATTCCACGAGATCCGCACCGAGGTCAACCAGGCACGCGAAGAGATGCTGAACGAGCGGATCGAGCGCGACAACAACGCCGACCACACCGACGCGGGGTACTGATGAGCGGCGACGGGAAGCAGCCGGACCTCCACAAGGCGGAACACCAGGAAGCCGTCCGGCAGAACGGCACCCTCGACACGGTCATGGGTATGACCGGGGTGATCAACCCCTGGGGACCCAAGCAGGGCTTCCACTTCGGCCGGACCAGCTTCGAGGACTACGACCTCAACGAGATGATCGACATCGTCGAGTCCGCGAATCCGGAGCTTCTGGAGAACGCCGGCACGGCTCTCGTCGACGCTCGGGACGCCATCAGCAAGGCCGCCGACGAACTGAGCACCAACCTGGGAGGCGTCGACTGGGAGGGCGAGGCCCGCACCGCGTTCTCCACCTGGGGCAACGACCTGGTCACCACGGCCCTCGCGCTCGCCGATTACGCCGACGTGGTGGGCACGCAGGTCATGGCGGCGAGCTCCGGACTCGCCTCGGTACGCAAGTCGATGCCGCCACGCGACACCCGCTCCGCTCCCAGGACGGTCGACGACATTCCCGAGGCGAAGCGGGTCGACACCAACGACGAGTACACGGCGGCGGTGAAGGCGGAGAGCCACCGACAGGAAGCCATCAACCAGATGTACCGGTTGGCGTCGTACTACACGGTGTCGAGCGGGACGATCCAGGCGGCCGAGGAGCCGGTGTTCCCGAAGATGCCGGATGTGGGGGTTCCGGAGCCGAAGGGCGACAGGGGGGTTGAGCCTCCTCCCCCCGGGGAGGCTCACTTGCCTTCGGGTACACGTACGTCGGAAGGCGTGCGTCATCGCTCTGTGAGTACTTCGGCCGAGCGTCCGCAGCCGAATGCCCCATCGCCGTCTACCACGGGGGTGGACGATTCCGTCCCAAGCCCTGACCGGCACGTGGGTACGAAGGTCGACAGCGTCGGCACATCGCCGCCGCAGGAGACCCTGAAGCCAGGGTTCGTCACTCCACCGTCCACGACAGGTCCCAACGTGGCGCCAGTGGGAACCGTTCCTCCTTTCGCTCCCGTTGCCGTCCCCCCAGCCGTGCGAGGGCCGGTGGGGCGCACCTCCGGGTTCGGGGGTACCGCAGGGACCAAGGCCCCCGCTTCGGCTCAAGGGCGGGTCAGCACCCCGCCGGGCCGCGCCGCGGCAGGACGCACAAGAACCGGTCCCACGGGGCAGATGGGCCGTACTTCCGTACCTGGGCAGGCAGATGACCGTGTGGCCGGCCCTGGAGGGCGAGGCGTGGTAGGGGGGACGCCGAGGGCTGGGGCAACAGCAGCCGGACACGCTGGTGGTGCGCCACGGGGCTCCGTAACGGGCACTGGCGCCACGAACCCCCGGCGTGCCGGCATCCCTCGAACCACCGACGGCGTCGTCGGCGGGAAGCCTGTCACCGGGGACGGCTCTGGTGCCAAGGGGCCCAGAGTGCCGCGTGGCACGGTCATCGGCGGTGAGCACGTACCCGCCTCGCCCGTCACGGGTGAGAGGCCCGGTCAGCGTGGGGTGATCGGGGCGCCCGGATCGACGACGGGTAAGGGGCAGACGTCTCGCAGACCTGTCAGCGGTTCTGCCAGCGTGGTCGGAACGCCGAAGGACCGACCCGGAGCCCGCGACGGAGGGCGCACGCCCGGCGGCGCCGACGTGACGCCCGGCCGGGTGGGAGCCCGGGACCGAGTTGCGGCTCGCTCGCGGCACGACGAGCGGCGCGATGAGACGTCGGCGACGGACTGACCGGACAAGAGTGAGGACAGACAGAGGCATGGTGCCAGAGAACAGTCGACACGGCATCTGGAGCACACCTTTCGTAAGACGGAACACCCTGCGCGTCTCCGCGGTCTGCTCAGCACTTGGTGCCTTCGCCGTCCTGTCTGCAGGTGTGGCTCCGAACGCGCCGGCCGCCGATGTCCAGTCCAAGCAGTGGTACCTGTCGGCGATGAAGGCTGACGAGATGTGGAGGGTGAGTACCGGCAAGGGGGTCAAGGTCGCGGTCATCGACTCGGGCGTCAAACCTGACACTCCTTCTTTGAAGGGGCAGGTACTCATTGACGAGGTACCGCATGCTGTGGCGTACGGAGCATCGAAGGACTACTCCGGCCATGGGACGACTATGGCGGAACTGATCGCTGGCACAGGCGCGGGCGACGGCCTGAAAGGTATTGCTCCCGGGGTGAAGATTGTCCCTTACCGAATTGTGTTCGACGATCTGAAAGACAAGCGGGAAAGGCAGAAGACCGCCAGCTCGGCGGAGGCGATCCGAGCCGCTGCTGACAGCGATGCCAAGATCATCAACATGTCCTTCGGCAGCCCGGGCGACGACTCCGAGGAAGAGGCGGCTGTCAAGTACGCCTGGTCCAAAGGAAAGCTGATGTTTGCTGCCGCTGGTAACGACGGGGAGGTGAAGAGCCTTGTCGACTATCCGGCCGCGTATCCCTATGTTGTCGGCGTTGCGGCCTCGGACGAGAATGGCACCGTCGCCAAGTTCTCGGATCACGGCAACTACGTCGACCTGGCTTCTCCCGGCCTCAACATACCGAGCTGGTGCGACAAGACCTTCGGTTCGTACTGCACAGGCAAGGGAACAAGCCAGGCATCAGCCATCGCCTCCGCATCCGCCGCCCTCATCTGGTCGGCCCACCCTGACTGGACAGCCAATCAGGTACTCGCCAGCCTGATCGACACCGCCGGACGGGACTGGCCCGAGGACAAGCCCAGCACATACCTCGGCTACGGGCTGATCCGTCCCCGCAAGGTACTCGAAAGCAGGGACTTCAGCCCTGGAGCGGCCGCCACCGACCCGCTCGCCAAGGAGAACGCGGCGGGCGTCACGGGCGGCTCACCTTCTGCCGCCGCCTCGGCCTCGTCCCAAGAGGCAAAGAAACCTGCGGGTGGCCAGACCTCGGCTGCAGGATCAAGTTCCGACACCTCCGACAACACGACGATGTGGGTGGCCCTCGGAGCCGTGGCGGCCGCGCTGGTGATCGGGGGCGGTGTGTTCGCGGTGATCCGTTCACGGCGAGGTGTATGACGTTCCACGCATGACTCACGCACAACTGACCAGTCACGCAGGACGGGTCTCGCGTCGGCGGGTCCAACCTGTGCGGAAGTGCGGTGAGCTGCGCGGCGCCCCCTCGGTGACGCGCGGAGACGAACCACAGCTCTCACGAAGGGAATGCCGAAATGGCTGACGGCCGCAAGCTTGACGAAGGTCAGGTTCAGAGGCTCCAGACGGAAGTCATCGATCGATACGACAGCATCAGACAGTCGCTCGCGAAGCTGCAGGGAACGATCGACATGATCGAGCGGGCGTGGACGGGTCAGGGCGCCAACGCGTTCAACTTGAAGCAGTCGGAGATCAACACCCACATGGTCGGGATCGGCAAGATGCTCGACGACTTCCTTGAGGGCATCCACATGACCAAGACCGACAAGCGCAACCTCGAGGACCAGATCCAGGCCGACATGGCCAAGATCTCGGTCGACGATCTCGGTGGGAAGACGTCGGCGCTCAACAGCTACTGACGAGCCATCGGCGGGACTGAGCCGCACCGTCGTTCGGGCCGCCACGTCCGGCTGAAAACGTCAACGAAACGAGGGAAACATGTCCGGAGCCCACTACGAGGACCTTGCCGTCAAATACGGCACCCTGGACGCGCTCGCCACCGAGCTCGGCGACCAGGCCAAGAAGCTCGAGGAGGACCTCGAAGCCCTGAAGAAGGCCGTGCTCCACGTGTCCGCGGGCTGGGGCGGCGACGCGCACGACGAGTTCGCCAAGAAGGCCCAGGTGTGGGACGGCCACGCCCGGGCGATCCACTCGGCGCTGGTCCAGATCTCGCAGCGGGTCCACAGCGCCGGCGGTGACTACCGGGGCGGGGACCTGAAGGGCGCGAGCTACTTCATGTAGAAGCGCGTACGTCGCGGAAGCGGGGGTGGGCACGCACGGGAGGTGCCCACCCTGCGCTGTCCAGCCTTGCTCGGCAAGTTCGCGGCACATGTCGGCCGGGTAGGGGGCAGCCGGAGTTCAAGGCGGCCACTGTCGCCACGTTTGATCGTCACTGCGTGGGTGATAGCGCTGGTCGGCTCGCGCGAGTACTCCGACGAAAATTGAAGCCTCGGCGAATCTCGACTCGGGTGACCTCCCCCCTGCTTCTCGAGCGCACGCACTTCGTGACTCGTGCGGACCAGCCGCATCCGGATTCGACTGCGTGGGTGAGCTGAGACCGGACGAAGAAGGTCTGCCAGGTGGGCTCCATGATCTGATCACTCAGCCACCGGGTTGGCGCGCTCCCTGGCGCCGTAGCGGATGACATACGAAGCATCGTGTCGATTGAGGGCAGGCAGACTGTCAGCCACTGGAACCCCCGCGTCCGTCGAGATCCTCTGCGATCTCGTCCCGTCATCGGCTGCCCTTGTAGCGGGGCAGCTCTTCGGGAAAGTTGCGGGGAACCTTGCATTCGGCCAACCCGTAGGCATGCTTGGTGAGTCGATAGGCGAAGTCGGTCAGAGCTTGACGCAGCGCCATGCCGGTCGCCTTGACGTCTCCGCTGGCCTCCACCCTGGTGATGACCGCGTAGTCCTCAGAGGCGTTGTAGGAGGGGACAGCGGGAGGTACACAGGCCACGTACACCGCCGCCTGCTCGCCATCAAGTTGGGCCAGGGCCTCGATGCCATCGATCGAGGTGCGGATGATCGAGTTGTCGCCCCCGCTGCCCCGATAACCGTCGAGCCAGTCCGTCTTGGAGACGGGGCGTACCCGTGCTTCGCCCCAGAGTGATGAATCACTGCTGGTGACGACGTGGCAGTAGTAGGTGAGGCGATCCCCCGAGTTGCGGTGCTCGGAGCCCTCCTCGGCCGATCGTGCTGGCGGCAGCAACTGGACAACCAGGTTCCGTTCAACAGCTCCGTCGCATATCTTGGCGTGCAGGTGCTCGAGCCCCTTGGTGAAGAACTGCACGTATCCGAACCAAGCGGCGATGCCCACAAGGCAGAGAGCCGTCAAGCTGACAAGGAACCCTTTAGCATTGTATCGACTCCATTCCCTGGTCCTAACCATTCGGGCGCTCCTTCGTATGGCTCAGGAACTCACTGCTGGCGTCCCAGCCATCGTTCACCGCATCACGCATCAGGTCTTTGGTTGCCTGCTTGGGAAGATTGATCCGATATCGATCGATGCTTTCTTCCGTCGCCCACTGTGCTTGCTTGCTGACTGAGTTACGGGCCTCATACAGATCATCCGCGCTGCGATACAGGGCTTCGTCACGGCTGCCGTTCAATTTCTGGCCGTCGATCAAATGGTCAACGGCTGCTCCGGCGACGGCTCCGATGCCTCCTCCGACAACAGCCCCCATGGCTGCCCCTCCGTATTCCGCAGGGACCTGAACAAAGGTCATACCGACTGCAATCCAGGTCTTGGCAATATCTCCCTTTGCTTTCAAGGCGTCGTTGTAGTCCGTCTCGCCTTGGACAGCTGCTCTAACTTCACCGTCGGCCACGGAATGAGCGACGATACCTTCAATGACACCTGCGTTCTCGCCGATACGCTCGAGGACCTGGTCACGGGGGCCATCAAAAAGGGAAGGATCTGCAAGATGTGATTCAATCAGACCGCTGGTGTAGATGCCTTCACCGAGGATGATCCCTGCCCTTCCCTCGGGATTCTCGGACACGGAAGAGAGGAATCTCGCCACATCTCGAACCTTCCCCAGGCCCCCGGAGTCCTCGCTATGTGTAAGGAAGATGGATTCCGCGCCATCGCCTGCCAGCTTCTGGCTGATCTCCGGCATATAAGAAGCCGCCATGTTGCCGAAGCTGTCGCCCAGGCCCTTGGCCACGAGGTCGGCGCCTCCGCCGGGCTGTGCCACTGCCTTCATGATGTTCGCCATGATCTGCACCTGCGTCGCACTGTGCGGCGGCGCCGCGGAGGTGAAGTCGCCGTCGGCGACTCCGGTGACGGCGGCTTCCAGCGCATGTCCGAGGGACGCTCCCCGGTCCGTGTACACGGTGGTGCCGAGCATGTGGTCCAGGTCCGTCTTGGACTGGAACGCGTGCACCGCCGCCTCGGGGTTGTGGGAGAGGCCCTCGAACAGGCCCTTCAACGGGTCTCGCCCATTGCCGTCACCGAAGACGAGGTCCAGGCTGTCGTACCCCTTGACCCACAGGTCGTGGGTGCCCGCGCTCCCCGCTCCTCGGTCCGCCTTGAACAGCTTCTCGCGGTAGTCGTCGAGGAACTCGGTGTCGAACTGGCCTTGGCGCAGAAGACTGCTGATGACCTGGGAGCCAAGGGCGCCGACGGGGTTGGGTGAGCCCGCTGCACGGAAGTTGGTGTTGCGCTCGGCGATGAGCTCCTTCTTCCAGTCCTCCATCGCGTCCGAGTCCGAGAAGGACGCCGTCGCCAGGGTGAGGCCCAGGCTGGTCTGCAGGTCCTTCATGGTCGCCAGTTCCGAGCCCCTCGCGCCGGCATGGGCGTAGGTCATCTCGGTCCAGAACTGGAGCGTCCCCTTGGCTCCCAGATGCGTCGCGAACTGCTCGGCGAAGAGGGAGTCGTCGTGGTACTTCTCCAGCGTGCGGTTGAAGTCGGCGATGTCGTCGAGGGTCATGCCGGCCGGATCCTTGGCCGTCCTCGCCAGCTTCTCCGCGTCCGCGAGGGCCCTGGCCGCCTCGTCCCGGTCCCTGTACGAGGCATCGGTGAACCCGTACTTGGCCTGGTCGGCGAGAAGTCGCAGGATCTTCGCGGCGCTGTTGTCGCTCTGCGTCGCCTTGCTCAGGATGTCCTGGATCTCGTCGCGGAGGGCGTCCACCGTCCTCTGGTCCGTCGCACCGGTCTTTCCGCTGGGGTCGGACGCCCAGTCCGGCCGGGTGTTCCCGGTGACGGTGAACGTGCCCTCGCCGGTGTCGATCACGGTCAGGTTCTGCTGCGCGCCGCGCGCGATCGCTTCGTTCAGCTGTGTGCGGTAACCCATGAGTTCCCCACGGGTGTCGCTGAGGATCCTGGTGATGGAGTCGGCCTGGGTGTGCGCGTCGGCGAACTCGGCGGCGGTCTTGGCGATGAACTCGCGCGTGACGGTGGCGTTGACCCCCGCCCACTTGGCCCTGTCCGCCTTCGCCTTGAGGTTCTTCTCGGCGTCCTTCTGCAGGTCCGCGAGCTTCTTCGTCATCTGTTCCCAGTCGGTGACCGCTTCACCGAGCTTCGAGAAGTCGCCGTGGCGCAGTGCGTCGAGGTCCATCGGCGTCAGTGGCCCTTCCTGTCGTCGAAGCCCTCGTCGAGTGCGGCGATGCCGCTGACCGCACCCGAGATGTACGAGTCGTCGGCAGCGTGCTGGTTCCTGGTGAAGCGCAGGTGGTTGGAGATGTGGGCACAGGCGTCCAGCAGGGTCTTCGACTGCTCGCTCCAGCGCTCCGTCACATGCTCCAGCGCGGCTCCCAGAGCGAAACCCTCGCCTCTGAGCCCGCCCGCGGCCGCGGCGGAGGCCACGCGTGCGTGCCCGCTGTAGGCCGTGAAGTCCTCGAAGAGGTCGTGGGCCGCCTTGCCGACCGCCTCAAGATCCTGATGACCCGCCACCAGGTCGCCCTGAGTACCGTCCCCGCCCTGATCGGCCGGGTACTGGTTCAGCTGCATCCGCGTGGACCGCTGCTCGGCCGTCTCGGCCTTCAGCCGCTCCCACTCCTCCCACGCCATGCGTGGACCCCTTCCCCGTGTCCCCGTGTCCCGTGTCCCGTGTCCCCGTGAAGACCGTCCGTCGAACGCGACAGCTCCGCAACGCTACGCGGAGGACGTCCTCCGACGCCAAGCACGACACCCCCTACGCCCCCTCGGCCACCCATCCCACCTGAACCAACGGTCTTCCCCGCCGCCGGGAGACGAAGACCCCCCGCCCCGCCGGCATCGGACGCGGTCGTACCCCGCCGAGGACGTCCCCCTCCCCGGGGTCGCCCGCCAGCACCACGCCCTGGGCGCCCAGTTCCTTGATCCGCTGCATGAACGCCTCGTACGAGGCCCGCCCTGCGCCGGCCGTGGAACGCGCGAGCACGAACCGCACGCCCACGTCCCGGGCGAACGGCAGCAGGTCGGTCAGCCCCGCCAGCGGGTTGCCGCTCGATGTCGACACGAGGTCGTAGTCGTCGATGACGACGAACACCGTCGGCCCCTGCCACCAACTGCGGTCCCGCAGCTGCTGTGCCGTGACGTCCGCGGTCGGCGTGCGGCGCTGCATCAGGTTGGCCAGGGCGGTCATGTGGTGGTCCATGGCGTTGGACATGGGGATGTACTCCGCCAGGTGGGACGCCGGCGTCACGTCCAGCAGGGAACGCCGGTTGTCCACGACGAAGAGTTTGCACTCGTCGCCCGAGTACCGCTCCGTCAGCCGCTTGATCAGCAGCCGCAGCAGGTTCGACTTGCCCGACTCGCTCTCGCCGAAGACGAGGAAGAACGGGTCCTGGTCGAAGTCGACGAAGACCGGTTCGAGGGCGTCCTCGTCGAGTGCGAACGCGACGCCGCGCTGCGGGAAGCGGTCGCCCGCGGGCAGCTGCCCGGCCGGGAACTCGCGGGGCAGCAGACGGACTTCGGGCGCGCCGGGCGCCTGCCAGTGCCGGGCGACCTCCGTCGCCAGTGCCTGCGTGGCGTCTGCGAGGCCCGTGTCGGACCTCAGGCCGTCGATGCGCGGGACCGCCGCCATGAAGTGCAGCTTCTGCGGCGACTGGCCGCGGCCGGGCACGCCCGCGGGGACGTTGGCGGCCACCTTCCGGTCCAGCTCGGAATCCATCGTGTCGCCGAGCCGCAGCTCCAGGCGGTTCATCAGATGGTCCTTGAGTGCGGCCCTGATCTCCATGGAACGCGAAGCCGTCAGGATCAGGTGGACGCCGTAGCCGAGTCCTCGCGCCGCGATGTCGAGGACGACCTGGTCCATCGCCTCGTACTTGGCACGGAAGTTGCCCCACCCGTCGATGACCAGGAAGACGTCGCCCCACGGCTGTTCGGCGACCGAGATGTCACCGCGGGCCCGCCGGGCCCGGTACTCCGCGACGGAGGAGACGCCGGACGAGCGGAAGTACTCCTCACGGCGCGTCAGCACGCCGTACACCTCGGCCACCGTGCGCCGCACCCGCTCCGGGTCCAGGCGAGAGGCCACCCCGCCCATGTGAGGCAGGCCGGCCACCGCCGCCATGCCCCCACCGCCGAAGTCGAGGCCGTAGAACTGGACCTCGTGGGGCGTATGGGTGAGGGCGAAGGAACAGATGAGCGAGCGCAGCAGCGTCGACTTGCCGGACCGCGGGCCGCCGAGGATCTGCATGTGGCCCGCCGCTCCGGAGAAGTCCACCCAGAGGGCGTCGCGGCGCTGCTCGTACGGCTTGTCCACCAGGCCGACCGGCACGATCAGGCGGCCGGCGCCGTCGTAGCCGGGCTGTGTGAGCCCGCGGCCCTGCACCGCCGTGAGCCCGGGCAGGAGTTCGTCCAGCGACGGCGGACTGTCCAGCGGCGGCAGCCACACCTGGTGCGCCGCCGGGCCCTGTGCCTCCAACCGGCGCACGATCACGTCGAGCACCGTCTCCGCGAGCGCCTCGTCGACGTCCGACGGCTGCGCAGGCTGCCGCGGCACCGGCACGTGCTGGACCGGTACCTCCGCCGCCGTGAACAGCACCGGCCGCCGGTCCACCGGCAGCGATCCGCCGCCCTGCGTCCCTTGCCGCCCACTCGGGCGGTGGACGCCGGAGACGTACGCGGCCTTGAAGCGCAGCATTTCGTCCGTGCCGAACTTCAGGAACCCGGAACCCGGGACGTTCGGCAGCTGGTAGGCGTCCGGGACGCCCAGCGCCGCCCGTGACTCCGCAGCCGAGAAGGTCCTCAGCCCGATCCGGTACGACAGATAGGTCTCCAGGCCACGCAGCCGGCCTTCCTCCAGCCGTTGGGACGCCAGGAGGAGGTGAACGCCGAGCGAGCGGCCGATACGGCCGATCTGCACGAACATCTCGATGAAGTCCGGCTTCGCCGTCAGCAGTTCGCTGAACTCGTCGATGACGAGCACGAGGGAGGGGATCGGCTGCAGCGGCGCGCCCGCCGCCCGCGCCTTCTCGTAGTCGTGGATGTTGGCGTAGTTGCCCGCGTCGCGCAGCATCTCCTGGCGGCGGTTGAGCTCGCCGCGGAGGGAGTCGCCCATGCGGTCGACCAGCGTGAGGTCGTCGGCCAGGTTGGTGATGACCGCGGCCACGTGCGGCATCGCCGCCATGCCGGCGAAGGTGGCACCGCCCTTGAAGTCCGCCAGCACGAAGTTCAGGGTCTCCGACGAATGCGTGACCGCGAGACCGAGCACCAGGGTGCGCAGCAGCTCCGACTTGCCGGAACCGGTGGCACCCACACACAGGCCGTGCGGGCCCATGCCCTCCTGCGCGGCCTCCTTGAGGTCCAGCATGACGGGTCGGCCGTCCTCGCCGACGCCGATCGGTACGCGCAGCCGTTCGGCCAGTGAACGCGGCCGCCACGTGCGCTTGGTGTCGACCGACGCCGCGTCCCCGAGGTTGAGCAGATCGGTGAACTCCAGGTTGGCGAGGAGCGGTTCGTCGTCCCCGCCGGAAGCGACCCGCAGCGGCGCCAGTTGACGGGCCAGGGCCTCGGCCGACTCGTGGGACAGTGCGTCGGGAGTGCCCTCGTAGACCGCGCCGTGCGCCGACTCCAGATGCAGTGCGCCTGGGTGCACGACCATGGAGAGGTCACCGCGGGTGCCGGTCGGCTCACCGGGGGCGACCTCCAGGAGGGTCACGCCCTGCAGGCCCTCGGGGTCGGCCAGGACCGAGTCCGGGCCCGGGGAGACACCGTCGAGCACGACGACGATGTGCGGCTCGTCGGGCAGCGGCGTGGCGTTCGGGTGGAAGCGCGGGCGGCCGGTCAGCCGTGAGGCGAGCAGGTTCTCCAACTCGCGGGTTCCGCCGCCGATCAGCCGTCGGCTTCCCGCACCGTCCACGGCATCGGGTGCCTGCACGTGCGGCAGCCACTTGGCCCACTCCCAGTGCGCCAGCGCCTCCCGTCCCGCGGCTACCGCGACGATCAGGTCCTCGGGGGAGTGCAGCGCGGCCAGCGAGGCGGTCATGGCGCGCGCGGAGGACCGTGCGGACCGCGCGTCACCGCTGATGGCGACGTGGGAGAAGGCGCGCAGGGAGACCGCCATCGGCAGGCCCTCCAGGGTCCCGTGAGCGGCCAGGAAGCGCTGCATGGCGCCTGCCGTCAGCGGTTCCAGCTGCTCGACCGGGACGGTCTCGGGTGCGACGAGCGGGGTGGCGAGCGTCTGCGCGCCGAGGCCGATGCGGACCTGGCCGAAGTCCTCGTCGGCCGGGCGCCGTTCCCACACGCGGCTGCCCTCGGCGACCAGGGCCCACAGCTGGTCGGGGGAGGGGTGCAGGTAGTACTGGGCGTCGCGCTGCGTCCTCGCGGTGTCCAGGACCGCGCGCCGGGTCTGCGCCAAGTAGCTCAGGTAGTCGCGGCGCATGTCTGCCAACTGCCCCTGCGAACCACGCCGGAAGCGGATCACCATGGCGATCGACATCGCCACCGTCGAGGCGATCATCACCATGCCCATGATCTTCATGAACGGCTGTCCGTTCGTGAAGAAGAAGACCACGGAGCCGCCCATGCCGAGCGTCGGCAGCAACTGCATCAGGACGCTCTCCCGGTGGCCCCGTGGCAACTCGGGCGGAGGCTGCAGAACGATCTCACCCGTGGGCACTTCGGACGGCAGCGTCCGAGGTGGACGCTTCACGACGATGTGGCTCACTGCGCACCAATTCCCTCGGCGGGCCCCGGGAGTTCGTCCGCCACCCCGTGTCAGGCGGACGCGGGCCGCCGCGTGATCCTACTGACTGCACGGCGGACAGGGGGGCGGTAGGGTGCCGGATGTTCGCGTGCGCACACACGAGTTGGGCCGGAGGCCCGGTCGCGGACATCGCCGACGCCGCAGACGCGGGACGAGCACGGGGGGAGCAGCAGGTGAGCATGACGGCCTCCACGGCGGTCACCGGAGGGGGGCCCGGTACGGGAGGGACTGCCGGGGCGGGTACGGGGCTCGGTTTCTGCCGGGTCACGATCGTGGCGCCCGACAGCCGGATCGACGTGGCGCTGCCCGACGACATCCCGGTCGCCGACGTCTGTCCGGAGATCCTGCGGCTGTCCCGGCAGAGCCCCGCCGAGGGCGCTCCGGTCGGCTACCACCTCGTCCGCCGGGACGGCACCGTCCTCGACAGTTCCCGGTCCTTCGCCGCGCAGCGCGTCCTCGACGGCGAACTGCTCGCCCTGCGCCCCTTCTCCGAGTCGTTGCCGCCCGCCGTCTTCGACGACGTGTCCGAAGCGGTCGCCTCGGCCGTCACACGGGACCACACCCTGTGGGACGGTGACCTGACCCGGGTCGCGGGCCTCGTCGGGGGAGGCGTCCTGCCGGTGCTGCTGGCCTTCGTGGCCTGGACCGCCGACCCGCGCCACGACATGCACGGCCTGCCCGGCATCCTCGCCTCGGTCGCCGGCGTGCTCCTGGTCGCGCTCGCCTGCGTACGGGCCCGGATCTACGACGACCGTGCCTCGGCCGTCGCCCTGGGGCTCGGCGCTCTGCCCAACATGGGGGTGGCGGGCTCCGGGCTCCTGCCGCTCGCCGACGGGCAGGGCATCGGCAAGCTGCAGTTCCTTCTGGCCTGTGCGGCGGTGCTCCTGGCCTCGGTCCTCCTCACCCTGTGCTCGCCGAGCGGGGACGGCCCGTTCGTCGCCGTCGTCTTCGCGTCCGCCATCGGCCTGATCGTGGTGTTCGCGGCGACCCTTCGGCACTGGACCGCATCCGAGACCGCCGCGCTGTGCGCGCCGATCGCCGTGGGAGCCCTGGCCTTCCTGCCGGGCCTGTCGATGCGTTTCGCCCGTCTGCCGATCGGCTTCGACACCCCGGAAACCGCCCCGCGCAGCGCGTACGGCACGGGCCCCGCTCCCCAGGAGCCGGTCGACGCCGAGCGCGTCGCCGCCCAGGCCCGGCGCGGCCACGAACTCCTGGTCGGGCTGGTCGGGGGCTGCGCGGTGACCGCGGTCGCGGCCTCGGCCGTCCTCGGCTTCTCCGGCGACGTCCGGGCCCAACTGCTCGCCTTCGCGACCGGCGTCGCGCTGTCGATGCGCGCACACCTCTTCCGCTACACCGCTCAGGTGGCCGCTGTCCTGGGCGGGGGCCTCGCCTCCCTCGTGCTGCTCGGCCTCGGTCTTGCGCTCGACCCGCCGGACTCCCTGATCCGCGCGGCGCTCAGGGGCGACCGTACCGGCCTCGACGTCCGCACGGTCTGGCTCGTCGCGGCGATCGCGGCGGCGGCCGCGCTCGTCACCGCGATCGGCCTGATCGTCCCGCGCCGCGGTCTGACCCCCTTCTGGGGGCGTTTCCTGGAGATCGCCGAGGGCTTCGTACTGCTCACCCTGGTGCCGCTGGCGCTCGCCGTCTTCGACGTGTACGCGACGGTCCGGTCCATGACCGGCTGACCCAGCCCGTTCCACGCGCCACCACGTCGACGCGTGTGCTCGTACAGAACCCGTGCCTGCACGGCACCTGCGTTCTCACCGCGCGCGGGCTTCCACGGCACCTGTGCTTCCACGGCTCGGTGACGGCTGCCGAAGGGCGGCAGTCGTCGAAGAAAGGATTCTCTGCGTGAGCTTCGGCCCGCCTCCATCGATGTACACACAATCCGCGCTGACGGCGGACGACCAGCGCAGGAAGCGCCGCCTGCGGCTGTTCGGCGCGGGGGCGGCCGTCCTGCTCGTCGTGGTGTCCGCGGGCGGCTGGCTCCTGCTGTCCGACCGGGGCGAGGACGCGCCGGCCGGGGGGAGGGCGACGGCGGCGGCCCCGGACGAGATCAGGCAGACCGTCGAGAAGATCCCCGTCAGCCCCGAGGGCCAGGTGGTGATCGACCACTCCGAGGAGGGCCTCCCCAAGTCCTCCGACCCCGCACCGCGGTACGCGCCCGGCACCTGGGCCACGGGCAAGGTCTTCGCCAAGGGCATCGCCGACACCATCGTGGGCCTCAAGATCGAGCCCCACTACGACGAGAAGGCGTGGACCCTGAAACTGGACGGTCACATCTGCGCCACCAGCGATCACGTCACCGTCGACGGCCGTACGGCGGTCGTCGTCCAGCCCGGCAGGCGCAAGGGGACCAGCGCGGCGGGCGTCTGCGACGAGGTGGTGTTCTTCGACCTGAACACCGGCAAGAAGCTCTGGCAGAAGAAGATGCCATCGGCGGACTTCGCCTATGTGACGAACACGAACCTGACCCTGACCCGCGGCGTGGTGGCCGTGGCCTGGGGGCGCGGCTCGGTCGCGTACGACATGAAGAACGGCAGGCAGCTCTGGAACGGCACCACCGTCTCCAAGTGCGAGGACAAGGGCTTCGCCGGCGGACGGGTGCTGCTCGCCCTGGAAAGCTGCGGAGGGTCCCCCGACACCACCTACGAGGTGCAGAAGCTCGACCCGCGCACGGGCAGGACCGAGTGGACGTACAAGGTCGCGGGCGGCGTCCAGGACGTCTACCTGCCCTCGTCGGACCCGCCGGTGCTCGCCGTCGCGGCCGGGGACAGCCTGGTCACCGATCTGATCACGCTCGACCGCCGGGGGAGACACCTGGCGACGATCTCCGTCAACGGGCACTACGACCCCAAGTGCGGCGACCGGTACTTCGGGGCGGGGTACTTCGGCGAGGTGGAGCACTGCGACGGAATGGTCGTGGGGGAGAACCAGGTCTACGTCGCGAGCAAAGAGACCGGCGAGATCGACCAGCCGGAGAACTGGATCATGGCCTTCGACCGCAGGACCGGGAAGACGGTACGGAAGTTCGACGGGCGTCCCATGGAACCGGTCGTGCCGCTGCGGATGAGCGGGGACCGGCTCCTGGTGTACCGGCAGAGCTACAGCGACATCGAACCGTCGGCCGTGGTGACCTGGGATGCGCGCACGGACCAGGAGACCCCGTTCCTGCTCTTCCATCTCCCGGACGACGAGGACGGGAACCTGAGCGATCCGGAACGGTCCGACATCGTCGTCGAGCAGGGCAGGGTCTTCTTCGCCAAGCGGGAGCTGACCGCCGACGGAAAGTGGCACAAGGCGCAGGCGGCGATCGGTCTCGGGAGCGCCGGGCTGGCCCACTGACGGACGCCGCGGCGGACCGAGGGGAAAGACGGCACGTGCCGCCCCTCCCCTTGGTCCGGTCACTCCGCCGCGAGCCCGCCGTTGTGCGGCGCGGGCTCCAGATCGAACTCCCCGTCCCGTGCCCCCAGCACGAAGGCCCGCCACTCCGCCTCCGTGTACCGCAGCACGGTGTCGGGATCCAGGGACGACCTCATGGCCACGGCGCCGCCCGGCAGGTAGGCGATCTCGACCCGCTCCTCGTGCTCCTCGGTCCCTGGCGCGCCGTGCCACTGGACCCCCGAGATGTCGAGGGCGTAGAGCTCGTTCTTCTCCCGCTCTTTCCGTTCCCTGACGTCGTTCTCCAGCGCATCGGCCATGGTGGAGTGGTCCTTTCGCGATGTGCCACCGAGCGATCGACCACATTACTTGTGGTCGCCGGACGCCGTCTGCCAGTGGACGGAGACGACGGTCCCGTGACAGAGTGTCGCACGATTGTCACAGCCGGTGGCAATGTTCATGCCATGCCTTTTCGTGCCATGCCTTTTCGTGTCACGTCTTTTCGTGTCACGCCTGGGCCGCGGACAGAAGCGTCCGTCCAGGCTGGTACGCTGTCGGACGGCCGTTTGTGTACGCACCTCCGGAGCCCGGCCCCAGCCCTGCGGCAGGGGTGTTCAGGGGTCTGGAGGCAGCGCCCAGCGGATCCCGCCTCCCGAGTCACGGAAGCACCCCTGAGAAGACGACCAGGGGCACTCGGTGGCACTCAGAAGACAGACCCACGAGGAGTACACGTGTCGCTCGACGCCGCTACGAAGAAGCAGATCATCGCCGAATTCGGCACCAAGGAGGGTGACACCGGCACCCCCGAGGTCCAGGTCGCGCTGCTGTCCCGCCGCATCTCCGACCTGACCGAGCACCTCAAGACCCACAAGCACGACCACCACTCCCGCCGTGGTCTGCTGATCCTGGTCGGCCAGCGCCGCCGCCTGCTGCAGTACCTGGCCAAGAAGGACATCCAGCGCTTCCGTACGCTGGTCGACCGCCTCGGCATCCGTCGCGGTGCGGCGGGCGCCAAGTAGGACGCCGTGAAGGGAGCGGTTCCCACGCGAAGGGGACCGCTCCCTTTGCTGTACGTGCGGACTGTCACCGCCGCTTTGTAGTGTGGTAGCAGAACGCAATACGTACGACGCAGTGTGACAGTGCCTGGACATGCCGGGCGCCGTCCCGCACACCGAACGAGGAGGAGCGCACCTCGCCGCCGCCGGTCCTCGGTAGTGGCCCCCGGGGGGAAGCGAGCCCCGGGTGCTTCGATCGAAGACCGGCCCGCACCAGATGGAGCGCTTCTCCGCCACCGTCCCCCTGCCACACGGGCAGCCAGGGACGAAGACGAGGAGAAAACGCTAGTGGAGAACGAGACCCACTACGCCGAAGCCGTCATCGACAACGGCTCATTCGGCACCCGTACGATCCGCTTCGAGACGGGCCGCCTGGCCCGGCAGGCCGCCGGCTCCGCCGTGGCCTATCTGGACGACGACACGATGGTCCTGTCGGCCACCACCGCGTCCAAGAACCCCAAGGACCAACTCGACTTCTTCCCGCTGACGGTCGACGTCGAAGAGCGGATGTACGCGGCCGGGAAGATCCCCGGTTCCTTCTTCCGCCGTGAGGGCCGTCCCTCCGAGGACGCCATCCTCACCTGCCGGCTCATCGACCGCCCGCTGCGCCCCTCCTTCAAGAAGGGCCTGCGCAACGAGATCCAGGTCGTCGCCACCATCATGGCGCTCAACCCCGACCACCTGTACGACGTCGTGGCCATCAACGCCGCGTCCGCGTCCACGCAGCTGGCCGGCCTGCCCTTCTCCGGCCCGATCGGCGGCGTCCGCGTCGCGCTGATCAACGGCCAGTGGGTCGCCTTCCCCACCCACACCGAGCTCGAGGACGCCGTCTTCGACATGGTCGTCGCCGGCCGCGTCCTGGAGGACGGCGACGTCGCGATCATGATGGTCGAGGCCGAGGCCACCGACCGCACCGTCAAGCTCGTCCAGGACGGTGCCGAGGCGCCCACCGAGGAGGTCGTCGCCGCCGGTCTGGAGGCCGCGAAGCCCTTCATCAAGGTCCTGTGCAAGGCACAGGCGGACCTCGCCGCGAAGGCCGCCAAGCCGACCGCCGAGTTCCCGATCTTCCTCGACCACGAGCAGGACGTCCTGGAGGCGCTGACCGCCGCCGTCCGCCCCGAGCTGGCCCAGGCGCTCACCATCGCCGGCAAGCAGGAGCGCGAGGCCGAGCTGGACCGCGTCAAGCAGCTCGCCGCCGAGAAGCTGCTGCCGGAGTTCGAGGGGCGCGAGAAGGAGATCTCCGCCGCGTACCGCTCGCTGACCAAGGCCCTGGTCCGTGAGCGCGTCATCAAGGAGAAGAAGCGCATCGACGGCCGCGGTGTCACCGACATCCGCACCCTGGCCGCCGAGGTCGAGGCCATTCCGCGGGTGCACGGCTCGGCCCTCTTCGAGCGCGGCGAGACCCAGATCCTGGGCGTCACCACGCTGAACATGCTCCGCATGGAGCAGCAGCTCGACACCCTCTCCCCGGTGACGCGCAAGCGCTACATGCACAACTACAACTTCCCGCCGTACTCCACCGGCGAGACCGGCCGCGTCGGCTCCCCGAAGCGCCGCGAGATCGGCCACGGCGCGCTCGCCGAGCGCGCCCTGATCCCGGTCCTGCCGGCGCGCGAGGAGTTCCCGTACGCGATCCGCCAGGTCTCCGAGGCCCTCGGTTCGAACGGCTCGACCTCCATGGGCTCGGTCTGCGCGTCCACCATGTCGCTGCTGAACGCCGGTGTGCCGCTGAAGGCGCCGGTCGCAGGCATCGCCATGGGCCTGATCTCCCAGGAGATCGAGGGCGAGACGCACTACGTGACCCTGACCGACATCCTCGGTGCCGAGGACGCCTTCGGCGACATGGACTTCAAGGTCGCCGGCACCAAGGAGTTCGTGACCGCCCTCCAGCTCGACACCAAGCTGGACGGCATCCCGGCCTCCGTTCTGGCCGCGGCCCTCAAGCAGGCCCGCGACGCCCGCCTCCACATCCTCGACGTGATGATGGAGGCCATCGACCGGCCCGACGAGATGTCCCCGCACGCCCCGCGGATCATCACCGTCAAGATCCCGGTGGACAAGATCGGCGAGGTCATCGGCCCCAAGGGCAAGATGATCAACCAGATCCAGGAGGACACCGGCGCCGAGATCACGATCGAGGACGACGGCACGATCTACATCGGTGCCGCCGACGGTCCGTCCGCCGAGGCCGCCCGCACCACGATCAACGGCATCGCCAACCCGACCATGCCGGAGGTCGGCGAGCGCTACCTGGGCACGGTCGTCAAGACGACCACCTTCGGCGCGTTCGTCTCGCTGCTCCCGGGCAAGGACGGCCTGCTGCACATCTCGCAGATCCGCAAGCTCGCTGGCGGCAAGCGGGTGGAGAACGTCGAGGACGTGCTCGGCGTGGGCCAGAAGGTCCAGGTCGAGATCGCCGAGATCGACTCCCGCGGCAAGCTCTCCCTCATCCCCGTGATCGAGGGCGAGGACAAGGAGTCCGACAGCGGCGACGCCGCGGCGGCGAAGGACGACGCAGCCAAGTGACGTCGCGCGTCTTCAAGACGACGGCCCGCACCTCCCCGGAGGCGCGGGCCGTCGCCCGTACCCAAACGCTCATCAAGGGTGAGAACGGCATCGGCACCGTCCGCAAGACCACGCTCCCGGGCGGTCTGCGCGTCGTGACCGAGACCCTGCCCTCCGTGCGTTCGGCCACCTTCGGCATCTGGGCGCACGTCGGCTCCCGCGACGAGTCGCCGGCCCTGAACGGCGCCACGCACTATCTGGAGCACCTGCTCTTCAAGGGCACGCAGCGCCGCAGCGCCCTCGACATCTCCTCCGCGCTCGACGCGGTCGGCGGTGAGATGAACGCGTTCACGGCGAAGGAGTACACGTGCTACTACGCGCGCGTGCTCGACGCCGACCTCCCCCTCGCCATCGACGTCGTCTGCGACATGCTGACCGGCTCGCTCATCCTCGAAGAGGACGTCGACGTCGAGCGCGGCGCGATCCTGGAGGAGATCGCGATGACGGAGGACGACCCGGGCGACTGCGTGCACGACCTGTTCGCGCACACGATGCTCGGCGACACCCCGCTCGGCCGCCCCGTCCTGGGTACGGTCGACACGGTCAACGCCCTGACCGCCGACCGCATCCGCCGCTTCTACAAGAAGCACTACGACCCGACCCACCTCGTGGTCGCGTGCGCGGGCAACATCGACCACCACAAGGTCGTACGGCAGGTGCGCGCCGCCTTCGAGAAGGCCGGCGCCCTCACGCGCGGCGACGCCGCCCCCATCGCCCCGCGCGCCGGGCGCCGCGCCATCCGCACCGCGGGCCGCGTCGAACTGCTGGCCCGCAGGACCGAGCAGGCGCACGTCGTCCTCGGCATGCCCGGCCTGTCCCGCACCGACGAGCGCCGCTGGGCCCTCGGCGTGCTGAACACCGCGCTCGGCGGCGGCATGTCGTCGCGCCTGTTCCAGGAGGTCCGGGAGAAGCGTGGCCTGGCCTACAGCGTGTACTCGTACACGTCGGGCTTCGCCGACTGCGGTCTCTTCGGCGTCTACGCGGGCTGCCGTCCCGGTCAGGTGCACGACGTGCTCAAGATCTGCCGGGACGAGCTGGACCACGTCGCCGAGCACGGGCTGTCCGATGACGAGATCGCCCGCGCCATCGGCCAGCTGAGGGGCTCCACGGTCCTCGGACTGGAGGACACGGGCGCGCTGATGAACCGGATCGGCAAGAGCGAGCTGTGCTGGGGCGACCAGATGTCGGTGGACGGCATGCTGGCCCGGATAGCCTCGGTCACCCCGGACGACGTCCGGTCCGTGGCCCGGGACGTCCTGGGGCAGCGGCCCTCGCTGTCGGTCATCGGCCCGCTCAGGGACAAGCAGGCGGCCCGTCTGCACGACGCGGTCGCGTAGGCCGTCGACAGGCTCGACAAGTACGACCAAGGAATCAACGACATGAGCAAGCTGCGTGTGGCGGTCCTCGGCGCCAAGGGCCGGATCGGCTCGGAGGCGGTACGAGCGGTGGAAGCCGCCGAGGACATGGAACTGGTGGCCGCCCTCGGCAGCGGCGACAAGCTGGAGACACTCGTCGAGACCGGCGCCCGGGTGGCGGTCGAGCTGACCACCCCGGCCTCCGTGATGGGCAACCTCGACTTCTGCGTACGGCACGGCATCCACGCCGTGGTCGGCACGACCGGCTGGACGGAGGCACGCCTCGCGCAGCTGAAGGGCCTGCTGGCGCAGTCCCCGGAGACGGGCGTGCTGATCGCCCCGAACTTCTCCATCGGCGCCGTGCTGACCATGAAGTTCGCCGAGGCGGCCGCACCGTACTTCGAGTCCGTCGAGGTCATCGAGCTGCACCACCCGAACAAGGCGGACGCCCCCAGCGGCACCGCCACGCGCACCGCCCAGCTCATCGCCGCCGCCCGGGAGCGGGCGGGCAGCGCCCCGCAGCCCGATGCCACGGTGACGGCCCTGGACGGCGCCCGCGGCGCGGACGTCGACGGCGTCCCGGTGCACGCGGTCCGCCTGCGCGGTCTGCTCGCCCACCAGGAGGTGCTCCTCGGGGGCGAGGGGGAGACCCTCACCATCCGCCACGACTCGCTGCACCACAGCAGCTTCATGCCGGGCGTCCTGCTCGGCGTCCGCCGCATCGTGACCACCCCCGGCCTCACCTTCGGCCTCGAACACTTCCTCGACCTGAAGTAGTCACCATGCGCGCGAAGATCTCCTACGCCGTCACGGCCGCCGTCCTTGTCGTCTACTTCGTCCTGGTCGGCAGCCGCGGCGTGTTCCTGATCCAGAACGGCACGCCGGTCACCGTCGCCTTCGGCGTCGCGGTGCTGATCCTGCCGGTCATCGGCGTCTGGTTCCTCTGGAAGAACACCCAGTTCGTGCGCAAGGCCAACCGCCTCGCCGCCGAGCTGGACGCAGAGGGCGGCCTGCCCGCCGACGAGCTGCGGCGCACCCCGAGCGGCCGGATCGACCGCGACTCGGCCGACGAGGTGTTCGCCAGGCGCAAGGCGGAGACGGAGGCGGCCCCGGACGACTGGCGCAGCTGGTTCCGGCTGGCGATCGCCTACCACGACGCCCGCGACACGCCTCGCGCCCGCAAGGCGATGCAGCGGGCGATCGCCCTGCACGACGGCAGGACGGCCGAGGCATGACCGGTGGCGGACCAGGTCGTAAGGAGTCGTAAGGAGTCGTAAGGACCGGGCACCTGGTCCGTGGACGCCGCGGCAGCACGAGGCCGCGGACGGCGTGGCCCGCGGACCACGCGGGGACCACGGACGGACGGCGCGGGGGCCGCGGGCGGTACGGGGCGCTCGGGCGGGCCGTCCGCACTCCGGCCCCTCCCGGTGGCCTCGGTGTCCCGCCCCTCCCGCCGGACGGGTCAGCTCTTGCGGTACTCCGCCGCCCACGCCTCGACCGTGTCCGCGGCGCGGTCGAAGGCGTGCGGACGGGCCAGGAAGTCGGCACCGTGCGTGGTCAGCAGCGGTGGCGGCTCCTCGGAGGAACGGCCCCTGCGCACCAGAACCAGGGCCTGGCCCTGCACCGTGCGCGGCAGCCCGAGCCAGCGCACCGGCTGCTGCACCGTCCGCACCGAGACGACCTGCTCCCAGGGCGCCGTACGCGTGCCGAAGAAGCCCACGCGGCGCAGCCCGCGCGCGCTGACCCAGACCCCCATGCGCAGCAGCCGCAGGGCGCAGGCGATCACCACGAGGGCGATGCCGAGGACCGCGCCGGCTCCGGACGGCGTGCCCGTGAGCGCGATGATGACGGCCGCGAAGAGCACGTAGGAGGCGAGGAGCAGCCACAGTGCGGCCGCGCCCACCCGCCAGGGGCCGGGGCGGTAGGGGCGCCGCCAGCGGTCGCGGTCGTCGTGGGGCAACGGGAGATAGTCCGCTGCCGGGTCGGAAGCACGGTCGGCCGTCAGGAAGGGCAGGGGCACGACTGATCCTCACTCGGTCCATGGGGCTGTGCCCGGTGAGGCTATCGAGCCGCGTCCCCGGTCACCACCCTCGGGGGTCCAAGGGGGTACCGACGGACGCCGAGGGGGCCGGTCTCCGTCGTCGGCCCGGCTGCGGGGCGCCTCAGCGCCCGTGCGAGGCCACGGGGGGCCGTGTCGCCGCGGGCGACTGGTGTGCCATGGAGGGCAGGCCGATCACGAGGGCGCCCACGAGCCCCGCGACGACGGTGAGCCCCAGCAGCCACCGCCCGGCGGTCTCACCGGCGGACGGGCGCCGGCGGGGCGGGGGAGCGACATTGCTGCGGAACGAGTCGGCTTCGGTGAGGAAGGCGAACGGTACGGGCTCGCGCCGACGGGACATGGGGAGCGCTTCTCCTTCGGGGGGCGTGGGACCGGTGTGCGGCCGGTGTACGGCCGGAACGGCGATGCGAACAGACGGCCGTCGTCCACTCAGACGCGCGGAAATCGCAAAAGGTGCCCCCTTTCACCGATTTCGCAGAAGTTCGCCGACGAATGTCGCGGCCCGGCACCGATCGCCCCGTTGTCGGTGCCGGGCCGTAGAGTGGGCGCCGCCCGAGCTTGTGATGGGAAGGACCCTCTCCGCCGTGACCGACACCCCCGCCGACGACCTCAAGCCCAGCTTCCGCAGCGACGTCACCGTCGAGCTGGTCAAGCACAGCGCGGCCGACTCCGACGTCCTGTGGGCCGCCCGCGTCTCCACCGCCGGCGAGCAGTCCCTGGAGGAGCTGACCAAGGACCCCGAGCGCTCCAAGGGCCTGATCAACTACCTGATGCGGGACCGGCACGGCAGCCCCTTCGAGCACAACTCGATGACGTTCTTCGTCAGCGCCCCGATCTTCGTCTTCCGCGAGTTCATGAGGCACCGTGTGGGCTGGTCCTACAACGAGGAGTCGGGCAGGTACCGCGAGCTCCAGCCGGTCTTCTACATCCCCGGGGAGGACCGGAGGCTCGTCCAGCAGGGGCGCCCGGGCAAGTACGAGTTCGTGTCGGGCACCGACGCGCAGCACGAGATCGTGCAGCGCTCGATGCAGGAGTCGTACCTCCAGGCGTACGAGCGCTACCAGGAGATGCTCGCGGCCGGCATCGCCCGCGAGGTCGCCCGTTCGGTCCTGCCGGTGGGCCTGTTCTCCTCGATGTACGCCACCTGCAACGCCCGCTCGCTGATGCACTTCCTCGGCCTGCGAACCCAGCACGAGCTGGCCAGGGTGCCCTCCTTCCCGCAGCGGGAGATCGAGATGGTGGGCGAGAGGATGGAGGCCGAGTGGGCCCGGCTCATGCCGCTCACCCACGCCGCCTTCAACGCCAACGGGCGTGTGGCCCCGTAGCGCCCGTCGGCACCCCGGCCGAGCACGGATGTGCGGATCCACCGAGTGAAGTGTCCGTATTGCGGCATTTCGAGAAGTTCATCTAGCCTGATCAAACGGACCCGGCACTGCTTGAACCCCCGAGCAGGCAGTGCCGGGTTCCCCCTTTGTCCGGACTTTTCCCGCGCCCCGAGGGAGGACCCCGCCCGGAGCAGCGAGTAGCGTGTTACCCATGGCTCCGATCTCCACTCCGCAGATCCCCTTCGGGCGGATTCTCACCGCCATGGTCACGCCCTTCACGGCGGACGGCGCACTCGACCTCGACGGCGCGCAGCGGCTCGCCACCCATCTGGTGGACGCAGGCAACGACGGCCTGATCATCAACGGCACCACCGGCGAGTCCCCCACCACCAGCGACGCGGAGAAATCGGATCTTGTACGAGCCGTCCTGGAAGCCGTCGGCGACCGCGCCCACGTGGTGGCCGGGGTCAGCACGAACGACACCCGCCACAGCGTCGAGCTGGCGCGCGCGGCGCAGAAGACCGGAGCGCACGGCCTGCTGACCGTCACGCCGTACTACAACAAGCCCCCTCAGGAGGGCCTGTACCGGCACTTCAAGGCCATCGCCGACGCCACCGACCTGCCGGTCATGCTCTACGACATCCCGGGCCGCAGCGGCGTGCCGATCAACACGGAGACCATCGTCCGGCTCGCCGAGCACCCGCGGATCGTCGCCAACAAGGACGCCAAGGGCGACCTCGGCCGCGCCAGCTGGGCCATCGTGCGATCGGGCCTCGCCTGGTACTCCGGCGACGACATGCTCAACCTGCCGTTGCTCTCCGTGGGCGCGGTCGGCTTCGTCTCGGTCGTCGGCCACGTCGTCACGCCCGAGCTGCGCGCCATGGCCGACGCCTATGGGAGCGGTGACATCCAGAAGGCACTGGAGATCCACCAGAAGCTGCTCCCGGTCTTCACCGGCATGTTCCGCACCCAGGGCGTCATGACCACCAAGGCGGCGCTCGGCCTCCAGGGCCTGCCCGCCGGACCGCTGCGGCTGCCCATGGTCGGGCTCACGGACGACGAGACCGCCCAGCTCAAGATCGATCTTGCCGCCGGCGGGGTACAGCTCTGACACGGACTTCACAACTGAATACGCAGGGCACACGCGCCTGCACCCCACACCGACAACTGCTTTTGCACGAACGTCATGCGCGCCACGTGCCCTACAGGTACGTGGCGCGCATGGTCAGGAGAGTCTTTTGAGTCATCCGCATCCTGAACTCGGCCCGCCGCCGAAGCTCCCCGAAGGCGGTCTGAGGGTCACCCCGCTCGGCGGCCTCGGGGAAATCGGCCGGAACATGACCGTCTTCGAGTACGGGGGCCGCCTGCTGATCGTCGACTGCGGAGTGCTCTTCCCCGAAGAGGAGCAGCCCGGAATCGACCTGATCCTGCCGGACTTCTCGTCCATCCGCGGCCGCCTGGACGACATCGAGGGCATCGTCCTCACGCACGGCCACGAGGACCACATCGGCGGTGTCCCCTACCTGCTGCGGGAGAAGCCCGACATCCCGCTGATCGGCTCCAAGCTGACCCTCGCCCTGATCGAGGCGAAGCTCCAGGAGCACCGTATCCGCCCGTACGCGCTCGAGGTCGCCGAGGGCCGGCGCGAGCGCATCGGCCCCTTCGACTGCGAGTTCGTCGCGGTCAACCACTCCATTCCGGACGCTCTCGCGGTCGCCATCCGCACCCCGGCCGGCATGGCGGTCCACACGGGCGACTTCAAGATGGACCAGCTGCCGCTGGACAACCGTCTGACGGACCTGCATGCGTTCGCACGGCTGAGCGAGGAAGGCATCGACCTCCTCCTCGCCGATTCCACCAACGCCGAGGTCCCGGGCTTCACCCCGCACGAACGCGACATCTCCAACGTGCTGCGGCAGGTCTTCGCGGGCGCCCGCAAGCGGATCATCGTGGCGAGCTTCGCCAGCCACGTCCACCGCATCCAGCAGATTCTCGACGCGGCGCACGAGTACGGCCGCCGGGTCGCCTTCGTCGGCCGCTCCATGGTCCGCAACATGGGCATCGCACGGGACCTGGGCTACCTGAAGGTGGCGCCGGGACTGGTGGTGGACGTCAAGACCCTCGACGACCTGCCGGACAGCGAGGTCGTCCTGGTGTGCACGGGCTCACAGGGCGAGCCGATGGCCGCACTGTCGAGGATGGCGAACCGGGACCACCAGATCCGCATCGTCGAGGGCGACACCGTGATCCTCGCGTCGTCGCTCATCCCCGGCAACGAGAACGCGGTGTACCGCGTGATCAACGGCCTCACCCGCTGGGGCGCGAACGTCGTGCACAAGGGCAACGCCAAGGTGCACGTCTCGGGCCACGCGTCCGCGGGGGAGCTGCTGTACTTCTACAACATCTGCCGACCGAAGAACCTGATGCCGGTCCACGGCGAGTGGCGCCACCTGAGGGCGAACGCCGAGCTGGGCGCGCTGACGGGTGTGCCGCACGACCGGATCGTCATCGCCGAGGACGGCATCGCCGTCGACCTCGTCGAGGGCAAGGCGAGGATCTCCGGCAAGGTCCAGGCGGGCTACGTGTACGTCGACGGCCTCTCCGTCGGCGGCGTCGGCGAGCCGGCGCTCAAGGACCGCAAGATCCTCGGGGACGAGGGCATCATCTCGGTCTTCGTGGTGATGGACTCGTCGACCGGCAAGATCACGGGAGGTCCCCACGTCCACGCCCGGGGTTCGGGTATCGAGGACTCGGCCTTCAACGGAGTGATCCCGAGGATCACGGAGGTGCTCGAACGCTCGGCACAGGACGGGGTCGTGGAGCCCCACCAGCTGCAGCAGCTGGTGCGCCGGACCCTGGGCAAGTGGGTCTCGGACACCTACCGGCGCAGGCCGATGATCCTGCCCGTGGTCGTGGAGGTCTGACCCTCCGTCACGACGTGGCGCGGGTGAACTCGCAGCGGGGGGGGGGGGGGGGGGTGGGGGGGGCCCCCCCCCCCGCCTGAAATTATTAAAGCCGCCCGCGCCCCCCCGCGGCGGCGCCGTGGGTGGGGGGGCCCCCCGCGGGGGGGGGGAAACAACAAAAAAA
>NZ_JBIAFD010000008.1:0-355856 GCF_042869095.1 Streptomyces sp. NPDC007264
CCCACCTCCGAACTCGGCAAGATCACCAAGTCGACCCCCATGGGATCCCTCGACGCCCCCTTCAACCCCGTCTCCCTCGCCCTCGGCGCGGAGGCGTCCTTCGTCGCCCGCACGGTGGACTCCGACCGCAAGCACCTCACCGACGTCCTGCGCCAGGCCGCCGAGCACCCCGGCACCGCACTCGTCGAGATCTACCAGAACTGCAACATCTTCAACGACGGCGCCTTCGACACCCTCAAGGACAAGCAGCAGGCCGAAGAAGCAGTCATCCGGCTGGAACACGGCCGGCCCGTCCGCTTCGGCGCCGGCCTCTCCAAGGGAGTCGTACGGGACACGGCCACCGGCGACCTGAAGGTCGTCCCCGTCACCCCCGAGAACGAGGCGCAGATCCTCGTCCACGACGCCCACAACCCCAGCCCCACCACCGCCTTCGCCCTGTCCCGCCTCGCCGACCCCACCACCCTCCACCACACCCCCATCGGCGTCTTCCGCTCCATCGACCGGCCCGTCTACGACACCCTCATGGCCGACCAACTCGACACCGCCATCGAGCAGCACGGCAAGGCCGACCTCACCTCCCTCCTCACCGGCAACGACACCTGGACCGTGGAGTCCTCATGACGTACGTCATCACCCAGCCCTGCGTCGACCTCAAGGACAAGGCATGCGTCGACGAGTGTCCCGTCGACTGCATCTACGAAGGTCCGCGCAAGCTGTACATCAACCCCGACGAATGCGTGGACTGCGGCGCCTGCGAGCCCGTGTGCCCGGTCGAGGCGATCTTCTACGAGGACTCGCTGCCCGACGAGTGGTCCGGCTATCTCACCGCGGACCGGGACGTCTTCGCCGCGACCGGAGCGCCCGGCGGTGCGGCGGCGGCGGACCCCCTGCCCAGGGACCACCCGATCGTCGAGGGAGAACCGGTCAAAACGGGCTGATCACCAGAGGTGCGGGGTCGGCGTCATTCGTACTTCAGTACGGCTTCCCTGTTCCTTCAGCGGAGTCAGGCAACGTGCACACGTCAAGCGCATGCGCCCCACAAAGCGTTTCCGCAGAGCCGCCGGACACCTCCGCAGAGGAACCCCATGGACACCTTCACCGCACCGTCCCCTTCTTTCCTCGGACCTCACCACCTGGTCCACAGGCCGGCCAGCCCCGAAGCCTTTCTGCTGAAGGCGACCGCGCCGGTACGGCAGAACTTCGCGTTCTCCGCGGAACTCCCCGAGGAACATCCGCTGTTCGGCGACTCCTCGTCGAGCTACCACGACCTGCTGTTCCCCGTGGAGTCACTGCGCCAGACCATGCTGTTCGCGGCGCGCCGGTACTTCAGGGTGCCGGAGAGCTGGCACCCCGTGGTGGCCTCCGGCGGCGCGGCGATCACCTGGCTGGACGCATGGCGCCGCGGCGGCATGCGGGCCGGGATCGCACTGGAGCTCGGGATGACGCCGCTCGACCTCGTGGGCGGCGTTCCGCGGGGCCTGGAGTGCGAGGCCACCGTCTCCATCGACGGCGAGCGCTGCGGCACCGCCTCCGCCCGGCTGGTCTTCCTCGCCCAGGGCGTCTACCACAACCACCGTGTGCTCGGACGGCGGCAGAGCGAGGAGTCGGTGGCGGCCGGGGACGGTGGTCCCCTGTCCCCCGGCGTGCCGTTGCCCGAACAGGTCGGCCACCGGGACAGCCGCAACGTCCTGGTCGGTCTGCCCGAGCACATCGGGGCGGACGGCGACGAGGGACTGGCCTTCCCCATCGACGCCCGGGCGGTCGCCGAACTGCGGCTCGAGGCCCCGGACGCGCCCGACGAGGTGCCGCCGATGCTGTTCCTGGAGGTGTCCCGCCAGGTGGGGCTGCTCGCCGCCGCGGAGCTGCGCGGCTTCCTCCCCTCGCACGCGGTGCTGTCCCGCTGGCAGGCCTCGTTCCGCGGCTTCGCCGAGCCCGGACTGCCGCTGCACTGCACGGTCCGCGAGGGCGTGCGCCGCACGGACGGGCGGGTGTCCCGTGACGCGGCGGGCCGCCCGGTGATCGACCTGCGGCTGTCGTTCCTCCAGGGCAGCCGGGTCGTGGCGCGTGTCTCCGCCTCCGTGCTCCAGGACTGCTGAGCCGCGCCATGAGATACAGAGTCCTCGGTCCCGTGCACATGGCCCCTCGTACACCGTCCGCGGCCAAGCCGCGCGCGGTCCTCGCCACCCTGTTGGTGCAGAACAACACGGTGGTGTCAACGCATACTCTGATCGACGAACTGTGGGGAGCGGAACCACCGCGCACGGCCACCACCACCCTCCAGGTGTATGTGTCCCAGCTGCGCAAGGCCCTGCTGGAGGACACCGGGGCCACGGCGGACACGGTCACCCCGCAGCCCCTGCTGACCCGGCCCCCCGGCTACCTGATGCGGGTCGCCCCCGAGGAACTGGACCTGGCCGTCTTCGAGTCGCTGCGGGCCGAGGGGCGGGCCGCCTACGGCCGGCACGAGTACGAGGCCGCCTCGCAGGCGCTGAGCCGCGCGCTCGGGCTGTGGACGGGACCCGCGCTCTCGGGCATACCGCACGGGCCCTCGCTGGAGACCTCCGCGATCAGGCTCAACGAACTGCGCGCCGAGGTGCTGGAACAGCGGATCTCCGCAGATCTGCGGCTCGGGCTGCACCAGGAGCTGGTCGGGGAGCTGATGGCCCTGGCGCACGAGCACCCGCTGCGCGAGACGCTGCACTGTCATCTGATGGTGGCCCTGTACCGTTCCGGCCGGCAGTCCGACGCCCTGCAGGTCTATCACCAGGCGCGGCGGTCGCTGGTCGACGAACTGGGCGTGGAGCCCGGTCCGGCACTGAGCAGGCTGCTGGAGCGGATCCTGGCCTCCGACCCCTCGCTGGCCTGGCGCGGTGAGCCCGGGCGCCGGCTCGTTCCCGCCGGCGGATCCCACGACCGCCCGGCCGAGGGGTCCGCGGGCGGCGGCCGGGAGGCGGGGCCCACGGTGTGGCTGCCGCCGGCCGTGGCGGACTTCACCGGACGCGAGGAGCAACTGGCCTTCGGTGAGCAGCTGCTGGCGGAGGAACACCCCGGACGGCACAAGGTGCTCGTGGTGTCGGGCCGGGCGGGCGTCGGAAAGACGGCGCTGGCCGTGCGGCTGGCCCATGACGCCGCCGAGTTGTTCCCCGACGGCCGGCTCCTGGTGACCTTGCGGGACGCCGGCGGGCGGGCCGTCGAGCCGAGGGCCGCCCTGGTGACCCTGCTGCGACGGCTGCGCGGGCCGCGGGCCGACGCACCGGAACGGGGAACGGACTCCGGCACGCAGCCGCTGCCGTCGTCCGAGGCGGAACTGGCGGAGCTGCTGCACGCACGCACCGAGGGCCGCAAGATGCTCATCGTCCTGGACGACGCCGTCTCGGAGGCGCAGATCCGGCCGGTGCTGTCGGCCGTGCCCGACAGCACGGTGATCCTGACGAGCCGGCACGTGCTCGGCGCGCTGGAGAGCGTGCGGCACCTGAGCCTCGACGTGCTCACCGCGGGCGAGGCCGAGGCACTGCTGGCGGCGTGCGGCGGACAGCGGATGCAGGACGACCCGGAAGCGGCCGCGGAGATCGCCCGGCTCTGCGGCTGGCTGCCGCTGGCCCTTCGGGTGGCGGCCGCCGGACTCGCGGCCCGCCCGCACTGGACCGCCGCCGGCCTCGCCCAGCGGCTGCGTGACGAGCGGACCCGGCTGGCCGCGCTCGCCCTGGGCGACCTCGATGTGCGGAGCAGTCTGCTGACTGCGTACCGCGACGTGGACGAGGAGGCCAGGCAGGCCTTCCGGCTCCTCGGGCTGGCCTCGCTGCCCGACTTCGCCCTGTGGACCGCGGCCGCCCTGCTCGGCACGGACGAGGTGGGGGCCGAGCGACTCACCGAGAAGCTGGTGCAGGCCCATCTGCTGGAGGCACGGCGGCGGCCCGGGCGGCTGGCCCCCGTGCGCTACGGCTTCCACGCGCTGCTGCGCTCGCTGTCCCTCGAGGTGCTGGCCCAGGAGTCCCCGCAGGAAGGGCCCGCGGCCGTGGAACGGCTGTGCCGTGCCTTCCTGACCCTGGCCAGGTACGCCGACGCGCAACTGACGCCCGGCCGGGACCGGCTGGCGTACGAGGCCGAACCCCTGGCCTCGACCCGCCCCGAAGAGGTGGTCGGCAACACTCCGCTGCGGTGGTTCCAGGAGGAGTCCGCGGGCCTGTCGGAGGCCGTGCGGCAGGCCCATGCGGCCGGGTTGTGGAGTCTGTGCTGCGCCCTGGTCTCGGCCGCGGCCGGTTACTACGAGGCGGGCGCGCTGTGGGAGGAGTGGGAGGCGACGCACGACCTCGCACTGAACGCGGCCCGCCGGTCCGGTGACATCCAGGCGGAGGCCGTCATCCTGCGGTCCCTCGGCGACCTGGCCTGGCAGCGCCACCAGACCTCGCTGGCGATCGACCGCTACCGCCTGGCCTGGCATCTGTTCACCCGCCTCGGTGACCAGGCGGCGGCCGGCCGCTGCCTGTGCGCCGAAGGGGACGCGCTCCTCGGGATGGGGCGGTTCGCGCAGGCCGCACGGGCCTATGCGCGGGCCCTGTCGGTGAGCCGGCTGGACAGCGACCCGCGCGGCTCGGCCAAGTCGCTGCGTGGGCTGGCCCTGGTGGCGCAGCGCGAGGGCCGCCATGAGGAGGCGCTCGCCCGTCTCGGAGAGTGCGAGAGCGCCGCACGCTCCGCCGGCGACCGCCGCTGGATCGAGTACGCGCGGCGCACGGCGTCCGCCCTGCGCACTGCACTGGCGTCGGGCCGGCCGGCCGCGGCGTCCTCGGTCCCGCTCGAGGTCCGCCCCGGTGTCTGGCTCTTCCATCCGTCGTGGCCGGCCCAGCCGGCCGCGTGAGGACCGGCCGCCACGGTGCCGGGGCGCTTCCCCGGCACCGGGCCTGACCGGCCCGGGCCCGTCCGCACCTTCCGCGCGGACGGCAGCGCGCCGCGCTCCCGGGCGCGGCGCCGCACGGGGACGTCGCACGGGCGCCGCCGCGACCGGCCGCCTCGTCACCACTCGGCGGTGTCGGCCGTGTCCTGCGCCTCCTCCCCCAGGGCCTCCACCAGGGCGTCGACGACGAGCGGGTCGAGTGCGGTGCACGCCGCGGTGTCCGTGCCGAGGCCGAAGCCGCTGTCGCCGACGGCGACACCGAGGGTGTAGCGGTTCCCGATCGACAGGGTGCGGAAGGCCCATGCGCCGACCGTGCCGGGGGTGCCGTCGGGGCGCAGCACGTCCGTGGGGGCTCGGTCCGGGCTGAAGCCGAAGTCGGTGAAGCGGAACAGCATGCCGAGGCCGATGGCCTTGCTGTAGGCCTCCTTCAGGGTCCACAGGCGGAGCACGGCGGGGTTGCGCTCCGCCTCCGGCATGGCCTCGATCCGCTCCACCTCGTACGGGGTGCACACGTGCCGGCCCAGTCCCGGGCCGTACAGGACACGGTCGCTGGGCTCTGCGTCGACGCCGATGACGCCGCCGGTGGCCAGGCCGACCAGGAGCAGGCCGTCGGTGTGACTGAGGCTGATCTGCAGGCCGTCGTAGCCGCGCAGGCAGGGGCGCCCGTTGAGGCCGTAGCCGAGTTCGACGGACTGGGGCCGTACGCCGAGCACGGCCGCGGCGGCGAACTTCAGCAGGACGCGGGAGGAGGCGAAGCGGGCGCGTACCTGCGGGTGCGTCAGCTGCAGGTAGCGCTCCCAGTCGCGGCCCAGGAGCACGCGCAGGCGCGGCACGCCCGCCCGTTCGGGCCGCCAGTCGTCCTGGCGCGCCCACAGGACGGCCGCCCCGTGCCGGTCGAGCTCAGCGCGTACTCTGCTCCAGTCCCCCGACGGGCCGCAGATCGCGATCGGCTCGCCGAGGGTCCGGCCCGGGGCCCTGCGCCCGGGTGCCGTCATCGAAGCTCTCCAACGTGTCGTGGAGATCGGACAGCACATCGGCCGCGGCCGCGCCGTCGATCACCCGGTGGTCGAAGGTGAGGCCGAGCCGCATCATCGGCGCGGGCACCACGGCGCCGTCGCGCACCACCGCGCGGTCGACGACGCGGCCCGCGCAGAGGGTCACGGCGGTGCCGCCGGCCGAGTGGAAGCCGTCGACGGTCCGGTGGCCGAGCGAGCTGACCGAGACGGTGCCGAACACGCCGACGCGCCTGCGGGGATCGCGCAGCGCCGCGGCGAACGCGGCCCTGCCGAGCGGGACCGGAAGCCTGCCCAGCATCCGTACGCCCTTGAACTCGGGCAGGTCCGCGGCCTGTTCACCCCCGTAGCGGTCGATGCGTTCCTGGATCTCGTGCAGGCCGGCCGTCTCCAGGCCCGGGACGAGGGCCGAGAGCACGGTGCGCTCGCCCTCGACGGGCCGGTCCAGGGCGAGTTTGGCGGTGACACCGTCGAAGCGGACGATCTTCGGGCGCCGGAACAGGGAAGGCCAGCCGGGGGCCAGGACGGCGTTGGCCTCGGGGTGGCGCTCGAGGACCCGTCCGGCGGCGTACAGCAGATAGCTGACGACCGAGTAGCGGCGACCGTCGTCGCGAGCGGCGGCGCGATGCGCCTGGATCCGGGTCATGTCGACGTCGGTGTCCAGGTGCACCGGCCGCTGGGCCGCCGCCCACTCCAGGAAGTACAGGGTGTGGCGGCGGCGCCGTTCAGCGATGACGGTGGGCTTCACCCGGCCACCGCCAGCTCGTAGATCTCCCCGAGGCTGCGGGCCTCGAAGATCCTGCCGACCGGGACCTTGCGGCCGGTGGCGAGCTCCAGGGCGGTGACGAGCTTGAGGAGGTACAGCGAGTCCCAGTCGGGGAGTTCGTCGAAGTCACTGGCCACCTGCTCGAGTGCCAGCGGCATGCCGATCTCGTCGTTGACGAGCCGCACGTAGTCGTCGAGGGTGAAGCCGCCCGTGGCGGAATCGATCGCGGGGGCGGTGCTGTCCATGCTCATACCTTCTCCAGGGCGAAGCCGGCCTTGATCCATTTGCTGGACTCGACGGCGACCGCGAGGGCCCGCTCTCCGTCGGACATGCGCTCCAGCAACTTCTCGATCTGCAGGAAGGGCAGGGCGTTTCCGTTGTTGCCGGTGTCCGCGACGCACGAGACGTCCGTCGCGCTCGGCACGTCGAGCTCCTCGGTGATGCGGCGGGTCATCCGGCCGGAGAGCTGGGGCGGCAGCAGATAGTCCAACTGGTCCGCCTCCCAGTCCAGTTCGCCGAGGATCTCCCAGAGGATCTCGACTGCCATGACGGGCACCGACTCCTCGATGGCCTTGTAGTCCTCGGTGACGGCCTGCCGGTCGTCGTACCGGTCGGCGAGCCCGAACCACTCGATGACCTGACCGGGCTTGCGGCCCAGTCCGGTGAAGCGGTTGAGGACGTGGCGCAGCGCGAGGCGCTGACCGCGCGGCTCGTCGGTGAGGACGGCCGCGCCCGCACCGTCACCGAACAGGACGTAGTTGACGAGGTCGCTGGGGGCGGCGCCGGACACGTCGCGCTGGAGGTCGAGGTGCTTGCTGCACACGTCGCCGCCGATGACGAGACCGGTGCGGTACTGGCCCGAGGCGATCATCGACTGGGCGACGCCCAGGGCCTGTACGGCGCCGGCGCAGCCGGACTGGAGCTGGAAGGTGGGCACCTGGTCCAGGCCGAGCTGGTCGGCGACATGGTTGACGGTGGCGGGCATCAGGGTGTCGGGGGTGGCCGTGCCGAGGACGATGAACTCGATCTCGTCCGGGCTGACGCCGGGGGCGGCGAGCGCCTTCTCGGCGGCCTGTGCGCACAGGTCGGCGAGCGACCAGCGCACCACTCCGGTGCCGAGGTCCCGGGCGAAGTACCGCGTCCGGGTGCCGATGAAGACCTCGATCCAGTCCTCGTTGATGCCGAGCACCTTGGCCAGGGTGGCGTTGTCCACCGGGTCACCGGGCAGAGCGGTGCCGATGGAGGCCAGATGGGTCGTCGGAGTGGTCATGCCGTCCTCTCTTCTTCCATGAGCGCCCGGTTCTCCGCCATGTCGCCGAAGCTCGCGGGACCGGGCACCGCCGCACCGAGTTCGCGCAGGAAGCCGATGAGGTCGCCGACGGAGGAGAGCCGGGGCAGCAGGTCCTGGACCGTCAGGGCGCCGATGCCCGTGAGCCGGTCCTCCAGCCGGTTCTTGAGTTCCATGACCATGACGGAGTCGAAGCCGAGGTCCTCGTAGAGCCGGTCGTGAGGCCCGATGTCGGCGTCGGTGTAGCCCCCCACCAGCCGGACGGCCGTGAGGACGGCTTCCGCGACCGGGTCCGCCGGCCCGCCGGGCCGGTCCAGGACGCGGACGGACGCGGAGGCGGTGTGCGGCTCCCGGTGCGGTACGGGCGCCGGGTCCGTCCGCTCGGCCACCGGGACGTCGACCGTTCCCGGACCCCGCACCGGATTCCTCGCCCAATAGCGGTGCTCCGTCGAGAAGCTGTAGGGCGGCAGCGGGTGAGCAACACGTTCCCCGGGTGTGTACACGGCGTCCCAGTCGGGCTCGACGCCGCCCCGGTACAGCTCGGCGAGGGCCTCGGCGAGGTCCAGGCCGCAGGACTCGGGACCGCGCACCGGCAGGACGTGCGCCGGACCCGTGCCCGAGGCGGGGGGGCCGAGGCGGCGTGTCATCCCGGAGAGCACCGGCTGGGGGCCGATCTCCACCAAGTGGGTCGGTCCCTCGGCGAGCAGTGCGGCGGCCGCGTCCCCGAACAGGACGGTGGCGCCGATGTGTTCCACCCAGTAGGCGGCGTCCATCGCCTCCCCGTCGAGCACCCGGCCGCGCACGGTCGAGTACACCGGGATCTCGGGTACGCCCCCGCCGACCTCGGTGGCGATCGCCGCGAAACGGGCCAGCATGGGCCGCATCAGCGGCGAGTGGAAGGCGTGCGAGACCTGGAGCCTGCGGGTGCTGAGCCCCTGGGCCTCGATCTCGGCGCCGATCCGCTCCAGCGCCGCCAGGTCCCCGGAGAGCACGGTGGAGGTGGGGCCGTTGACGGCGGCGACACCGACGAGCAGCTCCGGTGCGATCAGCTTCTCGAGGTCTTCCCTGGCGGCCCGGACGGACAGCATGCCGCCGCCCGCGGGGAGTTCCTGCATCAGGGCACCGCGGGCGGCGATCAGCCGGGCGGCGCCGTCCAGCGGGAGGGCCCGGGCCAGCACGGCGGCGGCGAACTCGCCGACGCTGTGGCCGAGCAGCATCTCGGGGTGCACCCCGAGCTCCATCAGGGTCCGGCCGAGGGCGTAGCCGACGGCGAACAGGGCGGGCTGCGTCCACCGTGTGCTGTGCACCGCCTCGTCGCCGTCGAGGATCAGGTCGCGCACGGACCGCCCGGTGTGCGGCAGCAGCGCGGCGTCGGCCTCGTCGAGGAAGTGCCGGTACAGCGGGGACTGTTCGTACAGCGCGGCGGTCATCCGCGGGTACTGGGAGCCCTGCCCGGTGAACAGGAACGCGGTGCGGGGCCGGCCGGCGGGGTTGCCGACGAGCCGGGCCAGCAGGTCGGGGTCGGCGGCGGCTTCGCGCAGCCTGGTGACGAGTTCCCCGGTGTCGGTGGCGGCGGTCGCGAACCGGTGTCGGTGGCCGGCCTTGACGCGGTTGCCGGCCCGGGCCAGCGGACCCAGCGGTGCCCGGCGGGCCGCCGCCGCGTCGGCCTGGGCCAGCAGGTTGCGGCGCAGCGCCTCGGCGGTCGGCGCGGTGAGGGTGAACACGGCGGCCCCGATGCCGCCCACCGGGGCGTCCTCCACGGGCTGCGGGCGTGCGGCCTCGGGGGGCGCGGACTCCAGGACGGCATGCGCGTTGGTACCGCCCATGCCGAAGCTGCTGAGTCCGGCGACCGTGGGACCGGCGGGCAGCCGCAGCGGTGCCTTGAGGAGCCGCAGCCCGTGCTCGCGCAGGTTCAGCCGCTTGCTCTCCTTGGCCGCGAAGCGGCTGGCGGGGACCACCCGGTGGTGCAGGGACAGGGCGACCTTGATCAGTCCCGCGACGCCGGCGGCGCCCTCGGTGTGGCCGAGGTTGCCCTTGACCGAGCCGAGCGCCATGGGGGTACCGGCGCGGCCCGCGTGGTGGTGGCCGAGCGCCTTCACCTCCATCATGTCGCCGAGGCTGGTGCCGGTGCCGTGCGCCTCGGTGAAGGCCACGTCGGAGGGCTCCACTCCGGCCCTGCGGTAGGCGGCGGCGAGCACGTCCTGCTGGGCCCAGCGGTTGGGCGCGGTCAGCCCGTTGCTGCGGCCGTCCTGGTTGACGGCGATGCCGCGGATGACCGCGTACACGCGCTGCCCGTCGGCCAGCGCGTCCCGCAGCCTGCGCAGCACGACCACGCCGACGCCCTCGCCGCGGCCGATGCCGTCGGCCTCGGCGCTGAAGGGCTTGCAGCGCCCGTCGGGGGCGGAGAGCCCGGCCTGGGTGTAGAAGATCGACAGCGCGGGGGTGAGGGCGACGTTGACGCCGCCGACGAGGGCGTGGTCGCACTCCTCGGACAGCAGGGCGTTCACCGCGAGGTGCGCGGCGACCAGCGACGACGAGCAGGCGGTGTCGACGGCGAGGCTGGGGCCCTTCAGGTCGAGGTGGTACGAGATCCGGTTGGCGGTCATGCAGTAGCCGTTGCCGGAACCGACCTGGGCGGTGACGTTCTCGTAGTCGGTGAGGTGCAGTTGCGCCCACTCGTTGCCCATGATGCCGACGAAGACCCCGGTGGGGGTGCCGGCGAGGGTCCGCGGCGGGATCCCCGCGTCCTCGACCGCCCGCCACGCGGACTGCAGCAGCAGCCGCTGCTGGGGGTCCATGGCGGCCGCCTCACGCGGCGAGATGGTGAAGAACTCGTTGTCGAAGGCGTCCGGGTCGGCGATGAAGCCGCCCTCGGTGGTGTTGGTGTGCCCTTGCTCCCCGGCCTCGGAGTAGAACTCCTTGGCGTCCCACCGCAGCCGGGGCACCTCCCCCACCCCGTCCGCGCCGCGCATCAACAGGTCCCAGTAGGCGCCGGTGTCGGGCGCCCCCGGGAATCTGCAGTCGATGCCGACGATGGCTATGGGCTCCATCAAGCGCCGCCGTCCTGCGGGGCGGCCACGGCGAACTCCTCCATGAGGTGGCCGGCGAGCGCGTGGACGGTCGGGTAGTCCCAGGCAGCCGTGGGCTCCATCACGACGTCGAAGTCGTCCTCGATGTCCCCGCACAGGCTGAGGGCGGCGACGGAGTCGAGGCCGTACTCCGCGAGGGGCACGTCCGGGTCGATCTCGGCGGGCTGCCGCTTGAGGTAGAGGGCGATACGCTCGGCCAGCCACATGGTCAGAGACTCGGTGGTGTGTCCGGTGGTCGGAACGGGCATGGTGCACTCCTCGGCGGGTGAGCGGATTCGCTTGGTGTGGTGGGGCCGCACCGGCCGTCGGGGGCCGGCCGGTGGTCCGTCGCGGGGCCGGCTGGTGTCCGTCAGCCGGTGAGCGGGGTGTCGTACAGGTCGTAGCTGCTGCGCGCGTGGAACCTGCGCAGTACCTCCTCGTGCATCCGTGCGTCGACGGACACGGGGAGTTCGGCGGGCCGTCGGCCGAGCCGCCGGGCGAGCCGGTGCAGTGCGGCGGCGAGCCAGGCGGGGTCGGCGAGGAACGCGTCGTTGCCGTCGCGGGACGCCTGCTGCCAGACACCGATCGCCGAGGCGGCGGCGAGCAGGTGGGCGTACCGGTCGGCGAGGGCGAAGGCGGCGGGGCCGGCGAGCGCCGTGCGGTCCTCGGGGGCGAGCGCGCGGCTCGCCTCCTGGACCTGCCGCAGCTCGTCCACCAGGCTCAGCGCGAGCCCCTGGACGGACCGCTCCTCGGGGGCCGCGCCGGGCAGCCGGTCCACGGCGGCGACGAGTGTGGCGCTGAGCCCGTCCCGTCCGCTCGCCAGGGCCAGCCGGTCGAAGGGGATCTCCGGGAGTTCCCCGCGCGGCCGGAAGAGTTCTTCCGGTGCCGGTTCGTCGCTGAACCAGGAGCGCCGGGCGAGCCGGGACAGCTGGGGGATGATCGTGGCCTGGCAGGCCGCGGAGCCGGCGTGGCCGAGGCTGAGCACCGGCAGGTCGCGGAGGTGCTTCTGGAAGATGCCGTGCTCGCCGTCACGGATGTAGAAGCGGGCCCCGAGCACGATGGAGAGCTCGTGCATGGCGTCGGTGAGCAGCTTCGGGACGAGGTACTTGGTGGCGGCGGCGAAGACGCTGGTCTGCTCGGGCAGCAGGTGCACCGCACGGGTCGCGGCCAGGGAGAGGGCGTCGCAGGTCAGCAGGTCGGTGAACGCCCCGGACAGAGTGGCCCTGGCGTGCGGGATCTCCATGACGGTCTTGCGGTAGAGGCGTCGCCCCAGTGCGAAGCGCACGACGGTCCGCAGGGCCGTGTCGGTGGTGCCGACCGCCATGCCGGGCAGCGCGGCCCGGGTGATCTGGAAGGCGCGCAGCGCGGTTTCGACTCCCTTCCCGCTCTCTCCGACGAGGGCCGAGGCGGGCACGGGGGTGTTGTCGAAGCGGAGCCCGGTCAGGCGGCAGCCGCGCACGCCCACGGTGTCGTAGCGGGGCAGCACCTGCCAGGTGTCCGTGTCGAGCCCCTCGCGCTCGACGAGGAGCACGGAGTGGCTGCGGCTGCCCGGTGCGGGGTCGGTGCGGCTGAACAGGACCCAGGCGTCCGCACGGTGGACGTTGTTGATGACCTGCTTGGTGCCGTTCAGAAGGTATCCGCCCCCCTCCGCGGGGCGGGCCTCGAACTCGTTGCGCACGAAGTCGTTGCCGTGCGCGAGTTCGTGGTAGGCGACCGAGATCCTGCCGCCGCGGGTGAGGATTTGCGCGACGCGGTCACGCTGCGCGGCTTCCCCGGCGGCCCAGACGTTCACGGCGGCCATGAAGGAGGTCATGCCGTAGCCGAGGCCGAGGGCGACGTCACGGCGGAACACCTGCCGCATGACACGGACCAGGGTGTCGAGCCGCTCCATGCGGCCGCCCTCGGCGGGCGGCACGAACTCGGCGCCGAGCCCGAATTCGTCGAGGGCGCGCTCGCCGGCCTCGGAGAGCACACCGGCCTCGTCCGCCTCGAGCAGTCGGGTGTAGGACAGTTCGTTGCTCTCGTCGGTGGGGTCGCCCAGCCGCCGGTCCAGTTCGGCCACGCGTTCCGCGGCCCGCGCCTCCTGGCCGGGCATCCCCTGACCGTCCCGTATGGCGGCAGTCGCCGGGTGCGCGCCCTGGGGCTCTGTGCCGATCATGACGTCCTCTCAGTCTCGTGGGCGGCCACCTCGGGCGTCGCGGGCTGCCGCTCGGGGCCCCGCTGCGGCAGCAGCGAGAACAGCCGGCCCGAGGAGCGGGCCGCCCGCAGGGCGCCGAGCAGTCCTTCGTACGTCTCCTGTCCGGCCACCGCCGGTTCGCCGAGGCGGACCAGCAGCCGGTCGAGAACGGTGTGCAGCCACAGGCCTTCGCGCCACAGCGCCCCGGTGTCGGGGTCGTCGCGGACGTGGTCACTGCTGTGCGTCCACAGGCCGAGGCAGGCCGCCCCCGCCCAGCACAGGGCGTAGCGGCACGCGACCTCGTAGGCGGCGGGCGGGACCTCGGTGAGGACGCTCTTGTACTCCTCCATCTCGGCGTGCACCGCGGTGGTGACGGCGAGCAGCCGCTGCGCGGCCTCGGCCACCGGGGCCAGTGCGGAGTCCAGTGCCACGCGCCGGTTGATCTCGTCGACGGAGGCGGCGAGCCCCGCCATGATTCCGCTGCCGTGCCGGGCGACCAGTGACAGCTTCGAGGGGTCCAGAGGCGGCAGCGGTGCGCCGAGGTCGCAGGCGACGTCGCTGCCCGCCGTGTCGCCGGTGCCTCGCCCGAAGCCGCGGACCAGCGAACGGAACTGGTTGATCAGGGAGTTGAGGTTGACCAGGGTGTTGCCGTCGAAGAGCCCGACGAGGCGGTGGTCGCGCTCGAGCTTCTGGAACCGGCCGTCGGCGTAGACGCCCTTGAGGAAGGCGCGGGCGCCGAGCAGCCCCTTCAGATCGGCGAGGACCTGGTCGGTGGAGGTGGGCAGCAGGTACTTGGTGACGGCCGAGGTGACGCTGAGCTCCGCCGTCTGGGCCTGTACGGCGCGGGCGGCGACCATGCTGACCGCCTCGTGCATCAGTACGTCCGCGGCGGCGCCGGCCAGCACCTTCCGGGCCTGCGGGAGGTCGATCAGCCGCCGGCCGTACAGCTCGCGCTCCTCGGCGAAGTCCAGCGCGAGCCGCAGCCCGTGGTCGCCGGCGCCGAGCGACAGTGCCGAGACCATGGCGCGGGTGATCTGGAGCGCCTTCAGCACGATCTCCAGGCCGGCGCCCTCGGCACCGACGAGGGCGCTGCGCGGCACCCGGGCGCCGTCGAAGGCGATGCCGGAGATGTCGGCGCCGCGGATGCCGTGGGTGCGGATCTTCGGCAGGTGGCGGAAGGTGTCCTCGTCGAGTTCACGCTTGTCCACCAGGAGGACGCTGAGGCCGCGCGGGCCCCCGTCCGGACGCGTGCGGGTCAGCAGCGACAGCACCGACCCCCGGGTGGCGTTGTTGATCAGCCACTTCTCGCCGCTGACCAGCCAGTGGTCCTCGGTGTCCGACGCCTTCTCGTCGGTGCGCACCTCAGTGGCCAGCAGGTCGCTGCCGTGCTCGCGTTCGGTGAGGCCGAGGGAGACCGGGACCCCGGCCATGATGTCGGCGCCGAGCGCGGCGCCCTGCTCCGCGGAGCCCGCCACCCATACGCACACCCCGCCGAGGTAGGTCTTGGCGTGGCCGATGGCGCAGGTCATGTCGCGGCGGGCGACGGTGCGGACGAGCTGGAGCACCTGCTCGTAGTCGCGCAGCCGGCCGCCGTACTCGACCGGTACGTAGTGGTCGGGCAGGCCCCACTCCTGGAAGCGGCGGACGATGTCGGCGGGGAACTCCTCGTTGTCGTCGAGTTCCACGCAGCGCGCGTAGGTGAAGACCTCCCCGGGATCGTTGGGGTCTCCGAGGAAGCGGTCGAGTTCCTCTGCGAGTCGGTAGGGCGGGTGTTCCATGTCAGACCACCGATTCCAGGGACTGGGCGTCGGCGTCGGCGGAGTCGCCTGCCTCGGCGGATGCGATCAGTTCGCGGACGGCCGGCTCCAGGACCTCGTGCAGCGCGGCGATCCGGCCCTCGAGGAACAGCTTGCGCATCAGGGTCCGCTGGATCTTGCCGCTGGTGGTCTTGCTGATCGTTCCGGGGCGGACCAGCAGGACGTTGCCGGCCGGAACGCTGAACTCCTTGCTGATGAACCTCTGGAGGCCGGAGGCGAGGGTGGGCAGGTCGGTGGAGAGGCTGGCGGGCCGGATCTCCTGGACGACCACCAGGTGTTCACGGTCGGTGTCGACGGCGAAGACGGCGCCCCCGCCGATGCGGAACACCTTGTCCGTGGACTGGACGGCGCGTTCCACGTCCTGCGGATAGAGGTTGCGGCCCGCCAGGATGACCATCTCCTTGAGCCGGCCGGTGACGTAGAGCTCGCCGTCCTTCAGGACACCCATGTCACCGGTGCGCAGCCAGCCGCCGCCGTCGTGGCCGCCCATGCCGTCGGAGATCGCCGCGTCGAAGATCTCCTTGTTGGTCTGCGGCCGCTTCCAGTAGCCGGAGGCGACGCTGTCGCCCTTGAGCCAGATCTCGCCGACGTGCCCCTGGGACTTCTCGACGTGGGTCTCCGGGTCGACGATGCTGATGTCGAAGTCCCGCGTGATCCCGCTGCTGACGAGGGAGCGGGTGGAGCCGTCCTCGCCCGGATCGGCCAGTTCGCCGCGTTCCAGGGCCTCGGCGTCGACGTCGAGGACGCGTGGGGCGGCGTTGCGCGGGGTGCCGGAGACCAGCAGGGTCGTCTCGGCCATGCCGTAGCAGGGGAACATGGTCTCGGGGCGGAATCCCACCGGTGCGAAGCGCTCGGTGAAGGCACGGATCGTCTCGGCCCTGACCGGTTCGGCGCCGTTGTTGGCGCCTGTCCAGGTGGACAGGTCGAGTGTCTCCAGCTGTGCGTCGGTGACCCTGCGCACGCACAGGTCGTACGCGAAGTTGGGGCCGCCGCCGCTGGTGATCTTGTAGTCGCCGATCATCTTCAGCCAGCTGTAGGGGCGCTTGAGGAAGGTGAAGGGCGCCATCAGGACGGCGGGGGTGCCCAGGTAGAGCGGGTGGAGAATGTGCCCGATCAGGCCCATGTCGTGGTAGAAGGGCAGCCAGCCGCCGCACACGGTCTCCGGGCCGGTGCCCATCGACCGCTGGATCGCCGCCTGGTTGGCGAGCAGGTTGCGCTGCGAGACCGCGACCCCCTTGGGTTCGCTGGTCGAGCCGGAGGTGTACTGCAGGAAGGCCAGGCTGTCCGGAGTGAGGGAGGGCGCGTGCCAGGCGTCCGCGTCGCCCTGCGCCGGATCGTCGGTGGCCAGGCACGGCACGTCGGTGAAGCCCGCCTCGGCCAGCCAGGCGGAGATCTGGGGGGCGTTGGCCGAGTCGGTGAGCACGGCGCACGCCTCGGCGTCGCGCAGGATGCCGGAGACCCGGGCGAAGTGCTGGCCCTGCTCGGCGGGCAGCGGTCCGGGCACGGCCACGGCACCGGCGTACAGACAGGCGGTGAACGCCTTGATGAAGTCCAGACCCGACGGGTACAGCAGGAGGACCTGGCGGTTCGTGGCTCCGCGCGCCTGGAGCCATGACGCGATCCGGCGCGCCTCCTGGTGGAGCCCGGCGGACGTGAGGTGCTGCGGCAGCGAGCCGCTGGCGTCGTCCGGCAGGAAGATGAAGGCATCCGCGGCGCCGCGGGCTTCGGTGCGCTCCAGAACCAGTTCTGTGAAGGTTCGGAAGTTCGTCAACGTCTTTCCCCGACCTCTCCGAGATCCGCTGGCGTGGCGCCGGCACGGGTTGCTCTGACATAACGATCGTCGTCCGGGGCGCTAAGGAGACGCTTGTGCGATCCCGGCACGTGGTGGGCGGTGCGGTGGCCTCACGGCCGGGCATGCGGGCTGGTCATGGGCGTGGTGGAGCTTGCGGTGAGCGGCCGGCGGCCGGCTCCGGCCGGCCCGGAGCGCGCGAGGCCGCGGAGGCGGCCGGCGCGGGGGCCGGGGCCGGGTCATCCGGCGGCGTTCCCGAAGCCCGCGTCGAGGGCCACGTGATCGGGCACCTCGGGCAGCCGGGTGAGCGGGTGCCGGAACTCGACCGTGCCGTCGGCCGTTTCGGCGGCCTGCTCGAAGCCGAGCGACGGGTAGAAGTCGCGCACCTTGTGGTTCTTGGCGGTGCGCCGGTAGCTCGCGCGCACCTCGGTCGCGCCCGAGTCCACGGCGTGCTCCAGCAGCGCGGCGATGGTGGCCTGTTCGATGCCGCGGGCGAAGACCCGGCAGCTGAGCAGCATGTTGTCGATGCGCAGGGCCTCGTCCTCCCGGTGCGCGAAGAGCGCGCCGACCACCCCGTTGTCGCCGAAGCGGTCGCGGGAGCGCACGGCCAGCACCAGGTGGCCCGGCGAGGCGAGCCGCTCACGGACGTCGGACGGCTGGAGCCGGCGGGTGGTGAGGTTGAACTGGTTGGTGCGCAGAGTGATCTGGGCGACCCGGGCCACTTCGTGATCCCGTACCGGGGCGACCTCGACCTCCACGCCGAGGGCGCGCAGGTACTCCTCCATCGAGCCGGTGGTCTGCTGGAGGTCCAGCCGTTCCGCCTCCTGGCGGTACTGCACGGCGCGGCCCCGGTCCTCGGTGGTCAGTTCCCGCACGTCGAACCAGCCGTCGGCGAGCAGCCGGTCGATGTGCAGCGCCGGTTCCTCGTCGAGCCCGATCACGGCGATCTCGGGGAGCGAGGAGGCGACCAGGCCCCGTTCGAAGGGGGAGTCGTCGGCGAAGACGAAGCTGTCGGTACCGAGGTTGAGCCGGACGGCGATGTCGCGGATGTTGCCGTCCTTGGGCTCCCAGTCGGCGCTGATCCGGACGAAGTCGGCCTCGCGCAGGACCATGTCGGGGTGGTCGCGGAGCACGTCCAGCACCGGCTCGCGGTCGTTCTTGCTGCACACCGCGAGCAGCACGCCCTGGCCGCCGATCTGCTTGACCACCCGCTGGAACCGGCCGAAGGCCGCGCCGCGGTAGGTGGTGGCGGCGGCGATGCCGTCGGGTCCGTCGTCGCCGAGGATGCCGTCCCACAGGGTGTTGTCGAGGTCCACGACGAGGACCTTCCTGGCCCTGCCGCGCAGCGTCCGCAGCAGATGGCCCGCCTCACGGGCGTACCGGGCGAGCACGTCCTCCCCGAGGTGCACCGTGGCGTAGGCGGCGAGCCGGGGATCGCGGACCGGTCCCCCCTCGGCGATCAGCGGCTCCAGGTCGACGACGTGCAGCCGCGGGTGCGCGGCGGCGAGCCGCAGCAGCCCGGTGTTGAACTCCCGCCAGGCGACGGACAGCTCGGTGCGGGAGCGGTGGTCGACCAGCTGGTGGGTGTGGGTGCGCAGCAGCGGCAGGGTGTTGAGCACCAGGGTGCCGGTGCCGTGCTCGTCGTAGTGGGCGGCGAGCCGGTCGAGCAGCTCCAGTTTGGCGGCGGCGGCCCTGGAGACGTCCTCGGGGCCCCAGGGCAGGGGCAGTTCGTCGAAGACGATCTGGGCGTCGAGGAGACAGAGGGTGAGCTCGGTGCCGGGCGCGTACACGTCGCTGCCGGTGTCCCGCAGATCGCGCTGCCAGGAGTCGTAGTCGCCGGTCCTGACCCGCACCGGGATCCCGTGGCGGGCCAGCTCGGCGGTGAGCGGCGCCGTCAGCCCGTCGAGCGTGCCGTGTCCGATGACGGCGACGGTGGCGGGCACCACGGTCGGGTGCCGCTGGACGATGTCCTCGGGCGCGACCTTCGCGAGCAGCCGGCCCGCGCGTGCGAGCAGGCTGAACGCCTCGTCGGACTGCGCGAGTTCGGCGAGGAGTCCGGACACCGACGGGTACTCGTCGGCGAGCCGCTTCTCGCCGTGCAGCGCGCGCAGCCGGTCCAGGGGGCCGGCGGGCACGGTGTGCCCCGGGCCGGACGTCTTCACTGCTGTGCTCACGGTCTGTTCGCCTCTCTGCCGGAGCGGGCGGGCTGTCGGGAGCTTCGGCCCCGGCCCTAAAGACGGGCTTGCGCCCGGGGTCCCTCCCCTGTGGCACGCGGTGCCCCGCAAGAGGTGCTTTAGGCGAGGTGCGGACCATCGGCGGACCATGACTTCGTCGGAAAGGCAGCAGTGACGATGACAACTGAGCTGACCGCAGAGGTGTGCGTGGTCGGGGCAGGCCCGGCGGGGCTCACGCTGGCCGTGGAACTCGCCAAGCGTTCGGTGTCCGTCGTGGTCCTGGAGCAGAGCGGCCACTTCGACCGGTCGTTCCGGGGCGAGTCGGTCTCCCCCGACTCGGTGTGGCTGCTCGACCGGATGGGTGTGCTCGACCGGCTCGAGGGCTCCTACCAGCAGATGCACCGCATGGAGATCGTCGACTCCGGCAGCACGGTGCTGCGTGCCGACTTCCGGCGCTTCCCCTACCCGCACCCCTACCCGGTGGAGATGCCCCAGCCCGCGCTGCTCTCGGCCCTGGCGGGCCTCGGGCAGGAGGAGTACTCGGAGCACTTCACTCTGGTGCGCCGGGCGACGGCCAGCCGTCTGCTGCGCACGGGCGGCGAGAGCGGCCCGGTCACGGGGGTGATCGCTCGCACCCCGGAGGGCGAGATCACGGTGCGCGCGGCGCTCACGGTGGCGGCGGACAGCCGGTTCAGCAAGATCCGCGAGATGTCGGGCCTGACGTACACGAAGCTGCCGCTGAACCGTGACGTGGTGTGGCTGAAGCTGCCGTTCCCGCCCGAGTGGGACAACCGTACGTATCGCATCCGGATCCGCGGCGACCAGCACGGGCTGTTCATCCCGACCCACCCGGACAATGTGCGTGTCGGTTTCAACATTCCCAAGGGCGGGCTGAAGGAACTGCGCGCCCAGGGTCTGCCCGCGCTGTACGAGCGGCTGGACCGGCTCGCTCCCGAGCTGGCCGGGTCGGTACGCAGCGAGATCCGTACCTGGTCCGACACCACGCTGCTGGACATCTTCACCGCGTTCGTGCCGCGCTGGTCCATGCCGGGCCTGGTCCTGATCGGCGATGCCGCGCACACGCTGACGCCGATCCTCGGGCAGGGCGTCAATCACGCGATCGCCGACGCGGTGACGCTGGCCCCGCTGGTGCGCGACGCGTTCGACAGGGGCGGAGACGAGGCGACGCTGCTGCGGGCCTGCGAGGAGTTCCAGCGGGCGCGGGAGGACGCGGTCGCCACGTCGCGCGGTCTGCAGCTGCGGCAGGAGCGGCTGTTCGCGCTGCGCGGCGCCGGCGGTGTCTTCCGCCGCTCGCTGTACCGGGTGGTCGACCGGAGCCAGAAGTTGAAGGAGAGGGTCCTGGGACGCGCGTACTTCCAGCTGCAGAAGCCCGGGCCGCACGTCGTGAAGGCGCAGTCTTCCGCCACCCATGTGTGACCGGTGCGGCCGCGGACCGGTGAGGGTCGGCGGACGACACAAGGCCGAGGCCCGTACAGGAGCGTACGGGCCTCGGCCTTTGTCCTGTGTGCCCGCTGGGGCCGGCCGCCGTACCGGGTTGGGACCGTTCCGGGGAGGAGCTGCTGCGGGGGGGGTGCACCGGGTCGGCCGGTCGTGCCGCCGCCCGGCCGTCACCGGGTGACGGCCGGGCGGCGCTGTGCCGGGTCCGTCACCAGGTGACGGGCAGCCGGGTCAGGCCGTGCACCATCATCCCGGTCGTCAGCTCCAGGGCGTCGGCGTCCTCCGCGAGCCGCAGGCCCGGGAAGCGGTTCAGCAGCGAGGAGATGACGATCTGCAGCTCCGCCCTGGCCAGCGCGGCGCCCAAGCAGTGGTGCGGGCCGTGGCCGAACGCGAGGTGGTGAATGGCCTCGGGCCGCGTCGGGTCGAACTCGTTCGCCTGCGCGCCGGGGAAGCGCGAGGGGTCCTGGTTGGCGGAGCAGACCGCCGCCAGGACCGCGCTGCCCTCGGGGATGACCGTGCCGCCGACCTCGACGTCCTCCAGGGTGATCCGCAGCGGGCCTCCGTCACCGATCGGGTTGACGCGCAGCAGCTCCTCGATGGCGTGGTCGATCATCTCGGGGTGCGCGCGCAGCGTGGCGATGTGCTCCGGATGGCGGAGCAGGGTCAGGACCATCTTGCCGATCATGCTGACGGTGGTCTCGTGGCCGGCGACGAGGATGGTCGCCGCCATGACGATCAGCTCGTACTCGTTGAGGCTGCCCTCTTCGTCGTGTGCGGTGACGAGCGCCCCCATCAGGTCGTCCGTCGGCTCCTCCCGCTTGCGCTTGACCAGCGCCGCCAGGTACCCGATCATCTGCTGGCGCTGGGCCTCGGTCTCCTCCGGGGTGTGCGCGGTCAGCGAGACGAAGGCGTCCGACCACTCGCGGAACCGGTCGCGGTCCTCGAAGGGCACACCGAGCAGTTCGCAGACCACCATCACCGGCAGCGGGAAGGCCAGCACCGTGTTGAGGTCGACCGGCCCCCCGGTCTTCTCCATCTCGTCCAGCAGGCCGTCGGTCAGCTCCTGGATCCGCGGCCGCATGTTCTGCACCCGGCGTGCGGTGAACACCCGGGAGACGAGCCTGCGCAGCCGGGTGTGCTCGGGCGCGTCCGTGGTGAACAGGCTGCCTGGCACGGGAGGCGTGGGGGTGAGCTGCGGGGCGTCGGGGTTGATGGTGGCGGCCCGGCTGAACCTGGCGTCCGCGAGAACGGTGCGCACGTCGTCGTAGCGGGTCACCACGTAGCCCTCGTCGCCGGTGGGCAGCCGGACGTGGGCGACGGGGCACTTGGCCCGCAACTCTTCGTAGACGGGCGGCACTTCGACGGCGGATGGGCGGTGGAACGGGTAGTCCAGTACGGGTCGGTCGGTCTCCGGCCCGCCGTGCGTCGTGTCCGTGGTGTCCGTCGTTTCCATGCGTTTCCTCCGGCAACAGGGTGCTCAGCGGGTACTTGTGTGCGGCGCGGTCGTGGTGCCCGACCCGCGGCGAGGGGCACCGTCGGGGACCCCGACGAGCCTCGCAGCACGGGCTTGCGCGGGACCAAAGCCCTCGGACGCCGGCGGTCCACGTCCCCGGGGGGGGACGTGGACCGCCGTCCTGCCGTCGCTGCCGCGGGTCAGCGCTGCCAGCCCTCGGCGGTGCGCAGGCCGAACCCGAAGGCCCGGTCGGAGGAGATGTGCTGCATCCAGGCCAGACCGAAGGTGAACAGGGGGACCGCGACGGCCGGGGCGTCCGGTACCAGGCAGGTGAGCATGACGGCGACGGCCACGACGGGCCGGTGCAGGAGGTTGTAGACGGGAACGGTCCCGCGGGGCAGTTGGCCGTGCGCGTGCGGCCCGGAGGCACCGACGAAGAACGACAGGTCGGGTGCGACGACACCGGCGACCGCCGCGGCGATCACCCATCCCCCGTGCTTCACCGCTTCGAGCACCACCCAGATCAGCAGGAGGGCGGACAGCAGCCCCCAGGCGATGCGAACCTGGCGTGAGGCCGAACTCCTGACAGCGCCTTCCGCGGCGTCGTGTGTCACGGGACGTGCTCCTTTCGCGGTGGATCCGCACACAGGTGGGGCGGCACACCCACGGGGAGCGCGCCGCGCCGCCACAGGGATGCCGCCATGAGTCCGGCATGACCCGGGAAGGGCCGAAACATGAGATTCTCATGCCCCGGCCGGGGTTCCGGCCCTTACACCGCGACCTGCTCGGTGGCGTACCGGCGCGTCAGGGAGGCGAGTTCCCGCAGGAAGGCGTCCTCGTTCGACTTGACGAAGAAGTGCCCGCCGGACATCGTACGCACCTCGCATCCGCGCCCCGCGTGCTGCTGCCAGGGGAGCATCTCGGGCACGGTGACCAACCGGTCCGCGCGCCCCGCGAACAGGTGCAGCGGCACCTGGAGCGGCTCGGTCTGCGCCGGGGTGGTGCCGAGGCACAGCCGGAGGTCGTCGCGGGCCACCGGGAGCAGCACGGCGAGGAACTCCGGATGGCCGAGCAGCGCCTGCGGGATGCCGCCGAGATCCACCAGGGCGGCGACGAGTTCCTCGTCCGCGGCCTCCGGGTCGGCGATCGGCGGGGCCGGCAGGTGCGGGGCGCGGTAGGCACTCAGCACGAGTGCCCGCGGCAGGGACGCGCCGCGCTGCTGCCGCCGCCGGGCGAGCGAGTACGCGATGAGCGCCCCCATGCTGTGTCCGTAGAAGATGTGGGGTCCGCACAGCTCGTCGTCGAGCTGTGCGTCCATGTCGTCGATGAGGGCGTCCAGATCGGTGAACCTGGGTTCGTTGATCCGCCCCTCGCGGCCGGGCAGTTGTACGGGCATCACCCGCACCCCGGCGTCATGGTCGTCGAGGCCGCGCTGCCATCGGCGGTACGCCGAGGCTCCGCCCCCCGCGTACGGAAAGCAGAACAGCCGCGTCGCGGGGCCCGGTTCGTGGTCCGGGCGCCTCCGGGACAGGTATCGCGTCATGGTGCTCCGTCTCGGTTCCGTCCAGGGAGTGAGCGGCCGGCCGGGTCCGCGGTGCGTCGGCACCGGACGCCGGCCGGCCGGCGCGGCTCCCATAGTGCGCGGGACCGCTAAAAGGCCGCCAAACTCGGCACGACGACGTCGAGTTGGGGGTCGGCTGCCAGGATCGCCCGGTGCAGCTGCTGGACGCGCAATGACGGCTCGATACCGAGCTCTTCCACAGTCGACGCGCGTAGCTTGCGAAAAATTTCGAGCGCCTGCCATGAACGTCCACACCGGTAGAGCGCCAGCATCAGCAGCGCGTGCAGGCTCTCCTGGAGCGGGAACCGCTCGGTGAGCGCGAGGAGTTCGCCGATCACCTCGGCATGCCGGCCGAGCCGCAGATCCGCGGTGATCCGTCCCTCCAGCGCGGAGCGCTGTGCCTCCTCCAGCCGCAGGAGCTCGACGCGCAGCGCGGGTCCGATACGCACGTCGGCCAGCACCGGTCCGCGCCACATGGCGAGCGCCTGCCCCAGCAGCTTCGCAGCGGTCTCGTCGTCACCGCCGGCCAGAGCGCGCAACCCGCGGCCGGTGAGCTCCTGGAAGACGTCGGCCTCCATCCTGGGCGCGGGCAGGTTCAGCGTGTACCCGGCATAGCCGCGGCTCAGCACCTCTTTCGGGGTGCACTCACGCTCCGGCCGCAGGGCGAGGGCGATGGCCCGGCGGAGCTGTTTGACATAGGTCTGCACCACACCTGCAGGCCCGCTGGGCGGGCTCGACTCCCACAGCTCCTCGGTCAGGGTCGTCACCTTCACGTCCCATCCCACATTGACCGCCAGCAGCGCAAGCATCTGACGCGGCTTGGCCGCGCTCGGCACCACGGAGGTGCCGTCGATGCGTACCACGAGCGGCCCGAGAACGCCGATCTCCATGCCACTGCTCCTTCCGCCTGTCGGAACACTGACACGTCAGCGCCCGCGACGACACTTAGCCGATCATGATTTCGTCCGGGAAATCTGTTGCCTCGGGATATGAAATTTTCACGCCACCCGATTGGTTCGCGCCACAACCCCGCCTTTTAGCGGTGCTTCAGGGCGTGCGGTGACCATCGGTCCGGCCGGGTCGCCCGGGGACGGCCTCGGGACCGGCCGCACAGAGGAGGGGTGGAGTGAGGGTGAGACTCTGGCTCAGCAGGGCCAATGCCGTCGCGATGAAGCTGTTCCTCCAGCTCGGCGGCATCGGCGCCTTCACGGTCGGGCCACTTCCCGGCGTCCACTACCCCTACCCCGGCACCGACACCGCTCCGCAGGGCCCCCCGGCCGGGCACCCGGAGCGGTACTGCACGACTCCGCCGAGCCGGGTGGAGCGTGAGCTGTGGGCGGAACTCGGCATCGACGTGCGGCACACCGAAAGGTGACGCTCCGCCCCTGGCTTCTCCCGACGGCGCCGGCGCCTTCCCGGGGAGGTGCGTCGTGGTCCGCCTGCCACGGGCACCGAGTGCCACGGGCCGTCCGAGGACCACTCGTCGGCGACACCGACGGCGCCACACGAACGCGGCCGGCGGGTCTGCCCTTTCGGCAGACCCGCCGGCCGTAACCGTCGGGACGACAGGATTTGAACCTGCGACCCCTTGACCCCCAGTCAAGTGCGCTACCAAGCTGCGCCACGTCCCGTTGCGCTTCCCCGCGGTGTTCCGCGTGATCGCGCGAACAGCACTTTACCCCACGACGTGGGCTGCCTCGAAAACGGCGGGGAACGCGGGACAATCGGGCTATGAGCGACGCATCGGATGTCGGGTCGGGCCCGGACCGCGACCGCGACCGCGACCGCGACACTGCGGGACGGGCCCGCAACGCACGGCCCCGGGACGGCCTGGGCCGACCCCTGCCGTACGGCTCCCAGGGCGTGGCGCGGCAGCCGGAGGGCCTCGTGCGCAGTGGCGAGGACACCGTCGCCGAGGCTCAGGCCCTGCTCGACGCGGGGATGCCGTTCCATGCGCACGAGGTCTTCGAGGACGCCTGGAAGTCGGGGACCGACGAGGATCGCGCCCTGTGGCGCGGGCTCGCCCAGCTGGCCGTCGGTCTCACGCATGCGGCCCGCGGCAACACGACCGGCGGCGCCCGGCTGCTGCGGCGCGGCGCGGGAGCCGTCGAGGAGTGGGCGGCCGGGGCGGGCCGCTCCAGTCCGTACGACATCGAGGTGGGCGAACTGGTGGCCTGGGCAAGGGAGCTGGCCTCGGTGGTGGAGCGGGAGGCGGCCGGCGTCGACGCGCGGGCATGGGCACCCCGGCTGCGGGGGAAGCGTCCGTAGGGCGGGCGGGGCGGGGGCGTGCGCGGACCGCGAGGGGCGTACGGCAGACTCTCGGTGTGCGAAGGATTCATGTCATCGGCATCGGGGCGGGCGACCCCGACCAGCTCACCCTGCAGGCGATCAGGGCGCTGAAGAGCACGGATGTGTTCTTCATCCTCGACAAGGGCGAGGTGAAGTCGGACCTCGTGCGGCTCCGCCGTGACATCCTCGGCGCCCATCTGCCGGAGGGCGCCTACCGCGTGGTCGAGGCCGGCGACCCCGAGCGCGACCGGGCCGCGGGCGGCGCCGCCTACTCCCCCGCCGTCGGCGACTGGCGGTCGGCCCGCGCCGATCTCTACGAACAGCTGATCGCACGGGAGTTGGGCGAGGACGAGAGCGGTGCGTTCCTGGTGTGGGGCGACCCCGCGCTGTACGACAGCACGCTCGGCATCCTCGAGGAGATCCTGGGCCGGGGCACGGTGACGTTCTCGTACGACGTCGTGCCCGGCATCAGCAGCGTCTCGGCCCTCGTCGCCCGGCACCGCACCGGGCTCAACCGCGTCGGCCGGCCCGTCCAGATCACCACGGGCCGCCGCCTCGCGGACGGCTTTCCGGAGGGGGTCGACGACGTCGTGGTGATGCTCGACGCCCACCAGACCTTCCAGCAGTACGCGGACCAGGACATCGACATCTACTGGGGCGCGTACATCGGCACACCGGACGAGATACTCGTCTCCGGCCCCCTGGCGGAGACGGCCGAGCGCATCGGGCGGCTGCGCGCGGAGGCCCGCGAGCGCAAGGGCTGGATCATGGACACGTATCTGCTGCGCAGGCATCCACGGGGGCGGGTCGGCCCCGCCGAGTAGCGGCACCGCCCGGCACCGCGGCACCGCCCGGCACCCTGGAGTCGCCCGGGCTCCAGGAGCCGCCTCCGGCCTCCTGGCACCCGGTGCCACGTGCCGTCGAGCCGGCGCCGGACCGCCGCGGCCGTCACCGGGGGCCGAGGCCCAGCCGGGACAGCGCCGCGGCCACGTCCGGTACCGCCGTCACCCCCTCGGGCAGGGGCGGGCGGCGTACGACCACCACGGGGAGCCCGAGGCCGCGGGCGGCCGTGAGTTTGGCGGCCGTCGCCGCTCCCCCGCTGTCCTTGGTCACGAGCACGTCGATGCGGTGCTCGCGCAACAACACGGTCTCGCCGTCGGCCGTGAACGGCCCGCGCGCCAGCAGCACCTGCGCGTCCGGCGGCAGGGGCGGCTCGGGCGGCTCCACCGACCGCACCAGGAAGTGCAGCTCCCTCAGGTGGGCGAAGGCGGCGAGCCCCAGCCGGCCGGTGGTGAGGAAGACGCGCCGGCCGAGCGACGGGAGCAGGTCCGCGGCGTCGGCGAGCGAGGCCGCCTCCTGCCAGCGGTCGCCGGGGCCGGGGCTCCAGCCGGGCCTGCGCAGCACCACGGCGGGAACACCGGCGGCCGCCGCGGCCCGCGCCGCGTTCGCCGTGATGCCGGCGGCGAACGGGTGCGTGGCGTCCACCACCGCGTCGACACGGTGGTCACGCAGCCAGACGGCCAGCCCCTCCGCGCCGCCGAAGCCCCCGACGCGTACCTCACCGTCGAGCTTCCCCGGCCGGGTCACCCGTCCGGCCAGGGAGGTCGTCACCCGCACCCCCGGGCGGGACGCGAGCGACGCGGCGAGTTCGCGTGCCTCGGTGGTGCCGCCGAGGACCAGGACGTGCGGGGGCATGACGTCGAGGCTACGGGGCGTCCGCACCGCCCTCGCACGGGCCCCGGCGGACGCGCGGGGCCGAGGAGGTCTCGGCGGCACGGCACCGCGCTCGTTATCGTCCTGGCATGGATTCCGTGCGTGCCGTGCTCATCGACATCGACGGCGTTCTGACCGTCTCGTGGCAGCCCCTGCCGGGTGCGGTCGAGGCGCTGCGGGAGATCCGCGCCTCGGGTCTCGCCGTCGCACTGCTCACCAACACGACGTCCCGCACCCGTGCGTCGATCGCCGGGACCCTCTCCGCGGCCGGTTTCCCCGTGACCGCCGAGGACATCCTCACCGCGCCCGCCGTCACCGCCGCCCATCTCGCCGAGCACTGTCCGGGCGCGCGCTGCTGGCTGCTCAACAGCGGTGACATCCGGGAGGACCTCGTCGGTGTCGACCTCGTCGACGACTCCGGCACCGTCCCGGACGTCGTGATCGTCGGCGGCGCCGGTCCCGAGTTCGGCTACGAGGCGCTCGACCGCGCCTTCGGCCATCTCCAGCAGGGGGCGCGGCTGGTCGCCATGCACCGCAACCTCTACTGGCGCACCGACCGAGGGCTCCAGCTCGACTCGGGGGCGTTCCTGCTCGGACTGGAGAAGGCCGCGCACATCGAGGCCAAGGTCACCGGGAAGCCGTCGCCCGCGTTCTTCGAGGCGGCGCTGGCCCGCCTCGGGACCGCCGCCGACCGGACGCTGATGGTCGGCGACGACATCGAGTCCGACGTCCTCGCGGCGCAGCGCGCCGGCCTCACCGGGGTCCTCGTGAAGACCGGCAAGTACCTGCCGCAGACGCACCGGGACGCGAGCGGCGAGCCCCACCACGTCCTCGACTCCTTCGCGGACCTCCCCGCGCTGCTCCGGCGCCCCTCCGGCCGCGGTCAGCGCAGCAGCAGCTGAACGGCGCCGAGCACCGTCGCCGCGATCACCAGGTGCTCGAAGAGGCGCTGGTCGATGCGGTTCACCGCCCACGTGCCGATGAACGCGCCCGGCACCACGAACACCGCGAGCGCCGCGTCCAGCAGCAGTGAGCGCCCGTCGATCAGGCCGAGGCCCGCGCTGAAGGGCACCTTGGAGACGTTGACGATCAGGAAGAAGAAGGCGGAGGTGCCGAGGAAACCCAGTTTACGGAAGCCCGCGGACAGGAGGTACATGGCCATCACGGGACCGCCCGCGTTCGCGACCATCGTGGTGAAGCCGCCGAGGACGCCGTAGGAGCGGGCCTTGATCCGGCCGGCACGCGTGGTCACCGAACCGGGTTCCTCCTCCTGGCCGGCGCTCCGGCGGCGCCACAGGGTGACCGCCGCCATCAGCAGCAGGATCGCGCCGATCGACGTCCGTACGACGGCGTCGTCGGCCCACACCAGGAACAGCGTGCCGAGCACGACGCCGCCGGCGACCGCCGGGAACAGCCGCCACAGGGTGGGCCAGTGGGCGTGCCGCCGGTAGGTGAGGACGGCGAGGACGTCCCCGACGATCAGCACGGGCAGCAGGACGCCGGTCGAGGCGCGGGCGGGCAGCACCGCGGCGAAGATCGCCAGGCTGACCGTGTTGGCGCCGCTCACCGCGGTCTTGGAGAAGCCGACGAGCATCGCCGCGGCGGCCAGCGCGGCGAACCCCCACGGGGATATGTCCCAGAGCGTCATCGTGTTCATGCGGGGACCGATGCTATGTCCATGCATCTGGACGCGTCAGGAGTGCCCCGCCGGGTGACCGGCGAAAGCCCCGGGCGTCGGCCCCGGGCCCAAGCGGGTCCGGGAAGCCCGGTGCGGTTCGGCAGCGCCCGAAAGGGGAGCGGGGAACTGCGCGACCAGCCACGACGGACCCGCGGGTGATGCACGGGACGTCCCGCGGAGCGCTCAGTGCCGTTCGACCAGCACCGTGCTGCCCTGCCCGACCCCCACGCACATGGTCGCGAGCCCGCGGCGGGAGCCGGTGCGGCGCATGCGGTGCAGCAGGGTTGTCAGGATGCGGGCGCCGGAGCAGCCGAGCGGGTGACCGAGCGCGATGGCGCCGCCGGTCGGGTTGACCAGCTCGGGGTCGATGCCGAGGCGGTCGACGCAGGCCAGGGACTGGGCGGCGAACGCCTCGTTGAGTTCGGCCTCCTGGATGTCGCCGATGGTCCAGCCGACGCGTGCGAGGGCCTTCTCGGTGGCCGGCACGGGGCCGATGCCCATGACGTCCGGGTGGACACCGGCCGAGGCACCGGCGACGTACCGGCCGAGGGATTCGAGCCCGAGCTCGTTCAGCGCCTCCTCGCTGACGAGCAGGAGTCCGGCCGCGCCGTCGTTCATGGGCGAGGCGTTGCCCGCGGTGACCGTGCCGCCGTCGCGGAACACCGGCTTCAGGCGGGCCAGTTTCTCGTACGAGGTGTCCTCGCGCACGCTTTCGTCGGCGGTCACCACGACACCGTCGGGACGGGTCACGGGCAGGAGTTCGTCGTCGAAGCAGCCGTCCTTGCGGGCGTCCGCGGCCTGCCGGTGGCTGCGCAGCGCGAACTCGTCCTGCCGTTCACGCGGCACGCCGTACCGCTGGGCCACCTCCTCGGCGGTCTCCCCCATGGCCAGCAGGCCGTGGAGGTCCTTCATCGCCGGGTTGACCAGGCGCCAGCCGAGGCGGGTGTCCGCGGTCTCGATACGGTGCGGCAGCGCCTCGTCGGGCCGGGGCAGCACGAAGGGGGCGCGGCTCATGGACTCGGAGCCACCCGCGACCACGATCTCGGCCTCGCCCGCCGCGACGGCGCGGGCGGCGGTCGTCACGGCCTCCAGGCCGGAGGCGCACAGCCGGTTGACCGTGGCGCCCGGCACGGACTCGGGCAGGCCGGCGAGCAGCACGGCCATGCGGGCGACGTTGCGGTTGTCCTCGCCGGCCTGGTTGGCGGCTCCCCAGTAGACGTCGTCGATGCGGGCCGGGTCGAGGGCCGGCACGTCGGCCATCAGGCCGCGGATCACGGTCGCGGCCAGATCGTCGGGCCGTACGGAGGCCAGGGCGCCGCGGAGTTTGCCGATGGGGGTGCGACGGGCTGCCGCGAAGTGGACGGTGCGCACGACGGGACTCCTGGTCGGACGGTGATAGTTAATTAGCACTGCTAGTTTTGGACTATAGACCGCCGCGGGTCGGCTGGGAAGATCCCGGGACCCCGCGTCGCCGTCCTCGGCCTTGTTTCGCCCGATCCGTCCTGGGGACCCGGGCGCGCATGGAGTGGTTGCGGCACGCGGCATGCAGGGGCGAGGACCCCGAACTGTTCTTCCCCGTCGGGACGACGGGACCGGCCCTCGACGACATCGCCGCCGCCAAACGCGTCTGCCGCCGCTGCCCCGTGATCGCGCAGTGCCTGGCCTGGGCACTGAGCAGCGGGCAGACGGCGGGCGTGTGGGGCGGCACCGGCGAGGACGAACGCGCCGATCTGCTGCGGACCATGAGACACCGAGCGGCAAGGAGAAGCGCACGATGAACGGTGGTGCCGTACGACCTCCCAGGAGCCGGCGGCCCGGCCGCGGACCCGGGACGACGACGCTCGGCCACGACCCGCTCGAGCCGCCACGATGAGGCCGTCATGACCCGCACGAGCGACACGGCCGGCGTCATCCGGGAACTCGTCACCGAGCACGGGCGCACCTACGCCGAGGAGGCGGGCATCCGGCTCGAGGACACACCGCAGCCGCTCTATCGGCTGCTGCTGCTGGCCCTGCTGCTCAGCGCCCGCATCCGCGCGTCGGTCGCCCTCGCCGCGGCGCGCGCGTTGCACGACGCGAACCTCAGCGACCCGCGCCGCATGGCCGGCTCCGACTGGCAGGAGCGCGTCGACGCCCTGGGGCGGGGCGGCTACCGGCGCTACGACGAACGGACGGCGACCCAGCTCGGCAACGGCGCCGAACTGCTTGAGGAGCGCTGGGGCGGCGACCTCCGGCGCCTGCGCAAGGAGGCCGACGGGGACGTCGCGGCCCTGCGCCGGCTGCTCCAGGAGATACCGGGGATGGGGCCGGCCGGTGCGGACATCTTCCTGCGCGAGGCGCAGCGGGTCTGGCCGGAGGTGGCCCCCCACCTGGACGCCAAGGCGCTGTCGGGGGCGGAGCGGCTCGGGTTGCCCAAGGACCCGGGGAAGCTGCTGAAGCTCGCCGGGGACACCGAACCCGCCGTGCTGGCCGCCGCGTTGGTGCGTGCGGCCCTGGACCGGAAGCTGGCCGAGGACGTGCTGGAGCACGCCGCCTGAAGGGCGTCGGGCGGGCGCGCGGTGCCGCGCGCAAGGGCCGCGGCGGCCCTTGCGCGCGGCAGTTCCCCGGTCCCGGGTTAGTCTGTGCGCCGTACCGGACACGGGGTGCCCCTGCGGGCTGAGATCACACCCGTCGAACCTGAACCAGTTCGCACTGGCGGAGGGATGTCTTCCATGCCATCGGCGCGTGTTTCCCGCTCCCGGCCCGCTGACGGCCCACGGGTCGTCCTCGACGGGCGGACGCCCACCGCTCCCCGCGCTCCCGGGGGTTCCGCCGCGTTCCCGGTGGCCCTCGTATGAGCGCCCCGCCTCGTGTCCTGACGATCGCCGGGTCCGACTCGGGCGGCGGCGCCGGGATCCAGGCCGATCTGAAGACCATGCTGGCGCTCGGCGCCCACGGGATGAGCGTGGTCACCGCGGTCACGGCCCAGAACTCCCTCGGTGTGCAGGGCGCTTGGGAACTGCCCGTGGAGGCGGTGCGCGCGCAGTACCGCAGCGTCGTCGGCGACATCGGCGTCCAGGCGGTCAAGACGGGGATGCTCGCCTCGCCCGCGCTCGTCACGGCCGTGGCCGAACTGCTCACGGACCGTGCGGCCCCGGTCGTCGTGGACCCGGTGAGCGTCTCCAAGCACGGCGACCGGCTGCTCGCGGACGACGCGCTGGACGCCGTACGCACCCGCTTGCTGCCGCTGGCCACGGTGGCCACGCCGAACCTGGACGAAGTGGCGGAGCTGACCGGTGTCACGGTGACCGACGAGCCGGGTCTGCGCCGTGCGGCCGCGCGGCTGCTGGCGTACGGGCCCCGGTGGGTGCTGGTGAAGGGCGGACATCTGCCGGGCGGGGCGGCGGTGGACCTGCTCACCGACGGCCGCGAAGAGCACTGGCTGCGCGCTCCGCGCCACGACAACCGTCACACCCACGGCACCGGCTGCACCCTCGCCTCCGCCGTCGCGGTCGGGCTCGCGGAGGGCCTCGCGGTGCCGGAGGCGGTGCGGCGTGCCAAGGAGTACGTCACGGCGGCGATCGCCGCGGGGTTCGCGCTGGGCGCCGGGATCGGGCCGGTGGACCACGGGTGGCGACTGCGCACGAGGGCGTGAGAGAGGCCGCGGCTGCGCACGGGGGCGTGCGGGGAAGCCGCGGCTGCGCACGGGGGCGTGCGGGAGGCCGCGGCGCCGCGCCCCCACCCCGGGACCTGAGCGGATGGGGCCGCGCCGGTCCTCCCGACCGAGGTGCCGCTCCGTGCGGTGAGCAACTCCCGCCCCGCCGTCCGTACTCGATCGGTACAGCGGCACGAGCCGTACCGAGCGACATCCGCACCGCCCGCCGCACGCGCGGGCGGCGCGGATCCGGACCCAAGGAGCACAGCATGCAGGCGACCGCGCAGATCGGCGTCACCGGGCTCGCGGTGATGGGCCGCAACCTGGCCCGGAACTTCGCGCGACACGGGTACACCGTCGCCGTGCACAACCGCACCCCCGCCAGGACCAAGGCACTGGTCGAGGAGTTCGGGCACGAGGGCGCGTTCGTGGCCGCCGAGACGGCCGAGGAGTTCGTGGCGGCGCTGGAGCGTCCGCGCCGTCTCATGATCATGGTGCAGGCGGGCGCGGCGACCGATGCGGTGATCGAGGAGTTCGCCCCGCTCCTGGAGCCCGGAGACATGATCATCGACGGTGGCAACGCCCACTTCGCCGACACCCGCCGCCGCGAGCGGTCACTGCGCGAGCGCGGTATCCACTTCGTCGGCGCGGGCGTCTCGGGTGGCGAGGAGGGCGCACTGCACGGACCGAGCATCATGCCCGGCGGCTCGGCGGAGTCGTACGCCGCCCTCGGCCCGATGTTCGAGAGGATCAGCGCGAAGGTGGACGGTGAGCCGTGCGCGACCCATGTCGGCACGGACGGCGCCGGGCACTTCGTGAAAATGGTCCACAACGGCATCGAGTACGCCGACATGCAGCTGATCGGCGAGGCGTACGACCTGCTGCGCCAGGTGGCGGGGTTCTCCCCCGCGACGATCGCCGAGACCTTCCGCGCGTGGAACACGGGGCGCCTGGACTCGTATCTGATCGAGATCACGGCCGAGGTGCTGTCCCATGTGGACGCGGCGACCGGCAAGCCGTTCGTGGACGTCGTCGCGGACGCCGCCGGGCAGAAGGGCACAGGGCGCTGGACCGTGCAGACCGCGCTGGAGCTGGGCTCCCCGGTGACCGCCATCGCCCAGGCCACCTTCGCCCGCGCGGCCTCCGGGCAGTCCGCCCTGCGCGCGGCCTATCGCGGGCTTCCGGGCGGCACGGGCGCGGACCTGACCGCCTACGAGGCCGAGCGCTTCACCGCGCAGGTGGAGCAGGCCCTGTACGCGTCGAAGGTGATCGCCTACGACCAGGGCTGGAAGATGATCCTGGACGCCGCCGACGAGTTCGGCTGGGACATCGACCTCGGTGCGGTCGCGACGATCTGGCGCGGCGGCTGCATCATCCGCGCGGCCTTCCTCGACCGCATCCGAGCCGCCTACGCCGCCGATCCGGGTCTGGTCAGTCTGCTGTCCGACGCCGCGTTCGCCACGGAGATCGCGGCCGCGCAGGTGCCGTGGCGCGAGGTGATCGCCACCGCCGCCCGCCGCGGGGTGCCGGTGCCCGCGTTCTCGGCCGCGCTGTCGTACTACGACTCGCTGCGCGCCGACCGTCTGCCGGCCGCGCTGACCCAGGGCCAGCGCGACTACTTCGGCGCCCACACCTACCGGCGCGTCGACCGCGAGGGCAGCTTCCACACGCTCTGGGGCACGGCCGACCGCGTCGAGACGGTCGCCTGAGCCCGGCGGGCACCGGCGTGCTGCCGGGCCTTTGGCCGGGAGCCCGGCAGCGGCGGCGCGTGACCCGCGTGGTCAGGCGCCGGTGGCCGTCCTGGTCCGGTCGATCTCGGGGAGGGTGCGCAGCACACTGCGCAGGTGCGCGCGGGCGGCCTCCTCGGCGGCGTCGGCGTCATGGGCGCGGATCGCCTCGATGATGGCCAGGTGCTCGGGCAGTGACGTCTTGGGCCTGCCGGGGTGCACCGCCAGCCGGAACTGGTGGCGGACGTTCTGCGCGTTGAGGCGTTCCAGGGCCTGCGCGGCGGTGCGCTGGCCGCTGATGTCCCTGATGCGGCGGTGGAGCCGCTCGTTCAGCTCCGAGTAGCCGAGCACGTCGCCGGAGTCGACGGCCGCGGTCATGCTCTCGCCGATGCCCCGCAGTTCCTCGGATTCCTCGTCGGTGATCCGCTGCGCGGCCCGGGCGGCGCACAGCCCCTCGATCACCATCCTGACCTCGCAGATCTCGATCGCCTCCGCCAGCGAGACCGCCCGCACCCGGGCGCCGCGGTTCTGGACGCGTTCGATCAGCCCGTCGTTGGCCAGGGAGAGCAGCGCGGCACGGACGCTGGCCCTGCTGGCGGAGAACTGCTCGGAGAGGTCCGCCTCCACCAGCCGCTGGTTCGGTACGAACTCCCCGTCGAGGATCGCCCGCCGGATCCCGGCGACGACCGGGCCCTCCGACGTACCGGTGCCGTTCTCGCCCGGCTCGGCCGGCCGGCCGTCCTGTGCCCGCCCTGTCGGCACTGTCTCACCCCTGGTCGCTCACGCTATGACAAATATTGGCAACAATGTGCGCAACAGTTCCATCTAACCATGGAGGCCCCCGACGGCCGCTCTGTCAGCCTCTGCGTCCCGGACACACCGGGCACACCGGGCACGCCGGGCAGCGGCCACGGCCTGCTCCGTCCGGTCCCCGGACATGACCAAAAGGCCGTACCGGTGTTCCCGATACGGCCTCCGACCTGCTGCTGCACAAGTCGGGACGACAGGATTTGAACCTGCGACCCCTTGACCCCCAGTCAAGTGCGCTACCAAGCTGCGCCACGTCCCGTTGCCCGCCTGACCTGGGGTTTCCCCCTGGCTGAACGCGCACAGAAACCATACCGCACTCGGGGGCCTGGTCGCGCACCCGTTTGTGTGCCGTTCGCCCCCGGGCGACTCCCGCGCCGCCCCGGTCAGCCGCCGGCCGGAAGGCCCACCTCAGGGTGGTGGTCGAGGAGACGGGACGGGGCTGCCTGGCGCCAGGAGTCGGCGAGCACGTCGCGCAGTTCGGCCTCGTCCTCCAGGGCGGCGAGGCGCACCCGGATCCAGGCGAACTGCGCCTCGTGGCCCGCGATCCAGAACTTCTCGGGCTCCGCCAGCACCAGCTCGTCCCGCTCCTCCTTCGGGCAGCGCACCGCCATGGACGTCTCGTCCTCGGGCAGCGTGGCGAACATCTTCCCGGCGACCCGGAACGTGGGCATGCCCCAGGCGATCTTCTCCGTCGTGTCGGGCAGGGAGAGGGCGATACGGCGTACGTCTTCGGCATCCGGCATGTCCCGCACCGTAGCGAAGGCCACCGACAATCACCCCGCCGTTCGACGGCCGAGGGCCCCCACCCGCTTGTAGAAGATCGTCGTGGGGTGCGGGTCGCCCGACGGCGTCAACGCGTAGTCCGGTATCGCCCCGGTCCGGGTCCAGCCCGCGGACGCGTACAGGGACTCGGCCGGGCTGCCGGTCTCCGTGTCCAGGTGGAGCAGGGTGATCCCGGCCTCGGCGGCCGCCCGCTCGGCGGTGGCCAGCAGCCGGCGGCCCAGTCCCCGGCCCCGGGCGTCCCGGTGCACCATGAGTTTGACCAGCTCGGCGCGGTGGCGGCTGTTCGGCTTGTCGGGGAAGGCGAGACCGACCGTGCCCGTCACCCGGTTCCCGGCCCACGCCACCCACACCGCCAGACCGCCGGCGTCGACCGCGGCCGCCCGCCCCTCCCACCACGCGACGGCCTCCGCCCGGTCGAGCGGTGCGAGGAAGCCGATCGAGGCCCCGCCGTGCACCGTGTCGGTCAGCAGATCGGCCAGCTCCCCGACGTGGGCGAGCACCTCGGGGCCGGTCAGTCCGGTGACGGCGGTCACGGGAGCACCACCAGCAGCGCGTAGCGCACGGCGTCCGGCCCGGGGCAGTGGAACCGCGTGGGACCCCACACCCGCAGCCGCAGGCAGTCCCCGGCCGCGAGCCGGTGCCCGGCCTGCTGCGCGGTCACCTCCAGGGTCCCGTCGAGCACCCAGATGTGCTGTTCGAGTCCGGCCACGGGCGGCCGGTCGTACGCGATGTCGGCGCCCGGCACGAGCCGCCCCTCGACGAGTTCGCCGCGCAGTCCGGGGTGCGGAGGGGACACCGAGCGCCGCACGAAGCCGGAGGCCGGGTCCTCCCACACCGTCTGGTCGGCGGCGCGCACCAGTGGCGCGGGCTCCCCCTCGACCTCGCTCAGCAGCTGGGACATGGTGCGGCCGTAGACACCGCACAGACGGTTCAGCATCGCCGCCGTGGGGCTGATCTCGGCACGCTCGGCCCGGGACAGGGTCGAACGGCTCACCCCGCTGCGCTCCGCCAGGTCACCCAGCGACCAGCCGCGCTCGGCCCGCAGCTCGGCAAGGCGTGCTCCCAGCCGGGCGTCGACGGGATCCAGGAGATCGTCTGCCGTACGTCCCGGAGGTCCCGCAGGTCCGGCAGGTCCCGCCCGCCCCACATCCTCGGTGCCTCTCATATTCCGTCTCACATTCGGGAGGTTATCCCGGATTCGGGACACGCGGGAGCATGTGACGTGCTTCAGTCGGCCGTCGCCGCGTCCGCCAGCGCGTCCAGGACCGGGCGGACCAGGGGATGCTCCTCCCCACCGCGCCGTACGGCGGCGAAGACCCGGCGTGTGGGGGCGATCCCGTCGACCGGGCGGACCACCACACCCGTGAGATCCATGCCGCGCAGGGCCGAGCGCGGCACCAGGGCCACTCCCGCGTCGGCCGAGGCTAGCGCGACGACCGCGCGGAAGTCGTCCGAGGAGTGTTCGAGGCGGGGCTGGAACCCGGCGTGCTCACAGGCCAGCACGACCACGTCGTGGCAGGGGTTGCCGGGGTAGGGGCCGATCCACGCGTCCTTGGCCAGTTCGGCCAGCGGGACCTCGACCGCGTCCGCGAGACGGTGGGCGACCGGCACGACCGCGTCGAAGGGCTCCGCGTAGAGCGGGATGTGCGTCAGCCGGGGGTCGTCCGCGTCGGGCGCGCCCCGGTACTCGACGGCGACCGCGACGTCGACCTGCCGGTCCAGGACCATCGGCAGGCTCGCGTCGCCCTCGGCGTCCTGGACACGGACCCGGATGCCGGGTGCGCTGCGCGCGAGGCGGGCCAGCGCGGGGGCGACGACCAGGCCGATGCCGGTGGCGAAGGAGGCGAGGGTCACCGTGCCCGCAGATCCCACGCCGTAGGCCGCGAGTTCCGCCTCGGCGCGCTCGAGCTGAGCGAGGACGAGGTGGGTGTGGGCGAGCAGGATCTCGCCTGCCGGGGTCAGTCGTACCCCCTTGGCGCTCCGCTCGACGAGCCGGTGACCGGTCTCCTGTTCCAGGGCGGCGAGCTGCTGGGACACGGCGGAGGGGGTGAGGTAGAGCGCGGCGGCGGCCGCCGTGACGGTGCGGTGGTCGGCCACCGCACGGAGGATGTGGAGCCGCCGCGCTTCGATCATGCGAACGATTATCGCAAGCCGTGGGGCGGGGTCAGCCGTCCAGTTCCGCCCGTGCGGCCACGAACGCGTCCACGGCGCGGTGCACGTCGTCCGTCGAGTGCGCGGCGGACAGCTGCACCCGGATACGGGCCTGGCCCTGCGGGACCACCGGGTACGAGAAGCCGACGACGTACACACCGCGCTCCAGCAGCAGTTCGGCCATACGACCGGCCTTCGCCGCGTCACCGACCATGACCGGGGCGATCGGGTGGTCCCCCGGCAGGACGTCGAAGCCCTCCTCGGTCATACGGCGGCGGAAGACAGCGGTGTTCTCGCGCAGCCGCTCGCGCAGGTCGCCCGCCGACTCCAGCAGGTCGAGCACCTTGAGCGAGGCCGCCGCGATCATCGGGGCCAGCGTGTTCGAGAAGAGGTACGGCCGCGAGCGCTGGCGCAGCAGGGCGACGATCTCGGCGCGGGCCGCCACGTATCCGCCGGAGGCGCCGCCGAGCGCCTTGCCCAGGGTGCCGGTGACGATGTCGACGCGGTCCATGACGCCGTGCAGCTCGGGGGTGCCGCGACCGCCGGGGCCGACGAAGCCGACGGCGTGCGAGTCGTCGACCATGACCATGGCGCCGTGCCGGTCGGCGAGGTCGCAGATCTCGCGCAGCGGGGCCACATAACCGTCCATGGAGAAGACGCCGTCGGTGACGACCAGCTTGCGCCGGGCACCCGCGGCCTCCTTCAACTGCCGCTCCAGATCGGCGGTGTCACGGTTGCCGTAGCGGAAGCGGCGGGCCTTGGACAGGCGGATGCCGTCGATGATCGAGGCGTGGTTGAGGGCGTCGGAGATGACGGCGTCCTCGGGGCCGAGGAGGGTCTCGAAGACACCACCGTTGGCGTCGAAGCAGGAGGAGTACAGGATCGTGTCCTCCTGGCCGAGGAACGCGGACAGTCGCGCCTCCAGCTCCTTGTGCACCTCCTGCGTGCCGCAGATGAAGCGCACGGACGCCAAGCCGTAGCCCCAGCGCTCCAGTGCCTCGTGGGCGGCGGCGATCACCTCGGGGTGGTCGGCGAGGCCGAGGTAGTTGTTGGCGCAGAAGTTGAGCACCTCGCCGGGGCGGCCGCCCGCTGTGACGTTCACAGTCGCGGACTGGGGGGTGCCGATGACGCGCTCCGGCTTGTGCAGCCCGGCGGCGCGGATCTCGTCGAGGGTGGTGCGCAGATCGTCGCGCACGGAGTCGAACATCGGGGAACTCCTTCGGGGCGTGGGGCTGAGCGGACTCACTCCCGCTCAGCCCACAGGGACGGTTACGCGGTCCAGTCCAGGATGACCTTGCCGCCCTTGCCGCTCGCCGCGTCGGCGAACGCCTCCTCGTGGTCCCGGTAGCCGTACCGGCCGGTGATCACGGGGGCGAGGTCGAGCCCGCTCTCCAGCAGGACCGACATGGCGTACCACGTCTCGAACATCTCACGACCGTAGATGCCCTTGATCGTGATCATGGAGGTCACGATCCGGGCCCAGTCCACGGGGAACTCCTGGGAGGGCAGTCCGAGCATGGCGATCCGGCCGCCGTGGGTCATGTTGGCGAGCATGTCGCGCATCGCCTCGGGGCGGCCGGACATCTCCAGGCCGATGTCGAAGCCCTCGCGCAGCCCCAGCTCCCGCTGACCGTCGGCGACGGTGGCTGTGGAGACGTTCAGCGCCAGGCTCACGCCGATCTTGCGGGCCAGCTCCAGGCGCTCCTCGCTGACGTCGGTGACGACGACGTTGCGGGCGCCCGCGTGCCGGGCCACGGCGGCGGCCATCAGCCCGATCGGGCCGGCGCCGGTGATCAGCACGTCCTCCCCGACCACGGGGAAGGACAGCGCGGTGTGGACGGCGTTACCGAACGGGTCGAAGACGGCGGCGACGTCGAGGTCGACCGGGACCCGGTGCACCCACACGTTCTCGGCGGGCAGCGCCACGTACTCGGCGAAGGCGCCGTCGCGTCCGACGCCGAGCCCGACCGTCGCACGGCACAGATGGCGGCGCCCGGCCAGGCAGTTGCGGCACTTGCCGCACACCAGGTGGCCCTCGCCGCCGACCCGGTCACCGGTCCTGATGTCCGGGACGTCACGGCCGGTCGCGACGACCTCTCCGACGAACTCGTGCCCGACCACGAGGGGTGTCCTGACGGCCTGCTGCGCCCAGCCGTCCCAAGCCCGGATGTGCAGGTCGGTGCCGCAGATCCCGGTTCTGAGGACCTTGATCAGCACGTCGCCCGGACCGATCTGCGGCTCCGGGACGTCGGTGAGCCGGAGCCCGGGTTCCGCCTTGTCCTTGACCAGCGCCTTCAACGCTACGGCTCCTGTGGGTGAGGTCCCGGGGCAGGGCATGCCGAAGGGCCCGTGCCGGGGAGAGGGGTGCGAAGTCCCTCAGGAATCTGCCGCATCACGCACCCCCGGTCCATCGAGGTTTTCTTAAGCGCGGCCGCAGCTTTCCTTCACGCCCCGCGACCCACGTTCCGGCGTCCGCCGCCCGGGCCGTCCGCCGCCCCCGGGCCGTCCGCCGCCCCCGGGCCGCCGCCCGCACGGCGGCCGCCGGCCGCGCGTCAGATCCCGCCGTCCTCCCTCCGGTGGATCCGCGCGACGAGCTCCGCGGCCAGCGCCTTGATGGTCTCCAGACCCGCCCGGCCCCAGGGGCGCGGCTCGACGTCGATCGCGCAGACCGTGCCGAGGGCGATGCCCGTGCGGTCGACCAGCGGGGCACCGAGGTAGGAGCGGACGCCGCATTCGTCGACGACCGCGTTGCTCGCGAAGCGCGGATAGTCGCGGACGTCCTCCAGCACGAGCGCCTTGCGCCGGACGACGACGTGCGGGCAGAAGCCGTACTCGCGGCCCAGGTGGCGGACCGGTGTCCCGTCCGGGCCGGCCGGCCCGGTGAGCGGGTGGCCGTCGGGCTGGTGGAGTCCCGCGAAGAACTGCCGGTGGCCGTCGATGAAGTTGACCATCGCGTACGGCACGGCGGCGAGCGCGGCGAGCCGGTCCGCGAAGGCGTCGAACTCCGGCTCCGGGCGCTCGCCGAGGCCGAGCCGACGGAGCCTGCCGACCCGCTCCGCGGCGTCGCCGTCCTCCGGGGTCAGGAGCAGTCGGCTCCGGGTCATGTGCGGGCTCCGTGTCCGGGGGCCGGTGCCGGCGCGTACGCCAGCAGGTGGCGCACCAGCGTGAGCAGGGTCTGCACCCCCGAGCTGGAGATCCGGGCGTCACAGCGCACCACGGGGGTCTCGGGGGCGAGGCCGATGGCGGCACGCACCTCGTCGGGGTGGTAACGGCACGCGCCGTCGAACTCGTTGACGGCCACGACGAACGCGAGACCCCGCTGCTCGAAGAAGTCGACGGCGGCGAAGCAGTCCTCGAGACGGCGGGTGTCGGCGAGGACCACCGCGCCGAGCGCGCCCTCGGACAGCTCGTCCCACATGAACCAGAACCGTTCCTGTCCGGGGGTGCCGAACAGGTACAGGACATGCTGGGGATCGAGGGTGATGCGGCCGAAGTCCATGGCCACGGTCGTCTCGACCTTGTTCTCGACCCCCTCCAGGCTGTCGGTCGCGGCGCCGGCCGTGGTGAGCAGCTCCTCCGTGCTCAGCGGCGCGATCTCGCTCACCGCGCCCACGAAGGTCGTCTTGCCTGCTCCGAACCCTCCCGCCACCAGGATCTTGAGCGCGGTGGGGAAGGGGTCAGAGCTGTCGTCGTAGTCCATCGAGCACTGCCTCCAGGAGGGACCGGTCAGTGGGGTTGTGGTGGAAGGCGGGAGGCCCGGTGGTGAGCGCCCCGCAGTCGACGAGGTCCGACAGCAGCACCTTGGTGACCACCGCCGGCAGCCTCAGATGAGCCGCGACCTCGGCGACCGAGACGGGCGCGCGGCACAGGTCCAGCGCCTGGGTGTGCTCGGGGCCGAGGTATCCCAGGGGGGTGGTGCCGGTGACCATCACCTGCGACAGGAGGTCGAGTGCGGTGGTCGGCCGGGTGCGCCCGTCGCTGACCGTGTAGGGGCGGACCAGCCGCCCCGCCGCGTCGTCGAGCCAGGGGCCGTCGCCGGCCGCTGCCACGCTCAAGACCTCATCGCCGTGGGCTCGGTGGCGGGCCGGCGGGGGGCGGTCACCAGGTACGGCCGGACACTCTTGACGAGCATGGCCATCTCGTAGCCGAGGACCGCGGCGTCGGCCTCGCGGCCGGCGAGGACGGCGAGGCAGGTACCGGAGCCCGCGGTCGTCACGAACAGCAGGGTCGAGTCGAGCTCGACGACGATCTGCCGCACGTCGCCGCCGTCCCCGAAGCGGACGCCCGCGCTGCGGCCGAGGGAGTGGAGGCCGGAGGCCAGGGCCGCCATGTGGTCGGCGCTGTCCGCATCGAGACCGTGGACGGACTTCACGAGCCCGTCGCAGGACAGGAGCACCGCGCTGGTGGTGTGCGGTACGCGCTGCACGAGGCCGCTCATCAACCAGTCGAGGTCGGAGACATGGGAGGTCGGCGCTTCGCTGGCCATGGTGGATCGACTCCTTGGGGTACGCGGGTCTGCGGGAGCGGGTGGGGTGGGGGCGGTCATCCGGCGGGAGCGCCCCCGTCGTGCCGGGCCGTCGCGTCGTGCCGGGCCGTCGCGTGCGGGAGGCCGGCGGAGACACCGGTGTGCGGGGCCGTGGCCGGTGCCGCCCGGGTGCCCGGCTCGATGCCGGTGCCGGTCCCGGTCCCGATGCCGGTGCCGGTGCCGGTCCCGGTGCCGGTCCCGGTCCCGGTCCCGATGCCGATCCCGGTCCCGGTCCCGGTGCCGGTGCCGGTCCCGGTCCCGGTGCCGGTGCCTGGCTCCGGCTGCTCCCGCGCCTCCGCAAGGCCGACGCCCCGCTGGAAGGCGGCCATCAGACCCGGGTCGTGGCCGATGTGCTCGTCGTCGTCCCGGCGGAGGGACGGTGTCGGGCCCCCGCGGAGCTGGGGTGCGATGTGCTCCTGGGCGCGCCGTCGCGGCAGTCCGGGTCTGCTCATGGTGCCCCGCACCGGGCCGACCAGCGGTGCGGGCAGGCCGCGTGTGTTCTCCGCGGGGGCCGGCCGGTCGCCGTGCCGGAGGCCGGGGCGGGCCTCGGCCGGGCCGGGGCGTACGGCCTCGGAGCCGCGCACGGGCAGCGGGGACCGGCTGTGGGCGGCCGGGGCCGGGTCGTGCCGCGGCTGCGGGGGCCGGGAGTGCGCGGGAGGGCCGGCGGGCTCCGTCCCGGCGGGTGGCGGCGTCGTGGTCGGGGTGCCCTGTCCCGGCAGGGGCCGGGGGCGCGGAGCTGCGGCGGGCGCTCCGTGCGCCTGCGTCGCGGCGGGTGTGCCCAGGTCCGCCGTGGGCCGGGCCGTGGTGTGCGGGGTCGCCGGTGTCGGGGTCCCGGATGCGGCGGCTGTCCCCAGCAGTCCCTGCGGTACGACGAGCACCGCCTGGACACCGCCGTAGATGTTGGTCTGCAACCGGACGTGGATGCCGTGCCGGCGGGCGAGCTGGGAGACCACGAACAGGCCGATGCGGCCGTCCGCCAGCAGGCTCGCGACGTCGACCTGGTCAGGGTCGGCGAGGAGGGCGTTCATCCTGTGCTGTTCGGCCGGGGGCATGCCGAGCCCGCGGTCCTCGACCTCCACGGCGAGGCCCGAGGTGACGAGGCCGGCGCGCAGCAGCACCTGGGTCTGCGGCGCGGAGAACACGGTGGCGTTCTCGACCAGTTCGGCCAGCAGGTGGATGACGTCGGCGACGGCGTGCCCGCGCAGGGTGCCGTCGATCGGCGGCACCAGCTTGATCCGCGCGTACTGCTCGACCTCGGCGATCGCGGAACGCAGCACCTCGGTCACGGGGACCGGGTTGCTCCACTGGCGGCGGGAGACGGCTCCGCCGAGGACCGCGAGGTTCTCCGCGTGGCGCCGGATGCGGGTGGCGAGGTGGTCCACGTGGAAGAGGCTCTTGAGCAGATCGGGGTCCTCGATCTCGCTCTCCAGCTCGTCGAGGATCGAGATCTCCCGGTGCACGAGCGACTGAAGGCGCCGTGCGAGGTTGACGAACACCTCGAGTTTCCGTTCGTCGCCCGCCTGGCTGGAGAGCTGCGCGGCCTGCACGACCGCGGCCACGGCGCCGTCGTGAGAGCGGGCCAGCTCGGCGGCGAGCAGCTCGAAGTCCCCGGCGTCAGCGGCCGGTTCGCCGGAGGGCGGGCGCACGGGCGGCTCCTCGCCGCGGCGCAGCGCCTCGACGAGGGCGCGCAGCTCGGCCTCGCCGCGCGCGCCGGCGCGGCGCAGTGCGTCGACGCCTTCGCCCACGGAGCGGGCGGCACGGTCGGCGGCCACGGCGGCCAGCACGATGCCGACCAGGGTCACCACGAGGGCGCCCGCGAGCACGCCCAGGAGCACGGGCGTGGGGTGCGCGCGGGTGGAGCGGACCGTGAACAGCACGGCGGCGCACGCGCTCAGGGCCACCGCGAGGGGCGGCAGGATCGCCAGGCGCAGCAGTTGGGGCCGTATGCGGGTCTCGGGCGGCGAGGGGGCCGTACGGGCGACGGGTCGCCCGTGCCGGCCGCTCTCACGGCGGTCTGCGCGTGCGGCCGGTGCGCGAAGGTGAGACATCGGCGTCCTTGTACTGGGGTGCGTCCGGGGTGTGGGGGGCTCCCGCGGGTCTGCGCGACTCGGGCGTGCGCCTGCGTCGCACACGGGTGTGCGCCCTCGCGGCGCCGGTCGACAGAGCCGAGGAATGCAGCCCCGTGTCGCCCGGCGGCCACTCAGAGTAGTCGCCGTCCGGACATGTGCGATGGGCTGTTGACAAAGTCCTCCGGGAAGCGTCCCGCTCTGGTATGAGGCTTCGTACGACAGACCGATGACCGCGCCGGGTTTGCGCTTCCGCACGCCGTCGAAGCGATCAGGGCTGTTCAGAAGCGGTCACGAACGGAAGGCTGAGCGCCGAGGAGCCATGCGCTCCCCCGCCCTCGCCCCCGTTGGCGCGCCGACCGGAGTGCCGGCCTGCGGAGCTCTCCTGGGCCCCGAGCGCGCGACGCTCCCCTCGGCCCGGTCACCCGCCGTGTCGATGTCCGCGGTCGCTTCGGGACGACCGCCCGCCGGTGCTTCGCCACCCCGCACCACCCCACACCACCCCACACCCCCCGACACCTTCAGCGCCCCTCCCGCCGGCCACTGGCGACCAAAAGGTGACCCAGCAGACCATTGCAGACACGCGAGCCGGTCGACGCGGCCCGGCCGCAGCACCGGCGCGGCAGCCGGGAACGAGCCGCCGGTGCCTCCGTACGCACCCCGGCACCCCGGCACCGAGGCCGATTGGTTACCGGCGTTTAACGCCCTGCCTCTTGCGCCCGGCGCCATTGAGGGAAAAGGTATCGCCTCAAACCTTTGGTTCCAGGCAACGAGCGGTCCGCCCCGCGTCCCCACCGCGGCGACTGCCCGAGCCGGAGGAGGCGCATATGTCCACCGACAAGTCCGCGACCAGGAGCGAAACGGACAGCCCGCTGTCCGGTGACGAGCAACGTCTGCACGAACTCGGCTACGCCCAGGAGCTGGCCCGCTCGATGTCGGCGTTCTCCAACTTCGCCATCTCGTTCACCATCATCTCGGTACTGTCCGGCTGCCTGACGCTGTACGGCTTCGGCATGACCACCGGCGGACCGGCACTGATCACGTGGGGCTGGCCGCTGGTCGGCGTCATGACCCTGTTCGTCGGCCTGGCCATGGCCGAGGTCTGTTCCAGCTACCCCACCGCGGGCGGCCTGTACTACTGGGCCGCCAAGCTCGCCCCGTCCCACGGGCCGGCCTGGTCCTGGTTCACCGGCTGGTTCAACTTCCTCGGCCAAGTGGCGGTGACCGCGGGCATCGACTTCGGCGCGGCGTTCTTCCTCAACGCGCTGCTGGACCTGCAGTTCGGGTTCTCGGCGACCCCCGGGCACACCATCACCCTGTTCGCGCTGGTGCTCGCGGCACACGGCCTGCTGAACACCTTCGGGGTGAAACTGGTCTCCCTGCTCGGCAACGTCAGCGTGTGGTGGCACGTCCTGGGCGTGCTGGTCATCGTGGGCACCCTCGTCGTCGTACCGTCCAAACACCAGTCCGCGGACTTCGTGTTCACCCACTTCGTGAACAACACCGGCTGGCACTCGGGGCTGTACGTCGGTCTGCTCGGCCTGCTCCTGGCGCAGTACACCTTCACCGGCTACGACGCCTCCGCGCACATGACCGAGGAGACGCACGACGCCGCCAGGTCCGGGCCGCGCGGCATCGTGATGTCGATCCTGGTGTCCCTGGTCGCCGGCTGGATCCTGCTGATCGGCATCACGTTCGCGATCCAGGACTACGACGGCGAGTTGGGCAGCGCGACCGGCGTGCCCCCGGCGCAGATCTTCATCGACGCGGTGGGCGCGACCGGCGGCAAGCTGCTGCTGCTCATCGCGATCGGCGCCCAGTTCTTCTGCGGCATGTCCTCGGTCACCGCCAACTCACGCATGGTCTACGCGTTCTCCCGGGACGGCGCACTGCCCGGCTCGGAGGTGTGGCACCGCATCAACAAGCGCACCAAGACCCCGACCAACGCGGTGTGGCTGGCCGCGGGCGGTGCCTTCCTGCTGGGTCTCCCCTATCTGTGGAACGCCACCGCGTACGCGGCGGTCACCTCGATCGCCGTCATCGGCCTGTACATCGCCTATGTGATGCCCGTGTTCCTGCGCCTGCTACAGGGCGACCGCTTCGAGCGCGGCCCCTGGCACCTCGGCCGCTGGAGCAGGCCGATCGGTGCCGTCGCCGTCGTCTGGACCCTGTTCATCACCGTGCTGTTCATGCTGCCGACGACCAGCCCGATCACGGCGAAGACCTTCAACTACACCCCGATCGCCGTCCTCCTGGTCCTCGGCTTCGCCGGCGTCTGGTGGCTGCTGTCCGCCCGCAAGTGGTTCACCGGTCCGAAGGTCCAGGGCACTCCGGAGGAACTGGCCGCCATCGAGCACGAACTCGAGTTCTGACGGCGCGACCGGCGAGCGGCACGGCCGCCCCGACGCCTGCCGCCCGACGCCTGCCGCCCGACGACCCCGCACACGCGGCAACGGTCGTCGGGCGGGCCACACGGAGGGGCGGTGCGCGGCCCGCCCGGTGGGGCGCCGGTCAGCGGCAGAGCCCCGACTGCCGGAGGCCGCCTACGCGTATCGATGTCAGTGGCGGGTGGCAGCATCGGACGCATGACGCACACCACGGCATTCGACTGGCGGCCTTTCCTGCTCAGGTGGAGCGGGGAGTGGGCGGACGCCCTGCCGGACGGCGAGGCGCGGTGCGAGGACGACGAGGCCGCTCGACGGGCGCGGTGGCTCGGTTTCCCGCCCGCGACCGAGGAGCGGATCGCAGCCATGGAAGAGCGTCTGGGCCTGCGGATGCCCCCGTCGTACCGGGAGTTCCTCAAAGCCAGCGACGGGTGGCGGCACGCGGGCGAGTTCGTGTGGCTGCTGGCTGGGACCGGGGACGCGCGTTGGCACGACGACGAGTCGGGACTCGCGGAGATGTTCGAGGAGTATCTGGACGAGGACGCCGGGCCCGAGGAACGGCGGGAGGCGGGCATCTGGAGGCGCGGGCTGCAACTCGACGTGGAGTCCGACATCACCCACGTTCTGTTGGATCCCGGGGACGTGGACGAGGCCGGTGAGTGGGCCGTGTACACGTGGGCGAGCTGGCGGGCCGCGCCACCCGAGCGGCATGCGAGCTTCCTCGAGTTCATGCGGGAGATGTACCGGGAGTTCCACAGCCTGCGGGCGCATCGGAGCGAGGAGGAGCCGGCATTCGTCAACGACACGACGCGCAAGCTGGACGCCCTGGTCGAGGAGGCCCGGCTGGAGGCGCTGCGCGGCGGCTGGGAGCGGGCCGCGAAAGCGCTGGAGCAGGCCGAGGAGTACGGCAGACCACGGGCCGCCGGGCTGGGTGACCAGATACGCCACCTCCTCGGACAGACCTCGAAGGGGTCCTTCGAGGGCTTGGTGACGGACCCGCGGTACGCGCCCGATCTGCTGCCGCCGCAGGTCGCCGAGCACGCGGCGCACTCGTACCGGGACGATTCCACGCTGAGGTTCCCTCTTCGGGGCGCCGGCGACGACTTGGTGTCACTGGCCTGTGCGACGCTGGACGAGGTGCGCAGCGGCACGTACCGGTACACCGCGGCCGGACCGTTCGGGAAGGCGGTCGAGCGGGCGCGGGAGCTGGCGCGGTGGGGAGACACCGACGGGGCATGGCGGACGCTGGTGAACGCCGTGCCCTTGTGGGAGCCGCTGGGACCGGACCACCTGGCACCGCTGGGGTGGGTGGCCGACCCGGTGCTCGGGCCGCTGCTGACCCCGGAGCGGGGGCGCGAACTGCTGTCCACGCCGAGGGGCGGCCAGGCGGGTGAGACACCGGGGCCGACGGCCGGGATCGACCCGGACGACCTGGCGTGGCTCGCGGAGCCGGAACCGGGCGACAACCGCCCCTCCTACCGGTTCGTCCTGGTGGAGGGTGTGGAGCCGGAGGAACTGCCCGGCCGTCTCGCGGACGGCGACGGCACCGTGCTGAACGAGCCCATGACCTTCCGGGAGGCACGCCGCAGCTCGCCGCACCACCAGAAGGAGTTCTCGTCCTACGACGACAGGGCTCTCATGGCGGTCGGCCGGGCCGGCACCGGCTGGAGTTTCGCCTTCGACGGCGATCCCGCCCCGTTCGACCGGCGGCGGTTCGTCTCCCCGGCTGCGGCCGCCAGCGCGGGTACCCGCGCGGTGGTGGTGTGGAGCGGCCTGAGGACGTCGGCCGGGCAGCCGTTCTTCCACCTCTCGGTGGCGCAGGACGGTGTCGAGCAGTACGCCTTCACCTACGCGGACGGAGAGATCCGCCCCAGCGGCGAGATACCGCGGGCGCTGGACCCGGTCCGGTTCCTCGGTGGCCGGGACACCGGCGCCCAGACGGAACAGTCACTGCTGGAAGCGGTGACCAGGGAGTTCGGTGCCTCCCTGCCCCGTCACGCGATCCTGAACGGGCGGCTGCACACGTTCACCACCCGTTCCTGGACGCGGCCGCCGAAGGACGGCGAGACCTACATGGTGATCCGCATGGACGGAGCACCCACCGGCCAGTGCTGTGACAGGCAACGCTCGCCCGACGGGGTGAACGTTGCCTGTCGGGGCACCGGCTCCTCCGGGGTCAGCCCTCGCCCACCAGGTCGAGGTCGTCACGGGACGCCCCCGGGCTGATCTCCGGAGCGGGCCACGTGCGGTTCAGCGGCAGGGACACATCCCGCCACCAGGGGTGCGTGGGAAGGTCGCCGGTGGGCTCGAAGGGCTGGCCCGGGACAGGCACGGCGACCGCCTGTCCGACGGCTCCGGCTGCGTCCGTCGTCCACTCCCCCGGCTCCGCCCACGGGTGCGGCGCCAGGTTGAAGGTGCCCCAGTGGATCGGGAGCATCACGCCGTGCGGCTGTCCGCCCTGGAGGTCGAGGTGGGCGCGCACGCCCTCCTCGGGGGTCATGTGGATGTCCGGCCAGAACTCCGAGTACGCCCCGATCTGGATCATCGTGGCGTCGAACGGACCGTGTGCGGCACCGATGTCCTCGAAGCCGTCGAAGTAGCCGGTGTCGCCACTGTGGTAGATGCGGTGCTCCTCGCCGGCCACGGACCACGACGCCCACAGCGTGTGCTGTCCGTTGCGCAGCCCGCGGCCGCAGAAGTGGCGGGCGGGCGTGGCCGTCAGGGTGATGCCGCCGACCTTCGTCGACTCGTGCCAGTCCAGCTCGCGGAGCCGGTCCGCGGCCACGCCCCAGTGCTCCAGGTGACCGCCGACGCCCAGCGGTATCGCGAACACGGTGTCCGTGTCCGCCAGGGCCCTGATGGTGGGCAGGTCGAGGTGGTCGTAGTGGTCGTGGGAGATGACGACCACGTCGACCGGGCCGAGCGCGGCCACGGGCAGGGGCACCGGGTGCAGCCGCTTGGGGCCCAGGAAGTCGAAGGGGGAACAACGGTCGCCCCACACCGGGTCGAAGAGCACCCGGTGTCCGTCGATCTCGGCGAGCACGCTGGAGTGCCCCATCCATGTCACCCGCAACCCGCTCGCCGGGGGGCGGGCCAGGTCGGCGTACGTGGTCGGGTGCACGGGGACGGTGCCGGCCGGAGCGCGCCGGAGACGGTCCTCCTTGCGGAAGTAGACCTTCGCCAGCTCCACCGCGGAATTGCCGGACGGCCGGATCCGGGTGCCTTCAGGGTTCACGAAGGCGCCGTTCGCGAAATGCGGCGATCTGCGGATCCGCTCCAGGCGTTCCCCGCTCGGGTCCACGCCGAACGCGACGGGCCGCAGCGCGCGGAGCCCGGAGCTCAGGGAACGGAAACCGGTCACGGCACCTCCAGTTGGAGTCGGGTCGGGCGTCCCGTACGGGCGGCCCTGTGGCAGCACCGGGCGGGCCGTGTCACAGCGCGCCCATGTCTCTCCAACCCCTCGCCGCACGTTCTTCTTCCGCATCCGGGAGCGGTGTTCGCGGCGCGGGTGCGGCAAGGCCCTCGCCCCGGCGAGGCGCCCGCCCCGCCGACCCCGGGTGCTCACGAAGCGGGGGCACCCGGTGCGTGGCCGCCGTGCGGGGGGGGTACGGGGCCGTTCCCGTTCGGTGGTGGGGCGGCGCGGACGGCCCGGGCGCGTGGCCCGGGCCGTACCTGCCGGTTGCCGTCGCGGTCAGACCGCCTGCGCGATCCTCGACTTGATGTCGTCCGGGGACAGGGTGCCCTTCGCCACGACGCGGTCGCCGGAGGACTCCCCGCGCAGCCGGCGCCCGATCCACGGGACCAGGTGCTCACGCGCCCAGTGGATGTCGTCGCGCCGCACCTCGAGCGTGCCGCGCGGGGGCAGCGGCGGCCACGGCTGGTCGGGGTCGGCGGGCACCTCGACACCGAGGACCTGGCCCGCTCTCAGGGCGACCCGGGTGTGCCCCTCGGCCGAGAGGTGGAGGCGGTCGTCGTCCCAGGCGCGCCGGTCCTGGACCGTCCTGAGCGACCACAGGTCGAGGACCGGGCAGCCGTACCGGTCGGCGATCGCCCGGACGTGCCCGTTGTAGGTGGCGATCTTCCCGCGCAGATGCTTGAGCACGGGCACGCCGCGCGTGTCGAAGCCGGTGGTCACCATGACGGTGCCGACGGCGGAGGCGAGATCGGCGACGGCGCGCTCGAAGCGCTCGGCGACGTCGTCGGGGTCGGTGCCGGGGCGGATGATGTCGTTGCCCCCGGCGCAGAAGGAGACGAGGTCCGGGGCGAGTCGGACGGCTTTCGGCACCTGGTCCGCGACGATCTGGTCGAGCAGCTTGCCGCGTACCGCGAGGTTCGTGTACTCGAAGTCGCCTTCCGGCCGCCGGTCGGCGAGGAGGACGGCGAACCGGTCCGCCCAGCCGACGAACTGCCCGTCGGGTCCGGGGTCGCCGACGCCCTCGGTGAAGCTGTCCCCCACCGCCACGTACGACCCGATCACTGATCTGCTGTCATTCTTCGAATCGTCTGCCACATCGGCTCATGATTCACCTCCGATGTGAGCTACGCGACCGTAGGAAGGGGTTGACGGGCGGTGAGAAAGACCACGGGGCGCATGCGGAACAAGCCTCTGCGTACGGTTGTTGAGCGACCCGCCGGAGCAAGGGCCGTCCTGCGCACGGGACACGGCTGAAGGCCGGCCCCCCGGGGAACGAGGGGTCCGGCCTTCGGGTCCGGCGGGCCGTTGCGGGTCAGCCGATGGACACGCCGTGCGAGCGCAGGTAGGCGACCGGGTCCACGTCCGAGCCGTAGTTCGGGGTCGTGCGGATCTCGAAGTGGAGGTGCGGTCCGGTGACGTTGCCGGTGGCGCCGGAGAGGCCGACCTGCTGGCCGCCGGCCACGGTCTGGCCGGCGGAGACGGACAGCTTCGACAGGTGGGCGTACTGCGCGTAGTAGCCGTCGGCGAGCCTGACGACGACCTGGTTGCCGTACGCGCCGCCCCAGCCCGCGGAGGCCACGGTGCCGGCGCCCACGGCCTTGAGGCTGCTGCCGGTCGGGACGGCGAAGTCGATGCCGGTGTGGTAGCCGCTCGACCACATGCTGCCCGCGACGTGGTACTTGGTGCCGATGGCGACGCCCAGGACCGGCATGCTGTAGCCGGTGGCGGCGGTCGCGGCCTTGGGAGCCGCCGTCGTCGTGGCCGCGGAGGTCTGGGCCTTCGCGGGTGACGGTGCGGCCGCGGCGGCGCCCAGCGCCAGCTTCTGGCCGGGGTGGATCAGCGACGGGTCGGAGCCGATGACCGTGCGGTTGTCCTGGTAGAGCTTCTTCCAGCCACCGGCGACGTGCTGGTCCGCGGCGATCGCGGACAGGCAGTCGCCGGGCTTCACCGTGTAGGTCTTGACGGCGACCGCCTTGACGGCGGCCTTCTTCGCTACCGGAGCCGCGGCCACGGCCTTGCCGGAGACGGTTGCCGCGGGGGCGGCGGCATGCGCGTCGGTGGCCCCCAGCAACGGCAGCGCGAGGGCGGCGCCACCGGTTCCGACAAAGGCCATGGAACGCATGAGGCGACGGGGCTTGGGACGGCGGTGCTTGCCTTTTGCAGGCATGTCGAATTCCTCTCCGGCGCCTGCGAGGTGAGCTGTCGGGTGCGGACTGGAGATGTCCGGTCGCGGCAGTGCGCGGCTTTACCCCTAGCCGTTCCGGAGACCGGAACAGGCGTCTTGCCTGTGGGTCCCCCGCTCCTGCCGGGCACGGGTAGAGGGTGTAAGCGCCGGGCGGCGGCAGGATTCGGCGTTCCACCCGGATCGAGGGGAACGTAAGCGACCCGGACGCATGGGGACAACCATCCGGTTTCCCCATTGGCCCATTTCTCTTGATCCATGCGGAAATTACCGGTGACCCTGTGTCGATACGAGATGCGGAGACATTCTCAATCGCCCCGAAAAGACGCCACAATTACGTGAACATGGCGACAGCGGAACGTCACAAATATGACGCTGCTCACGTATCGCAATTTCAGGGCGCCTCATTCCAGGCGGAGTTGGAATGAAGGCATCAATTCGGACAGAACACTCAGACGCGACACAGTCGGATAACCGTCGCATCGAGGTCACCCCGCAGGGCGGTCCGCAGTCCGTGATGCAGCAGCACCGCACCTCGATACACTTCGCCCGTTTCGCGGCATTCGTACCGTGCTTCCGGGTCAAGTCCGCGCAACCGCAGCGGAGCGACCGGCTCGCCGTAGTGCTGCGCCTGGAGCCAGGCGAGGACCACCGTCTCGTCCCCGAGCACGTACTGGACCGCGCTCAGCCCGCCCGCGGGAGGCCTCAGCCGGTACAGATCGCCGTGCTGGACGACGGGACGGATCTGCCGGTAGAGACCGACCCAGTCCCGCGCCTCGGCCAGCTCCGACTCGCTCCACTTCGTGAGGTCGCCGCCGACGCCGAGCACCCCGGCCATGGCACTCACGAACCGGAGACGCAGCGCGCTGACCCGCCCGTTGAGCTGCGTGTTCGGGCTGTCGGTGACCCAGGCGGCCATGACCCGGGCCGGATGGATCTGACTGAAGCCGTGCTGGATGGCGAGCCGGTCGAGCGGGTCGGTGTTGTCGGAGGTCCACACCTGGTCCGTGCGGCTCATGACCCCGAGGTCCACGCGTCCGCCGCCGCCGGAGCAGGACTCGAAGGCGACCGTGGGGTGCGCCGCCCGCAAGCGGTCCACCAGGGCGTACAGGGCGCGCACATGGTCGACCCACAGGCGTTGCGGATACGGGTCGCCGGGCCAGCCGGCATCGGTGAAGCAGCGGTTGAAGTCCCACTTCACGTAGTCGATCGGGGCACTGGAGAGCAGCCCGTCGAGCTGCCGCCAGAGATACTCCTGGACATCGTCGCGGGCGAGATTCAGTACGAGCTGATTGCGGAATTCTGTCCTGTTTCGCCCCTTTTGATGCTGTACCCAGTCGGGGTGTGCGCGGTAGAGGTCGCTGTCCGGATTGACCATCTCGGGCTCCACCCAGATGCCGAACTGCATCCCGAGGGCGTGCACGTGGTCGGCCAGAGGCGTGAGGCCGGACGGGAAGCGGTCGGGGTTGGGGCTCCAGTCGCCGAGTCCCGCCCGATCGCCGGTGCGGGCGCCGAACCAGCCGTCGTCGACCACGAACAGCTCGACGCCCATGGCCGCCGCCCGTCGTGCGAGCGCCCGCTGCTGCTCCTCGGAGATGTCGAACCCGGTGGCCTCCCAGGAGTTGTAGAGCACCGGCCGGTCCCGGTCCGCGTCCGGGATGACGTACGCCCGCTGGTACGCGTGCCAGGCGCGGCTCGCACCGCCGAGACCACCGTCGCTCCACAGTCCCTCGAAGACCGGAGCGACGAACGTCTCCCCCGCGGCCAGCCGCAGCAGTCCGGAGTCGTCGTACCCGGCACCGCCGGTGATCTGGACGCGTGCGTCCGGGAGTTGGGCCACCGCGATCCGCCAGGTGCCGGACCAGGCGAGCGCGCAGCCGTAGACCTCGCCGTGCTCCTCGGTCGCGTCCACGTCGAGCGCGACCCACGGCAGGTGCTGATGCCCGGTGTGGCCGCGCCGGCTGCCGATGACCTTCTCGCCGTAGGTGAGGGGCGAGCGCACGAGCCGGGACTCGGCCGCCCAGCGGCCGTGCAGCTGCGACAGCCGCCAGCCGTCCCGCTCGGGCAGGGTCCAGGTCGCGGAGTCGGCACGCAGGAGTTCGACGGGGCCGGGGCCCGTGTTGGCCAGGGTCACCCAGCGCTCGACCACGTCCCCGCGCATGCGGTAGTGGAGGGTGATCACGAGCCCGGCGTCGGTGAACCGCAGCCGCAGTTCCCCGCCGTCCGCCTCGTACCCCTCGAAGGCCCACTCGGTGCCCCGGCGCTCGTCGGTGCGGACCGACAGGGCGGGGCGGGCGAAGCGGGGACCGCCCTCGACCGGGTACTCCTCGTGGCCGTCGAGCGGGGACTCGAAGGGCCGGTACGGCGGTGCGGGCAGCGCGGCAAGGGCCTCGGCGTCGGCGAGGGCGATCCGCGGGCCCCAGTGCAGATGCAGCAGTTCACCGTGGCCGGCGACCCGGAGGCCGTAACTGCTCGTGGGCCCCGACAGCAGCCAGGTACGGTCGTCCGCGCCGATCTCCAACATCGAGCCCCCACATATCCGAACAGGTGCGATCAGGTCTCAACATCATCGGAGATGGAGCGGCCCGTCGGCAACGCTTCGGTCCAGGTTCGCTGCGGCGTCGGATCATCAATGATTGCCTGATGAACCCATGTCGTATCGTCGAAGGGCCCGCCGGCGAGCAGCGCCGGCGGACGGCTGGGAGGAGCCCCACGTGACGCAGCAGGTCCCGTCGACCGAGCCGGAGCTGGCCGGAGTGCGCAACTTCCGTGACGTGGGCGGTCTGCCGACCGTGGACGGACGGCGTGTGCGGCAGGGGGTGCTCTTCCGCAGCGGCCACCTCGCGCACGCGACGGAGAAGGACGCCACGTTCCTGGCCTCCCTCGGCCTGCACACGGTCTTCGACTTCCGCAACGCGGCGGACAAGAAGCTGGAGGGGCCCGACGTCGACCTGCCGGGTGTGCGGAACGTCAACCTCCCGCTGTCCGATCCGGCGGACGGCGCCGAGTTCTGGAAGATGGTCCGCGACGGGGACCTGGACCAGTTGCGCGAGCTCCTCTCGGACGGCAGGGCCGCCCGGCGCATGATCGTCTCGTACCGCACGATCATCAAGGAGCGCACGTCCGAGCACTCCCACGTGCTGCACGCGCTGGCGCAGGACAGCGTGCCCGCCCTGATGCACTGCGCGGCGGGCAAGGACCGCGCGGGTCTGTCGATCGCGGTGACCCTCCTCGCGGTGGGAGTCGAGCGCGAGGCCATCGTCGCCGACTACCTGGAGTCGAACGCCAGGCACCGCCGCTACAAGGTGCACCGCAACGGCTCGTCGGCCGATGCCTACTCCCCCGAGGTGATGGAGCTGATCAGCCCGCTGTTCGACGCCCGGGCGGAGTACCTGGCGGCGGCGTTCGAGACGGTCGAGGAGACCTGGGGCAGCGTGGACGTCTATCTGGAGCAGGGTCTCAGGATCACGCCCCGGCTGCGGGAACGGCTGCGCGAGCGGCTGCTGGACTGAGCCGCCCGCGCACCCGCCCGGTGGGCGGCACCGCCTACTTCGCGCCCACCGCGAACAGGAAGGAGAGGAAGGCGGCGAAGAGATGACCGGCCGCGATGTAGATGATCAGACGGATCCACAGGGAGCGGGGGAACCTGTCCTCGATCTCACCGGCTGGGGCGGGTCTCCGGGTGCTCGGTCATGGCGTCTCTCCAGGGGTGAGGCCCAGGCACAGCCCGGTCCGCGGGCTCTGCAGCAGGGTGTGGACGTAGAGCAGATCGGTCCCGTCCCGGTCGACGGCCGCCAGTCGGTGCGGGGTCAGCGAGTCGTAGTGCGCGCTGTCGCCCGGCCCGAGCACATGCGTGCTGTCGCCGAGCCGCAGCCGCAGCCGCCCCGTGAGGACGTACAGCCATTCCTCGCCGGGGTGGACGCGCACGATGTCGGCCTGGGGGCCGAAGGGGACGTGGACACGGAGGGCCTGCATCCCGCGGCCCGGCGCGCCCGCCTGCCAGTACGTCCAGCCGCCCGCCCTGGTGGGCTCCGTGTCGGCGGCGCGCACGACCGCGGCGCGGTCGGCGACGGTCTCGCCCAGCAGTTCGGAAACCGTCGTGCCGTACACACGCGCGAGCGCGAGTAGCATCGGCAGCGAGGGCTGGCGCTGCCCGGTCTCGAGGCGGGAGAGATGCGCGGGCGAGAGCCCCGCGTCGCGGGCCGCGGCCTCCAGGGTGAGCGAGGCGCGGCGACGCAGCGCGCGCAGCTGGGGCGCGACGACGAACAGGTCCTCGGCCGGCCCGGGTCCGGCCTCTTCGGGAGGGCTCATCCCTCCATTCAGCCCGAGTCTTGCCTCTCAGGCAAATTTTTTACCCATGAGGCAAGATCACGATGGCTGACGGCCGCTAGCGGTTCGCCACGGCCTGTTTGATCAGCGTTTTCCCGAAGTCCCACATGAGCCCGCCACCGTGCGCGTCGTCCATGACCGCGGTGAACGCCTCCACGAACCGGTCGACGTCCTTCTCACTGATGATCAGTGGCGGAATCAGCTTGATCACTTCCAGATGGTCGCCGGAGACCTGGGTGAGGATCCGGTGCCGTTGCAGCAGGGGCACCACGACCATCTGCGCGAACAGGCCCTTGCGGGCGGCCTGGAGCATGGCCCACCGGCTGCGCAGCCGCAGCGAGCTGGGCCGGCCGAACTCGATCCCGATCATCAGGCCCCGGCCGCGGACGTCGCTGAGCAGCTCGTACTTGTCGACGAGCGCCGCCAGCCGGGACTTCAGCTGCTCCCCGACGGCGCGGACGTTCGCCACGATCTGGTCGTTCTCCATGACGGAGAGGACCGCTAGGCCCGCCGCCATCGCCTGCGCGTTGGATCCGAAGCTCGCCGAGTGCACGAGCACCCGGTCCATGGACGAGTAGACCTTCTTGAAGATCCACTCCTTGCCGAGGGTGGCACCGACCGGCACATAGCCGCCGGAGAGCGCCTTCGCCACGCACACCAGGTCCGGCTCCACGCCGTTCTCGTGCTGATAGGCGTAGAAGTCACCCGTTCGGCCGAGGCCGGTCTGCACCTCGTCCGCGATCAGCAGCGCCTTGTGCCGGTGCAACAGCTCCTGGGCGGCCGCCAGATAGCCGGGCGGGGTCTCGTGGACGCCCTTGCCCTGGATCGGCTCGACGATGAGCGCCGCCACGTCTCCCTGGGCCAGCTCCCGGGCGAGCGCGTCGAGGTCGCCGAGCGGAACCGCGGTGTCGGGCAGCAGCGGGGCGAAGCCGTCGCGGAAGCCCGACTCGCCGTTCACGGACAGGGAACCGGTGGTCAGTCCGTGGAAGGCGTGGGCACAGTAGAGGATCCGCGGCTTGCCGGTGGCGTACCTGGCGAACTTCAGTGCGGTCTCCACCGCCTCCGTCCCGCTGTTGCCGAAGAACACCCGGTCCAGGTGCGGGCTGTGGCCGAGCAGCCGCTCCGCCAGCAGTCCGGGCAGCGGCTGGCAGTCGAAGCGGGTGAGGTCGGCGAGCTGCGCGTCCAGCACGTCGTGCAGCGCCCGGCGGACGACGGGGTGGTGGCGGCCCAGGCCCATCACCCCGAACCCGGCCAGCATGTCCAGGTGGTCGTTGCCGTCCGCGTCCCAGAAGTGGGCGCCCTCGGCCCGCTCGTAGACCTTGTCGAAGCCGATGGTGTGCAGCATGCGCGGAAGCTGGTGGTTGAGGTACTTCGCGTGCAGCTCGTAGCGCTCGGCCCCGCGCTCGGCCAGGAGCGCGCCGAGGTCGAACTCCCGGTTCCCGGACTGGGTGGTCATTGCTTTGTCTCCTTGGACGGCTCATCCTCGGCGGTCGCGGCCAGTGGGGGTGCCCCCCGTTCGAAGAGCTCGGGGGAGCCTGCCGGGCGCCGCGACGGGGTGGACGTCGCCTGCCGGGGCACCAGGCAGGCGCTGATCCGCCCGGCGATCTCGACGGGTGTGAGACCGATGTCGGCGAGCACCTCGCCGCGCTTGGCGTGCGCGAGGAACTGCTCGGGGATGCCGAACCGCCGCACCGGTACGTCGACATCGGCGTCCCCGAGCGCCAGCGCGACGGCGGAACCGACGCCGGCGGACCGGCTGTTGTCCTCGACCACGGCGACGATCCGATGCTCGGCGGCCAGCCCGGGCAGCGAGGGGTCGACGGGCTTGACCCACCGCGGGTCGACGACCGTGCAGCCGATGCCCCGGGCCTGAAGCAGGTCCGCCGCCTGGAGGCAGACGGGTGCCATCACACCGACGGCGACCAGGAGCACCTCGGGCCGGTCGGCGCGGTGCAGGACGTCCAGGCCGCCCACCCGGTCCACCGCGGGGAGAGCGGGGCCCACCGATTCCTTCGGGAAGCGGACCAGGGTCGGCGCGTCGTCGACCGCGACCGCCTCGCGCAGCTGCGCCCGCAGCTGGTCGGCGTCGCGCGGCGCCGCGATCCTGAGGCCGGGGACGACCTGCAGGACCGACATGTCCCACATGCCGTTGTGCGAGGGCCCGTCCACGCCCGTGACCCCGGCCCGGTCCAGGACGAACGTGACCCCGCAGCGGTGCAGGGCGACGTCCATCAGGAGCTGGTCGAAGGCCCGGTTGAGGAAGGTCGCGTAGACGGCGACGACGGGATGCAGTCCGCCGGTCGCGAGTCCGGCGGCGGACACCGCCGCGTGCTGCTCCGCTATCCCCACGTCCCACACCCGGTCGGGGAACCGCTCGGCGAACTTGGCCAGGCCCACCGGGTGCAGCATGGCCGCCGTGATCGCCACGACGTCCTCGCGCTCCTCGCCGATCCGCAGGATCTCGTCGCCGAACACCGAGGTCCACGACGGGCCGCCGGACGGGGCGAGGGGCTCGCAGGTCAGCGGGTCCATCACGCCGACGGTGTGGAAGTGGTCCTCCTCGTGGGCGAGCGCCGGCTCGTAGCCGCGGCCCTTCTCGGTGAGGCAGTGGATCAGCACCGGGCCGTGGAAACGCTTGGCGCGGCGCAGCGCCGACTCGACGGCCCGGATGTCGTGTCCGTCGATCGGGCCGACGTACTTCAGGCCCAGGTCCTCGAACAGGCCCTGCGGCGCGAACGCGTCCTTGAAGCCCTTCTTCGCGCCGTGCAGGGCCTCGTAGAGGGTGTTGCCGACGACGGGCGTGCGCTGCAGCACGTCCTTGCCCCAGGCGAGCGCCTTCTCGTAGCCGTCGGTGGTGCGCAGGGCGGCGAGGTGGTTGGCGAGGCCGCCGATGGTCGGCGCGTACGAGCGCTCGTTGTCGTTGACCACGATGATCAGCGGGCGGTCCTTGGCGGCGGCGATGTTGTTCAGCGCCTCCCACGCCATGCCCCCGGTCAGCGCGCCGTCGCCGATCACCGCGACGACATGGCCCTTCTCCCCCTGCACCTGGCGGGCCTTGGCGAGTCCGTCGGCCCAGCCGAGCGCGGTGGACGCGTGGCTGTTCTCGATGATGTCGTGCTCGGACTCCTCGCGCGAGGGGTAGCCGGACAGTCCTCCCTTGCCGCGCAGCTTGGAGAAGTCCTGACGCCCCGTCAGGAGCTTGTGCACATAGCTCTGATGGCCGGTGTCCCACAGGATGCGGTCGACCGGTGACTCGAAGGCCCGGTGGAGCGCGATGGACAGTTCCACCACCCCCAGATTGGGCCCCAGGTGACCACCGGTCCTGGCGACCGCATGGACCAGGAACTCCCTGATCTCGACGGCCAGTTGATTCAACTGCGCCTCGGACAGCGCCTTCAGGTCGCGTGGTTGCCGGATGGTCTCCAGAATCGTCACGCTCGGCCCCCTCTCGGTCCGTGCTGTTCAGCTCACGGTGACGGCCGGCTCTCCCGCGCCGGCGCCCTCCTGCTCCATCTGCTCGGCGATCTTCATGGCCTCCTCGATCAGGGTCTCCACGATCTGCGACTCGGGGACGGTCTTGATGACCTGGCCCTTGACGAAGATCTGGCCCTTGCCGTTGCCGGAGGCCACTCCCAGGTCGGCCTCCCTCGCCTCGCCGGGGCCGTTGACCACGCAGCCCATGACCGCGACCCGCAGCGGCACCCGCATGCCCTCCAGGCCCGCCGTGACCTCCTCGGCCAGCTTGTAGACGTCGACCTGGGCGCGGCCGCACGAAGGACAGGAGACGATCTCCAGACGCCGCTGCCGAAGGCCCAGCGACTCGAGGATCCGGGTGCCGACCTTGACCTCCTCCACGGGAGGCGCGGACAGCGAGACGCGGATCGTGTCGCCGATGCCCTGCGACAGCAGCGCGCCGAAGGCGACGGCCGACTTGATCGTGCCCTGGAAGGCGGGTCCGGCCTCCGTCACACCCAGGTGCAGCGGGTAGTCGCACTGCTCGGCGAGCAGGCGGTAGGCGTTGACCATCACGACCGGGTCGTTGTGCTTGACGGAGATCTTGATGTCCCGGAAGTCGTGCTCCTCGAACAGCGACGCCTCCCACAGGGCGGACTCGACGAGCGCCTCCGGGGTGGCCCTGCCGTACTTCTGCAGCAGCCGCCTGTCCAGCGAACCCGCGTTGACCCCGATCCGGATCGGAGTGCCGTGGTCCTTCGCCGCCTTCGCGATCTCCCTGACCTTGTCGTCGAACTGCTTGATGTTGCCCGGGTTGACGCGGACGGCCGCACAGCCCGCCTCGATCGCCGCGAACACGTACTTCGGCTGGAAGTGGATGTCGGCGATCACCGGGATCTGCGACTTGCGCGCGATCGTCGCGAGGGCGTCCGCGTCGTCCTGCGTGGGGCAGGCGACGCGGACGATCTGGCAGCCGGACGCGGTGAGTTCGGCGATCTGCTGCAACGTGGCGCCGATGTCCGACGTGCGCGTCGTCGTCATCGACTGCACCGACACCGGGGCCCCGCCCCCGACCGCCACCGGTCCGACATGGATCCGCCGCGAGGCGCGACGCGTCGCGATCGGCCGGACCGGTACCTCGGGGACGCCCAGGGAAATGGCGGTCATGGCGTCACCCGTTGTCCCCGGAGACGGTCTCCCGCACGGCCCGCAGGGACTCCTTGAGGGAGCCCATGGTGGCGAGGACGGCGGTGGGCTCGTAACCGCAGTGCGCCATGCAGTTGGCGCAGCGAGGGTCCTTGCCGCGGCCGTACTTGTCCCAGTCGGTCTTCTCGATCAGTTCCCGGTACGTCGGCACGTACCCGTCGCTCATCAGGTAGCAGGGGCGCTGCCAGCCGAAGAGCGAGTAGTTGGGGATCGCCCAGGCAGTGCAGGGGAAGTCGACCTTGCCCTCGAGGAAGTCGAGGAACAACGGCGAGTGGTTGAGCCGCCAGCGGCGCCGGTTGCCGCCGGAGAACGCCTTCTTGAACAGTTCGCGGGTCTGTTCCACGCCCAGGAAGTGCTCCTGGTCGGGCGCCTTCTCGTAGGCGTAGGCGGGCGAGATCATCATCTCGTCGACCTTCAGCTCGTCGTTGAGGAAGTTGAGCACCTCGACGACGGTCTGCGGGGTGTCGGTGTTGAAGAAGGTCGAGTTGGTGGTGACCCGGAAGCCGCGGCGCTTTGCCTCCTTGATGGCCGCCACGGCCTCGTCGAACACACCTTCCTTCGCCACCGACTCGTCGTGCCGCTCCCGCAGGCCGTCGATGTGCACGGCGAACGCGAAGTACGGCGACGGCTTGAACAGGTCCATCTTCTTGCGCAGCAACAGGGCGTTGGTGCACAGGAACACATACTTCCTGCGGGCCACCAACTGCCGCACGATCTCGTCGATCTGCGGATGCATCAGCGGCTCGCCGCCCGCGATCGACACCATCGGCGCACCGGACTCCAGGACCGCCCCCACCGCCTGGGCCACCGGCATGCGCTGTTTCAGCACCCCGGCCGGGTGCTGGATCTTGCCGCAGCCCTCGCACTTCAGATTGCAGGCGAAGAGCGGTTCCAGCTCGACGATGAGCGGAAACTTGTCCCGCCTGCGCAGCTTCTGTTCGAAAAGATAGGTCGCCACCTTGATGGACTGGCGCAGCGGCATGGCCATCTGGCTCACCTCCTGGGGAGCAGCAAGGATCGGTGCCATTCAAAGAAAGCGGGAAGGACGGCACGGAGAACGCGGAAAGCTGATATTCCACCGCGCAAGGTGCCGATCCGGACGAGTTCATGCTCTGGAGCGTCCACGACCACCCGGACGGCCGCAACCGGGCGGTCACCCGTGCGCACGGCGGTGTGCAGCGTCGCGGCCGACTCCATGTCGGCGGCGATGGCGCCGGTCGCCAGCAGGTGCGCACGCCGGTGACCGCGGACGATGCGGTCCGAGCCGATGAGCGGCCCGGTGTGGACGGTGCGCCCCGGGACGGTGCGCATGAGCTCCTTGACGAGCAGGTCTGTGCCGACGCAGGGCGTGGTGCCGCGGGGGTCCCGGGCCTCCTCGGCGACGACCAGGTCGCCGGGGTGCATTCCGGGGGCGAGGCCCGCGCAGAAACCCGTGGCGAGGACGGCCGCCCGGGTGTGGGCCGGGTCGCCGAGCGCCCGGGTGACCGATCGCTCGGCGGCCCGGGGCCCCATGCCCGTACGGAGCAGGGTGACGGGCCCGTCGGCGCCGCTCTGACCGCCGCTGCGCAGGGCGATGTGCTCGATGCCGAGCGCGCAGGCGATCAGCAGCGGTGCCGGCTCGGGCTTCTGGCTCATCAGCTCCCCTTGCCCTCGGCGAACGGCTCGCCGTGGACGTAGCGGCCGAGCGCGGTGAGCGGGAAGACCTGCCGGTAGAGGTGGTAGTTGATGGAGAAGTCCCAGGGGAAGCCGGTGCCGGTGAAGTACGGTTCGTCCCAGGAACCGTCCTCGTTCTGGGTCTGGGCGAGGAACCCGATGCCGCGTTCCACGGCCTTGGAGTCGCTCTCGCCCGCCGCCAGCAGCGCGAGCAGCGCCCACCCCGTCTGCGAGGCGGTGGAGGCGCCGCGGCCGCTCCACGCCTTGGCGTCCTGGTAGGAGCGCAGGTCCTCGCCCCAGCCGCCGTCGTCGTTCTGCACGTCCTCCAGCCAGGCGACCGCCCGGCGGATCGCCGGGTGCGACCCCGGGATGCCGGCGGCGATCAGCGCGGGCACCACCGAGCCGGTGCCGTAGACGTAGTTGACGCCCCAGCGCCCGAACCAGGAGCCGTCGGGCTCCTGCTCGGCCAGCAGCCACTCGATGCCGCGGCGCGTGCGCGGGTCGTGGGAGAGGCCCTCGACCGCGAGCATCTCGACGACGTGCGCGGTGACGTCGGCGGACGGCGGGTCGATGACCTCACCGAAGTCGCAGAAGGGCAGCCGGTTGGGGAAGGCGCTGGTGTTGTCGACGTCGAAGGCGCCCCATGCCCCGTTCTTCGACTGCATGCCGAGGTTCCACCGCACGCCGCGGCCGACCGCTCTCTCGACCCGCTCCGGGTCGGGGTGCCTGACGCGGCGCAGTGCGAGGACGACCTCGGCGGTGTCGTCGATGTCGGGGTAGTTGTCGTTGTGGAACTCGAACGCCCAGCCGCCCGGCGGCAGCCCCGGCCTGCGCACCGCCCAGTCGCCGGACCGGTCGATCTGCTCGCCGAGCATCCACTCCGCGGCCTTCACCAGCTGCGGATGGTCGGCGGGCACGCCGGCGTCGGCCAGTGCGATGGTGGCGAGGCAGGTGTCCCACACCGGGGACTGGCACGCCTCGATCATGCGGGCGCCGTCCTCGCGCCACACGGCGAAGCGGTCGAGCGACGCCACCCCCTCCCGCATGACGGGGTGCTGGAGGTCGTAGCCGAGCAGGTGCAGGGCGATGATCGAGTACACCGCGGGCGGCTGGATCCCGCCCCAGCACCCGTCGTTCTCCTGCCGCTCGATGATCCAGCGGGCCGCGGTGTTCATGGCGGCCCTGCGCAGCCGGCGCGGTGCGACCTTGCGGAACCGGTGCAGTCCCTTGTCGAGGCGCTGGAAGACGCCGTCCCAACTCGCCAGCGGAGCCCGCGGCCTGACCGGACCGGGGTCGCCCGGGTCGGTGTGCAGTTCGTCGAGCGGGAACGGTGCGGGCCGCACCGGGCGCTTGGCCGACACGATGGTGAGGGGCACGATGGTCTGCCGCGCCCAGCACCCGAAGTCGTAGATGTTCAGCGGCATCCACTTCGGGAAGTAGATGAGTTCCGGGGGGAGTTCGGGCAGGTCCTCCCACTTCCACCAGCCGAACAGGGCGAGCCAGATGCGGGTGAAGACCCGGGAGGCGGCGATGCCGCCCTGCTCGCGGATCCACGCCGACGCCTTGGCCATGTGGGGCTGGTCCGGCGCGTCACCGGCCAGGCGCAGGGCGACGTACGCCTCGATGGTGGCGGACAGTTCGCCCGGTCCGCCGTAGAAGGTGGCCCAGGTGCCGTCCTCGCGCTGCTCGCCGCGGATGAACAGGGCTGCCGCGTGGGTGGTCTTCTCGTCCCGGATGCCCAGGAACTGACGGAGCAGCAGGTCCTCGGCGTCCATCGTGACGTTCGTGTCCAGGTCGCCCTTCCACCAGCCCTGGGCGTCCTGGCGGGCGAGCAGGAAGTCCGTCGCACGCTGCACGGCGCGCACAGCGGTCTCTCGTGTGCCGACGGTCCCGGCCGCGTCCGGGAGTGGTTCGTTGGTTTCGCTGGCCGAGGCGGCGCGGGGTGGCAGGGCCCCGGTGCTTCCGTCGGTCGTCGCTGTCATGGCTTCCCCTTCGTGCAGTCGTGCAAGCGGTGCGTCTGCTGTGGGTCCGCCGTCGGCCGGTGCGCGTCCGCGAGGGGGTTCCCGGCCCGAGCGGAACACGAGCCGGGAAAGGCACCGGCCGGCGACTACGCGAGGTGTCTTCGACCGATAATGATCATCTCTTCCGTACGACGACGAAGTCGGCGAGTGCCGTGAACCGGGCGCGCACCTCCGGGGGCATCCGGACGGCGTCCAGGGCCTCGACGGCGATCGCGTGCTGGCGGCGCGCCTCCTGGGCGGTCCAGTCGCGGCCGCCCGCCTCCTCGATCAGCGCGGCCCGCGCGGCGAACTCCTCCTCGGAGAAGTTCTCGAAGTCGCTGCTCTTGGCGTCCTCGGCGAGGATCCCGCCGAGCCGCTCGGAGGCGGGCCCGCCCGCCGCCAGCGCCGCCACCACGGGCAGGGACTTCTTGCGCTGGCGCAGATCGCTCCAGGTCTGCTTGCCGGTGGCCTCCGGGTCGCCCCAGATGCCGAGGAGGTCGTCGACGGCCTGGAAGGCGAGGCCGAGGTGGTAGCCGTACTTCTCCAGGATGTCGGCGGTGCGGTCGTCGGCGCCGCCCAGTACCGCACCGATGGAGGAGGCGCAGGCCAGCAGGGCGCCGGTCTTGTTGCCCTCCATCTCCTGGCATTCCGCGACGCTGACACGGTCGCGGTGCTCGTAGGAGATGTCCTGGGCCTGACCGTCGATCAGGGCGCGCGTGGCGGTGGTCAGCCGGCGGGCGGCGCGGCCGGCCTCCGCGGTGCCGAGTTCCAGCAGGATCTCGTTCGCCAGGGCGAACAGGGCGTCGCCGACCAGGATCGCCTGGGCCGGACCGTGCACCTTCCAGACGGTGTCGCGGTGGCGGCGCTGTTCGTCGCCGTCCATCAGGTCGTCGTGCAGCAGCGAGAAGTTGTGCACCAGCTCGACCGCGACCGCGCCGGGCACGCCCACCTCGGGAGCCCTGCCCGCGGCCTGGGCGGAGAGCAGGGCCAGCGCGGGGCGCACGGCCTTGCCGCCGTCGCCGTCCGCGGGATTGCCCTGGGCGTCGATCCAGCCGAAGTGGTAGGCGGCGACGGTGTCCATGGGCGGTGCCAGGCGGTCGACGGCCGCCCGCAGCACCGGGGTGGCCAGGGTCCGGCCGCGCTCCAGGAGCGCGGACACCTCCACCGCGTCGGCAGCCGTCTCGGCCGGGGGCACAGTGGGCACAGTCTCTCCTCTTGTTGCGGTACCGGGGGTGCGGGGGCCTGTCCCCTGCAGGTCGACGCTCATGCCGCCTCCTCGAAGAGGTCGAGGAGGTGGGCATCGGACCGGCCCAGGGCGTTCAGCGCGGCGACCGCCGCACCGACTCCACTGCGGACCGCACTCTCCATGGTCGCGGGCCACCCTGTGGCGGTCCACGCTCCGGCCAGGTAGAGGCCGGGTGCCTCGGTGCGGGCGCCGGGCCGCAGCCGCCCGACGCCGGGGGTGGGGGCGAACGTCGCGGTGCGCTCCCGGGTCACGAAGAAGTCCTTCACCTCGGCGTCGCGCGCGGCGGGCAGCAGCCGCCGGAGTTCCGGGAGATAGCGCTCGCGCAGCGCGGCGACGGGCTCGTCGATCTCGTCCTGCGCGGCCGACTGCGACAGCGCGAGGTACTGGCCCACCCGTCGCCCGCCACCGCCCTCGTACGGAGGCCCTTCGGGCCCGCCCCTCGACAGCCCGGATGCCTCGGTGCGGTCGAAGACCCACTGCACCGGAGAGCCGAGCGCGGCGAAGAAGGGCCGGGTGAGCACGGTGCGGTCGTAGACCACGTGGATGTTGAGGATCGGCGCGGTGCCGATCTCGAGCAGGCGTCCGGGGTCGCGCAGGGCTCCGGCGGGCAGCAGATCGTGGGCCTCGCGCTGCGGCACGGCGAGGACCACGGCGTCGGCCTCGATGCGCTCGCCGGGAACCTGAACGCTCCAGCGCCCGTTCCCGTAGGGGGAGATGGAGGTGACGCGTGTACGGACCTCGGTGCGGACGCCCGCGGAGTCGAGCGCCTTGCGGGCCAGCCGGTCGTGCAGCTCGCCCAGGGGGACGCGTGCCCAGCCGATGTCGGCCGCGCCCGGGGCGGACAGCAGACCCGTCTTGAACACCATCGCGGCGAGCCCGAGCGAGGCGTCGCAGGCCGCCGCGTTGAGGGTGGCGACCCCGACGAGGTCCCACAGCGCCTCGACGGCACGCGCCGACTGGCCGTGCGCGGCCAGCCAGCTGCCGAAGTCCTGCGCGTCGAGCGCGGGGTCCCTGAGGTCGAGTGCTCGGAGCGCCAGCGCGGCACGCCCGACCGCGGCCCGCTCGGCGAGCGAGAGATGGGGGTAGGTGGCCAGACTGCGTCCGAGATGCAGCGGCACGGGCAGCGCATCGCGCCGCAGTCTGCCGAGCCGTCGTCCGGGAGTACCGTTCGCGTCGAGAACGGGCACGTCGAGACGATCCTGCAGGGGTGCGAGCGCGGTCGCGTCGATGCGGTCGAGGAACCAGCGGTACGCGGTGCAGCAGCGCAGATACACGTGCTGGCCGTTGTCGACGGTGAGGTCGCCGCGCCGGAAGGAGAAGGCGAGACCGCCCAGCCGCGGCCGCCCTTCCAGCAGGGTGACCCGCACTCCCGCGTCGGCGAGCGCGAGCGCGGCCGTGATCCCGGCGAGGCCCGCGCCGACCACCACGGCGGACGTCCCGGGAGCGGACGGCGTCATGCGGCGGCCCGGGGCGTCGGACGCCCGGTCCTCCGGTTGTGTGCCGCCGCTCATGGCGCTTCCTCCCCTGCCGGTCCGCCGTGGTGCTTGAACGATGCACGGCAGGCCGTCGCACTCAGGGACGCCGCGCCGCACCGGAGGGTTGCGTGCCGCTTTTCGACGGTGGAGTCACCTTGGACCGGATTGTCCATCAGGCATGCCTCCTGACGGTCCGCCGGGACACGTGCCGGGCGTCGAGGCCCGACAGGCCGCGCACGGCCACGTACGCCTTCTCGCGTCCGGGCAGCGAGACACGGCCGCGCAGCACGGCCCGCGGATCGTGCTCGATGCGGTCGAGGAGCCGGCGGTAGATGCCCGCCATCGCGGCGACACAGGCGCCGCTGCGCCGGTCGAGCAGGGGAAGCAGCCGGTAGCCCTCCGCGAAAAGGGTGCGGGCCCGACGCACTTCGAAGTGCACGAGGCCCGCGAAGTCGGAGCCCTCGGGTGGTGTTGCTCCGGAGAACCCGGCCGAGCAGCCGAATTTGGCGAGGTCGTCGGCGGGCAGATAGGTCCGCCCGCCCTCGGCGTCCTCGCGGACGTCGCGGAGGATGTTGGTGAGTTGCAGCGCGAGCCCGAGCGTGTCGGCGTACTCCGGCGCGCGCTCGGTGCTGTGCGCCCCGGGCGTGGTGCCGAACACGCCGAGCGAGAGCCGTCCGATGGCCCCGGCCACACACCGGCAGTAGACCTTCAGATCGTCCCAGGTCTCGTAGGTCTCGCCGCGTACGTCCATGAGGACGCCGTCGATGAGTTCGTCCAGGCCCCCGAGCGGGATCGGGAAGTGCCGGGCGGCGTGGGTGAGGGCGACCGCGACCGGATCGGTGTCGTCCTCGGCGACGTCCCCGTCACGGACCCGGGCGAGCAGCGACCTGGTCCGCTCGAGCCGCGCCGTCTTGACCTCCGCCGGGAGCGCGCCGTCGCCGATGTCGTCGACACGCCGGGAGAACGCGTAGAGCGCCGACATCGCGCGGCGCTTCGGCGCCGGCAGGAGCCTGATGCCGTACGCGAAGTTCCGGGCCTGCTGCCCGGTCACGGCCTCGCAGTAGCTGTACGCGGCGAGTACCGGTGGGGACACGTGTGGTGGAGACTCCACGGTCCGGATCACCCCTCTCCTCGCAGAGTCACGCCCGCCTCACGCAGCAACCGGAGCTTGCGGGGCTTGGGCGGGCCGGGAAGTACGTCGTATTCGGCGGCGGCGATCGCACGGATCGCCGCTCGCCCTCCCGCCACGAACCCCGCGAGCAGCAGCCTCAGCCTGCCGTGGACGCTACCCACAAGGGGGGCGCCTTCATTCAGGAGATCGCGGGCGCGTTCTGCTTCGTATGCAACCAGCGCGCGCACCGATGCGCCTGCTGTTTTCGTGGCGAGATCCGTCTCCTGGACATGGAAGTGCTTCATGTCCTCGGCAGGCAGATAGATGCGGTCGCGGCGGAGGTCCTCCGCGACGTCCTGAAGGTGTTCGACGATCTGCAGCGCCGTGCAGATCGCGTCCGAGCGCCGTACACGCTCGGGGGTGGAGGTGCCGGTGACGGCCAGGACGAGCCGGCCGACCGGATTGGCGGACAGTTCGCAGTAGGCGAGGAGGTCGTCGTAGGTCTCGTACCGCGTGACGAGCTGGTCCTGGCGGTTGGCCGCGATCAGACCGAGGAACGGCTCGGGGGTGAGGCCGGCGCGCCGCACCGTGGGCTGCAGGCGGCGGAGCAGCGGGTGGCGGGGCGTGGCCTCGAAGACCCTGCGCAGGTCCGCCTCGAAGGCGTCGAGGAGGAGCAGGCGGTCCTCGGCCTCGTCGGGCGGCACGCCCAGAAGGCGGGCGTCGGCGCCGCCGGGGGCGAGGTCGCCGTCACCGATGTCGTCGACGAGGCGCGCGAAACCGTAGACGGCCATCAGGTCGGCGCGCCACGCCCTGGGCAGGAAGAACGGCGCCACGGGGAAGTTCTCGTCCGCGGCCTTGTCGAGGGTGGCGCGCTCCGGGTCACCGGTACCCGTCGTCGCGGCGTCGGTCACCGTTCGCCGCCCGGCGCGGAGACGGCACATGCCTCGCGGAGCTGGAGACTTTCCGTAGCCATTGCCGTCACATCTCCCGTTCTACACCGCTGACCCATTACATCCTATTTCGGACACGCCGCCCGGCTGTCCGCACAGCGCGGCAGGTATGAGGGTGTGGGGCATTATCGACCCACTTGCCGCGAATCAGCACCGGTACAGCTTACGTTGTACAACGCAGCACGCTCCGTCGGGGTGTCCTGCGCATCACAACAACACACCGATTGGCGTCAAGATTCCTAAGACATACGGGAGTTGGCGCTTCCTTTGCAGACTCGGGGCCCCGCCGGAAGGTTCCGGCGGGGCCCCGGGCGACGGCGGCCTACTTCCCCGTGAACTTCTCGTACTCCCTGATGACCTCGTCGGTCGGGCCGTCCATCCGCAGCTCGCCGCGCTCCAGCCACAGGACGCGGTCGCAGGTGTCCCTGATCGACTTGTTGCTGTGACTGACCAGAAACACCGTGCCGGCCTCCTTGCGCAGCTCCCGGATGCGCTCCTCGGACCGTATCTGGAACTTGCGGTCGCCGGTGGCGAGAGCCTCGTCGATGAGCAGGACGTCGTGGTTCTTGGCGGCCGCGATGGAGAACCGCAGCCGCGCCGCCATGCCGGAGGAGTAGGTGCGCATGGGCAGCGTGATGAAGTCGCCCTTCTCGTTGATGCCGGAGAAGTCGACGATCTCCTCGTAGCGGGCGTTGATCTCCTCGCGGGACATGCCCATCGCGAGGCCGCCCAGAATGACGTTCCGCTCGCCCGTCAGGTCGTTCATCAGCGCCGCGTTCACCCCGAGCAGGGACGGCTGGCCGTCGGTGTAGACCCTGCCCCGCTCCGCGGGCAGCAGGCCGGCGACGGCCCGCAGCAGCGTGGACTTGCCGGAGCCGTTCGAGCCGATCAGTCCGATGGCCTCGCCGCGGTAGGCGACGAACGAGACGCCCCGGACCGCGTGCACCGTGCGCACCCCGCGCTCGCCGCCGCGCCTCAGGATGCGGCTGAGGGCGGCGGTCGCGCTGCCCTTGCCCGTCTTGGCGCCGTTGACGCGGTAGACGATGTGCAGGTCGTCGGCGATGACGGTGGGCACCCTGGCCCCGGTCTCCTGCTCAGCCACGGCCGTACCTCTCCTCCGCCCGCCAGAAGTACACGAACCCGCCGGCGAGCACGACGACGGCCCAGAACAGGGCGACGGCCCAGACGTGCGGTGTGAGGTTCTCGGCGACGTAGTCGTCGATGAGCGCGAAGCGCATCAGGTCCATGTAGACGGCCGCCGGGTTCACCTGCAGCGCGTGGACGACCCATGCCGGACGGCCCGCCAGCATGGTGTGGAGGGAGAACATCACACCGGAGGCGTACATCCAGGTCCGCAGGATGAACGGCATCAGCTGGGCGAGGTCCGGGGTCTTGGCACCCATGCGCGCCACGATGAGGGCGAGACCCGTGTTGAAGCAGAACTGCAGCGCCAGAATCGGGACGATCAGCAGCCAGGACAGGCCCGGATAGTTGCCGAATCCCACCGCCACGGCGAACAGCACGACCATCGAGAAGAGCAGCTGCTGGAGCTGCTGCAGCGCGAACGAGACGGGCAGGGAGGCGCGCGGGAAGTGCAGCGCACGCACCAGGCCCAGGTTGCCGGAGATCGCCCGCACGCCGGCCATGAGCGAGTTCTGGGTGAAGGTGAAGACGAAGATGCCGGTCACCAGGAACGGGATGTACGTGCCGGTCGTCATGCCCCGTCCGGCCTTCAGGATCAGCCCGAAGATCACGAAGTACACGAAAGCGTTCAGCAGCGGGGTGGCGACCTGCCACAGCTGGCCGAGCCTGGCCTGGCTGTACTGGGCGGTGAGCTTCGCCTGGGAGAAGGCGAGGATGAAGTGGCGCCGTCCCCACAGCTGGCGGACGTACTCGACGAGCCCGGGCCGGGCTCCGCTGACCGAGAGCCCGTACTTGGCGGCCAGTTCGGCGGCTGTCAGTCCCTCATCGGGTGACGGGGCGCTCACCGCGACACCGCCGTGCGTTGTATCACTCACAGGTTGGCAAACTCTCCGTGTTCGGGATGCGCGGTCCGCCCGCGTACGGCCGGGAGCCGGGTGATGGGTCCCGTCCGCGTGGTTCCGACTACCGAGCTTGTCAGATGACCGGAGGCCGGCCCAGTCGGGTCAGCCGCCACACCGTACGCCACTTCATGGGACGCCGGGCGCCGCACGGGGCCGTCCAGCCCTCACCGAACCCGCCGAACCACGCCTTCAGGGCAGCCCGCGAGGGCCGGCGCAGCAGCGTGAGGAGCATCCAGACGCCCAGGTAGACGGGGACGAGGAGGGCGGGAAGGTTGCGGCGGGCCAGCCACACCCGGTTGCGGGCGACCATACGGTGGTAGACCGCGTGCCGGGAAGGGGCGGTCGTCGGGTGGTACAGGACCATGTCGGACCGGTAGTCGATCATCCAGCCCGCGTCCAGCGCCCGCCAGGCCAGGTCGGTCTCCTCATGGGCGTAGAAGAACTCGTCCGGCAACCCCCCGACCTCGGTGAAGACCGCCGTGCGGACGGCGTTGGCGCCACCGAGGAAGGTGGTGACCCGCGACGAGCGCATCGGGTCGGAGGCGCGCAGCCGCGGCACGTGCCGGCGCTGGGTCTGCCCGGTGTCGGGGTCGGCGATGCGGAAGCTGACGATCCCGAGATCGGGGTCGGCGGCGAAGGCCCGGCGGCACAGGTCGGCGGTGTCGGTGCGGGCGAGGAGGCCGTCGTCGTCCAGGAACAGCAGCACATCGACGTCGTAGCCGTCGGTGTCCTTGGAGCGGAAGGCTTCGATGCCGACGTTGCGGCCGCCGGGGATGCCGAGGTTCTCGGGCAGCTCCACCGTCCGGACGAGCGATGAGTACTCCGTGACGTCCGGGACGGGCGAGCCGTTGCCGACCACGACCACCTCGACGGGGTCGCCGTCCTGCTCGGCCACCGAGTCGAGGAGGGCGCGGAGCTCGGCCGGCCGGTTGCCCATCGTGATGACGACGGCCCCGACTTTGGTGGCCCCGCTCACTTCAGCCTGCTGGACGCGAGGATGGAGACAAGGTGCAGCAGCGTCTGCAGCAGCGCGATGCCGGCGAGCACCGCGACCCCGAGCCGGGAGAAGAACAGGTCTCCCCGGACCGTGTCCAGGACCGCCAGGAGCAGGATCAGCAGCGACGCCTCGATCCCGAGCACGAGCCGGTGGAACTTCAGCGCCGCGGCGGCCCTGCGGGCCAGCGCCATGCCGGACGAGCGCGGCTCGGACGCCGCCTCCTTGACCGGCGGCAGCCCGCCCTGGTGACGGGCCACGCCCACCAGGTCGGTCTCGGCCTTGATCAGCACGGCGCCGAGGGCCGCGAGGGTGCCGAGGAAGGCCCACAGCCAGTCGATCCGCCCCGGGCCCCACAGGTCGGCGGCGCGCAGGCCGAAGCCGACCAGGACCGCGGCGTCGCACAGGTAGGCGCCGACCCGGTCGAGGTACACCCCGCCGAGCGAGAACTGCTTCTTCCAGCGGGCTATCTCGCCGTCCACGCAGTCGAGCAGCAGGTAGAGCTGGACCATCAGCACGCCGAGCACGGCGCCCGCCACGCCCGGCACCAGCAGCGCCGGGGCGGCGAGGACGCCGAAGACGGTCATCAGGTAGGTCAGCTGGTTGGGTGTGACCCTGGTGCCGACCAGATAACGGTCCACCCGCAGCGAGATCTCCCGCATGTAGAGGCGTCCCGCCCAGTGCTCACCGCTGCGCCGGTCCTTCACTCCCGCGGGGTGGACGACGGGACGCAGTTCAGCTACCGATGGCCTTGACATAGTCGGCGTATGTGTCCTTGATCTGGTCGGTCTTCAGGTCGAGGTGTTCGAGGATCGTGTAGCGGCCGGGCCGGGTCTGCGGGGCGAACTCCACGACCTGGACGAACTCGTCCGTCGTGAAACCGATCTCCTCCGGCAGCACGGGCAGCCCGTGGCGGCGCAGCACCTGCGCCATGTTCACCGACTCCTCGTGGGCCCCGCGCAGGTACATGGCGAAGGCGGCCCCCAGGCCGCACTGCTCGCCGTGGCTCGCCGCGCGCTTGGGGAAGAGGAGGTCGAAGGCGTGGTTGATCTCGTGGCAGGCGCCCGACGCGGGGCGTGAATCGCCCGACACCGACATGGCGATGCCGGTGAGGACCAGCGCCTCGGCCAGCACCTGGAGGAAACCGTTGTCGCCGATGCCTCCGGGGTGGCGCAGCACCGCCTCGCCCGCCTGGCGGGCCATCGCGGCGGCGAGGCCGTCGATCTTCTCGCCGTTGACGCGGTGGGCCAGCTCCCAGTCCGCGATCGCGGAGATGTTGGACAGGGCGTCGCCGATGCCGGCGCGCACGAACCGGACCGGGGCCTCGCGGATGACGTCCAGGTCGATGACGACCGCGATGGGGTTGGGCACGCCGTACGAGCCGCGGCCGGCGTCGTTGTCGAGCGTCGCGACCGGCGAGCACAGGCCGTCGTGCGCGAGGTTCGTGGGCACCGCGACCAGGGGCAGGCCGATGCGCGCGGCGGCGAACTTGGCGCAGTCGATGATCTTGCCGCCGCCCAGGCCCACGACCGCGTCGTAGTGCCCGGACCGCATGGCGTCGGCCAGCCGGACCGCGTCGTCGAGGGTGCCGCCGCCGACCTCGTACCAGCTGGCGCCGGGCAGGGCCGGGGCGAGACGTGCGCGCAGCCGGGCCCCGGAGCCGCCGCTGACCGCGACGGCCAGCTTGCCCGAGTGCGAGATGCGCTCGTCCTCGAGCACGGAGGCCAGGTCGTCCAGGGCACCCGGGCGGATGTCGACGACGACCGGCGAGGGAATGAGCCGCGTCAGTACCGGCACGCGATCTCCCGTCCCCGGGCCAGGTCGTCGTGGTTGTCGATCTCGACCCACGGGACGTCGCCGATCGGCGCCACGTCGATCGTGCAGCCGCGGTCGACCAGCTCCTGGTAGCCGTGCTCGTAGAACTGCTGCGGGTCGGTCTCCCAGACCGTCCGCAGGGCGTCGGCGAGGTCGGCGGCGGCGTCGCCCTCGATGAGGGTGACGCCGATGTACTCGCCGGTCGCCTCGGACGGCTCCATCAGCTTGGTGATCCTCCGGACACCCTTGCCGGGGTCCACGACGACCTTCATCTCCTCGTCGGCGAGATCCTTCACCGTGTCGAGGGCGAGGATGATCCTCCTGCCGTCACCGCGGGCCGCCAGCAGCGTCTTCTCCACGGAGACCGGGTGCACCGTGTCCCCGTTGGCCAGGATCACACCCTCCTCGAGCACGTCACGGCCGCACCACAGGGAGTAGGCGTTGTTCCACTCCTCGGCCTTGTCGTTGTCGATGAGGGTGAGCTTGAGGCCGTACTTCCGTTCGAGGGCCGCCTTGCGCTCGTACACGGCCTCCTTGCGGTAGCCGACGATGACCGCGGCCTCGGTCAGACCCACCTCGGCGAAGTTGCCGAGCGTGAGGTCCAGGACCGTGGGGCCGTCTTCCGTGCCCGCGGGTCCCACCGGCACCAGGGCCTTGGGCAGGGTGTCGGTGTAGGGGCGCAGACGCCGTCCGGCGCCGGCCGCCAGCACGAGGCCGATCATGCGGGTTCTCCTTCGTCGTGTACGGCGGGCGCGCCGGCTCGGTGAGCGGCCACCCAGAAGCGGATGCTCTCGGCGAGCACCAGCAGGGCCACGTACCCGGCGAGGGCCGTGAGCGCGACCTTGAACTGTGCTGCGGTGAGCAGCGTGGCCAGCACCGTGACCAGCAGCGTCCGGCCTTCGTGTCCCCCGGTCGCGCGCACCAGCCAGTGCGGTGGCGCCCCGGCGTCGCCGCGGATGCGGTACACCGTGTCGTAGTGATGGTAGGCGACCGCGGCCACCAGCCCGAAAGCCGCCGGAAGCGCTCCGTTCACGTCCGCTCGGGCCGCCAGTACCAGGACGGTGCCGTATTCGGCGGCGCGGAAGAACGGGGGGACGAGCCAGTCGAGCGCGCTCTTGAGGGGGTGGGAGACGGCTTCGGCTGCCAGCAGGACGGAGATGCCGGCGCACAGGACGAGCTGCCAGGAGGGCCCGAAGGCCCAGGCCGCGAGCACCACCAGGAGAGCGCCGCCGGCAGCGCTGAGGAAGGCCGTGCCACGGGCCTTGCCGGGCAGTACGGCCGCCAGCAGTTCGGCCAGCGGCCCGCTGTCGGCCAGGTCCGCCAGTGCCTGCGCGGCCCGGTCGGTGCGGCGCGCCTTGCGCGTCACCGACCGCAGCACTCGGCCCGCCGTGGTGTACGTGGCCGCGAACGCGCAGCCGATGAGCAGCGCGTAGAAGGTGATGCGGGGGGTGGTGGCCGCCGTCAGGACGGCGATCATCGCCCAGCGCTCGCCGATCGGCAGGACGATCATCCGGCGCACCCAGACCGTCCAGCCGACGGCGTCGAGCCGGTCCGAAAGGGCCGCGGTGGGGCTGGTGTTGGCGGTCGCGTCGTGGTTCGCCTCGTTGAAGGAGAAGTCGACGACGTGCCGGCAGGTCTGCAGCACCATGGCACCGAGCGCGAGCGCCCAGACGTCGTCCCCGCCGCGTGCCGCGCCGAGGGCGAGGCCGGCGTAGTAGGCGTACTCCTTGGCGCGGTCGAACGTGGCGTCGAGCCAGGCGCCGAGCGTCGAGTACTGCAGGGAGTAGCGGGCGAGCTGGCCGTCGGTGCAGTCGAGGACGAAGGAGAGGATGAGGAGGACGCCGGCGGCGACGAAGCCGCCGCGGGTGCCGGTGGCCGCGCAGCCGGCCGCGATCAGGGCGGTGAGCAGCGAGGCGGTGGTGACCTGGTTGGGGGTCAGCCCGCGGCGGGCGCACCAGCGGGCCAGGTGGCGCGAGTACGGGCTGATGAAGTGCGTGGTGAAGAAGCCGTCGCGCGCCTTGACGGCGCCGCGCAGGCGCACGGCCTCGTCGTCGACGGCCAGGACCGCCTGGCGGGCCTCGTTGCGGGCCTGGGGGTCGGCGGGGACGACGGCGACCAGCGTGCCGAGTTCGGGGCGGTGCACGGGGACGCCGTCGGCGTCGAGGGCCTCGGTGATGCGTTCGGCGAGGTCGCCGGTGACGACGGTCGCGCCGCCGGTCGCCATGGAGCTCTCGCGGGCGAGGACCCGGGTCAGTGCCCGCCGCGCGGCGGGCTGGGCGGTGACGGCGCCGGGCAGGGCAGCGGCCGGGAAGCGGGGATCGGTGAGGCCGAGCCGCAGCGCGTGCAGATGGCCCACGAACCGGGTGTCGACGATCGCGACCCGCTCGTTCGCGGGCACGGCGGCGAGGAGTGTCTCTGCGTCACCGGCGTCGGTGGCGACCCGCACGTCGAAGCCGAGGGACCGCAGATCGCCCTCGAGCGACGATCCGGGGACCGGCTGGCCGGTGAGGATGGCGGTCGACAGACGAACTCACTCCCTGGGTCCCGACGCCCACGGGCGCCGGTCATGTGTGTGGTGTGGGGCGCCCGGGACAGGGGCCGGACGGCATGTCGGCAGAGGCTATCGGATACCTGGAAGGCGGTGTTCACCACCCGTTCACGGGCCGATCAACCCGGTCTGGGCGGCCGCTGCCGCGATCATCATCGGGGATCGCGGGGGCACGCCACAAACCACCGGCCCCAGACCACCGCATTCACGGCATCACGACTGTCGGGCGGCCCGACGGTCGTAGGGTGAGGTGCCATGATGTGGCCGATCACCGGCGGGGCCGGATACATCGGTGCGCACGTGGCACGGGCGATGGCCGCGGAGGGTGAGCGCGTCCTCGTCCTCGACGACCTCTCGGCCGGGGTGCCCGGACGGCTCCCCGAGGGCGTCCCAGAGCCGCGGCGTCCCGGCGACGCCCCGCGCGCGGTGGCGTCGCCCGCGCCGGCCGAGCGGGAGCTGAGCCGGCGCGCGCGGCACGGGGTGCGCGAGATGGTGGAGTCGGCCTGGCGCGGCTGGCGGCTGCACCACCGGGGGTGAGGCGCGCCCGACGGACGACCGGTCGCCGGGCGAGGCGTCGAAAGCCGAAGCGGGAGCCGGAGCGGAAGCCGGAGCGGAAGCCGAAGCGGGAGCGGGAGCGGGAGCAGCGCCGGGGCCGGGGCCGGGGCCGGACGGTCCGTCCGGTGGTCGCTCCTGCCCGGCGGACGGTTCCCCTTCGGCGACACCGGGAAACGATCAGGTATCCGGCCGCTTCCGGCGTCTGTTCCGTGAGGGCCGTGCGGCCCGTCCCGGCGGACGGGGCGGGACATGCGGGGAGTCGCGAAGCGCCGGGAGTGCCGGATGCGTACGGCAGACTTGGGCTGGACAACCGAGGCGAAGGATGGGTATGCCGATCACACCTGCCACCGCGACGCACCGTTCGTCGAACGGCACCGTTGACGCGATCTTGCTGGAGCTGGTCGACGAGGGCGGCACCACGATCGGCACGGCGGAGAAGCTCGCCGCCCACCAGCCGCCGGGGCAGTTGCACCGGGCGTTCTCGGTGTTCCTGTTCGACGACCACGGCCGGCTGCTGCTCCAGCAGCGGGCCCTGGGCAAGTACCACTCCCCCGGAGTCTGGTCGAACACCTGCTGCGGCCACCCCTACCCGGGCGAGGCGCCGTTCGCCGCGGCGGCCCGGCGGACGCACGAGGAGCTGGGGGTCTCCCCCTCGCTGCTCGCCGAGGCGGGCACGGTGCGCTACAACCACCCGGACCCGGACTCCGGCCTGGTGGAGCAGGAGTACAACCATCTCTTCGTCGGCCTGGTGCAGTCCCCCGTGCGCCCGGACCCGGAGGAGGTCGGGGCGACGGCCTTCGTGACCGCCGCGGAGCTGGCGGAGCGGCATGCCAAGGACACGTTCTCGTCGTGGTTCATGACGGTCCTGGACGCGGCACGGCCGGCGATCAGGGAGCTGACGGGCCCGTCCGCGGGCTGGTGACCCCGGGGTCCGTCCGGTCCACGGGGCCGGACGGACTCAGCCGACCCCCACGGGCTTGAGCGGCAGGGCGGCCCAGATCACCTTGCCGCCGCTCGCCGTGTGCTCCACGTCGCACACGCCGCCCGCCTCCCTGGTGATCTCACGGACCAGGAGCAGGCCCCGGCCGCCGGTGCGGCCGTGGTCCGTCTCCAGGGCGCTCGGACGGTAGGGGTGGTCGTCCTCCACCGCCACCCGCACCCACTCGGGGCCGACGGCGACCTCCACCGCCAGCATCGGCGACAGCAGCGCCGCGTGCCGGACGGCGTTGGTGACCAGCTCGGAGACGATCAGCAGCAGCGCCTGCACGGTGTCGTCCGAGACGGGCACGCCCTGGCGGGCGAGCAGATCGCGTACGGCGTGCCGGGCCTGCGGCACCGAGGCGTCCACGGCGGCGGCGGTGAACCGCCACACACCCTCGTACGGCAGCGGTCCCGTCGGTCTGCCGCCGTCCGGCCCGTTGCCTGCGTCCTCAGGGCGCGGGCCATACCCTCGCCCTCGGTTCTCCATCGTCCGCTCGCCGCCCTTGCGCTCGATCGTCACCACAGGTCGAGTGTTGGGAATGCGCTGGTCCGTACCGCAAGACTGAACACAAGTCAGCCGGTATCGACGACATCTGACCGTTGGCGTATGACGCCGTCAGTTGTGTGACCGCTCCGGGCCGCCGCCCGGCCGACTTCGGAACTCTTCGGGTTGTACGGGTTTGGCCACCGGCCCTCCCGTCCGTTCCCCCGCCCCTTCTTGATCGGGAGCATGGAGGGTGCGGATACCATCCGACGCATGGATCCGCAGCTGCTGCACAGTGTCACCGACGGGGTCGCGACCGTCGTCATCCACCATCCGGCCAGGCGCAACGCCATGACGGCCGGCATGTGGGGGGCGCTGCCACCGCTGCTCGCCGGCCTGGCCGCCGCCCCGGCGGTCCGGGTGCTGGTGCTCACCGGGGAGGGCGGGACGTTCTGCGCGGGCGCCGACATCTCCACACTGCGGGAGTCGCCGGGGACGGCCCAGGCCCTGGCCGTGGAGGCCGAGGAGGCGCTGGCCGCCTTCCCGAAGCCGACGCTGGCGGCGATCCGCGGGCACTGCGTGGGCGGTGGGTCGCAGCTCGCTGCGGCCTGCGACCTCCGGTTCGCGGAGGAGGGCGCGCTGTTCGGGGTGACGCCGGCCAAGCTGGGGATCGTCTACCCGGCCGCCGCCACCCGCCGGCTGGTGGCCCTGGCCGGTCCCGGCACGGCCAAGTACCTGCTGTTCTCAGGAGAGTTGATCGACGCGGAGCGGGCACTGCGGACGGGTCTGGTCGACGAGGTGCTGCCGGAGGGGGAACTGGGCAAGCGCGTGGCGGACTTCACACGCGTGCTGGCCACCCGCTCTCAGTTGACGCAGGCCGCGGCCAAGGAGTTCGCGAACGGCCGGACGGACCGGGACGCGTACTGGGCCGAGCAGGCGCGCGGCAGCGGTGACACCGCGGAGGGCGTCGCCGCGTTCCTGGAGCGCAGGGCCCCACGGTTCACCTGGGTCGCGTCGGGATGAGGCGGCGCCCGGCGCGGAACTCCTCGACGGGGTGCGCGGGCACCTTGTGCGGGGACCTCGCGTCCAGCGGACCCGCTCGGGGCCGTACCGCGTCGTAGGGCGGCTGCGGAGCGTACCGCCGGCGGTCCGGTCTTCCCGACGTACCAACCAGTCGGTACCCTGCCGGGCATGACCCCTGCCCTGCCCGAGCGCGCCGGCCGGCGCTGCCACAACGTGATCAATCAGCTGCACTCGACGCACTACTTCTCCCCGGACCTGGAAAGGGAACTGGCCGCCGTGGGCGTCGCCGACCAGCGGGCCGCCTACTTCGCGGTGCGGGCCGCCGCCCTGGGCCCGGTGGGCCCGGGCGTCGTGACGGCGACGTTCTTCAACTTCCGGCGCCGGCTGGTGGCACGGCATGTGCCCGCCGTGTGGGAGACCGCCTCCCCCGAGGTGGTGCTGGCGGCCCGCCTGCGGGCCGTCGACGCGACGCTGCGGCGGCTGCTGGGCGAGGAGGCCGTCGCCTCCAAGGAGATGGCCGAGGCGGCGGAACTCGCGCTGCGCGCGGCCGAGGCGTGCACCCCGCACGCGCGCCCCCTGTACGCCGCCCACGCCGATCTGCCGGTGCCCGACGAGCCGCACCTGGCGTTCTGGCATGCGGCCACCCTGCTGCGCGAGCACCGCGGCGACGGTCATCTCGCGGTGCTGCTGCACGCGGAACTCGACCCGCTGGAGGCGCTGGCGACCCACACCGCGACCGGCAAGGGCATGGCCCCGAAGTGGGCGCTCGCCACCCGCGGCTGGAGCCGCGAGCACTGGGACGCGGCGACCGAGCGGCTGCGCGGGCGGGGCCTGCTCGACGCGGAGGGCGAGTTGACCGAGAAGGGTGCGGCCCTGCGCGCGGGGATCGAGGCGGAGACGGACTTCCTCGACCGGGCCCCGTACGAACACCTCGGCGCCGCGGGCGTCGAGCGGCTCACGGAACTTGCGGGCGGGCTGCTGACCACCGCGCTCGCGGCCGGTGCCTTTCCCGAAGGCATGATCGGGAAGAGCTGAGGTACCCGGAGGTCGTCCCGGAAGCATGCCGGGGGGACGAAAGGGGAGACTCGTGTTCCGTGCGATCGCAGACGTACTGCGCCGGATCGGCGGCGCCGTCGCCACGGTCGTGGCCCTGCCCTTCCGGGCCCTCGCCCGGCTGTTCGGCGGGGCACCGGCCTCGACACGGCGTGGCGCCCGCCGGGCCTGAGGGGCTCGTCCCGCGGGGCGGCGGAGTCCGCCGACCGCTCCGTGTCGCCCCGAGACCCGCCCTGGCCCCCGGTTGTCGGTGTCACCTGCCACAATTGCCGCGCAACCTCAGTGGAGAAGGCGGTACGGGATCGTGACGACACCCCTCGTAGGGTCCATCGAAGGCAGGATCGCCGAGGAACTCGGCGTACGGGAGCGGCAGGTGAGGGCCGCGGTCGAACTGCTCGACGGCGGTTCGACGGTGCCCTTCATCGCCCGCTACCGCAAGGAAGCGACCGAGATGCTCGACGATGCGCAGCTGCGCACGCTCGAGGAGCGGCTGCGCTATCTGCGGGAGCTGGAGGAGCGGCGCACGGCGATCCTGGAGTCGGTGCGCGAGCAGGGCAAGCTGACCGAGGAGCTCGAGGCGCAGATCCGGGGCGCCGAGACCAAGGCGCGCCTGGAGGACATCTACCTGCCGTACAAGCCGAAGCGGCGCACCAAGGCGCAGATCGCCCGCGAGGCGGGGCTTCAGCCGCTGGCCGAGGGCCTGCTCGACGACCCCTCGGTCGCACCGCTCGCCGCGGCCGCCGCCTTCGTCGACCCGGACAAGGGGGTGGCCGATCCGCAGGCCGCGCTCGACGGCGCCCGGGCGATCCTCACCGAGCGGTTCTCCGAGGACGCCGACCTCATCGGTGAGCTGCGCGAGCGGATGTGGGTGCGCGGGCGTCTCGTCGCCAAGGTGCGCGAGGGCAAGGAGGAGGCGGGCGCCAAGTTCGCCGACTACTTCGACTTCGCCGAGCCCTTCACCGAGCTGCCCTCGCACCGCGTCCTCGCCATGCTGCGCGGCGAGAAGGAGGAGGTCCTGGACCTCGTCCTGGAGCCGGAGGAGCCCACGGACGGGCCGTCGTCGTACGAGCAGACGGTGGCGCACCGCTTCGGGATCACCGACCGCGGCCGTGCCGCCGACGCGTGGCTGAGGGACACCGTCCGCTGGGCCTGGCGCACCCGCCTCCTCGTGCACCTCGGCATCGACCTGCGGCTGCGCCTGCGGACGGCCGCCGAGGACGAGGCGGTGGCGGTGTTCGCGGCGAACCTGCGGGACCTGCTGCTCGCCGCCCCGGCCGGCACCCGCGCGACGCTGGGCCTGGATCCCGGTTTCCGGACGGGCGTGAAGGTGGCCGTGGTGGACGCGACCGGCAAGGTGGTGGCCACGGACGTCATCCACCCGCACGTGCCGGCCAACAGGTGGGACGAGGCGATCGCCAAACTGGCGCGTCTCGCCCGGGAGCACGCGGTCGAGCTGGTCGCGATCGGCAACGGCACCGCCTCCCGCGAGACCGACAAGCTCGCCGGTGATCTCATCACCAGGCACCCGGAGCTGAAGCTCACGAAGGTGATGGTCTCGGAGGCGGGCGCGTCGGTGTACTCCGCGTCGGCGTTCGCCTCGCAGGAGCTGCCCGACATGGATGTGTCGCTGCGCGGCGCGGTCTCCATCGCCCGCCGCCTCCAGGACCCGCTCGCCGAGCTGGTGAAGATCGACCCGAAGTCCATCGGCGTCGGCCAGTATCAGCACGACCTGTCCGAGGTGAAGCTGTCGCGCTCCCTGGACGCGGTGGTCGAGGACTGTGTGAACGGCGTGGGCGTGGACGTCAACACGGCGTCGGCCCCGCTGCTCGCCCGGGTCTCCGGCATCTCCTCGGGTCTCGCCGAGAACATCGTGGCGCACCGCGACGCCAACGGCCCGTTCAGGTCCCGCGCGGAACTGAAGGGCGTGGCGCGGCTCGGCCCGAAGGCGTACGAGCAGTGTGCGGGCTTCCTGCGGATCCGGGGCGGCGCCGATCCGCTGGACGCGTCCAGCGTGCACCCGGAGGCGTACCCGGTGGTCCGGCGCATGGTGAAGACCACGGGCCAGGAGGTGGCCTCCCTCATCGGCAACACGTCGGTGCTGCGCTCGCTGAAGGCGACCGACTTCGTGGACGAGACGTTCGGGCTGCCGACGGTGACCGACATCCTCAAGGAGCTGGAGAAGCCGGGGCGCGACCCCCGCCCGGCGTTCAGGACGGCGACCTTCAAGGAGGGCGTCGAGAAGATCTCCGACCTGTCGTCCGGGATGGTCCTGGAGGGCGTCGTCACGAACGTCGCCGCCTTCGGCGCGTTCGTGGACATCGGTGTCCACCAGGACGGCCTGGTGCATGTGTCCGCCATGTCGAAGACATTCGTCAAGGACCCGCGGGACGTGGTGAAGCCCGGCGACATCGTCAAGGTGAAGGTGCTGGACGTCGACATCCCGCGCAAGCGGATCTCGCTGACGCTGCGGCTGGACGACGAGGCCGCGGCACAGGGTCAGCGCGGGGGTGGACGGCCGCCCCAGCAGCGGCAGGGGCAACAGCGTCAGGGACAGGGGCAGGGGCAGGGGCAGCAGGGACAACGGCAGCGGCAGGCGCGCGGCGGTGACCGCGGCTCACGTCAGGCGCCCCCGCCGGCGAACAGCGCGATGGCCGACGCGCTGCGCCGCGCGGGTCTGCTCGACCAGAAGAACGGCCGCCGCTGAACATCCGGGTCCGGGCCCGGCGGCATGTTCCGGCCGGGTCCGGGCCCGGCCGGAACATGCCGCCGGGGAAGCCGGGCAGAGCGCCCGGTCACCCGCGTTCGGTCATCCGCGTTCGGTCACCTTGCCGTCCGCCACCTCCAGTCGGCGGCTCACCCGCACCGCGTCCAGCATCCGGCGGTCGTGGGTGACCAGGAGCAGCGTGCCCTCGTAGCAGTCCAGAGCCGATTCCAGCTGTTCGATGGCCGGCAGGTCGAGGTGGTTGGTCGGCTCGTCCAGGACCAGCAGGTTCACACCCCTGCCCTGCAGCAGCGCCAGGGCGGCCCTCGTCCGCTCGCCGGGAGAGAGGGTCGCCGCCGGACGCAGCACATGGTCCGTCTTGAGGCCGAACTTGGCCAGCAGCGTGCGCACCTCGACCGGTTCCGTGCCGGGGACCGCCGCACTGAACGCGTCCAGCAGGGGCTCCGGGCCGTGGAACAGCCGGCGGGCCTGGTCGACCTCGCCGACCAGGACGCCCGAGCCCAGGGCGGCATGGCCCGCGTCCAACGGGACCCGGCCCAGCAGCGCGCCGAGCAGGGTCGACTTGCCCGCACCGTTCGCGCCCGTCACCGCTACCCGGTCCGCCCAGTCGATCTGCAGCGACACCGGCCCGAACGTGAAGTCCCCGCGCCGTACTTCGGCGTCCCGCAGGCTCGCGACCACCGCACCGGAGCGCGGGGCGGCCGCGATCTCCATGCGCAGCTCCCACTCCTTGCGGGGTTCCTCGACGACCTCGAGGCGCTCGATCATGCGCTGGGTCTGCCGGGCCTTCGCGGCCTGCTTCTCACTGGCCTCGCTGCGGAACTTGCGGCCGATCTTGTCGTTGTCGCTGCCCGCCTTGCGCCGCGCGTTCCGCACGCCCTTGTCCATCCAGGCCCGCTGCATCCGGGAGCGGTCCTGGAGGGCGGACTTCCTGTCGGCGTACTCCTCGTAGTCCTCTCGGGCGTGCCGGCGTGACCTCTCGCGCTCCTCCAGGTAGGCCGTGTATCCGCCGCCGTAGAGGTTGATCCGCCCCTGTGCCAGGTCCAGTTCGAGGACCTTCGTGACCGTGCGGGTGAGGAACTCGCGGTCGTGGCTGACGACGACCGTCCCGGCCCGCAGCCCGCCGACGAACCGCTCCAGCCGCTCCAGGCCGTCCAGGTCCAGGTCGTTGGTCGGCTCGTCGAGCAGGAAGACGTCATAGCGGGACAGCAGCAGCGAGGCCAGCCCGGCGCGGGCCGCCTGCCCGCCGGAGAGCGACGTCATCGGCTGGTCGAGGCCCACGGTGAGGCCGAGCGAGCCGACGACGTCCTCCGCACGCTCGTCGAGGTCGGCGCCCCCGAGACCGAGCCAGCGCTCCAGGCTCAGCGCGTACGCGTCGTCGGCACCCGGCCGTCCGTCGACGAGGCCCTGCGTGGCCTCGTCCATCACCTGCTGGGCCTCCGCCACGCCGGTGCGGCGGGCCAGGAACTGCCGCACCGTCTCGCCCGGCCGCCGTTCCGGCTCCTGCGGCAGATGCCCGACCGTCGCGGTGGGCGGTGACAGCAGCAGTTCCCCCTGCTCCGGGGCGAGCAGGCCGGCGAGGATCCGCAGCAGGGTGGACTTGCCGGCGCCGTTGGCACCGACGAGCCCGACCACGTCACCGGGTGCGACGACGAGGTCGAGCCCGGAGAAGAGCGAGCGGTCGCCGTGCCCGGCGGCGAGGTTCTTGGCGACGAGGGTGGCAGTCATCAGACCGCCGATCCTAACGAGCGCGGCGCGGGCCCGGCGGACCGGACGGGCCCGGCCGGGCGCTCAGTGCGCCACCTCGGCCACCAGCACGCTCCCCGACGTCCTGGCCACCACGAAGGCGGATTCCTTCGCCGCTCCGGGATCGAGGGCGACGCGATGGCGGCCCGGCCCCAGGACCTCGTCGAGGATCTCGTGGGTGTGGAGGCGGTGCAGGCGGTCTCGACGGTAGGTGGTGACGCGGACCCGGCAGGCGGAGGTGACCTCGATGTGCGCCGCGCCGTCGGAGGCGGTCAGGCGGGTGAGGCGGTGCCGGTGTGCGGAGCCGCGGTCCAGGGCGTGCTCGATCTGGGAGACGAGGAGGGGAATGATCGGTGCGAGCCCGTCGATGTACGCCACGTCGACGCCGGCGTGCGTGAAGGCCCGCCGTACGGCGGCACGCTCCCGCGCGCCGACCGCCCGGCCGAAGACCACCGCGCCGTAGGTGCGCAGTTCGTCGTCGGGCACGTCGGTGGTGTCCTGTGCGATCTCCGCCCCGACGCCGATGGTGCGCAGTGCGGCGGCGAGCTTGGCGAGGGCGGCGACGCGCGCCCCGATCAGCAGGACCCGTCGCCGCCCGGCCGAGCCGCCGTCGAGCAGCGCGTCGAGGGCACGGCGGTACTCCTCGCCCCGGAAGCGGAACGGCCCCATCCCGTGGTAGCCGTCGAATTCCAGGTCCACCTGCTCGTCGGTCTGCCAGGCGAAGTCCCGCCACACGACGTCGTCGCCGTCCCGCTCGATGACCGCGGTGACGGCCCCGCAGGCCAGGTCCTGGCAGTCCGGGCAGCCGTAGAGGACGTAGCGGCCGCCCTCCAGCGGGGCGTCGGCCTCCAGCAGGAGGCTGCGCACCTGCGCGGTGAAGATGGCGGGCGGTATGTCGGAGGCGAGCGGGGACACTGCGTCCAGGTCGGAGAGCCGGAGCAGCAGGGGGCGCCCGTCGACGACGAAGTCCAGGAAGTCGCGGTGCAGTTGGTAGTCACCGTTGGCGAGGAGGCCACCGGCACGCATCGCCGGTGCCAGGCCGAAGGTCGCGTACGCGGCAGACATGCTGTGAGTATTCCCACACCCGCAGTGATGTGAGCACGGCAGCCGACATTCCGCTACCGTCCCCGGGTGGAGAGAGACCAGAGCGCTGATGTGATCGTGGTGGGCGGCGGCGTCATCGGGCTGACGACGGCGATCGTCCTGGCGGAGAGCGGTCGGCGCGTCCGGGTGTGGTCGCGCGAGCCCGCCGGGCGGACGACCTCGGCGGTCGCGGGAGCGCTGTGGTGGCCGTACCGGATCGAACCGGAGTCCCTGGCGGGCCCATGGGCCCTGGACTCCCTTGCCGTGTACGAGGAGCTGGCACTGCGGCCCGAGGAGACGGGCGTACGCATGGTCGAGGGGGTGCACGGGGAGACGCGGCTGGACGACCTCGGGCCGTGGGCGTCGGAGATCGAGGGCCTCAGGGCCTCGACGGACGCCGAGTACGCCGGGACGGGTCTGTGGGCCCGGCTCCCCCTGGTCGACATGGGCACCTACCTGCCGTGGCTCGGTGAACGGCTGCTGCGGGCCGGCGGGCGGATCGAGGAGCGGACCGTCGCGGATCTGGCGGAACCGGCCGCTCAGGCGCCCGTCGTGGTCAACTGCACGGGCCTGGCCGCCCGCGAACTGGTCCCGGACCCGCTGGTGCGTCCGGTGCGCGGTCAGCTCGTCGTGGTGGAGAACCCCGGGATCACCACCTGGCTGACGTCGGTGGACCACACGGTGGATGTGAGCACGTACTTCTTCCCGCAGCCCGACGGGCTGATCCTGGGCGGCACCGCCGAGGAGGACGTCTGGTCGCTGACGCCCGATCCGCGGACGGCCGAGGAGATCGTGGCGCGGTGCGCGGCGGTACGGCCGGAGATAGCGGGCGCCCGGGTGCTGAGCCACCGGGTGGGGCTGCGGCCGGTCCGGGACGCCGTCCGGCTGGAGCGGGTACCGCTGGCCGGCGGCGGAGTCCTGGTGCACAACTACGGGCACGGCGGGGCGGGGATCACGGTGGCGTGGGGCTGCGCGCGCGAGGCGGCCGGGCTGGCGCGCCCGGCCGCCTGAGCGGCCGCACCGCCGGGTCGGTCCCGGCGGGTGCCGCGTCGTCCCCGGGTCAGGGAACCCGGTGGACGGTGCCCGGGGTCCGCACACCGTCGAGGCGGGTGGCCCCGGGTGCGGTGGCGGCCCCGGCGACGGCCCGCGCGAACGCGGCGGCCCCTCCGACGAACGGCACCCGGGCCGCCGTGCGGGCCAGGCCGACCGTCAGGGTGGGGGTGCTCGGCGGAGGATCGATGAGGTCCTTGTCGGTACCCGCGATGATCAGCGCGAGCCGGTGGCCCTTCGGGACGACATGGTCGGTGGCGGCCAGGTCGAGCGTGATCGTGTACGCCGTGCCCGGGGTGAGCGGGACGCCCTTCCCGTCCGAGGCGTGGTGTCCGAGGTCGGCCCAGCCGCGGCTGAAGACCGTGGACGCGACGTCGGCCGTCTTCGCCCGGGTGACCTTGTAGCAGGCGCTGTCACCGGCCGTGCTCGCGCCCCAGCAGGTGCGGTCCGTGAGCGTGGTGATGCCCTCGCCGGAGTCGGCGTAGTCGCGGACGGTGTCCGGGCCGAGGTCGGCCAGCACGGCGGAGAGATGGGCGGAAGAGGTGGACGGGGTGACGGTGAGGGTCACCCTGGAGGAGCCCGACACCCGCAGGTCCCTCGTCAGGGGCGGGGTGAGGAACCCGGCCTTGTCCGCGGTGGGCACGTCCGCGTGCGCGGCCCAGTCGGTCTCGCTCAGCCCCGGGTCGTCGGTGAAGGTCTCCGTGCCGCGGTGAGGGCGGAGGCCCAGGGTGCCCACGCCGGCCCGGGCGCCCCGGCCGGGACGCAGCGTCGTCGCCGCCGTGGCCCTCGGCGGCCAGAGGGCGGACGTCACCCACTGGTCCGGGTGGCGTTCGATGTCGGCCATGGGCTCGCGGTCGATGCCGTTGTCGTAGCCGAGGAGTTCGTGGTCGAACCAGCGGTGCAGGGTGTCCACCCACTCCCCGCGCCGGTAGTCGAAGGGATCGACATGACCGGTCTGGGAGAGCCAGATCTTGCGCTCTACGCCGTGCTTCGCGAGCGCGTCCCACCACTGGCCGAGGTGCTTGGTGCGCACATTGAGGTCCTGCATGCCGTGCACGAGGAAGACGCTCGCCCGGACCTTGCGCGCGTCCTTCACGTAGTCGCGCCCGGTCCACAGCGGTGTCCAGTCACCGGTGCGCGGCGCTCCGTCGACGAGCCGGCGCTGTACGGCGGCGCAGTGGGCGCGGGCGTCCGGGCTGTCGACGTAGTCGGAGAGCCAGTCGGGCCCGGAGTCGTACAGCGGGGCGCCCTTGGCGAAGTAGTAGTCGTACCAGGAGGAGATGGCGCTGATCGGCACGATGGTCTTCAGGCCCTCGACGCCGGTGGCGGCGACGCCGTTGGCGATGGTGCCGTCCCAGCTCTTGCCGATCATGCCGGTGGTGCCGTCGGTCCAGGTGGCCCTGGCCCGCACGGTCCCGGTCCGGGTGGTGTAGCCGTCGGCCCGGCCGTTCAGCCAGTCGATCACGGCCTTGGCCGACTGGATGTCGGAGCGGCCGCCGACGTCCACACAGCCGTCGGAGCGACTGGTTCCGGCCAGGTCGACGCCGACGAACGCGTAGCCGCGGGGCACGAAGTAGTTGTCGTAGAACAGGGGCATCCGCACGATGCGGCCGCTGGCGTCGTAGGTCTTCGTCTGGCTCTCGTTGCCGCGCCCGCAGCAGGAGTAGTACGGGCTGGCGTCCATGATCACGGGTATCTTCCGGCCCTGGGCGGCGGGTTCGCGCGGCCGGACGATGTCGACGGCCACCCGGTCTCTCAGCCCGTCGCCGTCACCGTCGAGGCCGGTGTCCACCCAGACGGCTTCGCGCAGGGCGTTCTCGTACGAGTAGACGGGCCGGCTCTCCCGTGGCGCCCCGTGGGCGGCCGCCGGGGTGAGGAAGGCGGCCAGGAGTGCGGCCGTGGCCGCCGCCGCGAGCGGTCTCCAGGTCGTGAAGCGCGTGCGTGTCGGCATGCACGGGACGCTACAGGGGTCAACTCCGCCGCAGAAGAGGGCATCTGACGGGGCGCCCGGAACGGCGGACCGGGCGCCGCCGGACGGCCGCGCCCCTGTCGGCCGGATGGCGATCGTGTGACGGCGGTGGCCATGGACACGCCCGGGGTCACCGGGTCTGAATAGGCTCCGAACGGACCTCGTGCCCCTACGACTTGGAGTTCTCGTGCATCGCAGGCTCATCGCCCCGGGTGCGCTCGCGGCGGCCTCCCTGATGCTGGCGATCCCGGCATCGGCCGCCGCCTACCAGCCCGGTGCCCCGGGTGTCGGCGACCCCTACTACCCGTACTACGGCAACGGCGGATACGACGTCTCGCACTACGACCTGCGGCTGAAGTACCAGCCGCGGACGGACGAACTGGAGGGCACGGCGACCGTCCTGGCCACCGCCACGCAGGATCTCTCCCGCTTCGACCTGGACTTCCTGCTGGACGTCAGCGAGGTGCGGGTGAACGGCGCGAAGGCGGCCTTCGCCACGTCCGGTCAGCACGAGCTGGAGATCACTCCCGCCGCCCCGCTGCGGAAGGGCACGCCGGTCACCGTCGTGGTCCGCTACTCGGGGGTGCCGTCCACGAAGAGCGCGTACGGCTTCACCACCTGGCACCGCACCCCGGACGGCGCGGTCGCGGCGGACGAGCCCGAGTCGGCGTGGTGGTGGTTCCCCAGCAACGACCACCCGAGCGACAAGGCGACCTACGACGTGTCGGTGGCCGTGCCGGACGGTACCCAGGCGATCTCCAACGGCACGCTGCAGTCGACGACGTCCAGGCTCGGCTGGACCCGCTACGCCTGGCGGTCCGGCAAGCCGCAGGCGACGTACCTCGCCACGCTCGCGATCGGGCGGTTCGACATCACGACCGGCACCTCGGAGGGCGGCGTGCCGGTGATCAACGCCTACAGCAAGGACCTCGGCGACAACGACGGGGCGGCCCGGGCGAGTGTGGAGCGGACCGGGGAACTCGTCGACTGGCTGACCGGCTACTTCGGGCCGTACCCCTTCAGCTCGGCCGGCGGGTACGTGCCCGACACGACCACGGGGTACGCGCTGGAGACCCAGACCCGCGTGTACTACAGCCCGAAGCAGTTCGCGAACGGCTCCAACACGTCCGTCGTCGTGCACGAGCTGGCACACCAGTGGTACGGCGACGACGTGTCGCTCAAGGGCTGGAAGGACATCTGGATCAACGAGGGCTTCGCCCGGTACGCGCAATGGCTGTGGTCCGAGCACGAGGGTGAGGGCACCACGCAGGAACTGGCCGACTACGTGTACGCCTCGCACCCGGCCGACGACCCGTTCTGGACGGTCGCGCCGGGTGACCCGGGCCCGGACGACCAGTTCGACATCGCGGTCTACGACCGGGGCGCGCTCGCCGTCCAGGCGCTGCGCAACGAGGTCGGCGACGACGCGTTCTTCGCCGTCCTGAAGGGCTGGCCGAAGGAGCACGCCTACGGCAACGCCTCGGTCGCGGACTTCCGCACGTACGCGGAGAAGGTGTCCGGGAAACCGCTGGGCGCGCTCTTCGACACCTGGCTGTTCCAGCCGTCCAAGCCCGCGGTGTCCGCGGCCCGTGCCGTGTCCCTCGCGCGGACGTCCGCCGCCGTGACCCGGCCGAGGTCCTGGAAGCAGATCGCGGCGACGAACGACGTGCACGGGGGCTGATCCCCCCGGACCGCCGGCCTGACGGCCGGTCCCTGACGTCACGTCAGCAGAGGTCGGCCTCCGCCCCGGCCGCCCGGGCGAGCAGTTCCTCGCGGCCGATCGCGTCCGCCTCCGTGGACGGCACCGTGCAGGCGTGCGCCCCTGCCACCGCGCCGTACAGGGCGCAGCGCGGCGGTGGCTCGCCGCGCAGGCGGCCGAAGAGGAAACCGGCGGCGAAGGCGTCGCCCGCCCCGTTGGAGTCCACCACCGGGGCGGGCGGCGTGACGGGCGGTACCCGGGTCAGCTCGCCGTCGACCAGGAGGTACGCGCCCTCGGCCCCGGCCGTGGCGACGACCGTCTGGGCCCGGCCCCGCCCGGCGATGCGGCGCATGGTGCGCTCCGGGTCGGCGAGCGCGGCCGCGGACAGGAAGACGACGTCCGCCGCGTACGCGAACGGCTCGTGGTAGGGGTTCGCACCGTCCCAGTCGTGGAGGTCGGTCGACACGCTCACGCCGGTCCCGCGCAGCGCGGGCAGCGCGTGGGCGCACGGGTGGGTGATGGCGACGTGGACGTGGCGGCTCGCCCGGGCCAGGGACCGGACCACCGGATCGGGCAGCCGGTCCGTCTCCCGGGAGCGGGTCGTGTCGTACAGGGACAGCCGTCTGCCGTCCGGGCCGACGAGGTTCACGGCCCGCTTGGTGCCGGCGGGCTGCGGCACCGCGGTGAACGGGATGCCGCGGTCGCGGTGCAGCGCGCGGACGAGGGCGCCCTCGGGGTCGTCGCCGATCATGTCGAGGTGGTGTGTGCGCAGGCCCAGGGCGCTCAGGCCGAGTGCCACGAAGTCGCCGGTCTGCCCGGCCCTGGTGCTGATCCCCGACCGGATCATGTAGCTGTCGGCGTACGGCAGGGGCAGCTCGGGGACGTACACGACGGTGTCGACGCCCGCTCCTCCCAGTACGAGGACGTCGATGTCGCCGCTCATCCCGGCTCCTCCCCGTGGCCGTGCACCGTCGCCGGCGCCCCGCGCCTCGTCCGACGGGCGCCGATGAGGTTTCACACTACTGGTGAGACAGCGATACTGCTGAACATGACGACCGAGACCGAGGAGCCGACGCTCACCGTCGACGAGTTGGCCGCGCGGGCCGGCGTCACGGTCCGCACCGTCCGCTTCTACAGCAGCAGGGGTCTGCTCCCGCCGCCCGTGATCGGCCCCCGGAGGGTGGGTCACTACGGGCCCGAGCACCTGGCCCGGCTGGCGCTCATCGAGGAGTTGCAGCACCAGGGCATGACGCTGGCCGCGATCGAGCGCCATCTGCAGCAGCTGCCGGCGGACCTGAGCGCCCGGGAGCTCGCCCTGCACCGCGCCGTCGTGGCGTCCTGGGCGCCGGACGCGGCGCGGACCATGACGCACGAGGAGCTGGAGCGGCACGCGGGGCGGCCGCTCGGCGAGGAGGATCTGGAGCGGCTGGGCGCGATGAACGTGGTGGTGCGCCGGGAGGGGGCGTTCCGTGTGGATCCGGGCCTGCTGCGGCTCGGCGTCCAGCTCCTCGACGTGCCCCTGGCCCTGGAGTCGATCCTCGCCGCGCGCGACGTCCTCATCGAGCACTCGCGCGCGGCGGCCCGCGAGTTGTCGCAGCTGTTCCGGGACGCGGTGGCCGAACGCGACGCCACGGCCGTGAAGTCCCTGTCCGCGCACATGCATCCCCTGGTGGTCCAGGCCCTGCTCACCACGTTCCAGCGCTCCTTGAAGCAGGAGCTGCGGGAGTGGCTGACGGACGCACGGCCCGCACCGGAGTCCTGACCCGGCGGGGTACCCGCACCGGAGTTCCCGGACCGGCCGGGTACCCGCACCGGAGTCCCGGACCGGCCGGGTACCCGCAGCGGTGCTCGAGAGACCGCCGCGGGTACCCGCGCGAGGCGTCAGCGCGCGTCGGTGAACCGCTCGCCCTTCTCCGCCTTCTCCACCAGCAACGCGGGCGGCGTGAACCGCTCGCCGTACCGCTCGGCGAGTTCCCGCGCGCGGGCCACGAACCCGGGAAGGCCGCCCTCGTAGCCGTTGATGTACTGCAGGACGCCACCGGTCCAGCCCGGGAAGCCGATCCCGAAGATCGAGCCGATGTTGGCGTCGGCGACGGACGTGAGCACGCCCTCCTCCAGCAGCCGGACGGTGTCCAGCGCCTCGGAGAACAGCATGCGCTCCTGCATGTCCTCGAAGGGGATCTCGTGGCCCGGCTTGGTGAAGTGCTCGCGCAGGCCCGGCCACAGCCGGCCGCGCCTGCCGTCCTCGCCGTACTCGTAGAAGCCCGCGCCGCCGCTGCGCCCGGTGCGGCCGAACTCGTCGACCATGCGGTCGATGACGGCCTCGGCCGGATGCGTGGTCCAGGTGCCGCCCGCCTCCTCGACGGCCCGCCTGGTCTCGTTGCGGATCTTGCGGGGCAGGGTGAGCGTCAGCTCGTCCATGAGGGAGAGCACCTTGGCGGGGTAGCCCGCCTGCGCGGCCGCCTGCTCCACGGACGCGGGCTCGATGCCCTCGCCCACCATCGCGACGCCCTCGTTGATGAAGTGGCCGATGACCCGCGAGGTGAAGAAGCCGCGCGAGTCGTTGACGACGATCGGCGTCTTGTTGATCTGCCGGACCAGGTCAAAGGCGCGCGCCAGGGCCTCCTCGCCGGTCCGCTCCCCCTTGATGATCTCGACGAGCGGCATCTTGTCGACGGGCGAGAAGAAGTGCAGGCCGATGAAGTCGGCCTGCCGCTCCACACCCTCGGCGAGCACGCTGATCGGCAGGGTGGAGGTGTTGGAGCACAGCAGCGCGTCGGGCTCGACGATGTGCTCGATCTCCTGGAACACCTTGTGCTTGAGCGCCGGGTCCTCGAAGACGGCCTCGATCACGGCGTCGCAGCCCGCGAGGTCGGCGGCCTCCGCGGTGGGGGTGATGCGGGCGAGCAGCGCGTCCGCCTTCTCCTGGGTCGTACGCCCCTTCGCGACCGCCTTGGCACACAGCTTCTCGGAGTAGTTCTTCCCCTTGGCGGCCGCCTGGGCGGACACGTCCTTGAGGACGACCTCGATGCCCGCGCGGGCGCACGAGTAGGCGATGCCCGCGCCCATCATCCCGGCGCCGAGGACGGCGACCTTGCGGACCTGGCGCGGCTCGACCCCCTTGGGCCGGTTGGCGCCGGAGTTGACGGCCTGGAGGTCGAAGAAGAACGCCTGGATCATGTTCTTCGCCGTCTGGCCGGTGACCAGCTCGGTGAAGTAGCGGGCCTCGATGGTCAGGGCGGTCTCGAAGTCGACCTGGGAGCCCTCCACGGCCGCCGCGAGGATGTTGCGCGGGGCGGGGTAGGGCGCGCCGCCCAGCTGCTTCCTCAGGTTGGCCGGGAAGGCGGGCAGGTTGGCGGCGAACTTCGGGTTGGACGGCGTACCGCCCGGGATCCGGTAGCCCGGCTTGTCCCAGGGCTGCTGCGAGACCGGGTTGGCGTCGATGAAGGCGCGGGCCTTGTCCAGCATCTCCTCGCGGGTGGCGGCCAGCTCGTGCACCAGGCCGTTCTCCTGGGCACGCCGCGGCGAGTACTGGGTGCCCTGGAGGAGCACCTTCAGCAGGGCGTCGGCGATGCCCATCAGGCGTACGGTGCGGGTGACGCCGCCGCCCGCGGGGAGCAGGCCGAGCGTGACCTCCGGAAGGCCGATCTTGGAGCCGGGGGCGTCGAGGGCGATGCGGTGGTGGCAGGCGAGCGCGATCTCGTAGCCGCCGCCCAGGGCCGCCCCGTTGATGGCGGCGACGACCGGCTTGCCGAGGGTCTCGATGCGGCGCAGGGAGTTCTTGATCGCCACACCCGTCTCGAACGCCTGCTGGGCGTCCTCGGGGCCGGCCTTCATCATGTCCTTCAGGTCTCCGCCCGCGAAGAACGTCTTCTTGGCGGAGGTGTAGATGACGCCGCGGATGGAGTCCTTCTCGGCCTCGGCGCGCTCGGCGATCGCCGCGATGGACTCCTTGAACGCCTGGTTCATGGTGTTCGCGGACTGGTTGGGGTCGTCGAGAACGAGGGTGACGATGCCGGTGTCGTCCTGCTCCCAGCGGATGGTCGTGGACTCAGTGCTCATCAGGGGTGCTCCGTAGGATCCGTTGGGGAAGGTCAGAGGCGCTCGACGACGGTGGCGATGCCCATGCCGCCGCCCACGCACAGCGTGGCCAGCCCGTACCGCTTGTCCTGCCGCTCCAGCTCGTCCACCAGTGTGCCGAGGATCATCGCACCGGTCGCGCCGAGCGGGTGACCCAGCGCGATGGCGCCGCCGTTGACGTTGATCTTGTCGAGCGGCAGCCCCATGTCCTTCGCGAAGCGCAGGACGACCGCGGCGAACGCTTCGTTGATCTCGACCAGGTCGATGTCGTCGATCGTCAGCCCGGCCTTGGCGAGCGCCTTGCGCGTCGCGGGAGCCGGTCCGGTCAGCATGATGGTCGGCTCGGAGCCGGACACCGCGCCCGCCACGATCCGGGCCCGCGGCCGCAGTCCGTAGCGCTCGCCGACCTCCTTGGAGCCGATGGCGACGAGCGACGCCCCGTCGACGATGCCGGAGGAGTTGCCCGCGTGGTGCACATGGTCGATCTGCTCGATCCAGTGGTACTTCTGCAGCGCCACGGCGTCGAAGCCGCCCAGGTCGCCGATGTCCGCGAAGGACGGCTTGAGCCTGGCGAGCGAGTCGGCGGTGGTACCGGGCCGCATGTGCTCGTCGTGGTCCAGGACGACGAGTCCGCTGCGGTCCTTCACGGGCACCACGGACTTGTCGAAGCGGCCTTCCTTCCAGGCGGTCGCGGCCCGCTCCTGGGACAGCGCCGCGTACTCGTCGACGTCCCTGCGGGAGAAGCCCTCGATCGTGGCGATCAGGTCGGCGCCGATGCCCTGCGGCACGAAGTTGGTGTCCATGTTGGTCATCGGGTCGGCGAACCAGGCGCCGCCGTCCGAGGCCATGGGGACCCGCGACATCGACTCGACGCCGCCCGCGAGCACCAGGTCCTCCCAGCCGGAGCGGACCTTGGCGGCGGCCAGGTTGACCGCCTCGAGACCGGACGCACAGAAGCGGTTCTCCTGGACGCCGGCCACCGTGTCGGGCAGACCGGCGGCGATCGCGGCGATGCGGGCGATGTCGGAGCCCTGGTCACCGACCGGCCCGACGACGCCGAGGACGATGTCGTCGATCGCGGCCGGGTCGAGGTCCGGGAACCGCCGCCGCATCTCGTGGATGAGTCCCACCACGAGGTCGATGGGCTTGGTGCCGTGCAGGGCGCCGCCGGCCTTGCCGCGCCCGCGCGGGGTGCGGATCGCGTCGTACACGTACGCTTCGGTGGTCACTGGTAAGCCTTTCGGGGAGGGTCAGCCGAGCAGGGAACGACCGATGATCTCCTTCATGATCTCGGTGGTCCCGCCGTAGATGGTCTGGATGCGGCCGTCGGTGAAGGCCCTGGCGACGCGGTGCTCCGTCATGTAGCCGTAGCCGCCGTGCAGTTGCAGGCAGCGGTCCGCGACCCGCTTCTGCAGTTCGGTCGCCCACCACTTGGCCATGGAGGCGTGCACCGCGTCGAGTTCGCCGTTCGTGTGGTCGGTGACGCAGCGGTCGAGGAAGGCGCGGGTGACGGCGCACTCGGTCGCCATCTCGGCTATCTCGAAGCGGATGTGCTGGAGTCTGGCGAGGGGCCTTCCGAACGCCTCGCGCTCCTTGACGTACTCGGTGGTGATCTCCAGCAGGTGCTCGGCGGCGGCGATCCCGGCTACGGCGATGTTCAGCCGCTCCTGGGCGAGGTTCGTCATCAGGTGCACGAAGGCGCCGTTGAGCTCGCCGAGCAGGTTCTCCTTGGGGACGCGCACGTCGTGGAAGAACAGCTCGGCCGTGTCCTGCGCCTTCTGGCCGATCTTGTCCAGATTGCGCCCGCGTTCGAAGCCTTCCATGCCCCGCTCGACGACGAGCAGCGACAGCCCGTGCGCCCCGCCCTCGGGGGTCGTCCGGGCCACGACGATCACCAGGTCGGCGAGGATCCCGTTGGAGATGAAGGTCTTGGAGCCGTTGAGCAGCCAGTGGTCGCCCCTGTCCTCGGCACGGGTCCTGATGCCCTGGAGGTCGGAGCCCGCGCCCGGCTCGGTCATGGCGATGGCGGTGATGATCGAGCCGTCGCAGAAGCCGGGCAGCCAGCGCCGCTTCTGCTCCTCGGTGGCGAGACCCGTCAGATAGGGCCCGATGATGTCGTTGTGCAGCCCGAGCGCGAGCCCGGAGGCCCCCGCACGGGTGAACTCCTCCACGAGGACCGCGCTGTAGCGGAAGTCGGGGGTGCCGCCGCCGCCGTACTCCTCCGGCACGGCGAGCCCGAGCAGGCCCTGCTTCCCGGCCGCCCGCCAGGCGTCGCGGGTGGCGATGCCGTCCTTCTCCCACTGCTCGTAGTGCGGCAGCACCTCCTTGGCGAGGAAGGTGCGCACCGTCTCGCGGAACGCCTCGTGGTCGGCGGTGAAGATCTGCCGCTTCATGTCGTGCACGCCCTCCTGGGAGCCGGTTCTCGACGCTTTCGGACCGCGGGCCGCGGCGCGGTGGTCCCCGGCGCCGCGTGCTCGCGGCCGGCCGGGGTCGGCGGCTTCATCAGGCACCGTCCTCGAGGAGCCGGGGCACGTCCCAGTCCCGTGCGACGTCGGCGGTGTCGGCGCCGGGCTGCGCGGGTCCGCTGCGTACCGACGTGCGGGTGCCCGAGAAACGCGGCGCCGGCGCCGGCTGGGTGATGCCGCCGTGGTCGACGAACGTGCCGCGGGCGGCGAGGTGGGGGTGTGCCGGGGCCTCGCGGAGCGAGAGGACGGGCGCGACGCACGCGTCGGTGCCCTCGAAGACGGCGGTCCACTCGTCCCGTGTGCGCGTCCTGAAGCGGGCCGCGACCGCCTCGCGCAGTTCCGCCCAGCGGGCGACGTCCTTGCGGGCCGGGGCCAGGTGCCCGATGCCCAGCAGCTCCACGAACTCCTCGAAGAACTGCCGCTCCAGGGCGCCGACCGCCATGTACCGGCCGTCGGCCGTCTCGTAGGTGCCGTAGAAGGGGCAGCCGCCGTCCAGGAGGTTGGCGCCCCGCCGGTCCTGCCAGCTGCCGGCGGCGAGCATGCCGTGGATCATCGAGGCCAGGTGCGCCGCGCCGTCGACGATGGCCGCGTCCACGACCTGTCCGGTGCCCGTCCCCCGCGCGTGGTGGAGGGCGGCGAGGACGCCGACGACCAGGTAGAGCGAGCCGCCCGCGAAGTCGCCGACGAGGTTGGCGGGGATCGCGGGCGGCGCGTCGGGGTCACCGATCAGGCCGAGCGTGCCGGTGGGTGCGATGTACGCGATGTCGTGTCCGGCGCGCGGGGCGAGCGGACCCTCCTGGCCCCAGCCGGTCATGCGGCCGTACACGAGTCTCGGGTTGCGGGCATGACAGCTCTCGGGGCCGACGCCGAGGCGTTCCGCGACGCCGGGGCGGTAGCCCTCGACGAGGATGTCGGCACGCTCGACCAGGTCCAGGACGCGGGCCGGGCCGTCCTGGGCCTTCAGGTCGACGACGACCGAGCGCTTGTTGCGGTTGGTGACGTCGTACTCCGGATCGATGGCGAGCCCCGAGGCGTCCGGCCGGTCCACGCGCACCACGTCGGCGCCCAGGTCGGCAAGGAGCATCGCGGCGAACGGGCCGGGCCCGATGCCCGCAAGCTCGATGACGCGCACGCCGGCGAGCGGGCCGCGCCCCGGCGTCCCTGGACCTGTCATCAAGCCCCCAAGCTCTCTGTGACACAACTGATGTGACATCAGTGATGTTAAGAACAGGTTGCAGCGCGGGCAAGACCCGAACGAGCAAGCGCTTAGTCGAATTCCCGCCGTCAAACCGTCTCATACCACAGACAAAGGGGGGGAGCGGGGGTGGCCGGGTGCTGCCACGCCGACCTCACCGCCCGTCGGCCGCCGCCTCGCGCTAGCCTCGGGCCCGGCAACGGCGCTGGGCGGAGAGGTGTCATGGACAGGCTGAGAGCGGATCGCGCGTACGACATCGTGCTCTTCGGGGCCACCGGTTTCGTGGGCGCGCTGACCGCGCACTACCTCGCCGCGCACGCGCCCGAGGGACTGCGCTGGGCGATCGCGGGCCGCAGCCCCCGGAAGCTGGAGCGGCTGCGGGAACGGCTCGCGGGCGGTAACCGGCCCGGCCTGCTCCGGGCGGACGCCCGGGACCCGGAGTCGCTGGCCGCCCTCGCCCACCAGGGGCGCGTGCTGGCCACCACCGTCGGGCCCTATCTGAAGTACGGCGAGGAACTGGTGGCCGCCTGCGCCGACGCGGGCACCGACTACCTGGACCTGACCGGCGAACCCGAATTCGTGGACCTCATGTACGTGCGGCACGACGCCCGCGCGCGGGAGACGGGGGCACGGCTCGTGCACTCCTGCGGCTTCGACTCGGTGCCCCATGACCTGGGGGTGTACTTCACCGTGCAGCAGTTGCCCGAAGGGGTGCCGCTCACGGTCGACGGATACGTCCGTTCGCGGGCGATGTTCTCGGGCGGCACGTTCGCCTCCGCGCTCGGCCAGTTCGCGCGCGGCCCGCAGATGATGGCCGCGGCCCGCGACCGCACCCGCCACGAGCCCCGGCTGCTGGGGCGGCGGGCGCGGGCGCCGCTCGGCGCGCCCAGGTACGCGGCGGAGGTGGGGACCTGGGCGCTGCCGCTGCCCACCATCGACCCGCAGGTGGTACGCCGGTCGGCGCGGGTGCTGGAGCGCTACGGCCCCGACTTCCGCTACCGGCACTACGCGGCGGTCGAGACCCTGCCGTACGCCCTGGGAGGGGTCGCGGCCGTCGGCGCGCTGTTCACGGCAGCACAGGTGCCACCCGCGCGGCGATGGCTGTCGGACCGGCTCAGGCCCGGGGAGGGGCCGGGACCCGAGAAGCGGGCGAAGAGCTGGTTCACGGTGCGGTTCGTGGGCGAGGGCGGCGGCCGGCGGGTGTTCACGGAGGTCTCGGGCGGTGACCCGGGGTACGACGAGACGGCGAAGATGTTCGCCGAGTCGGCCCTGTCCCTCGCCCTCGACGATCTGCCGCACACGTCCGGCCAGGTCACCACGGCACAGGCGATGGGCAACGCGCTCATCGAGCGCCTCCGCGCGGCCGGCATCACCTTCCGGGTGGCCGCCCTGCGGTAGGGCTCCCGGTGCCCCGACACGGCGAACGTCGCCCGCCGGGCCACCGGAACCGTCACCCCAGGACGGTGTAGATCATCCCGCCGATCCAGGCGAGCCTGGCGATCACGGCGAGCAGGAGCGCGGCCGTCACGGCGCGCTCGACGGGCTGGGCGGGGTTGCTCATGGCCTTGGCGGAACGGTGCGTCGTCATGGGCCCAGCCTGCCGATGCGACGCCACCGCCACATCCGTACGGGTACTCAGTACGGGTACTCAGTACGGGTGCTCAGCGGGCCTCAGCGGGCCCGGGCACCCCGGGACGGGACGTCGGGCGCCGGGTCAGCCCGGGGTGCCCGTCCGGCCGACGGCGGCCCGCAGGGCCAGCCGGCACAGGGCGTCGGCGTGCCGCGTGGTCTCGGGGATGCGGTACTTCGGGGCGAGCGCGAGGGTGTGCGCGCAGGCGTTGTCGATGCCGACCCGGTGGCCCACGGAGACGAAGACCGGCTTGACGCCCGCCCGGGTGCGCAGGGCCCGGCCGACCTCCTCGCCCTCCGCGAGCAGGGGACTGCTGCTGCCGCGCGGCGCGTCGGGCTCCTGGTAGGTGGAGGTGAAGGGGTTCTTGGCGACACCGATGGTGGGCAGCCCGGTGAGGACGCCGAGGTGGCAGGCGAGACCGAACCGGCGCGGGTGGGCGAGGCCGTAGCCGTCGCAGACGACCAGGCCCGGGTCGCGGTCCAGGGCCGCCAGGGCGGCCAGCACGGTGGGGATCTCACGGAAGGCCAGCAAACCGGGCACGTAGGGGAAGGAGACCTCTCCGACGGCGGTGGCCTCGGCGATCCGGCCGAGCGTGGCCGCGTCCAGTGCGACGGCTGCCGCCGCGACCACGCCCCGTTCGTCGTCGTAGGCGACGTCGACCCCCGTCACGGTGCCGGTCCCGGGCGGCGGCCCCGGTTCGTCGAGGATGACCCTGCCGCGCAACTCGTCCTGCACGGCGCGGGCTTCGTCTTCGGTCGCGGGCCAGCCCGCGGGGATGTGTACGGTCGTCATGGCGATGTCGAGCGTACGACCCCGCGGTCCGCCGTCACTTACCGCCCAGCGCGCGCCGCAGTTCGCTCTTGTTCATGTCCGAGCGGCCGCGGATGTTGCGCCGCTTCGCCTCCTCGTACAGCTGGTCGTACGTGGGCCCCTGCGCGCCCTTCCCCGAGCGCTGGCCGCCCCGCTTGCCGGACGACATGTCCTGCGTGGACGTGCGGCTCGCGGTCTTGGACTCGCCGGAGCGGGCGCGCTCCTTGTTCACGGTCCGCGCGGCGATCTCCTCGGCGCGCTGCTTGCCCTCTCCGCGGTCGAGGGCGCTCTCCTTGATGTGCTCGTACTGGCGTTCCCGCTTCGGGCTGGAGCCGCGTGGCATGGCCGGTCACTTCCTTTCGGGGTGCGGGACCGTCGAGTACCCGTTCTGACCGGGATCACCGTGCCGGCGTGCGCGACGTCGCCCCGCGGCCGCAGGTCTCAGGGCTCCAGGCGCGCCACGCGCCCCTGTTCCCCGGCTGCCCAGCACCCACGGTCGGGGGCGCAGTCCACGGTGTCGTACGAGCCCGTGTCGACGGTCCTCCAGGTGCGGCCGCCGTCCGTGGTCAGATCCGTGCCGGTGGGGCCGACGGCGAGCGCGGCGGTGCGGCTGCCCGGCAGCCAGGTGACCCCGGAACGGTAGGCGGGCGGGGGCGATGCGGCGGGCGCCCAGGTGCGGCCGCCGTTCCCGCTGACCGCCGCGGCCCGGGGTGACGGCAGGCCGGCGCGGTAGTCCCCGCCGACCGCGAGACCGTGCGTGCGGTCGCGGAAGGCGACGGCGAACACGCCCCGCGCCGGATCGCCCGCCGGAACCGGCGTGTCGGAGGCGGTCCAGGTCAGTCCGCGGTCGGCGGAGTGCAGCACACGCGCGCGTGCGCCGCCGCCGGTGGCGAGCCACACGTCGTGCGGGCCCGAGGCGACCAGGCACTGGCCGCCGGCCGCGAAGCCGGCCTCGCCGTCCTGGGCGGCGGGCATCCCCTCGCCGGGCAGGACGGTCCAGGTGCGGCCGCCGTCGCCGGTGGACAGGATGCGGAACCGGCCGTCGACCGGGTCGCTCACCGCGAGACCGTGGCGCCGGTCGAAGAACGCGAGGCAGTCGTAGAAGGCCCTGGCGTCGGTGTTGCGGAACGCCTCGGTCCAGGTGGCGCCCCCGTCGTCGGTGCGCAGCACCCGGGACGCCTCGCCCTCGCCGACGGCCAGGACCACCGCGTGCCGCGCGTCGAACGCCTCGACGTCGCGCAGCTCCAGGTCCGCGGCGCCCGGCGGGGAGACGTCCCGCCAGTGGGCGCCGGCGTCGGTGGTGCGCAACACGGTGCCCTTGGATCCGGCCAGCCACGCGGTGTCCCGGCCGACCGCCGACAGACCACGGAAGCGTACGTCCGTGCCGCTGTCCTTGATCTGCCAGTGCGGCACCGGCCGCTGCGGCCCGTGGGCCTGCGCGGGCGCCGGCAGCGCGAGGAGCGCCGCCGCGCACAGACCCGCGGCGACCGTCCGAGCCGTACGTCTCGTGTTCTCCATGCCCGTCATGGCGCGCGAAGCTAGCCCACTCCCCCGATGCCGTCCAGACGGCCTCGCCCGGGAACCGTACGCCCGTTCCCGGTGTCCTCCTCGGTGTCCCGGTGATCCCGGTGATCCCGGTGATCCCGGTGATCCCGGTGATCCCGGTGATCCCGGGACGGGGCCGCCCGTCACCGCGGATCGCCCGTAGACATGGTCTCGGTGACAGAGGTCACTCGAGTTTCATGTGCACGGATTGGCTCGATCCATCGTCTCTTCAAGTGCCCGGCCGCATCCGCACCCAGCCCGTCCAGCCGTCGCAAGGGAGCAAGGCGTTGTCCACCGTCATCGAGCAGCCCGTGGAGGCCCGCCTCGTCGCCGCCGCGCCGCGGATGCCGCGCATTCCGGCCATGCTCCACTACGACCGGCGCGACCCGTTCGCCGTCCGCATGACCTTCCCGGCCCCGGCCACCCTGGAAGGCGTGGAGGTCTGCTGGACGTTCGCCCGCGAGTTGCTCACGGCGGGCCTGGAGGGCCCGGAGGGCCACGGCGACGTGCGGGTGCGGCCGTACGGCTACGACCGCACCGTCCTGGAGTTCCACGCCCCGGAGGGCACGGCCGTGGTGCACGTCCACTCCGACGAGGTCCGGCGCTTCCTGGAGCGGACCACGGAGCTGGTGCCCGTCGGTGTGGAGCATCTGCACGTGGACCTCGACCGCGACCTGGCCGAGTTGATCCGGGACGCCTGCTGAAGGCCGGCCGGACGCGGCCGCTCGGCGGCCGGACGCGCCCCGCAGGGGGTGACGTGCGGCGCCCGGCAGCCCGTTGAGCCCCCCGTGGGCTGACCCGGCGCCGGTCGTGGCGACGGCGGAGGCGCCGGCCTCCTCGGCCGGCGTGCGCCGGGCGCCGGCCGGCGGACATCCGGCCGGTGCGTGAGGCGGAGGCGGCCCTCTCCGCACCGTCGGCGTCAGCTGCCGGCCGTCGCCCCCGCCCCGCCGGCCGTCGCCGCGACGACCACGGCCGTGCGCACCTCGTGGACGACCTTCCGCAGCGCCGGTGCGGCGGCGCCGCCGCGCTCCGTCAGCGCCTCGATGCGCTCCTTGTGGCGCTTGCGGTCGGCGGCGGTCACGACCGTGCCCAGTTCGGCCGCCGCGGCCAGGGCCGCGAGGGCGGCGTCGCGGTCGGAGACCTCCGTGACGGGCACCGGGCCCTCGATCACCTGCCGCACCTCCCGCTGCAGCGCCTCCACCTGCGGCACCCGCTCCAGCTCGTACTCCACGGACGGGAAGACCCCGAGCATCCGCTTCTTCCCGGTCCGCAGCCAGCCGCCCGCGGTGAGCTGGGCGCGGACGGCGTCGAGGGTGACGCCGGCGCGCAGGGTGACCCAGGTCTTCCAGCGGCGGGGCCGGGACTCCTCGACCAGTTCCAGAAGACCGTCGAGTACGGGGTCGCCGGTGCGGGCGTCGGGGTCCGCCGGGGTGGCGACGCCGTCCACGTCGACGAGCAGCCCGCGCTGGGCCAGTTCGGTGAGCGCGCCGGCCCGCACCAGGTGCGCGAGCCGGGCCGCGCCGCTCAGCCTGAGCCTGGTGGTGTCCCAGGCCAGCAGATAGAGCAGCGCGGCCAGCGAGGGGGAGCCGTCGGGCACGGGGTCTCCTTGCACGGTCGGGCGTGCTCGGCCGGTCCGGGCTCGCCTCGGCGGCCGCGGACACGCCCCGGCCGCCGACCACGTTAATGCGTTGACACCCCTCGGGCCCCTTCCTACGGTGTACAGCGGTTCTGTCGCCGCCGAGGGGAGAAGGACGTTGCTCGTCTGAGGTCTTGAGACACCGCGTCACACGGCGCTGTTCGCGTCCGTGTGCGTTGCGTGCGACCTCGGCATTCGAGCCGTCCCCCGGTGCAGGACCCGTCCTCCCAGCGGACCGTCGCCCTCTGCGGTGTCTCCTACGCGTCGCCCCCGCCCGTTCCGAGCAGTCGCGAGGCCCGCATGTCACCTTCACCTTCCCTCACCTGTACGTCCCTGTCCTTCTCCTGGCCCGACGGCACCCGTGTCTTCGACGGCCTCCAGATCGCCTTCGGCTCCGGCAGGACCGGCCTCGTCGGCGTCAACGGAGCGGGAAAGTCCACCCTGCTGAAACTGATCGCGGGTGAACTCACCCCGTCCGACGGCACCGTGCACGTCCACGGCGAGATCGGCTACCTGCCGCAGAACATCACGCTCGACACCACCCTGCGGGTCGACGAGGCGCTCGGCATCGCCGCGCGGCGCGCCGCGCTGCACGCCATCGAGGCGGGCGACGCGGCCGAGGAGCACTTCGCGGCCGTCGGCGACGACTGGGACGTGGAGGAGCGCGCCGAGGCGATGCTCGGCGAACTGGGCCTGGGCCACATCGGTCTGGACCGCACGATCGGCGAGGTCTCCGGCGGCGAGTCCGTCCTGCTGCGGCTGGCCGCGCTGCTGCTGCGGCGCCCGGACGTGCTGCTGCTGGACGAGCCGACCAACAATCTCGACCTGTACGCCCGCCGGCGGCTGTACGCGGCGGTCGAGGCATGGACGGGCGTGATGGTCGTGGTCAGCCATGACCGTGAACTCCTCGATCTGGTCGACCAGGTCGCGGATCTGCGCGCCGGGGAGGTCACCTGGTTCGGCGGCACCTTCTCCGCGTACGAGGAGGCCCTGGGCGTCGAGCAGGAGGCGGCCGAGCGCATGGTGCGCGTCGCCGAGTCCGACCTGCGCAGGCAGAAGCGCGAGCTGGCCGAAGCCCAGGTCAAGTTGGCCCGCCGCAAGCGGTACGGCCAGAAGATGTGGGACAGCAGGCGCGAACCGAAGATCGTCATGGGCGGGCGGAAACGTGCGGCCCAGGAGTCCGCGGGCAAGCACCGCATCCTGCACGAGGAGCGGCTCGCCGAGGCGAGGGAGCGACTCGACGAGGCGGTCGAGGCGGTACGGGACGACGACGAGATCCGTGTCGACCTGCCCCACACGGCGGTGCCGCCGGGTCGGTCCGTCCTGACGCTGCGGGACCTGCGGCTGACGTACGGTGCCCGCCTCGAGGGCGGCTTCGACGTGCACGGCCCGGAGCGGATCGCGCTCGTCGGACGCAACGGCGCGGGCAAGACCACGCTGCTGCGCACGATCGCGGGCGAGCTGGAGCCGGTGGCGGGCGAGGTCACGGCGCACGTGCCGCTGCGTTTCCTGCCACAGCGGCTGGACGTCCTCGACGACGGCCTCACGGTCGCGGAGAACGTGGCCCGGTTCGCCCCGGGAGCCACCAACAACCGGATCCGGGCGCGTCTGGCCCGCTTCCTGTTCCGTGGCGCGCGGGCCGACCAGCCGGCCGGGACGCTGTCGGGCGGCGAACGCTTCCGCGCCGCCCTGGCCGCGCTGATGCTCGCGGAGCCGGCGCCGCAGTTGCTGATGCTGGACGAACCGACGAACAACCTCGACCTGGCGAGTGTGCGGCAGCTCGTCACGGCCCTGGAGTCGTACCAGGGCGCGCTGATCGTGGCCGGCCACGACCTGCCCTTCCTGGAGTCGATCGGGGTCACGCGCTGGCTGCTGCTGGACGGCGGGTTCCGGGAGACCACACCTGATGCCCTCGGCGGTCCCGCCGCCCGGTAGGCCCTGCCGTCGAGGGACGGGACGCGGCGACAGGCCCGCGCCGTGGCAGGTGCCGGACCGCCCGGGCGTACGGGTGGTCCGGCGCACGGGGCGCCGTGGGCGAGCCGCGCCCGGCCGTCCCCGGGAAGGAGCCCGAACCCGGGGCTTTGTCCGCGCGCATCGGCCCTGCATGATGGCGGGCGACAGCATCAGCCGAGACGGAGTCCCACGTGCCCAGCAAGAAGGCCCTCATCCGCCGTCCGAGTCCACGCCTCGCCGAGGGGCTGGTGACGCACATCGAGCGCGAGAAGGTCGACGTCGATCTCGCGCTCGAACAGTGGGAAGCGTACGCAGAGGCACTGCGTGCGCACGGCTGGGAGACGATCGAGGTGGATCCGGCCGACGACTGCCCCGACTCGGTGTTCGTCGAGGACACCGTGGTGATGTACAAGAACGTCGCCCTCATCGCGCGGCCGGGCGCGGAGTCGCGGCGCGAGGAGACCGGGGGCGTCGAGGAGGCCGTGGCGCGGCTGGGCTGTTCGGTCAACTGGATCTGGGAGCCGGGCACGCTCGACGGCGGCGACGTCCTGAAGATCGACGACACGATCTACGTGGGCCGCAGCGGGCGCACCAACCCGGCCGCCGTCCAGCAGGTGCGCGCGGTCTTCGAACCGCTGGGCGCCCGTGTGGTGTCCGTGCCCGTCACCAAGGTGCTGCACCTGAAGTCGGCCGTCACCGCGCTGCCCGACGGCACGGTCATCGGCCATGTGCCGCTCGTGGACAAGCCCGCGTTGTTCCCCCGCTTCCTGCCGGTGCCGGAGGAGTCCGGCTCGCACGTCGTGCTGCTGGGCGGCGGCAAACTGCTCATGGCGGCCAGTGCGCCGAAGACGGCGGAGCTGCTCGCCGACCTCGGGCACGAACCGGTCCTGGTGGACATCGGCGAGTTCGAGAAGCTCGAGGGCTGTGTGACATGCCTCTCGGTGCGTCTGCGGGAGTTGTACGCCTGATCCGCCGAACCGTTCCTCCCGCGGTCCCGAACCTCGGAATCCACGGAATCCACGGGATCACCGGCATCCCGGCGACCGGTACGGCCGCGTCCCCGCTCCCGGCAGGCATCCGCTGATCAGCGGCCTTTACAGCGCGCTTAACCTACGGCTTCGTAACCTACGGTTTCGTAGCCTACGATCCCGTAAGTTTCCGGCACCGCTCGCCGGCCACCCGCTCTTGCCTCGCCGTCTCCCTGGAGTTCCCGTGACGATCACCTCTCCCCATCTCGGCAGCCCCTCCGTCTGGACCGACACGCGGCTGCTGTGCGCGCTGGAAGAAGTGGTCGAGACGGAGCTGAACCGGCATCTGGCGGTCGCCAAGGACTGGATGCCGCACGAGTACGTCCCCTGGAGCGACGGCCGCAACTTCCCGGGCCTCTTCGAGGACGGGGAGGCATGGGAGAAGAACCAGTCCAAGGTCACCGAGATCGGCCGGACCGCACTGGTCGTGAACCTGCTGACCGAGGACAACCTCCCCAGCTACCACCACGAGATCGCCACCCTCTTCGGCCGTGACGGCGCCTGGGGCACCTGGGTGCACCGCTGGACCGCCGAGGAGGGCCGGCACGGCATCGTGATGCGCGACTACCTGCTCGCCTCGCGCGCGGTCGACCCCGACCGGCTGGAGCAGTTCCGCATGGCCCACATGAGCGAGGGCTTCGAGTCGGACAACCGGCACTCGATGCTGCACTCCGTGGCGTACGTCTCCTTCCAGGAACTGGCCACCCGCATCTCGCACCGCAACACCGGGCACCAGTCCGGCGATCCCGTCTGCGACCGGATGCTGGCCCGCATCGCGACCGACGAGAACCTGCACATGGTGTTCTACCGGAACCTGCTGAAGGCGGCGTTCGAGCTCGCGCCCGACGTGACCATGCAGGCCGTCCGGGACGTCGTGGTGAACTTCCGGATGCCAGGTCACGGCATTCCCGGCTTCGAGCGCGCGGCCGCCCAGATGGCGATCGGGGAGGTCTACAACCTGCGGATCCACCACGACGACGTGCTCCAGCCGGTGCTCCGCTTCCTGAAGATCATGGAGATCGACGGCCTCGGCCCCGACGGCCGGCGGGCGCAGGAGGAACTGGGCCGGTTCCTGGGCGGGCTGGACGCCGAGGCCGCGAAGTTCGACGAGAAGCTGGCGGCACGCAAGGCCAGGATGGCGGCACGGATCGGCGCGTAGTCCGGGGCCGTCGTCATACCCTCCGTCGCACCCTCCGCCGGGGGCCGTGGCCGCACCGGTTCCCACGGTGTCGCGCCGGGCTCCCGGGGGGCGGCACGGCGGTGCACGGCGGCCCGACGGGGCGGCTGGGCGGCGGGCCAGCGGGGCGAACCGCAGTGGGCGGTCCGGCCGTGCCGGGGGCGCCGCGGCACCCGCCCGGCCACCGGGAAGCTCCTACGCGGCCTCGTAGTGGTGCGCGTCCGCGCCGCGCCACTTCACCCACGCCGGATCGTCGAGCAGGTCCTCGGCATCGGGCAGTCCCGCCCGGCCGAGGAACTCGATCACGTCCTCGTCGGAGAACGCCACGCCCAGGCTCTCCCCGCGCGCCGTGACCCGGCGGCCGCCGGTGCCCGACGGCGGATGAACGATGACAGGGGCCCGTCCGGTCATGACTCCAGCATCGTCCCCCGGGCCGCGGGGCGCATCCGGGCGGACGGCCACGACCGGCCCTCGTACCTCCCGGGGACAGCTCCGGGACGAGCCCGGAGGCGGTCACCCGCTCATCGGCACCCCTGCGTACGCCGCAGGTTCATCCGCTCCTTCTCGGACAGCCCGCCCCAGACGCCGAACCGTTCGTCGTTCTCCAGGGCGTAGGCGAGACATGCGGAACGGATCCCGCAGAGTCCGCAGATGCGCTTGGCCTCCCGTACCGAGCTGCCCGGCTCGGGAAAGAAGAAGTCGGCCCCCGTCTGCGCGCACAGCGCCTGCTCCTGCCAGGCGATGTCGGACGCAGTGATCGCTTCTCTGTGCATGGCCGAATCGTGCCGAGCGGCGACAAACGTTCGATCAACGCGGGATCAACGGCTCGCCCGCCGCGCCCCTCCGGTGGCCCCGTACCGCCGTGCCGTACGGCCGTCGTGTCGTACGGCCGTCGTGTCGTACGGCCGTCGTGTCGTACGACTCTCGATGATGCCCCCGGCGACCGGGGGACGCACGGCGGCGCGCGGCGGCCCGCGAGAAGCCGGATCCGCTTGCTCCGAACGTCACTCGGCCCGGTCGTGCCGCTCCGGCGGCGCCTGGCAGTGGGCGGTGCGAGACTCGGCACTGCAGGCAACGGGAACCTTCGAGGAGGGCACTCATGCTCACCACCCGTTTCGTCAACGGCGCCCCGAACTGGCTGGATGTCGGCACCTCCGACCTCGACGGCGCCCTCTCCTTCTACGGCGGTCTCTTCGGCTGGCGGTTCCGGTCGGCGGGCCCCGAGGCGGGCGGCTACGGCTTCTTCCAGCTCTCCGGCGAGACCGCTGCCGGCGTCATGCGGACCACCCCCGAGCAGGGCCCGCCGTCCTGGACCGTCTACTTCCAGAGCCCCGACGCGCAGGCCACCGCGAAGGCGGCCGAGCAGGCCGGCGGCAGCGTGCTCGTCCGGCCCATGGACGTGATGGGAGAAGGCCACATGGCCGTCCTCGCCGACCCGGCCGGCGTGCCGTTCGGCATCTGGCAGCCGGGCCGGACCTCGGGCATCGAGGTGGCCGGCGCCCCCGGCTCGCTGTGCTGGGTCGAGCTGCACACGCTGGACATCGCCCGTGCCGCCGCCTTCTACCACCGGGTGCTCGGCTGGGAGACCGAAGGGGTGCCCTTCCCCGGCGGCACCTACACCTGCGTCAACCCCGAGGGAGCGGGCGCCGACTCCATGTTCGGCGGACTGGTGCCCCTGGCCGACGATCCCACGGAGGCGCGGTCCGCCGCCCACTGGTTGCCGTACTTCGACGTCACGGACACGGACGCCACGGTGAGCCGGGCACAGGAGCTCGGCGGCAGCCTCCGGATGCCGCCGACGGACCTCGAGGGCGTGGGCCGCGTCGCCAGACTCGCCGACCCCTACGGAGCGCGCTTCGCGGTGCTCAGGAGCGCCCCGCGGCAGGACTGACGCTTGAGGGAGCCGTCCTTCATCTCTTGAAGGCCGAGAATTCCTGAGAGCGCTCTCAGTCATAACCCTTGACGCCTCAACTTCCCCTGGAGACAGTGTGGAACACCGCAGGAGCCCGCGGGCACGGACCTTCCTGCGCTCCCCCCCACACCCCAGGAGACGACTCGTGATATCGCGCCGAGTGTTTCTGACCTCAACCGCCGTCGCCGCCACCTCCCCCGCCTGGGCCGGCGCCCTCGGCCGGGGTGCCGCCCAGGCGGCCCCTGCCACCTGCGAACTCGCACTGCGCAACGCCTCGTTGCCGGGCACGGTCCGCGCCTACGTCACCGGACACGAGCAGTCGACGGGCGCCTGGATGCTGCTGCGGGCCGACGGCAGCGTCCACCGGCCGGCCTCACCCTCCGCACCCCAGACCCCGCTGCCCGTCGACTGCGCCATCCCGCTGGGACCCGCGGGTTCCGCGCCGACGGTGCTGACGCTGCCGCAGATGTTCGGCGCGCGGATCTACTTCGTGCGCGACGACACCCTCGACTTCTTCCTGAACCCGGGCCCGGCCCTCGTCGAGCCCGCGTTCGCGACGCCCGCGGACCCCAACTACAAGAAGACCTGGTCGTTCTGCGAGTTCACCTTCAACTCCGCCCAGCTGTACGCGAACATCAGCTACGTCGACCTGGTGACCGCCCTGCCGATCGGGCTGACGCTGGAGGGCGACGCCACGCACACGGTCGCGCCGCTTCCCGGCGGCGCCGTGGACAGGATCGCCTCGGACCTGACGGCGCAGGCCGCGAAGGACCAACAGCCCTGGGACCAGCTCGTGGTCCGCGTCGACGGAAAGGTGCTGCGGGTCATCTCCCCGCAGAACCTGATGGCACCGTACTTCGACCAGCCGGACCGGATGCCGTTCCGTGAACTGTGGACCGCCTATGCCGACCAGGTCTGGGACAAGTACCGCGGCACCGACCTGAGGATCGACCTCCAGGGCGGCCGGGGGGTGTTCACCGGCCGGGTCACCGGTGACACGCTCGCCTTCACCGGCGGCCACACCTTCGTCAAACCCACCTCGAAGGACATCTTAACCTGCAACCACGGGCCGTTCGCCAACAACCCCGGTGACCCCGACGACAAGAAGGCCCTGCTCGCCCGCCTCGCCGCCGGCTTCAACCGCTCGCTCATGCTCACCCACCCCGACCAGCCCGGCGGCGCGACCGGTGCCGACTACTACCAGGGCGGCGTGACCAACCACTGGGCGCGTGTCGTGCACGCCAACTCGCCGATCGGGTACGCGTTCCCGTACGACGACGTGCGCCCGGACGGCCAGCCCGATGTGTCGGGGGCGGCGTACGACGGAAACCCGAGGCGCTTCACGGTGACGGTCGGCTCCTGACCGCTGACGGTCGGCTCCTGACCGGTGACGCGCGGCTCCTGACCGGTGGCGCGCGGGGCGCTCACGCGGACGCGCGCCGCACCAGGGTCGTCGGCAGGACCACGCTGGACGGCCCGTCGCCCACGCCCGGAGCGCCGCCGGCGCCGTCCCCACCCGGCCCGCCGCCGCGCCGGTCGAGGCCACGCAACAACAACCCGGCCATCAGCCGGCCCATCTCCTCTATGTCCTGACGGATCGTGGTCAGCGGCGGGTCGGTCTGCTCGGCGACCGGCAGCATGTCGTCGAAGCCGATCAGGGCGACGTCGTCGGGCACCCGGCGCCCCTGCGCGCGCAGCACACGCAGGGCGCCGGACGCGGTCAGGTCGTTGGCCGCGAACACGGCGTCCAGGTCCGGGCAGCGCTCCAGCAGCTCCCGCATCGCGCGCTCACCACCGGCCGGGGTGAAGTCGCCTTCGGCGATCAGCCGCGGATCGGCGTCGACCATGACGTCCCGGAACCCGTCGAGCCGGTCCACGGCGGACGTCTGGTCGAGGGCGCCGGTGATGTGGGCGATGCGCCGGCGGCCGAGTCCGACGAGATGCCGTACGGCCTCGCGGGCGCCGCCGCGGTTGTCGCTGTCCACGTACACGGAGCTGCGTGCGCCGCCGCCCCAGCCCGGCCGCCCGCCGAACACCGTGGGCACCCCGGCGCGCTGGACCAGCTCCGGCAGCGGGTCCTCGAGGTGCAGCGAGAAGACGAGCGCGCCGTCGACATGACCGCCGGCGAGATACCGGCCGACCCGTGCGTGGTCGGCGCGCCCTTCCGTGAGCAGCAGCACCAGCTGGGCGTCGTGGGCGGTCAACTCCTTGCTGATGCCTCGCAGTTGCAGACCGAAGAAGGGATCGGCGAAGACCCGGGTCTCGGGTTCGGCGATCACGACGGCGACCGCGTCGTGCCGCTTGGTCACCAGGCTGCGCGCCGCCTGGTTCGGTACGTAGCCGAGTTCCTCGACGGCCCGGCGGACCCGCTCGGCCAGGGGCTCGCGCACACCGTCACCGCCGTTGACGACCCGGGAGACGGTGGCCCGCGAGACTCCGGCCCGGGCGGCCACGGCCTCGAGCGTGGGGCGCGGCACGGTCTCGGTCACTTCGGACTCCTCCCCGGCGGTTCCCGATCAGGATAGCCCGGGGGACCGACAGCGCTGAGAGCGCTCCCGACGCGGAGGGGCCCGCCCTCACGGGCGTCTGTGCGGCGCCTGGTGAAGGTGCGACTCGTGGCCGGGGTGGGGGTCGTACCCGGGAATCGTCCCGTCCGCCTTCCTCACCAGGAACATCCCGGTCATCCCCATGTCGGCGTGGCTCTGGACATGGCAGTGGTACATCCACGCGCCCGCTCCGACCCCCTCCCCCGCGATCACCTGGAAGCCGAAGGAGTCGCCCGGTCCCACGATCTTGTTGTCGACGACACGGCTCTCGTCGTCCGGGCCGGTGAGCAGTCCGGTGCGGTTGTCCGCCCAGCGGTGACCGTGCATGTGGAACGTGTGGTAGTGGTCCCCGTGGGTGATCACCACGAACTCGACGCGGTCGCCGACCGTCGCCTCGAAGTCGGGTCCCATGTGCGCCTGGTTGTTGATCGTCGTGTCGTTGAACACGATGGTGTGCGTCCTGTCCGGCAGGACATCACCCTTGCGGCGTACGACCACCGGCCCGTACAGGCCCTTGCGCACCCCGCCGGTGCCGTGTTCGGTGCCGACGACGTGGTCGTGGTAGTTCCAGTACCCGGCGCTGCCCGCCCGCCAGGTCCCGTCGGCGCGGCGGCCGGGAGCGTGGGTGCGCCAGGTGTAGGTGCGGGTGTCACCCGGCTGCACATCACTCCTGGTCCACTTGGTGCCGTCGCTGGAGATCTCGTAGTCCAGTCCGTGCACATGAAGGCTGGCCGCCACGTCCATGGTGTTCTCGAACTCGATGTGGAGCGTGTCGCCCTCGACGAGTTCGATCAGGGGGCCGGGAACGGTCGCCTTCCCCTTGGCGAAGCCGTACCCCATCTGCCCGCCGTCGAGTTCCTCGGCGTACAGCTTGATGTGTCTGACCTCGCCCCCGGCGGGTGCGGTCCTCACCGGGTGGTCGGCGCCGGCGGCCTCCGTGCCCAGGGACAACGATGTCGCGACCGCCGCACCACCAAGCAGCATCCCTCGGTTGAAACTGCGCCTGTCCATGCCGAACTCCCCATGCCGAGACGGAATTCACGGAGACGAGCCGCTGAGACGAACGAGAGGGACGGTAGCGGCATGCCCGCAGTTTATCCACAGTAAGGACAAAGTTTGTTGTATCCCGGTCATACCTATTGGCGAGTCGCGCAAAGACGTCTAGCTTCCTTGGCGCTGTTGCCGTGACCGACGAGGGGTGGGTGACCACATGCGGCTCACATCGCATCAAAGACCCTTGGGCGTACGAGGCTTACGGAGCCCACGAGGGGCCGGCACGAGGAGACGGGCCTGGGCCGCGGCCCTCGCCGCCGGAGTCGTCACCGCGGGGGTCCTCTCCGGCCCCACCGCGAGCGCGCGCCCGGCACCGGACCCGGCCTCGACAACGATGTCCGTCAAAGCGCCGCCGGGCGGCGACGACGTCCGCGTCCTGGTCTTCTACGGTTCCGCGGCGGCCGGGGACGAGTCGCCGGTCGTGAACGCCGGGATCGAGGCGATCGAGAAGATCGGCCTGTCCGGGCCCGCGAACCAGCGCTTCAAGGTCCGGGCCACCGACGACGCGTCCGTCTTCACCGACGCGAAGAAGCTGGGGCGCCTCAACACGATCGTGTTCCTGACCGGCGGCGGGGACGTCCTCGATCCCGAGCAGGAGGAGGGCCTCGAGGCGTACATGGAGGCGGGCGGCGGCTTCGTCGGCATCCATGACGCGGCCCGGGCGGAACCGTACTCCGACTGGTTCACCGGACTGGTCGGCGCCCGCCCGGCCGCCGGCGGCCCGACGGACGCCCAGCGCGCCGTCGTCGAGGTCGGCGACCGGCAGCACCCGGCCACCAAGGACCTGCCGCTGCAGTGGAAGCGCCCGGACGTGTGGCCGAACTGGGTGAAGAACCCGTCCGGCGACGTGCACACGGTGGCCAGGGTGCGCGAGTCCACGTACCGGCCCGGCGCGAGCGGGAACGGCTGGGACCATCCGATCAGCTGGTGCCGGGACTACGACGGCGGCCGGTCCTTCTACACCGGCATGGGAGGCACCGTGTCGTCCTACGACGAGACGGACTTCCGCGCGCATCTGCGCGGCGCCCTGCTGTGGACGACACGGCTGGCGCAGGCCGACTGCAAGGCGACGATCACCGCCGAGTACAAGGCCGAGCGGCTCACCGAGCCCAACCAGCCCGGGCAGAGCGACCAGATCGGCGAGCCGCACGGGCTGGTGACCGCGCCCGACGGGCGTGTGCTGTACATCGGCCGCGGCGGCGGGGACGCCTCCCAGCCGGTGGTCACCGACTGGAACGATCCCGACATCGGCAAGGGCAAGGGCCAGATCCACGTCTACGAACCGAGGACCGGAAAGGTCACGCTGGCGGGCGAGTTGACCGTCTTCGGCAACAAGGGCGGCGGTGACGAGCTGATCAAGGTCGAGGAAGGGCTGCTCGGCATCGAACTCGACCCGCACTTCGAGCAGAACGGCTGGGTGTATCTGCACTACACGCCGCACTCCCGGATCAACCGCGACACGCACATGGCCGAGCGGCGCGTCTCCCGCTTCACGCTCGACCTCGCCACCGACAAGCTGGACCTGGGCAGCGAGAAGGTACTGCTCGCGTGGCCGGTGCAGATCCACAGCTGCTGCCACGCGGGCGGCGGGATGACCTGGGACTCCAAGGGCAACCTGTACATAGCCACCGGCGACAACAACTCCAGCCGGTTCAGCGACGGTTACTCCGGCAACAACCCGCAGCCCAACTTCAAGGGCGTCTCCTTCGCGGACGCGCGCCGTACCGCCGGCAACACCCACAACCTCAACGGCAAGATCCTGCGCATCCATCCGGAGCCCGACGGGACGTACACGATTCCCGACGGGAACCTCTTCACCGGCAGGGAGACCGACGAGGGCGGCGGCAAGACCCGCGGCGAGATCTATGTGATGGGCGTCAGGAACCCGGCGCGCATCTTCGTCGACAAGAAGACCGACATCCTCTACGCGGGCTGGGTCGGCCCCGACGCGAGCGACCCGTCCCCGGTCTGGGGCCCGGCGAAGTACGACACGTTCGCGGTCATCACCGAGGCGGGCAACCGCGGCTGGCCGTACTGCATGGGCGACAAGCAGCCCTACCGGGACCGCAACCTGCCGGATCCGTCGAAGCCGCTCGGCTGGTACGACTGCGACCATCCGAAGAACGAGTCCCCGAACAACGACGGTCTGGTCGACCTGCCGCCGGTCACCGGCAACAACATCTGGTACTCGCCCCAGGGAGGGGGCCCGGAGTATCCGCGTGACGCGAACGGGATCCCCTCGTACAAGAAGGAGGAGGCCACGTATCTGCTGCCATGGCTCAAGGGCGGCGGGCAGGCCGCGATGAACGGTCCCGTCTACCGCTACGACCCGGACGGCACCAGCGACGTCAAGTGGCCCGCCTACTGGGACGGCAAGTGGTTCGTCGGCGACTTCTACGACGCCGACCAGCCGCGTGACGCCGTGCTCATGGACCCGAAGAACCAGGGCGACGGCGGGCTGCCGGTGCACGCGGAATCGCTGAAGAAGATCGTCCCGACCGGCAACGACGGCATCAAGAACCTCATGGACTGGAAGTTCGGCCCGGACGGCGCACTGTACGTCCTCGACTACGGGCGCGGCTTCTTCACCTCGGACGCCAAGTCGGCGCTGTGGCGGGTCACCTACACCGGTGGCGGCCCCACTCCCGCCGCCGGCCAGCTGGTCAGGAGGGGCGCATGACGCACACCCGGGGAACCGGACGAAGAATCTGGACGGCCCTGCTGGCGGCCCTGCTGCTGGTGGCCGGGCTGGCCCCGTCCGCCTTCGGGCGGACCGAACGGGCACGGACCGCCGCCGCGGCCCAGGTGCTCACCTGGACCGCCGGCGACGGCATCACGGCGTACGCCTCCGCGCCGCAGACCGCGGTCGCCGGCCCGGCGACGATCGTCTTCGAGAACAGCGCGGCGACCGGCAACACCACCGGCATGCCGCACACGCTGACGTTCGACGTCTCCGACCCGGAGTACAACAACGACGTCCAGCTCAACATCCTGGCCAACCCCGGTGACGACCAGGGCGGTCGGCACACCGCCGAGGTGACGCTCTCCCCCGGCCGCTACCGCTACTTCTGCACGATGCCGGGCCACGAACGGATGCAGGGCATCCTCGTCGTGACCGACGGGGGCGGCGCGGACACGGACGCCCCGGAGACCTCCGCGTCCGTGGACGGAACGCGGAACTCCGACGGCGCGTACGTCGGTTCGGCCACGGTGACCGTCACCGCGACCGACGGCGGGTCCGGGGTCGACCGGGTCGAGTACGCGGTCGGCGACGCGGACACCTGGCAGCCGTACACCACACCGGTGGTGATCGACCAGGTGGGCGGCCACACGCTGCGCTACCGGGCCGTCGACAAGGCGGGAAACATGTCGGCGGACAAGCGCGTCGAGTTCACGGTGGTCGCCCCGCCGACGGACGACACGACCCCGCCGGAGACCTCGGCCACCGTGACCGGCGAACGGAACAGCGACGGGGCGTACGTCGACATGGCGACGGTCACCGTGTCCGCGTCCGACACGGGCTCCGGGGTGAACACCATCGAGTACGGGGTCGACTCCGGCTCCTGGCAGCCGTACACCGCTCCCGTGATGGTGCATCAAGTCGGCTCCCACACCGTGCGGTACCGCGCGACCGACAAGGCGGGCAACGTGTCCGCGGACCGCAGTGTCGCGTTCACGGTCGTCGCGCCGCCCGCGCAGGACACCGTGCCGCCCGTGACCGGGGCGACCGTGGACGGCACCAGGAACTCCGACGGCGCGTACGTGGGCAACGCCCGGGTGACCGTGAGTGCGACGGACGACGGCGGCTCGGAGGTCGCGTCGGTGGAGTACTCGCTCGACGGCGGCCCGTACCTGGCGTACGGCGCACCCGTCGTCGTCGACCGTGCGGGAGCCCACACGGTGGCGTACCGGGCGAGCGACACGGCCGGCAACGTCTCCGAGCCGCGGACGGTGAGCTTCACCGTCGTGCCGGGGGGCGGCGTCCCCGCGCCCAACTGCCCCGAGTACGACGAGCGGTCGACGGTGTTCGTGGGCACGGTCGACTCCGGTGTGCGCAACCGCGTCACCGACAACCGGTGCCGGATCGGCGAGTTGATCGAGGACGAGAAGGAGTGGACCTCCCAGGCGCTGTTCCTGAAGCACGTGAGGACGGTCCTGGACCGGCTCAGCAAGGAGGGGGTGATCGACCAGCGCGAGTACCGGGCGATCCGTACGGCGGCCCGCGACTCGGGGATCGGCACGCCGGGGCACACGACGGGCTACCACTCCCTCTTCGACGGTACGGCCGCGTCCTTCGCCCGGTGGGAGCATGTCGGCGGCGGCTCCTTCGCGCTGAACCCCGACGGGTCGATCACCAGCGGCACCACCGCACCGGACCTGGGCATGCTGTGGTTCCCGCGGCGCAAGTACGGCGACTTCTCGCTGAAGCTGCAGTGGCGGGACGACGCCCCCGGTGACGGGAACGCCAACTCCGGTGTGTTCGTGCGGTTCCCCTGGGTCCACGACCACCCCGAGGAGCCCAGGCCGGAGTGGGCCGCCATCAAGTACGGGCACGAGGTGCAGGTGTTCGACCGGCCCGACGGCGACATGTACAAGACCGGTTCGATCTACGGCTTCGACCGGGTGGGTCTGGCCGGGGCGGGTGTCACTCCGAAGGGCACCTGGAACGACTACGAGATCCGTGTGGTCGACCAGCACTACTCGGTCTACCGCAACGGCGCGCTGATCAACGAGTTCGACAACGTCGGCGGCCAGGACTTCTATCCGCCCCGCTCGGACGACCCGGGCACGGACGGACGGCGGTTCGCCTCCGGCTACATCGGACTGCAGGTGCACAGCACGACGGATGTGATCTCCTACCGGGACATCCGGATCAAGGACCTGTGAGGTCCCCGTCCGGGTGACCGGCAGTCCGGGGGCGTGCGGCGGGCCGTGATCGGCGGCGACCGCACGCCCTCCGGCGCCGGGGGGCCGGGGTGTTCACGGGGCCGGGGGTCCGGCCGGCTTCCCGGTGTCGCCCGGTGCGCCCTGCCGCCGGGCACGGCTCGGCTGCACCCGCTTCGGCTCGCCCGGCATCTTCGGATGCTCCGGCGGATACGGCAGATCGCCGAGACCGTGGTCGTGTTCGTCGCGCCGGGCCAGTTCGAGAAGCGCCTCCAGGGAGAAGGCGTGGTCGTCCATGTCGGCGTGCACGTCGCCGAGTTCGGCATAGCGGCGGGGCATGCTCGCCAGGTCGAAGTCATGGGGGTCCGCGTCCCCGGTCTCCTCCCAGCGCAGCGGCGCGGACACGGGGGCGTGCGGCTTGGGGCGCACGGAGTAGGCGGAGGCGACGGTGCGGTCGCGGGCGGTCTGGTTGTAGTCGACGAAGATCTTCGCGCCCCGCTCCTCCTTCCACCAGGCGATGGTCACGTGCGCCGGCATGCGGCGCTCCAGTTCCCGTCCGACGGCGATCGCGGCGCGGCGCACCTGGGTGAAGGTCCAGCGCGGCTCGATGGGCACGAAGACGTGCAGCCCCCGGCCGCCGGAGGTCTTGGGCCAGCCGCGGAGCCCGCCGAACTCGTCGAGCACCGCCCGCAGTTCGTGGGCGGCGCGCACCGCGTCGGTGAAGTCGGTGCCGGGCTGCGGGTCGAGGTCGATGCGGAGCTCGTCGGGGCGGTCGACGTCGTCGCGGCGCACCGGCCACGGATGGAAGGTGAGCGTGCCGTACTGCGCGGCCCACACGACGGCGGCGACCTCGGTGGGACACATCTCGTCGGCGCTGCGGCCGCTGGGGAAGGTGATGTGGGCGGTGGGGATCCAGTCGGGCATGTTCCTGGGCGCCCGCTTCTGGAAGAAGGACTCGCCGCTCACGCCGTCCGGGTAGCGCTCCAGTGTGGTGGGACGGTTGCGCAGGGCGCGCAGGATCCCGGGGCCGACGGCCAGGTAGTACCGCGCGAGGTCCAGCTTGGTGAAACCGCGCTCCGGGAAGAAGACCTTGCCGGGGCTGGACAGCCGCACCGTCCTGCCCGCCGCCTCCAGCTCCACCGCTTCGCCCATGCCAGCCACCGTAGGCGCGTGGCACGTCCCCCGCACACCGGGCGGATCACCCGGCCCGGCCGCAGAATCAAGGGCATGGAGCTGCCGGTGATGCCACCCGTGAAGCCGATGCTCGCCAAGCCCGTGGCCGGCATCCCGCCGGGCATGCAGTACGAGGCGAAGTGGGACGGGTTCCGGGCCATCGTGTTCCGTGACGGCGCGGAGGTCGAGCTGGGCAGCCGCACCGGAAAGCCGCTGACCAGGTACTTTCCCGAGCTGGTGGGTGCGTTGCGGGAGCGGCTGCCGGACCGGTGCGTGCTGGACGGCGAGATCGTCGTCGCCCGGGAGGGCCACCTCGACTTCGACGCGCTGACCGAGCGGATCCACCCGGCCGACTCGCGGGTGCGGATGCTGGCGCGGAAGACCCCGGCGTCGTTCGTGGCGTTCGATCTGCTGGCGCTGGCCGACACGTCGCTGCTCGACGTCCCGCTGAGCGACCGGCGCGCCCTGCTGGAGCGGGAGCTGTCGGGTGTGGCGCCACCGGTCCACCTGGCGCCGGCGACGACCGACCGCACGGTGGCCGAGCAGTGGTTCCAGCGGTACGAGGGGGCGGGCCTGGACGGGGTGATCGCCAAGCCGCTCTCCCTTCCGTACCGTCCGGACCAGCGCGTGATGTTCAAGATCAAGCACGAGCGCACGGCGGACGTCGTGGTGGCGGGCTACCGCTTCCACAAGAGCGGCCCCGTCGTGGGTTCGCTGCTGCTCGGGCTGTACGACGACCGGGGCGCCCTCCAGCACGTGGGGGTGTCCGCCGCGTTCCCCATGAAGCGGCGCGCGGAGCTCGTGGCGGAGCTGGAGCCGCTGCGGATGGAGGACACCGCGGACCATCCGTGGGCGGCCTGGTCGGACGAGGTGGCGCACGAGACGGCGAGGCTGCCGGGGGCGCCCAGCCGCTGGTCGGGAAAGAAGGACCTGTCCTGGGTGCCGCTGCGGCCCGAGCGGGTGGCGGAGGTGGCGTACGACCACATGGAGAACGGGGTGCGGTTCCGGCACACCGCGCGGTTCCGCCGCTGGCGCCCGGATCGTACTCCCGAGAGCTGCACCTACGCCCAGCTGGAGGAACCCGTGCGCTACGACCTCGCGGAGATCCTCGGCTCCCCGGGCCGGCCCGCCCCGGACTGACCGCTCCGTGCCTCCGTCCCACCGAGCCGTCCGGTCACGCCGAGCCACGCTCCCCCACGCCGTCCGATCACACCGAGCCACGCCCTCCACGCCGTCCGATCACGCCGAGCCACGCCCTCCACGCCGTCCGATCACGCCGAGCCACGCCTCCCGCGCCGTCCGGTCACGCCGAGCCACCGCTCGCCGCGCCGTCCGGCCTCGTCGGCGTGCCCGGGCGCGGGACGGATCGGACAGGACCACCGGTTGAACGGACAAGCGCACAATGGGAGCCACGGGGGACTCGGCGGAAGCGGTGGGCATGCGACAGAACACGCGGATACGGCGCGGCGTGACGGCGGCGGCGCTGCTGATCGCCGCGGTGGCGGGATCCCTGGTGGCGGGCTGCAGCACGGGCGGCGGATCCCCGGACGGGAGGGGTGAGCAGCAGCAGACGCGGCCTCCGGGCGACGGGGGCCGGACCTCCGCCCCGCCGACGGGTCCGGTACTCGCGGTGAAGATCGACAACGTGCCCGCGGCGCGCCCGCAGACGGGCCTGGAGCAGGCGGATGTCGTCTACGCCGAGCAGGTCGAGGGCGGTCTGAGCCGGCTGATGGCGGTGTTCGCGACCAAGCTGCCGAAGGTGGTCGGGCCGGTGCGCAGCGCACGCGAGTCGGACCTGGAACTGCTGCGCCAGTTCGACGACCCGACGCTGGCGTTCTCGGGGGCGCAGCACAAACTCCTGCCGCTCATCGACAAGGCGCCGCTGACGCCCGAGTCTCCCGACACGAACGCGGACGCCTACTTCCGCGGCTCCGGCAAGGCCGCGCCGCACAACCTCTACCTGCGGCCCGGCCGGCTGATGACGTCCGCACCCGGGGCGGCCGCGCTGACGACGGGCTTCCGCTTCGGCGCCGCACCGGCGGGCGGCACGCCGCAGAGCACGCGCACCGTCCGCTTCCCGTCGGCCCGCTTCGCCTTCACCTGGTCCGCGGGGCAGCACCGCTGGCGGGTGGCGATGGACGGCACCCCGACGGTGACGACGGACGGCGCGCCGGTGACCCCGGCGACAGTGGTCGTGCAGTACGTGCGGGTGCGCGCCTCACGGTTCCACGACGTCCTGGGCAGCAACTCGCCGTACTCGGAGACCGTGGGCTCCGGAAAGGCCGATGTGCTGCGCGACGGGCGGGTGTTCCACGTCCACTGGCAGCGCGCCTCGGCGGAGGACGGCACGCGCTTCACCACGGCGGACGGCGGGCCGATGACCTTCGCTCCCGGGCAGGTGTGGGTGGTGCTGGCCCGGGCCTGACCCGGAAGCGGTCGAGGCGGGCCCGTTCCGGTACCGCGGCCCGCGAGCGGCGCTACGCCCGGCGGCCCCGCCGGCGCTCGGCCGCCACGCCCGCGTCCTGCCGGGCGGCGGCGAGCGCCCGGCGTGCCTCCTCCGCCGAGCCGAATCCGAGGGCCGCCGCGATCGCCTCCCAGGCGACGCCTCCGGCGAGCAGGGCCTCCACGGCGGCGCCGACGGCGACCACAGACGCACGCCTGGCGCGGTCGAGTTCGGCGAGGGTGCGCAGCAGGTCCGGGGCCGTCGCGGCGCTCGTGAGACCGCCCTGCGCCGCATGCCGCGCCTGGTCGGCCGTGACCCACCAGTCGGCGGAGGTGTGCGGGGAACGGGTGGCCAGGGTCCGGTCCACGGTGGTGCCGCCTTCCTTCGCTGAGACGCATGTCGGGCGCTGCGAGGGCTGCCAGTCTAGTTGCCCGTCCGAACCGCGGTGTCCGTAGTCCGCTGAACGGACGAACCACCGCCGTCGCCCCGAACGCACCGGAGCGCCCGCCCGGGCCGACTCCCCCAGGCGGACGCGAGGGAGGGGACCGCTCGAGGGTGACCCTGCCGGTCGCAGCCTCGACGGCATCCCGCAGGCACCGCCACCCGCGCAGGCGACCGGCCGCGGCGACCGACCACCTGCTGGAACCTGTGACGCGCCGGGCGCCGCGGAACGGCCCGGCGCTCAGGCCCGTGCCGTCGCCATCAGTGCGCGAGCGCGGCCTCCGCCCGTTCCGCCAGGCCGTCAGCGCCGCACGACCGCGCGAGCGTCAGGCCGCGCTCGAGGTCTTCGGCCGACCGGGCGGCGATTCCGTACTCGACCCGTGCCACGGCGTGTTCGTAGGCGCACGGCGATGCCTCCAGATAGGTCACCGCCCGGGCGTACAGGGTGACGGCGCGCTGCCCCGTCTCCAGGTCGCCGGCGAGGCGGAGTGCCTCCCCGATCGCGGTGTCCGTGCCGAAGAGTTCGGCCTGCCGGCGGGTGAGCGCCACCAGTTCCGCGGCACGGCGCGGATCGTCGGCGGCCAGGGCGCGGGCGAGGTCGCCGGCCCAGGGCGCCACCACGGTGTTGTGGCCGCGTCCCGCGGACGCCTTCTCGGCGGCCTCGAGTTCGTTGATGCCCTCTTCGGTCCGGCCGGCGGCCAGGAGCAGCCGGCCGCGCACGGAGTGGTTGTCGGGCAGTGTGATGGTGGACGGGTACGGCGGTGCGAAACCGTACTGCTCGGCGACCGACCACGCCTCCTCGGTGTACCCCCGGGCGAGCAGCGTGTCGATGAGCCCGCAGGTCGCGGACCAGTGCAGGGGCAGTCCGCGGCCGACCCGCTCCGCGAGGCGCAGTGACGCGCGCAGGGATGCCTCCGCCTCCACGAGGCGGCCGCGCCTGCGGTGTCCGAGTCCCACATAGGCGTGGGCCAGGGCGAGGTGGCCGCCGCTCCAGCCGGCCGACTCGTAGGCGCGCAGGCCCTCCGTGAACAGGCTCTCGGCCCGGTCGAGCCGGTCGGTGTAGGCGTACGCGTTGCCCAGCATCAGCAGCAGTTCGATGCCCCATTCGCTGTCGGTCCAGCCGAGGCCGGGCGCGAGGCGGCCGTTGACGAGGGCGCGGTCGCACAGTTCCACGACCTCCTCCGCGTTCTCGCCGTGGGTCATGGCGTCGAAGCCGCGCAGGATGAGCAGCGCACGCTCGGAGTTGTCCTTGCCGGTGCAGGTGCGGGCGAGCTCGGCCAACTCCCGGGAGCGGGCCGGGGACTCCTCCTCGGCCGCGTGAATGCCCTCCCACATGTGGTGCACGGCGCGCAGCCGCATCCGGGCCGGGCCCTCCGGCAGCCGGGCCGCCTCCGCGTCGATCGTGCGGACGGCCTCGTCCACCTGGTCGTTGTGCAGCAGGGCCTGGGAGAGGCGGTGGACGGCGTCCACCCGTTCGTCGCCCTCGAGGCCGGGCATGGCGAGGGCCGTCTGGAGGTAGTCGATGGTGGTGGCGGGCGACGTCAGCAGCGTGGCGCAGCCCAGTTCGTAGAGCACGTGCGGGTGGACCTCGGGCAGCGGCGGCTCCACGAGGGCACGCTCCAGACAGCGGCGGGCCGCCTCCGGGGCGCCGACGGCGAGGTGCTCGCGCGCGGCCTGGCGCATCTGCTCGACCAGTTCCTCGTCGTCGTCCGGGTGGACCTCGAGGAGGTGACGGGAGGCGGCCGCCGCGCCGAGTCCGGAGTCGGTGACGACCTGAGCGGCGATGCCGTGCATCGCGGTGCGCAGCCCGTCGGGGATCGAGCGGTAGACGGCGCTGGCGATCAGCGGGTGCACGAACTCCAGCTCCCCGTCGTCCGTCTGACGGCTCGACGGGTCGGCCTCGGTGAGGATGCGGGCCGCGCCGAGGAGTTCGGCGCAGCGCCGCGCGTCCTGGGGGCGCAGCGTGGCGAGCCGGGCCACCAGCTCCACGGTGATGCCGGAGCCGAGGATCGCCGCGGCCCAGGCGAACCGGGTGGCCTCTATGCCGAGGCTCTCGAGGCGGGCGACGAGGCCGTTGCCGCGGGCCGAGCGGTTCAGGGCGCGCAGTTCGTCGGCCGACTCCTCGACCGGTGCGAGCTGGCTGTCCTGCACCTTCGCGAGGAGTTCGACGGTCTCGTACGGGTTGCCGCCGGTCACGGCCCACACCTCGCGGCAGAACGGGGCGTCGGCGTGCACCCCGACGGTGGCCCGGGTGAGTCCGGCGGTCGCCTCGGGCGTGAGCACGCTCAGCGTGCCGACCGGGCGGCCGGCGGCCGCGGTGATCGTCTCCAGATGTCGGCCGCTCTCGCCGTCGGCCTCGCCGGGCCGGTGCGCCACCACGACGAGGACGCGCAGGTCGCCGAGGCGTTCGCAGAACGCGGCCAGCCAGTGGAGGGTCTCCTGGTCGGCCCAGTGCGCGTCGTCGACGAGCAGGACCAGTGGCCACTCCCGCTCGGCCAGCCGCGACACGGCGACGACCAGGCCGTCGCAGACGCCCTGCGGATCGGCCTGCCGCTCGCCGGGGGACGTTATGCCCAGGGCCGGTCCCGCGATGTCGTACCAGTCGCCCAGGTACTCCCGGGCCTCCGCCGGCATCAGCGAGACGAGTGCGGGCTGCAGCAGTTGCCGTACGACGTTGAAGGGGACGGATGTGACGGTCTCGCCGCCCCGCGCCGACCAGACGGTGCAGCCGCGCTGCTCGGCGATGCGGCGCGCCTCGGCGAGGAGCGCGGTCTTGCCGATGCCGGCCTCCCCGCTGAACACGAGCAGGCTCCCCGGCTCCCGCGGCGAGGCGTCGTCGCGCAGGGCGTCGACCGCCTCGGTGATGGCGGCGACTTCCGCGTCGCGTTCCCACAGGGAAGTCGAGGCGGCCCCGCCGGGCCGTGCCTCCGTCATCCCGGTACCTCCCCAGGTAGCCCAAACGACGTACGGACATTGAGCCTAGCCGTCCCGGAGCCTCGGTGGAGCCCGCTCGGTGCAGCTGTTGCCGTGATGGGTGATACGGCGCCTTCCGAGGCGACGCCGCACGCCGGCGGCGGCCGCACCGCGAGCCGGGCGGCAGGCCGCCGCGTGCGCCGTCCTCCCTCGTCCGGCACTCTCATCCGTCTTTCACGCACGCCTCGTACGGTGGGCCCATGACGCAGGTGACTCCGCCCGGGTGGTATCCCGACCCCGGGCAGACAAGTGACGGTCCCGCCACCGAGCGCTGGTGGGACGGCGAGGCATGGACGGACCGGATCCGCGCCGTGGATACGGCCGCCTCCTGGGGTCCGCCGGCGCAGCCGCCGGCCGTCGGCGCCGGGGCGGCCGTCGGCGCCGGGGCGGCCGTCGGCGCCGGGGCGGGCCTGCCGTTCGCCGCCGCCCCGTATCCGGGTGCCCGGCCCGCGCCCGCGCGGCGCGGGGTGCGGACCGGGCTCGCCGTGGCGGCGGCGGTCGTGGTCCTCGCGGCCGTCGGCGGCGGTGTCTACGCGCTGACCGCGCACGACGGCCGGGGCTCCGCCGGCTCCCGAGAAGCGGGCGGCCCGGGCGGGTTCGGCGGTCCCGAGGGGCAGGACGGCCAAGGGGATCGGGGCGGGCCCTTCGGCGACCAGGGCGGGTCCGGCGGTCCCGACGGGGACGGGGGCTCGGGCGGCGACCGGGCCCCCCGGCCGGGCGGGTCCGGGCAGCCGCGGGCCGAGGACGGGTACGTCGTCGATCCGGTCAACGGCATCAGCATCCCCGTGCCGGACGGCTGGAGCGGCACGGCCTTCGACGTGGGGGCGCGGATCACGGCGAAGGGCACCTACCCGTGCCCCGGAGACACCTCGAAGGTCTGCAGCACCGGCGGGGCGTACTCGGCGCCCGCCCAGGCGCAGGGACTGAAGGCCACCACGCCGCAGCAGGCGGCCGAGGAGGACATCGCCGGGAACGCCGAGGAGTCCTACGGCGGCGCCTCCTACGGCAGGATCACGTCCCACGAGGTGCTGGCCTCCCGGGCCGTGACCGTGGCCGGGCAGCGGGGCTACATGGTCCGCTGGAAGGCGGTCACCAGCAAGGGCGCGGACGGCTGCGTCGAGTCGCTGGTCTTCCCGTCGCCCGCCGACTCACGGCGGCTCGTCGTCGTCCGCTTCGGCATCGACATCGGGCCCGACGCGCCCCGGCAGTCGGTGCTGGACCAGATCACCAAGGGCATCAAGGCGTCGGCGGGCGGCAACGGCCGGAGCGCGTGAGCCGCCGTGCGGCGGCCCGGCCGGACATGGCGCGGCCGGGCGGGGTTCCCCTCCGCTCAAGGGGAACCCCGCCCGGCGGGGTGCGCCGCCCCCGTCCCCACGGTGCGGCGCGTGAGGGCCGCCGTCCGGTCATCCCGCGGACGGCGGCCCCGGTCTCATGTCAGTCCGAGCTCGGGAAGCAGCACCGCCTCGACGAAGCGCCTGAGGTAGTCCTCGTCCGCGTAACGCCCCTCCAGGAGCGGGCGGACCCGCAGCACGCCCAGCAGCTGCGCGGGGACGTACTCCAGCGCCGGGTGGTCGGCGGGCACCTCCCCGCGCTCCACGCCGCGCCGGACGATCTCCTGCAGTGCCTTCACCTCGGGCTCGACGACGGCTTCGCGCAGCGCCCGGGCGAGTCCCTCGTCCTGCATCGCGGCATGTCCGAGGGCCTGGACCAGCTTGGTGTCGCGCCCTGACCACTCGGCGGCGGCCCGCGCCGCGGCGCGCAGGTCCCCGGCCAGCGAACCGGTGTCGAGGCCCGCGAACCGCACACAGCGGCTGCCCCTGAGGGCGGCGGCCACGAACTGGGGCTTCGTCCTCCACTGGCGGTACAGCGTCGACTTGCTGCATCGCGTGCTGGCGGCGACGCCCTCCATGGTGACCGCCTCATAGCCGCATTCGCGGATCAGCTCGAGCACGGCATCGAAGAACTCGCGCTCACGCTCGGGCGTGAGCTTGGAGCGGCGCGAGCCGGCGACCGTCTCCGGTCCGTCCGCTGCCTGCGACGTCATGACGCTGCTCCTCGGTCGTGATCCGGTCGGTGGGCCGCTTCACAGCAGTATATCGATACGCCAGTGTACCGGTACGCGAGCGTATCGGTACACTGGCGTATCGGTACACTGGCGTATCGATGAGCCTTGGACAGGACCTACTCGTCTGTCCGGTGGATCCCTTCCTGGGCTCACCACGCATCACCCCACGCACGCACGTCAGCAAAGGGGGCGGGGGATGGATTCCCGCACCGAGCCTGAAAGTGCAGGGGCGGCCACGGCACGTCGGCCGCCCCTGCCCCGAGAAGTCCTGCTGGTGGCAGGGCTCTTCCTGGTCCACAAGTCCGGCCGGGTGCTCCCCGACGGCCGTACCGCCGAGGCGTTCCGCAACGCGCGCCGCGTCCGGGGCGGTAAACGCTCCCTCCGCCTGCCGGGCGAGGGCGCCGTGCAGTCCGCACTGCTGCACGGCGACGCCCTGGTGCGCGCCGCGAACGTCTGCTGCGCGGCCGTCCACTTCGCCGCCACCGGGGCCTTCCTGGTCCGGCCGTACATACGACGGCCGGGACACCGTCGGTGGGCCCGCCGGGTCCTGGCCCTGGTCACCGGCGCCGCGCCGGCGCTGCACCTCGCCTTTCCGCTCGCCCCGCCGCGGATGCTCGACGTGGCTCACCTGGTGGACACCGGGCGGACGTACGGGCCCACGGTGTACGGCGCCGAGCCGGGCGCCGACCCGCCGGCGAACCAGTTCGCCGCCATGCCGGACCTGGGGTCGAACTCGGCGGCGGAGGCCACGCCGGTGCCCGCGACCATGCCGGGCCCGGGGCCGTCGTCCGGGCCCGACGGGGCTGTGCCGGCCGACGGCCCCGGCCCGGTCGGAGCCCGCCGGTGAACGGCACCGTCCTCTCCGTCGGCCTGTCCCTGTTCTCCGCCGTCGCGTACGCGGCCGCCGCGGTGGCCCAGGAGCGGCTGGCCTTCCGCACCTCCGGCACCGGTGTGCTGCGGCTGCTCACGCGCGGCGCCTGGTGGTGGTCGGTCGTCCTGAACGCCTCCGCCGCGGTGCTGCACGTCGCCGCCCTGAAATTCGGGCCGTTGACCCTCGTGCAGCCGCTGGGCGCCCTCACCCTGGTGGCCGCGGTGCCGCTCGGCGCGCGGGCGGCGGGACGCCGCGTCGGCGCGGTGGAGTGGCGGGGCACCGCGCTCACGCTGATCGGTCTGGCCGCCCTGCTGGTGACGGCGTCCGGGCCGGAACCCGACGATCTGCTGAGCCTGCCGGAGGCGCTGACCGTGGCGGGCGCGACCGCCGCGCTGATCGGCGTGCTGTGCCGGCCCGGCGCCCGGCCCGGGTTGCGGCACGCGACCGCCTCCGGTTTCGCCTCAGGTGTCGCCTCGGCCCTCACCCAGAGCGTGACGGTGGCGGCGACCGACCGTTCGGAGCCGGTGCTCGGCACCCACGTCCTCGTCGTGGCACTCCTGGTCGCGGCGTTCGCGACGGGCGGCCTGCTGCTGTCGCAGACGGCCTACCGGGACGGTCTCGGCGCCCCGCTCGCGGTGGTGACCCTCGCCAATCCGGTCGCGGCGGCGGTGATCGGCCTGTCCCTCCTGGGCGAACGCCTCCAGGGCGGCGCGGCAGGGCTGTTGCTGACCGCGGCCGGGGCGCTGCTGGCGTCGTGGGGCGTGGTGACGCTGTCGCGGACCGCGCCGGATCCGCCGCACGCGGACGGCGGCCGTCCGGTCGCGGCGATGCTCGGCCCGGAGTCGGGACCGGCTCCCCACGAACTGCCGTTGCTGCCCGCGCAGACGGCACCGCCCGCGGCCGAGCACTTCACCGCCCGGTGAACGCACGGCGGCCGGCTCGTGCTCCCGCACGCGCCGGCCGCCGCCGTCATCCGTCCCCGGGGCTCAGCCGAGGCCCCGGGAGTCCTGCTTGAGCGCCGTGTCCACGGTGAGCGCCGTGGCCACGACGAGGCTCAGCAGCGGCTCGGGCAGTTGGTAGTGGATCTGCAGGACGTAGTTGTCCGCGGTGGTGAACATCGTCTTCGCCAGACCTTCCCAGGTCTTGGTGATCCGGGCGACCTCGTTGTCCGCGTGGTCGACGATCGCGAAGTTCCAGGCACGCCAGTTCTCCGCCTTGATCGCACCGACCTGCCGGCCGTTCGCGTTCATCGCGAAGTTGATCTTCCCGATCATGTTCTGCTGGACGATCTCGCCCACGGGCTGCCCGTCCGGACGCTCCACGACGACCCGCGACTTGAGGAACTTCGCGGGCCGGGTCAGCACCAACTGCGGCTGTCCGTAGTTGTCACGGATCTCGAGCCTGTGGGTCATGAACTGGTCCAGGCTGGAGACGAAGCGCAGCGCCTTCTTCAGCGCGCTCTGTCCGACCTCGACGACCGAGCCGAGCTGGTTGCCGTTCTGATCCATGACCTTGTACTCGTTGGTCAGCTCGATCAGCTTGGCCTTCTGGTTCACCACCAGGACCGGCTCGGTGAACAGGCTGCCGCCGCCGGGACCGCTCGGGGCGACCCCGGCCTCCCGCTGCACCTGACTCTGCACGCGCGGGTCGGGACCGGCCGGCTGCTGCGGAACTGCCGCCTGGGCGTGGGCCTGCGGGGCCTGAGCCGCTCCCTGCTGGTCCGGGCTGGTGTGCTGGGTCCACTGCGCGCCGTCCCAGTAGCGGAGCGTACGGGGCGCGCCGTGCGGGTCCGGGTACCAGCCTGCAGGGGTGTTCGATTGCGTGGTCACCGGGGCACACTACCGCGAGCACATCGGTATCTGGCCAGCCCCCTCGATACGGGATCATCGCCCCCCTTCCGCCTGCGTCGCGCCCCTATTCCGTGGCGATCGCCGGATCGCTCACGCCCGGCCGCCCGTTCTCGACGTGCCCCGCGAAACGGCGCAGGAAGGACGGGTCGGCGTCGCACGTGACGGTGAGGTCGTACCAGCGCCTGCTCGCCTCCAGGCCGACGGTGTGCCCGACGGTGGCACCGGCCCGGACCGTGAGGGTCTTCGGGCGCCCCCCGTACCCGCTGGCGACCTTGAACCGCACCGTGCCGGAGCCCTTGTTGGTGAAGGTCAGGGTGATGTCGTCGCGGCCGTGCCGCGCGATCACCTCGGGGCCGGCGCTCCTGCCGGGGCCCTTGAAGACGCGCTGGAACCCGTTCGGGCCGTGCACGGTCAGGTCGTACGAGCCGTTGGAGTACGCCGAGTTCCAGGTGTCCGACACGGTCGTGCCGGCCTCGGTGGTGTAGGTCCACGGACCGTCGGCGCGGTTGCCGGAGGTGACGAGGAAGGAGGCTCCGGCGCGCCGTCCCGAGGCGAAGGTGAGCGTGAGGGTGCCGGCCGGGGCGTTCACCGAACCGTCCACGAGGGGCGCGTACTTCAGCGGGCGGGTGGGCCGCGGGCCCCGTTCCTGCCGGGGAAGGACGGGGGTGGCGGGCGGGACCGGCACGTAGTCGGGGTGGCGGTCGTGGTCCTGGGGCCGGTAGCCGTCGGTGGCCGGGAGCGACACCGGGCCGGCGTCCTTGCGGGAGAAGTCGAACGCCGCGGTCAGATCGCCGCACACGGTGCGCCGCCACGGTGAGATGTTCGGCTCGTGGACGCCGAAGCGGCGCTCCATGAACCGGATGATCGAGGTGTGGTCGAGGGTCTCGGAGCAGACGTAGCCGCCCTTGCTCCAGGGCGAGACGACCAGCATGGGCACGCGCTGTCCCAGCCCGTAGGCGCCGGGGACGTGACTGCCGTCGCCCGGGAAGACGTCCGGGCCGGCGTCGACCGTGGACTTGCCCTGCGCGGCGGAGGCCGGCGGGAACGGCGGTATCAGATGGTCGAAGAAGCCGTCGTTCTCGTCGTAGGTGATGAACAGTGCCGTCTTCGCCCAGACCGCGGGATCGGAGGTGAGTGCGTCCAGGACCTGGGAGATGTACCAGGCGCCGTAGTTCGCCGGCCAGTTGGGGTGCTCGGTGAACGCCTCGGGCGCGACGACCCAGGAGATCTGCGGCAGCGTGCCGGCCCGCACGTCGGCCCTGAGCCGGTCGAAGAAGCCTTCTCCCCTGCGGGCGTCGGTGCCGGTGCGGGCCTTGTCGTGGAGGGGGTCACCCGGCCCCGCGTTCTGGTACCGGGTGAAGTACAGCAGCGAGTTGTCGCCGTAGTTCCCGCGGTAGGCGTCCTGGATCCAGCCCCAGGAGCCGTTCGCGTCGAGGCCGTCGCCGACGTCCTGGTAGATCTTCCAGGAGACCCCGGCCTTCTCCAGGCGCTCGGGGTAGGTGGTCCAGCTGTAGCCGGCCTCGTCGTTGCCGAGGACGGGGCCGCCGCCCGTGCCGTCGTTGCCCGTGCAGCCCGTCCACATGTAGTAGCGGTTCGGGTCGGTGGAGCCGATGAACGAGCAGTGGTAGGCGTCGCAGATGGTGAAGGCGTCGGCGAGCGCGTAGTGGAACGGTATGTCCTCGCGCGTCAGATACGCCATGGTGGTCGAGGACTTGGCGGGCACCCATCTGTCGTACGCCCCGCCGTTGAAGGCGGCGTGCCCGTCGTTCCAGCCGTGCGGGAGGTCCTGGACGAACTGCAGGCCCAGGTCGTCGGCGTCGGGGCGGAACGGCAGGATGTCCCTGACGCCGTCCGACTGGTGCCAGACCGGCTTGCCGTTCCGCAGGGTCACCGGCCGCGGGTCCCCGAAGCCGCGAACGCCTCGGAGCGTGCCGAAGTAGTGGTCGAAGGATCGGTTCTCCTGCATCAGGACGACGATGTGCTCGACGTCCTCGACGGTGCCGGAACGGTGGTGCGCGGGAAGGGCGGCGGCGCGCTCGACGCTGCTCGAGAGCGCGGTGAACCCGGCGGTGCCGCCGGCGAGTTGGAGGAAGCGGCGCCGATTCACATGAGGCATGAGGGGGTGACCTCTTGTCTTCCTGACGGGGCGGGACGCCCGATGGTGAGGGAACCTGCGCGAAGGGAGTGTTCCAGGAGGATCGAACATCGGGAAAGGATGCGATGGCGCCCATGTGACAGTCGCCCGTACGGGAGATGTGAGAGCGGTCAAGACCGCCCCGGGAGGACCGGCACCGCCCGGGGCCGGGCGGCGGCCGTCGCGGCGGCCTCGCCCGCTACCGCCGGTGCTCCCGCGGTGGGCTGATCTCGATGCGCACCGCGCCGCGGTGACCGCCGCATCGCCGCCGATCGCGTGCGACGGCCGGACGTGGCGGCCTGACAGCGAACGTGACGTGGTGACGTGGTGACGCGGTGTTCGTCACGACGGGTGAGGGCTTCCCGTCCCGGGCCCACCGGAGACGTACGCCGTGCTCGCCGAACCCGCCGTCGCGGACGTACGGCCGGCCGGTGACGTCGTGGACGTGCTCCTGCGGCTCTCGACGTCGACCACGTCGCCCACCCGCACCTGCTCGTACAGCCACCGCGCGTCGGCGGGCCTCAGGCCGAACCAGCCGTTCGCCGGCTCGAAGCGGCCCGGGTGTCCGATGCCGTGCGCCGGAGCGCCGAGGTAGGTGATCGTGCCGTCTTCGGCGCGGAGTTCGACCACCCAGGGGACCTCGAGGCTGTGGGCGTGCTCCAGGCCGACCTCCTCGGCGGGCAGCACCCTGGTGTCCTCCCGTGCCGTGACCGTCATCCGCCCGGTCGGCGCCGGGGTATGCAACCCGACCGCCACGACCGGCAGTTCGCGACGTCCGACGACGAGCACCCGCCGGGTGGGGTCCACTGTGGCGGTGGGTGTCGCCCCGGTGGTCGCCGTGCCGGTCAGGCCGGTGGCCGGAGAGGGGCTGTCGTGGGCGTCCGCGCCGGTGGGATTCCGTAGGAGCACCAGGCCCAGGACCGTCACGGCGAAGGCCCCGGCGACCGTGGCGACCGCGCGGTGACGGCGACGGCGTGCGTCCGCCCGGCGGCGGATCTCCGTGCCGGACGCGGAGGGCGGGGTCTGCCCGGACTCGGCCAGTTCACGCAGCCGGGTGATGAGGTCATCGGACACGGTCGTCCTCCCTCTCCGCCTCGCCCAGTTGCCGCGCCAGCGCCGCCCGGCCCCGGGACAGCCGGGCCTTGACCGTCCCGACGGGTGCACCGGTTTCGGAGGCTACCTGCTCGACGGTCAGGTCGCACAGATGGTGCAGAACCACGGCCATCCGCTGCGCCTCGGGCAGGGTACGCAGCGCCGCCACGAGCACGGCCCGCTCGGGCCCGGGCCCGGGCATGTGCTCCGGCGGCGGGGTGCCACGCACCAGTTCCAGCCAGCGTCGTGCCCGTCGCCAGCGGCTGGCCGCGAGCCGCATCGCCACGGTCCGGACCCACGCCTCGGGGGCGCCGTCGGCGAGCAACTCCCGACGTCGGTCCCAGGCCCGTACGAACGCCTCCTGCACGACGTCCTGCGCCTCGCCGCGGTCCCCGGTGAACGCGTAGAGCTGGCCGGTCAGTCGGGGGAACGCGGTCGCGTAGAACGCGTCGAACTCTTCCTCGGTCATGTCCCCGCCGTGAACTCACCCATGACATCGCCACGAGTTCTCCGGAATTCCGGGAGCCCTGTGCAACCCGGCCGTCTTCCCCGCGCGTACAGGTCCCGTACGCCACACATCGAAACACATCGCAGGAGGAACTCGATGACCAGCAGTGCCAGGAGCCGGCGACGCGGCCTCTCCCGGGTGGCCGCGGCCGCGTGTGTGCCGGCGACGCCGACGGGCCGCGCGCGGACGGCCGTCGGGGCGCGGTCCCGGATGCTCCTCGGCAGCCCGGAGGGCCGGTGAGGCGCCCTTCGCCCGTCGGTGACCGGGTGGACCGGCGAGGAGCAGAGGTGAGCGGCGACGGGACGTGGGCCGAGCGGCTGCGGCGCTTCGGCTACGTGCCGCTTCCGCGCACGGGCACGGCGGAACGGCTGGTGCCGGACTTCCCCCGACCGCCGACTCGGCTCTGGCGGACCCTGGGCTGTCCCCCGGGCGTCGCCCGTCGCGCTGCCGGGGCGACCGGATGGCTCGGCCCGGTGCTGGTCGCCGCCGTCGCGGGAGCGATCCGCTTCTGGCGACTCGGCCGGCCCCACGCCGTGGTCTTCGACGAGACGTACTACGCCAAGGACGCCTGGGCCCAACTGCGGCTCGGTTACGAAGGCGTGTGGCCGGACCGCAAGATCACCGATCCGCAGATCCTCGCCGACCCGCAGGTCATACCCCTGTCGCACACCGGGGCGTTCGTCGCCCACCCGCCCCTGGGCAAGTGGGTCATCGCCGTCGGCGAGTGGGTGTTCGGACTCGACCCGTTCGGCTGGCGCTTCATGACCGCCGCCCTCGGCACGCTGTCCGTGCTGATGCTGTGCCGGATCGGACGGCGTCTGTTCCGCTCGACGTTCCTCGGGTGTCTGGCCGGCCTGCTGATGGCGGTGGACGGGCTGCACTTTGTCATGAGCCGTACCGCTCTGCTGGATCTCGTCGTCATGTTCTTCGTCCTCGCCGCCTTCGGCTGCCTGCTGATCGACCGTGACCGGGCGCGGGAGCGGCTGGCCCTGGCGCTGCCGACGGGCGGCCCCCGTGGCGCGGGTGCGGGCCGTCACCTCGGCGACCGGAGCGGCACGGGGTGGCGGCCGTGGCGGGTTGCCGCGGGAGTTCTTCTGGGGCTGGCGTCGGCGACCAAGTGGAACGGACTGTACTTCCTGGTGTTCTTCACCGTGATGACCCTGCTGTGGGATGTCGGCGCACGCCGCGTCGCGGGGGCACGGCACCCGTACCGCGCGGTGCTGCGCAAGGACCTCGGCCCCTCCGTGGTGTCCCTGGTCCCTGTCGCCCTGTCGACGTACTCGGCGACATGGACCGGATGGCTGCTGTCCGACAAGGGATACGGCCGGCACTGGGCCGACGGCCGGGGCGGCACGTGGGGCTGGATCCCGGCGCCGCTGCGCAGCCTGTGGCACTACCAGTACCAGGTGTACCGGTTCAACATCGGGCTGGAGACTCCCCACCCGTACCAGTCGCACCCGTGGAGCTGGCCGGTGCTCGGACGCCCCGTGTCCTTCTTCTTCGAGTCGTCGGCCTACGGCCAGGACGGCTGCGGGGCGGCCGGCGGCTGTGCGCGGGAGATCATCGCTCTGGGCACACCGATGCTGTGGTGGTCGGCGTGCTGCGCCCTCGTCCACCTGCTGTACCGATGGGCGTTGCGCCGCGACTGGCGTGCCGGCGCCGTCCTGTGCCCGGTGGCGGCAGGCTGGCTTCCGTGGTTCGCCTACTCGGACCGCACCATCTTCTCGTTCTACGCGGTGGTCTTCCTGCCCTACTTGTGCCTTGCCGTGGCGATGACGGCGGGGGCGGCCCTCGGCGCGTCCGGACCCGGTCGGCGACCCCGCCTCTGGGGCATGGCCGGCGTCGGCGTTCTCACGTTGCTGATCCTGTGGAACTTCATCTATTTCTGGCCGCTGTACACCGGCGCCACGATCCCGACCGACGGCTGGCGGGCGCGGATGTGGCTGGACACCTGGGTCTGACGGGGAAGACGTGCCGGGCGGCGGCATCGGCAGGCTCCCGACGCACGGCACCTCGCCGGACGGCGAACGACAGCTGTGCCGGCAGGGGGCTACAAGGCTCTGCCGCGGGCCAGAGTCTCCAGTGGGCTCTCCAGCATCGCCGAGAAGGCGAGTTCGGCGGCGCCGATGAGGACAGCGTTGTCTCCGAGCTCGCCGACACGCAGTCGCAGTTGCTCGCGGGAGGCCGCGAGGGCGTGGCAGTTGATGCGGCTGCGGATCTGGGCGGCCGAACCGAGGAACACCTCGCGGAGTGTCCCGCCGAAGACGACGGTCCGCGGGTTGAGGATGTTGACCAGGTTGGCGACGCCGATGCCGAGCCAGTCACCGACGTCGTGGAGGGCGGCGCGGGCGGTGCTGTCGCCCCGGTCGGCTGCTTCGACGACGGCGCGTACGGCCTCGCGGCCCATGGCCGACGGGTCGCGCTGTGCGGCTTCCAGCAGGGCGCGCTCGCCGGCCTCGGCTTCGAGGCAGCCCCGCGCGCCGCATCCGCAAGGTCTGCCGCCGCGTGGATTGACGACCATGTGGCCGATCTCGCCGCCGTATCCGCTGTCACCGTCCAGGAGTCGGCCGTTGATGACGAGGCCGCCGCCGATGCCGATGTCGCCGTGCAGATACACGAGGTCCTGACAGCCGGTGCCGGCGCCGCGCAGGTGCTCGGCGAGGGCGCCGAGACTGGCCTCGTTTCCGACCGAGACGGGGAGGCCCAGGTCCAGCCGGCGTGCGAGATCCTCGCCGAAGTCCTCGTCCTTCCAGTCGATGTAGGGGGCGGAGCGGACCACACCGTCGGCCCTGCGCACCATGCCACGGACGGCGGCGGCCGCGCCGAGGCAGAGGGTGCCGTGCCGTGCGGTGTCGATCATCTGCCGGGCGAAGCCGCTGAGCGTTTCGGTGACTGCGCCGGTGTCGCGCCGGTCGGGAGACATGGGCATCTCCCTGCGGTCGAGGAAGACCCCGCCCAGGCCGATGCGTGCGGCGGTCAGCCGGTCCACGCCGACATCGAAGGCGAGGACGTACACCTGGTCGGACTCGGGTCGTACGACCAAGGAGGGCCGGCCCGCCCTTCCGGTGTCGCGGGGCAGTTCCTCACGGACCAGGCCGGCCGCTGCCAGGTCGCTGACCAGACCCAGGATGGTGCTGCGGTTGAGGCCCATGCGCTCGGCCAGGACCGCCCTCGACATCGAGCCGCCGATGTGCACATGACGCAGCAGTGTGCCGAGGTTGTGCCGGCGAATTTCCTCCTGTGAGGGACCGGCTTTCATGGAACCTCAGACCTCATCGTTGTACGGCCCGGCGACGGGAGAGCGCATCGACGCCTGCGGCCACCAGCAGAACCGAACCCGTGACAGCGTACTTGACCCCTGAGCTGTAGCCCATCAGTCCCATGCCGTTCTGGATGACCGCGACCACCATGCCGCCGAGCACCGCGTCCACCACCCGCCCGCGCCCGCCGAACAGGCTCGTCCCGCCGATCACCGCGGCGCCGACCGCCAGCAGCAGCACGTTGCTGCCACCGGTGTTCGGGTCGACCGAGTTGCCGCGGGACGCGGCGATGATGCCGCCGACCGCGGCGAGCGAGGAGCAGATCACGAATGCGGAGATCCGGATGGCGGCCACGTTGATGCCGGCCCGGCGTGCCGCCTCGGCGTTGCCGCCCACCGCATAGATGTGCAGGCCGAAGGGCGTGCGCTGGAGCAGGAACGTACCGGCGACGAGCAGGACGGCGATGACCGGGACCACGATCGGCACGCCCTTGAGGGAGTCGACGATGACGTTGCGGCTGCGCTCCTGGTTGAGCAGGTGGACGGCGACCGCGCCGAGCACCGACAGGCCGCCGATCCGGACCGCGAGCAGTGCGGCCGGGGCGGTGGCGAGCCCTCGCCGGCCACGGTTGAGGTTCTGCCGGATCTGGATCGCCGCGTACCCCGCGACGGCGACCGCCAGCAGAACCCAACCGAGCGCGGGAGCCAGGTTGTTGTTCGCCACGGCCAGGATCGTCCGGTCCTCGATGGAGATGTTGGTGCCCTCCTTCAGCAGCATCAGCACGACGCCCTGGAAGCCGAGGAACGCGGCCAGGGTGACCACGAAGGAGGGGATGCCGACCTTCGCCACCAGCACGCCGAGCAGCAGACCGATGACCGTGCCGGTGAGGATCGCCGCGCCCACGGCGCCGTACCAGGGCCACCCGTGATCGGTGAGCAGGATGGCCAGGACTGCCGCGCAGACCCCGCTGGCGTACCCGGCGGACAGGTCGATCTCCCCGAGGAGGAGGACGAAGACCAGTCCCATGGCGATGGCGATGCTGCCCGCGCCCTGGGTGAGCAGGTTGGCGAAGTTCAGTTCGGAGAGGAAGACCGGGCGCAGGGCGGCGAAGAACACGCACAGGACGATCAGACCGAGGACGGCGGGGAGGGCGCCCAACTCGCCGCCGCGGACCCGCTCCGCGTACCCGAGGGCCACGGAGCGCAGACTCGCGGCACCGGGCCCTCCGTTCTTCTTCGGCGAGCCGGTGCGCTCCGGCTTCTCCGGTCTCTCCGGCTTCTCGGGGGCGACGGCGGCGGTCATGCGGTGGCTCCGTTGGTGTGGGCGAGGCCGAGGTCCCCGCTGCGGCCTGAGGTGATGAGTTCGACGACCTGGGCATGCGTCACGTCCGACGTCCTGACCTGGGCGGCCATCCGGCCCAGGTAGAGGGCGGCGATCCGGTCGGACACCGCGAAGACGTCGTTCATGTTGTGCGAGATGAGGACCACGGCGAGACCGTTGTCGGCCAGTCGCCGGACCAGTTCGAGGACCTGCGCGGTCTGGGCGACACCGAGCGCGGCGGTCGGTTCGTCCAGGACGACGACCTTGCTGTTCCACAGCACGGCCTTGGCGATGGCCACGGTCTGCCGCTGTCCTCCGGAAAGACTCGAGACCTGCTGGCGGATGGACTTCACCGTGCGGACCGACAGTCCTTCGAGGGTCTTTGCGGCCATCTCCTCCATCGTCGCATCGTCCAGCACGAGTCCCCGGCGCTTCTCACGCCCGAGGAACATGTTCTGCACGATGTCGAGGTTGTCGCAGAGCGCCAGGTCCTGGTAGACGATCTCGACACCCAGGGCCGCGGCGTCGCGCGGGCTGTGCACCTGCACCTGCTCGCCTTCGAACCGGTACTCGCCGCCGTCGATCGGATGGATTCCCCCCATGCACTTGACGAGCGTGGACTTGCCGGCGCCGTTGTCGCCGACGAGGGCGGTCACCTCGCCCGGGTGGACGTCGAAGGACACGTCGTGCAGTACCTGCACCGGGCCGAAGCTCTTGTCGATCCCGCGCAGTTGAAGGATCGGGGACGCTGTCACGGAAGACGGCTCCTTACTGTCGTGAGGTCGCGGGCCCCGGGTGTCAGAGGTTTCCGGGGCCCGCGCTCGGGCCGACCGAACCAAGGGCGTTCGAACCGGCCGGTCGGGACTACTTGATGCCGGCCTCGGCGCACAGGGCGGCGGACTTGCCCGTGCACAGCTCTTCCTTGGTGACGAAGCCGTCGTCCACGACGTCCTTGACGTTGTCCTTGTAGATCGCCACGGGCGTCTCCAGCACGGCCGCCACCTTGCGCTTGCCCTCGGGGTCCTCGACGGTCGCGTTCGTCTCGCCCTTCTTGCCCTGGGCGAGCGAGATGGCGAGCTTGGCGGTGGCGTCGGCCTCCTTCTTGACCGCCTTGTAGACGGTCATGCACTGGTCACCCGCGAGGATGTTCTGGAGGCCCTGGACGGTGGCGTCCTGGCCGGTGACCGGGACCTCGCCGTTGCGGTTCTGCTTGCGCAGGACGGCGATGGCCGCGTTGCCGAGGCCGTCGTTGGCGGCGAGCACACCGCCGATCTTGGGCTGGCTGGTGAGCATCTGCTCGAAGATGGTGCCGGCCTGGGCGTTGTCCCAGTCCGGGACGGACTGGTCCGGGCCCTTCACGTACTCGCCCGACTTGTACTTCGGGTCGAGGACGCCGTTGTAGCCCTTGGCGAACAGTGTCGCGTTGTTGTCGGTCGGGGAACCGTTGAGCGTGGCGATGACAGGCTTCTTGGCCTTCATGTCGCTCAGGCACTTGCTGAGGCCCTCGCCCTGCAGCTTGCCGACTTGGGTGTTGTCGAAGCTCACGTAGTACTGGGCCGAGCCGCCGAGGGTGAGCCGGTCGTAGTCGATCGTGGCGACGCCCTGCGCCTTGGCCTTGTCGAGCACGGCCTTGCCGGTTCCGCTGTCCAGGTTCACGATCACGAGCACGTTGACGCCGCCGGTGATCATCTGGTCGGCGATGGTCTGGAACTGCTGCTTGTCGCCCTGGGCGTTCTGAATGTCGTAGTCGACGCCTGCGGCCTTGAACGCCTCGGAGAGGTACTTGCGGTCCGCGGTCTCCCAGCGGGCGGACGACTTGCTGTCCGGGAGGATCACGCCGATCTTCGGCTTCTTGGCGTCGGAGCCGGAGCCAGTGGTGCTCGACGAGGAGCCGCAGGCGGTGAGCGAGCTGACCAGCGCCACCGAGGCGGCGGTGAGGAGGAGTCCCTTGCGCATGGGCAGGGTCCTTTCTGGTGTTACGGCCGGACGACCGGACGCACGAGGTGAGGAGGAGGGCGAAATGCACGCTCGCGGGGGAGTCGCCGGGTCTCGGGTGATCCGCCCGGCTGAATGTTGTGGGCGAGAACTTACGGCGATCCAAAACCAGTACGCCAGAGCTCGAGCAGAAGAATTTGTCATCGGCCATAACAATCAGGTGACGCCATCGAAACGCGGCGCTCCTCAGCCGATGCGCCGCTGTCGACGCCGCCCGCGGCGACACCCACCGACGGCCGCGCTCATGAGCTCGTTCGAGGCGGCAAGCGGCAGCGTCCGGGCGACGCCCTCCAGCGGCGACACTTCCGCCTGGCAGAAGCCTCCTTGCGCGGCGACCGCGGCCGTCAGGACTCTGTTCCCGACCACGGCACGCGGGGCGAGGGCGCCCCGCTCTCAGGGACGGGAACGCCATGCCGCACATCACCGCTTTCGCCAGGAACCAGTGGTACGTCGCCGCCTACGGGCATGAGGTCGGGCGCGAGTTGCTCGGTCGTACGGTCCTCGGTGAGCCGCTCGTCCTCTACCGCACCGAGGGGGAGGGAACCGCGGTCGCCCTCGCCGACGGCTGTGTCCACCGCCGCTTCCCGCTCTCGGAGAGCCGGCTCGACGGGGACCGGATCGTGTGCGGGTACCACGGCTTCACCTACGACACCACGGGCACGTGCGTGTACGTGCCGGGGCAGAAGCGCATCCCGCGCACGGCCCGGGTCGCCTCGTACCCCGTCGTCGAGCAGGACTCCCTGGTCTGGGTGTGGATCGGCGACCCGGCACTCGCCGACCCGCAGGCCGTTCCGCGCGCACCCCACCTCGGCTCCCCGGACTGGGTCACGGTGTGCGGCATGGAGCCCATCGACGCCGCCTACGGGCTCCTCGTCGACAACCTCCTCGACCTCTCCCACGAGACGTATCTGCACGGCGGGTACATCGGCACCCCGGAGGTCGCCGAGACGCCGATCAGCACGGAGGTCGACGAGGGCGCGGGCATCGTGCGCGTCAGCCGGCGCATGGAGAACGCCGAGTGCCCGCCGTTCTACGCCCGTTCGACGGGCATCGAGGGCCGCATCACCCGCTGGCAGGACATCGAGTACCACGCCCCGTGCCTCTACCTCCTGCACAGCAGGGTCGCCCCGGTCGGCGTGCTGCCCGAGCCGGACGGCAGTGACCCGAACGGCTTCCACACCGAGATCACCTACGCCATCACGCCGTCCACCGACGGCAAGGTCTACGACTTCTGGGCCGTCTCCCGGGACTTCGCCAAGGAGGACGCCGACGTCACCACGTTCCTGCGGGACTTCAACCACACGGTCGTCATGCAGGACGTCGACGCGCTGAACATGCTGCAGAAGACGCTCGGCGCGGAGCGGGCCGGCTACCAGGAGCTGAGCATCAACATCGACACCGGCGGCCTCGCCGCCCGCCGCATCCTCGCCCGCCTGGTGGAGGAGGGGGACAAGCCGGTGGAGAAGGTGCGGTGAGCGGTTCCACCGGCGAGATCTACCGCGTCGACTGGATCCCGGGCACCGACGTCCTGCACGGCACCTGCCACTGCGGTGCCGAGCACACCGCAGGGGACCCGGTGGAGATGTGGGAGTGGATGCTCGCCCACCCCGAGGGACACACACCCGGCCGACCGCGGAGAACGGATTCATGACCGAGTACGAAACCGAACTCGTCGTCGGCCGCCGGGCCCCGGCGGCCGAGGGCGTGCTCGCCCTCACCCTGCGCCATCCACGGGGCGACCGGCTGCCCGCCTGGCAGCCGGGCGCCCACGTCGACGTCGTGCTCGGGCCCGGCCTGGTGCGCCAGTACTCGCTGTGCGGCGATCCCGCCGACCGGTACGCATGGCGGATCGCCGTGCTGCGCGAACCGGACGGGCGCGGCGGATCGGCCCATGTGCACGAGACGGTCCGCGAGGGCGACAGGATCCGCGTGCGGGGACCGCGCAACCACTTCGTCCTGCGCCCCTCGCCCCGCTACCGCTTCGTCGCCGGCGGCATCGGCATCACACCGATCCTGCCGATGCTCGCGGCGGCCGACGCGGCGGGCGCCGAGTGGACCCTGCTGTACGGCGGGCGCACCCGTTCCTCCATGGCCTTCGTCCAGGAGGTGGAGCGGTACGGGGACCGGGTCACCCTCGCCCCGCAGGACGAGACCGGGCTGCTGGACCTCGCGCCGGTGCTCGACGACCTGCCGGACGGCACGCTGGTGTACTGCTGCGGCCCCGGGCCGCTCCTGGACGCCGTGGAGGCGCGCTGCCCGTCCGGCGCACTGCACGTCGAACGCTTCCGGCCCAGGGTGCGGGACAGCGAGGAGGACGGCGCGGAGGACGGCGGGTTCGACGTCGTGCTCTCACGCTCCGGGCGGACACTGACGGTCCCCGCCGGGGTGTCCGTGCTGGAGACCGTGCGCGCCGCCGGTGTCGAGGTGCTCTACTCGTGCACCGAGGGCACCTGCGGGACCTGCGAGACGGATGTGCTCGAAGGCGTCCCCGACCACCGTGACTCGGTGCTGACCGCCGAGGAGCGGGAGGCCGGCGAGACCATGCTCATCTGCGTGTCCCGGTGCCGTGGGAAGCGGCTCGTGCTGGACCTGTGAACCGCGGGCCGGGGTGGCCCCGCGCTGCGCCGGGTCGCGGATCCCTCGGGCACGGGCGGATCCGGGCGGCGGGCGCGGGGCGCCGGTCATGACGTCGAATACGCCTCCACCTCATTGAACTGGGCCGCGGGCCAGCCGGTGTCGGCGGTGACCTGGAACCGCACCCAGCGCAGGACGGTGCCGCTCGGCAGGGGGACGGTGACCGTGTTGCCGGTCGCCGGGTCGAGACGCTGATCGGCCGGGCCGGCGACCGTCGTGTACGCCGAGCCGTCGGTGCTGCCGAGCACGGACGGGGTCTGGGTGCGCGCCTGCCAGGCCGCGAGCGGCGGCAGCTTCAGCACCATCGGCGACCGGTCTGCGCCGACCCCAGGTCGACCGTCCAGGACTGCGGGAAGGCGTTGTCGGCGGACTCCCAGCAGCTGTTCGCGTCCCCGTCGACCGCCTTGCCCGGCGTGTAGACGTCCTGGGAGCCGGTCGCCGTCGCCGGGCGGCCGGCCGCGAGGTTGCGGCCGGGGTCGGGTCCGGGTCGCCCTGACCGGGCTGCGGCCAGGAGGAGCAGTCCGACCATGCGCCGTTCCAGCCGGAGTTGCCGCCGCCGTCGGTGAGCGTGAAGGTGCCGGAGCCCGACGGGTAGGGGAAAGGCCGACCACCCGCCAGCCGCGTTCCGAACCTCACAGGGCAATACACCTAGATCCGGCTCTCCGTCGCCGTGTCGGCCGACAGCCGCTGGGCTGCGTAGATCGGTACGACCGACAGCAGGACGAGCACCGCGGCCACCACGTTGACGACGGGCGCCTGCTGGGGGCGGGTCATGTTGTTGAAGATCCAGATGGGCAGGGTCTCGACGCCCGGCCCGGCCGTGAACGTCGTCACCACGATCTCGTCGAAGGACAGCGCGAACGCGAGCAGTCCGCCCGCGAACAGCGCCGAGCGCACCAGCGGGAAGGTCACGTCCAGGAAGGCGCGGAAGGTGTCGGCCCCGAGGTCCATCGCCGCCTCCTCGTACGAGCCCGAGGTGCGGCGCAGCCGCGCGACCACGTTGTTGAAGACCACGACGATGCAGAAGGTGGCGTGCCCCACGATCACCGTGAACAGGCCGAGCCCCACCCCGAGGGGCTCCAGGACCGTGCCGAACGCCGAGTTGAGCGCGATACCCGTGACGATGCCGGGCAGCGCGATCGGCAGGACGACCACGAAGGAGATGGCGTCGCGGCCGAAGAAGCGGTGCCGGGCGACCGCGAACGCGATCAGCGTGCCGAGCGCCAGCGCGATGGCCGTGGCGCCGAGGCCCGCCTTCACCGAGACCCATACGGCGTTGCGGGCGCCGTCGTTCTCCCAGGCCACCGACCACCAGTGCAGGGTCCAGCCGGGCGGCGGCCAGCTCGCGCTGCGGTCGGGGTTGAAGGAGTTGACCAGGACGAGCGCGAGCGGGACGTAGATGACCGCGAAGCCGATCCCGGCGGCGATGCGCAGCGCGATGCGCGCGGAGCGGGAGAGTTGCATGACGAGGGACCTCTTCTAGAGGCTGCTGAGCGCGCCCGTGCGGCGCATCGCCAGCAGGTAGACCACGATGACCACCACCGGAACCGTGCCCAGCGCGGCGGCCATGGGCAGGTTGAGCTCGATGTTGGAGTAGACGAGGTTGCCGATCAGCTGGGTCTTGCCGCCGACGATCTGCACGGTGATGTAGTCACCGAGGCTGAGCGAGAAGGTGAAGACGGAGCCGGCGGCGACCGAGGGCAGCACCATCGGCAGGACGACCGAACGGAAGGTGCGGCCGGGCCGCGCCCCCAGGTCGGCGGAGGCGTCCAGAAGGTTCGCGGGCAGCTGCCCGAGCGCCGTGTGGATCGGCAGGACCATGTACGGCAGCCACAGGTACGTGAGTGTGATGACCGCAGCGGGCAGTCCGAACCCAGGTCCGCTCAGCCCGAACGGCTCCAGCATCCAGTCGGCCAGGCCGCCCTGCGACAGGATCAGCCGCCACGCGTACACCTTGACCAGGTAACTCGCCCACAGCGGGGTGAGAATCGCGACCACCAGCAGCGGACGCCACCGGGGCCGGGCGACGCGTGCGGTGTAGAAAGCCAGCGGGAAGGCGATCAGCGCGCACAGGACGGTGACCGCGAGGGCCACGCCGATGCTGCGCAGGATCACCTCGCGGAAGACGGGCGTCGTCAGCAGCGCGTGGAAGTTGTCCGTCGACCAGACCTTCACCACCTCGGAGGTGAAGGAGTTCGTCGTCCAGAACGCCGAGACGAACAGCACCGCCAGCGAGCCGAGGTAGAGCACTGCCAGCCACAGCAGGGGCGCGGTCAGCAGGAGGGACAGCCGCAGCCGCGGGCGGCGGTGCAGCAGCCCGGCGAGCCGCCGGACGGGGGTCCGTCCGGCGGCAGGCAGGGTGGCCTTCATCCTCGTGTCCTCAGCCCTTGATCTCGGTCCACGCCTGGACCCACTTGACGTACGGCACGCACTTGACGTCGGTGCGGCCGTCGAGGCACTGCTCGATGGGCGTGTTCCAGAAGGCGACGTTCTTCCAGTAGGCCGTGTCCGCGGCGTGGAAGGTGGTGCAGAACTTCTTGTCGCTGGTCTGCTCGCACGCCTTGGCGTTGGAGGGGGCCTCACCGAAGTACTCGGCCACCTGGGCGTTCACCTTCGGCGAGATGATCCAGTCCATCCACCTGTAGGCGCAGTTGGGGTGCTTGGCCTTGGCCGAGAGCATCCACGTGTCCGACCAGCCGGTCGCACCCTCCTTCGGCACGAACGCCTTGACCTTGGCCTTCTCGGCCTGCGCGAGGTTGGCGATGACCTGCCAGGTGGTGCCGACCACGGAGTCACCGCTCTTGAAGGCGGAGATCTCCTTGAGGTAGTCGCTCCAGTACTCGCCGACGTTCGCGTTCTGCTTCTTCAGCAGGTCCACGGCCGCGTCGAACTGCTTCTGGTCGAGCGCGTACGGGTCCTTGATCTTCAGCTCGGGCTTGGTGGCCTTCAGGTACAGCGCCGCGTCGGCGATGTAGATCGGGGAGTCGTACGCGGTGACGTGGCCCTTGTGCTTCGCCGCGTCGTCGAAGACGGCGGACCAGGAGGTCGGCGCGGGCTTGACCTTCTCCGTGTTGTACATCAGGAGGTTGGCGCCGCGGCCGTGCGGGACGCCGTAGGCCTTGCCCTTGACGGAGTTCCACGCCTGAAGCTTCAGGTCGCCGAAGACGTCCTTGTAGTTCGGCACGAGGTCGGTGTTGACCGGTGCCGCGTCGCCGGAGGCGATCAGGCGCAGGGAGGCGTCGCCGGAAGCGGAGACCGCGTCGTACTGGCCGGTCTTCATCAGCTTGACCATCTCGTCGGAGCTGGCCGCGACCTTGGAGTTGACCTGGCAGCCCGTCTGCTTCTCGAAGTCGCCGACCCAGTTGACCTTGGGGTCGTTGGACCCGTCCTCGACGTAGCCGGCCCAGGCGATGAGGTTGACCTGTCCCTCGGTCTTGCCCAGCTTCGACTGCGCCTTCAGATCCGGCGGGTTGAGGCCGGTCGACGACGACGCTGAACCGCCGCCCGAGTCGGACGAGCCGCAGGCTGCGGCCGCGAGCAGCACCGCGACGGCGGCGGTGGCCTGAAGGGTTCGGGTGAGACGCACGACGTTCTCCATTGGTGACGGGGGCTGGCGGGGGGGTCAGCGGGCGTCCGGGACCTGGACGGTGTGACGGCGGTGCCATTGGAGGCGCACCCGGGCGCCACGGTAGGCAGCGACGTCCTCGGACGAGGTCTCCAGATTCTGCTGGAGTGCGGTGAGGCGACCGCCCGCGTCGAGGTCCACGAGGAAGCGGGTGGCGTCTCCCAGGTAGACCACTTCGGCGACGGTACCGGTGGCGGTGGAGTGCTGCGGCTCGTCGGCGGTGGCGGACTCCTTCAGGACCCTGATCTTCTCGGGCCTGATGCTGTAGGTGCCCGCGGTCCCGACGACCCGGCGCGCCGCCTCGCCGTCCAGCAGGTTCGAGGTGCCGACGAAGGAGGCGACGAACGCGGTGGCGGGGCGCTCGTAGATCTCGGCCGGGGTGCCGACCTGCTCGATGCGGCCCTGGTTGAAGACGGCGATGCGGTCGCTCATCGTCAGGGCCTCCTCCTGGTCGTGGGTGACGAACACGAAGGTGATCCCGACCTCGCGCTGGAGCGCCTTGAGCTCGACCTGCATCTGCTCGCGCAGCTTGAGGTCGAGTGCGCCGAGCGGCTCGTCGAGCAGCAGGAGCCGGGGACGGCCGACGAGGGCGCGGGCGAGCGCCACCCGCTGCCGCTGGCCGCCGGAGAGCTGGTTCGGCCGGCGCTTGCCGAACCCTTCGAGGCGTACGTCGGCGAGCGCCTTGCGCGCCTGGGCGAGGCGCTCGGCCTTGCGCACCTTGCGGACCTTGAGGCCGTAGGCGACGTTCTGCTCGAGGGTCATGTGCGGGAAGAGGGCGTAGTCCTGGAAGACGGTGTGCACGTCCCGCTCGAAGGGCGCGAGGCCGGTGACGTCCTGGCCGGCCAGCTCGATGGTTCCGGCGGTGGGGCTCTCGAACCCCGCGATCATGCGCAGCACGGTCGTCTTGCCGGAGCCGGACGGGCCGAGCATCGAGAAGAACTCGCCGTCGGATATCTCCAGGTCGACCCCGGCCACGGCGGTGGCGTCGCCGAACTCCTTCCGCAGGCCCTGCAGCCGGACGGCGCTTCCCTCCATGGACGGGAACCTTTCTGGTGCACTCTTACGTTGGCTCGAAAAGATATGAAAGCATAGTTCAAATCTCAAGTCCCCCTCAGGGTAAAGGTTGAGCCAACGCACAAGGTGGTGGCCGTGAAGCACAACAGGAGCGGTGCCCGCAGAGCCGTGTTCACCCCGGTGGACACCCGCGCGCGCGTGGAAACGGTCATCCGCCGGCTCGGCGACGCCATCGAACTCGGCCTGCTCGCCGACGGGGAGCAACTGCCCGGCGAGAGCGAGCTGGCCGGGCAGCTCGGCGTGTCCACAGTGACCCTACGGGAGGCACTCATGGCCCTGCGGCAGCGGGGCCTGGTCACCACCCGGCGGGGACGCGGCGGCGGCAGCTTCGTCTCGCTGCCCGCCGAGCCGGCCGAGGAGCGGATCACGGCGCGGCTGGCCGACTGGAGCACGGAGGAGCTGCGCGACCTGGGAGACCACTGGGCGGCCGTCTCCGGCACCGCCGCCCGGCTCGCGTCCCAGCGCACCGAACCGGACGACCTGCTGCCGCTGCGCCGCACCCTGGAGGAGTTCACGGCCGCCGAGGACGCGGCGGCCCGCAGCCGGGTGTACGGCCGCTTCCACGTGGAGCTGGCCGCCGCGGCGCAGTCCGCCCGGCTCACCCGCGAGCAGATCGCGCTGCAGACGGAGGTCGGGGCGCTGCTCTGTCTCGTCCTGCGGGACGACACCTATCGCGAACAGGTGGCGGACCGTCACCGCACCGTGATCTCCGCGGTGCAGGATGGGGCCCACCAGTCGGCCAGGGAGCTGGCCGAACGGTGCGTCCAGGAATCGACGGCCCGGCTCATCGCACTGCGCCTCGCCCTGTAACGCGACGACATCCGGTCCAGGTGCACTGGAGGGCGCCATGAGCACGAGCCCCGGTCTGGTCGCGGCGCCCGAGGCGGAGGTCGCCGCGCGGGTCCGCTCCGCGCTGGAGACGGTCTTCGGCGCGGTCGCGGAGACCCGTGCCGACACGACGGCGCTGCTGACCCGCGTGGCCGCCCGGGGCCGGCGGCCCGCGACCGCGGACCTGGCGGGACTGCGCCCCGGGCTGCACACCCGGCTGGCGCGCCAGGACCTGGTGTCCGGTGTGGGCTTCGTCGCCGCCCCGGGGCTGCTGAGCGACGTACCCGCGTGGCTGGAGTGGTGGCAGAGCGGCGGGGACGGCGAGGTACGCCCGCTGCTGCCCGACCTGGACCCGGAGCACTCGGCGTACTCGGACTACACGCACTGGGACTGGTTCGCGCTGCCCCGCGACACCGGGCGGCGGGCGGTGGCCGGTCCCTACGTGGACTACCTGTGCTCGGACGAGTACAGCCTCACGCTGTCGGCGCCCGTGCACGTCGAGGGCAGGTTCACGGGCGTGGCCGCGGCCGACGTCTACCTGCGGCACTTCGAGGCGGTCGTGCTCCCGCTGCTGCGCGCACTGCCCGGTGCCGCCCATCTGGTCAACGCCCGAGGGCGGGTGGCCGCCTCGGCCGACCCGGGGCACCTGGCCGGCTCGCTCACCAAGGGGCCCGACTTCGCGGCCGCGCTGGAGCAGGGGCGGCCCGGCACCTGGCGGGGGCTGCGGCTGATCCCCTGCGACGGTGTCCCGCTCGTCCTCGTGCTCGACCGCTGAGACACGGCTCGACGCGGCGGCCCCGCCGCGCGCCCCCTGCGGCAACCCGTGGACGAGGGTGAGCCCCGGCGCCGTCGGCGACCTGAACGCCGACGGGACCGGGGCTCCGGGAGAGTCTCAGTTCTGCGGTGCCGGCACCACGCTGAGGTGGCCACCGGTACGCCTGCCGTGGCGTGCCCCCGCCGCGTGCGCCGTACGGCGCGCCTCGCGCAGGACCAGCGTCAGCCGCGAGTAGCCCATGTCCTGAAGGGTCTTGGGGGTCTCCCCCACCACTCGGCAGTCGGTGCCCCAGCGCGGGTCGGGGTGCAGCAGCGGACGCACGGCGCCGTCGTGCTCCACGGCGTGCGGGCCGACCGCGCGGATCCAGTGGGGCAGTCCCTGCCGGTAGGCGGCCTCCATGATCGGGTCCTGGGCGATGTCGCGGCGGATGGACTGCAGCCCGTGGTCGTGGCCGTGCCGCTCCAGCGCCGCGGCGAAGTGCGCCAGCATCGGCAGGCACCAGGTGGACTCGTGCTCGCCGAGGACCGCGCCCGCATCCGGGTGGAACAGCACGAACCGCAGGAAGTTGTCGCCCGGCATGGCCGTCGGATGCGGTGCGATTCCGCGGAAGAGTGTCTGGAACGCGGTGTTGGCGAGGACGACGTCCCAGCGGTGGTCGAAGACGACGGACGGGAACGGCACGGCTTCGAGGAGCGTGGCATAGTCCTGCAGATACGCACGTGCTTCCGGACTCTCGGGGACGGGCCGCGGCTGCGACCGCTGCCCTCCTGCCTGAAACGCCATCGGGAGGTCACCCCTCTTGCCCTTGCGGCCTTCACGCGGCGCCCTGATCCTGCTGCCCCGGGTCGAGGCATGTCAACTATCGTGGCATTTACTGCCGGTTGACGGCTGGATCTCGCCACAGTTGTGGCGAGACCTGGATGTGGGTTCGAGAGAACGGATAATCTCCGGATGGTTCCGGACGGCCCTGAGAAACGACCTGAGCGAGACGTAGGAGATCTGTCGGTGACGGATGGCTTCGAGGTTCCGGGCGCCACGGCGACGGGTCTGCTGCCGGCCGTCGTGGCCCGTGTCACTGCCCTCGCCGACCGGCTGGGCGTGCCGCACGCGGAGGTCTTCGACATCGCGTGCCTGTCGGTCGAGTCCGGCGTCCCGGAGCCGGTGGTGAAGGCCCTGCTGAGCGGCGTGCCCGCCGGGGAGCCGGATCTCCAGGCGCGTTTCCTGCAGCGGCTCGACCTGCTGCGCCGCACCCGGCTCAAGCCCAACGGACGCAAGTACACCCAGCAGGAGATCGCCGACGGCGCGGGTATGTCGCGCCAGCAGGCGGGTGCCCTCATCAATGGCGACCGGCGCCCCACCATGGAGCACTGCGACGCCATTCAGCGCTTCTTCAGAGTGCATGCCGGGTTCCTCACGGCCGAGGACCCCGAGGCGCTCGCGAACGCCCTTCAGCGCTCCGAGCAGGAGCTCCTCCAGCAACTCGCCGACCGCGAGCGCGAGGCGGCCGCGGCCGCCGACGACCCGCTGGAGCGGCTGCTGCAGGACCACGGCGTGCGCGGCATCGCCTGGCGGGCGGCCCAGCTGCCCACCGACCAGCACCGCGACAAGGTCGCGGAGTGGCTGGACATGCTCCTGGAGAGCGTCAAGCGGCCCGAGTCGTGATCCGGGGGAGGACCGTGGGCATCGGAAGGGACATGCGCCGCCTGTGCGGCGAGCTGGTCGCGGAGCTCTCGCTGCCTGCGCCGGCCGAACCGGCCGACCTCTACACCGCGCTGTGCGACGGCATGAGCAGGCGCCGGGGCCGTCCCGTCCGGTTCCGCACGGCCTCCTTCCCGCCCGGCACGGCGAGCGGCCTGTGGCTCGACATGGCCGACCAGGACCTCGTCGTCGTCGAGGAACGCACCGCCCCCGACCACCAGTTGGTGATCCTCGGCCACGAACTGTGGCACATGAACGCCGGACACCACGGCCACCACGTGGACGGTGCGGCGGTCGCGGCGCGCCTGCTCAGCGACACCGCCGACCTGCAGGCGACCGTGCACAAGGTCGCCGCCCGTACGCACTTCGACCTCAGGGACGAGAAGGACGCCGAGAGCTTCGGTCTGCTGCTGGCCAGCAAGTGCCGTACCTGGCTGGCCGGTTCATCGCTGCGCGGACCCGTCAAGCGGGACGATCTGGCCGGGCGGATCGAGGCGTCACTGGGCTACCGCGGGCCGCAGGGCTGAGGACGAGCACAAGAGCATGGACGGGTCGAGCTACTACATTCCGGCCGCCGCGATGGGGGTGGCGCTCGCCGTCAAGGCGCCCGCGCTGAGCCGTTCGTGGCGCGACCCGCTGCTGCGGTCGGTGTGCGCCCTGCTCGCGCTGGCCGGTCTGGTGTTCTTCTTCGCCGCGCCGCCGACCATCGCCCAGGTCAACGCCGTCACGGGCGTCACCAACGTCTCGGCACCACTGGTGTACTGCCTGCTGAGCGCGTTCAGTGCGTCCTGTCTGGTGCTCGTCGTCAACTGGCGCGGCGGTCCTCCCGACGAGACCCGCCGCACCACCCGGCGGATCATTGCCGGGTACGGCATCGTGATCGTCGCCCTGATCGTCCTGTTCACGCTGGGCCACGCGCCCGTGGAGCGACTGGTCGACTTCGACACGTACTACGCCCGCACGCCGTACCTGAGCGGGATGATCGTGCTCTACCTGGCGGCGCTCACCGTGGCGGGCGTCGCGATGAACTTCATGTGCGGGCGCTGGGCCCTCCAGGTGCGGGGCTGGCTGCGCGCCGGACTGCTGATCATCGTGACCGGATATCTGTTCAACCTGGCCTATCTCACGACCAAGTTCACCGCGGTCATCGCCCGCTGGAACGGCCACGACCTGGACTATCTGAGCAGCGACGCGGCCCCCGTGCTCGCCTCCGCCGGGGCACAGATCAGCGCGGTGGGCTTCTGTCTCCCGCTGGCCTGCCAGCGCGTCGGGGACAGTTGGAACACCTGGTCGACGTACCGCCGGCTGGGGCCGCTGTGGCGGGAGCTGCGGCCGGTGTCCGCCCACGCGAACCAGGGCGTACGGATCTCCTGGTGGTCGCCGGCCGAACTCCAGGTGACGCAGCGTGAGTCGGACATCCACGACGGCATGCTCAGCCTGTACCCCTACTTCGACTCCGAGGTGCGCTCCCGCGCCCATGCCGCCGCGCTCGCGGCGGGCTCCGACCCCGCCCAGGCGCAGGCCGAGGCCGATGCGGCGATGGTGGCGGCGGCGGTGCGGGCGAGAGCCGCCGATCCGGAGGGCAGGGTGATCAGTGCCGCGGGGGTCGACACCGCCGCGGCCACACCCCCGGAAGGTCCCCGGGACCTCGTGCGGATGTCGATCGCCCTGCGTCACTCACCCGTCGTCGCGGCCGCCCGGGAGCCGGCCGGGACCAGGCCAGGAAGCGACTTCCATGACAGAACCCGCTAGCACCTCCTCGGGTGCGGCACCCCGTCGGGCCGTCGTCGTCGGCGGCGGCATGGCCGGCATGCTGGCCGCCGCGGCGCTGAGCGCGCACGCCGACGTCACCGTCGTCGAGCGGGACGTGCTGCCCGACGGCCCCGAGCCACGCAAGGGCCTTCCGCAGGCCCGGCACGTGCATGTGATCTGGTCCGGGGGCGCCCGTGCCATGGAGGAGCTGCTGCCGGGGGTGACCGACGCGTGGCTGGCGGCGGGCGCCCGGCGGATCCCGCTGCCCACCGGGCTCGTGTCGATGCAGCCGCGGGGCTGGTTCCGGCGCTGGCCGGAGATGCAGTTCATGATCGCGTGCAGCCGCGATCTGCTGGACTGGGTGGTGCGCGAACGCGTCGTCAAGAGCGAGCGGGTCACGGTGCTCCAGCGCACCGAACTGCTGTCCCTCGAAGGCGATGCGTCGCGTGTGACGGGCGTGCGCATACGGACCGCCGACGGCGAGGAGCGGGTGCTGGAGGCCGACCTGATCGTCGACGCGGCGGGGCGCGGTTCGAGGGCCTCGGCCTGGCTGGAGGCCCTGGGCGTGCCCGAGGCACCGATCGAGGAGGTCGACTCCGGGCTCACCTATTCCAGCCGGATCTTCCGGGCGCCACCCGGCACGGAGGAGTTCCCGCTGGTCAACGTGCAGTCGGACGCGACTGTGCCGGTGCCGGGGCGGACGACGACCATCGAGCCGATCGAGGGCGGACGGTGGCTGGTGACGCTCTCGGGCACGCGGGGCGGTGAACCGCCTTCCTCCGCCGAGGAGTTCGAGACCTTCGCCCGGGAGAGCGTCCGCCATCCGGTCGTGGGCGAGCTGATCGCGCACGCGGAGCCGCTGTCGGCTCCGGTCGTCACGCGCAGCACCGTGAACCGCCGGCGGTTCTACGAGAAGGTCAGGGGCTGGCCCGAAGGGTTCGTGGCGGTCGGCGATTCGGTGGCCACCTACAACCCGGTCTACGGGCACGGCCTGTCCGTGGCGGCCCTGGGCGCCCTTGCGCTGGGCACACTGGTGGCGAAGGAGGGACTGCGGGCGCCCGGGCTGGCGCGACGGGCACAGCGTGCGGTGGCCCGTCCGGTGGCCACCGCCTGGGAGTTCGCCGTGAGCACGGACATCCACTACCCGGATGCGATCGGCAAGCCACCGGGCCTCGCGAACCGGCTTCTGGGCGCCTACGTCAACCGGCTGATGCTGGCGGCGACCGGGCGCCCCCTGGTGGCGCGGGCGTTCTTCGACGTGGTCACCCTCTCGAAGCCGGTGAGCGAGCTGCTGAGACCCGCCGTGGTGATCGCGGTACTGCGCGGCCCGCGCCGTCCCCTCCTGGCGGCCCCTCCCCTGACCGAGGCCGAGCAGGACGCCGTCACGGGCACCGCGGAGGGCCTGGAGGACGCGGGGGCGCGGGGAACGGGCGGCTGAGAACGGCCGTATGACGCGCCGTCCCCGCCCCCGGGCGGGGGGCGCGTCGGCGCGGCAACCGGATTGTCAGTGGTGGACGGCAAGCTGGGAGTGCGTCACCCGTGCGCGCGGAGAGGGTCCGCGGGCACGGGGACGCGCAGCACACGTACCGCCGCGCGACGCGCCGTCGCACGGCCGACCCGGGGAGAGCCGACGATGTCCACCGCCGTACTGACCGACCGTCAACGCCTCGCCGTGCAGGCGTACCTGCGCCTCCTCCACACCGTGCGGGCCGCGTTCGACGGTCCGTCGGACCCGCAGCGACCACCCGTGGTCCCGGCCGCCGCCCTGGCGGAGGCGGACCGGGCCCTGGCGGAGGCGGGGCTCGCGGGCACCGAGGAGGAGTTCTTCCGGCTGCTCCGCGACTGGTGTCCCTGACGGCTCAGAGGTGGGGTACGACGACGGCGGTCGCGGCCAGGCCCCGCCCCACGGTCCAGCGGCCGTCGAAGACCTCGACGCGCAGGCCGTCGACGAGCGGGCCGGGGACCAGGAGCCGAGCCCGGAAGCCGCCGTAGAGGTCCGCGCCAGTGCCGGGAGCGATCTCTATGTCCGCCTCCAGGAAGTCAAGCCACCTCCCGGTCAGGGGGAACCACGCCTTGTAGACGGACTCCTTGGCGCTGAACAGCAGCCGGTCCCAGTGGACGGACGGGTGGCTGCGGGCCAGGCCGCGCAGCCGGTTCTGCTCGGTGGGCAGGGCCACCGTGTCCAGGACGCCGTCCGGCAGCCGGTCGTGCGGTTCCGCGTCGATGCCGAGCGAGGCCACGTCGCCGGCGCGGACCAGCGCGGCGGCGCAGTAACCGTCGCAGTGCGTCATGCTGCCGACCAGCCCCTCCGGCCAGCGCGGCGCCCCGCGCTCACCTGGCAGGACGGGCTGCGGCGGCACCCCGAGCTTCTCCATGGCCTGTCGTGCGCAGCCCCGGACGGCGGTGAACTCCCGGCGCCGCTTCTCGACGGCCCTCGCTATGACCGCCTCCTCCTCGGGGTAGAGGGGGACGCCGGCGCCGAGCGCGTCACGGCCGTGCGCCTCCACGACCGCGACCGACCCCGGGAGCAGCTCCTCGATCACCTGCTTGGACCTCCATCGGAAGAATGCGGCGGAGCCTTCCGGGCGGCTCCGGGCGCGGACGCCATTCGCGGGGGTAGCCCACCGACACCTCTTCGAAGCGGACGCCGTCGTGGTGGGTGGTCCGCGGGATGTGCAGATGGCCGTAGACCATGCACGCCACCCGGAAGCGGTGGTGCCAGTCGGCGGTCAGCCGGGTGCCGCACCACATGGCGAACTCGGGGTAGCGCAGGATGTCGGTGGGGTGGCGGTGCAGCGGATAATGGTTCACCAGCACCGTGGGCAGTTCGCCGGGGATCTCCGCGAGTCTGCGCTCGGTCTCGGCGACGCGGGCCCGGCACCACGCGTCGCGGCTCGGGTAGGGGTCGGGGTGCAGCAGGTACTCGTCGGTGCACACGATCCCGGTGCCGTGCGCGTACTCCAGCCCCTCCGCCTTGGTCGTGCAGCCCCGCGGCAGGAACGAGTAGTCGTAGAGCAGGAAGAGCGGCGCGACCGCCACCGGACCGCCCGGCCCCTGCCAGACCGGATAGGGGTCCTCGGGCGTCGTGACACCGAGGCTCCGGCAGACGTCGACCAGGTGCTCGTACCGTTCCACCCCGCGCAGGGTGACGGTGTCCTTCCGGTGGGTCCACAACTCGTGGTTGCCGGGCGCCCAGATCACCTTGCGGAAGCGGTCGGCGAGCAGGCCCAGGGCCCAGCGGATGTCGGCGACGGTCTCGGCCACGTCGCCCGCCACCAGGAGCCAGTCCGCGTCCGAGGTGGGGCGCATCCGTTCGACGAGGGTGCGGTTCTCGGGGTATCCGACGTGCAGGTCGCTGACGGCGAGCACCTGTCCACGGCCTTCCGTCGACTTCACTCTCGCCCCTTTCGCGAACCGGACGGAGACCACAAGAGCACATCGGACCGCGGCCGGACAAGGCCGACCCGCGTCCCGGGCCCCAGCCGCCGCGGAAACCCCGGGACCACGGGTGCGGGCGTCCGGCAGGACCACTCTCGCCGCGCCGACGGGGCCGGGTCCGATCCGTAACACGCGCGTAGCAGTGGAAGTGCCCGAGAGGGCCTATGATCGCCCCAGCACATCCGCCACGGGCGTTCGCCCGCGTATGCGGTTCGGTGCACCTCCCTCTCCCCTGGCCGGGCTCGGCCTGCTCCGCCCTGCCCGCATACCCTGAAAGGCGGCCTGCATGGTCTCTCGCGTACGCGTCTGGCTCAACCGCACGTACGCGGAGAACGTGTTCTTCATGGATCAGCTGCGGAGAAATCCCAGCGACCGGGCCGTCGAGATCCACGCCACCCACGGCGACGCCGACTCCCCGGTCCTGGCCGCCGCCGACAGCGCCGACCTGGAGCCGGAGGGCCTGTCCCCGGCCGCGTACGTCGAATACGCACTCGACCAGTGCAGGCGCCGCGGCATCGACGTGTTCGTGCCCCGGCTGCAGCAGGAGGCGATCGTCGCGCACCGCGCCGAGTTCGAGGCGGCCGGTACGGCGCTGCTGGCGCCGCCCGCCGAGGCGGTGTCGGTGTTCCAGGACAAGGCGACGGCGTACCAGGCCGTGCAGTCGATCGGGATCCCGGTGCCGCCGTGGTGGCGGGTCACCGATGAGGACGAACTCGTGGCCGCCGTCGAGGAGTTGGAGGCCGGCGGGGACAAGGCGTGCTTCAAGCCGGCGGCGGGCGCGGGCGGGGTGGGCTTCCGCGTCGTCACCCGCGCTCCCTTCTCGCTCGCGCACCTCAACGGCTTCCCCGGCCCTTACGTTCCGCTGGACATGGTCGTCCGGGCGGTGCGCGAGGCCGCCGAGCCCGTCGACTGGCTGGTGATGCCGCGCCTGGAGCAGCCGGAGGTGTCGGTCGACTGCCTGACCGGGCCGGACAACCGGATCCGTATGGCGGTGGGACGCACCAAGAACGGCCGCCGCCGCGGCTTCACCCTGGACGAGCGGTGGCTGGAGCCGGCCCGGCGGCTCGCGGAGGGTTTCGGGCTGCACTACCTCTCCAACATCCAGTTCCGCATGTACGGCGACGAGCCGGTGCTCCTGGACGTCAACACCCGGCCGGCGGGCGGGCTGCACCAACTGTCGCTGTGCGGTGTCAACGCCCCCTGGGCGGCAGTGCAGTTGGCGCTCGGCGAGGACCCGGGCGAGGTCGTGCCCCCGTTCCTGGGCACGGACTACACGGTGGTGTCGGGACCGCGCCCGCTGCGTCCCGTGTCGCTGCCGCAGCCGCGCGTGGAGCCGGCGCAGGCCCCGGCGCTGCCCGCGGTCCCGGTCGGCCCGGTGGAGGTCGCCACGGCGCAGACGGCGGCGCAGGCCCTGCCCCTGTAGGCCGTCCCCCGCTCCGAACGTCACTCGGCGCGCCCGTCAGGGGGCGCGCCCGCTCACCGGTATGGACCAATCCGCGCGGAAGCCTTGACAGCGCGATTGGTCCATACCAACTTGGTTGCGCACCCTTCTGCACTCCCCTGCACTCCCCTGCACTCCCGAACCCCCCATTTCCTCCAGGGAGATCGTGTGCGCACACTTCTCAGACGTTCCCGACGTGCCTTCTTCGCACTGGTCGGCTCCGCGGCCCTGGCCCTGGCCGGGGCGGTGGCACTTCCCGGCACCGCCCACGCGGCCAACATCCTGTCCAACCCCGGTTTCGAGTCGGGCAGCCTGTCGCCCTGGTCCTGCACGGGCAATCTGGGCTCGATCGTCTCGAGCCCGGTGCAGAGCGGCTCCAAGGCGCTTGCGGGCGCGGTGAGTTCGAGCGACAACGCGCAGTGCACCCAGACCGTCCCGGTCCAGCCGAACACCGCCTACACCCTCAGCGGCTGGGTGCGCGGCTCATACGTCTACCTCGGGGTGGACGGCGGCGCCTCGACCTGGACGACCTCCCCGTCGGCGTACAGCCGGCTCTCCGTCCCCTTCACCACCGGCGCCTCCCAGACCAGCGCCACGATCTACGTCCACGGGTGGTACGCGCAGGGCACGTACTACGCCGACGACATCAGCCTGGAGGGACCCGGCGGCGGTGGCGGCTCGGACACCCAGGCGCCGACCGCGCCGGCCGGCCTGACCGCCAACGGCAAGACCTCGTCCGGCGTGTCGCTGTCGTGGTCGGCCTCGACGGACAACGTCGGGGTGACGGCGTACGACATCTACAGCGGCTCCAACCAGGTGCTCAGCGTGTCGTCCACGAGCGCCACGGTCGGCGGCCTGTCCCCCAGCACGTCGTACACCTTCACGGTGAAGGCGCGCGACGCGGCGGGCAACGTCTCGGCGGCCTCCAACGCGGTGAGCGTCACGACGGACGCGGGCACCGGCGGCGGCACCGGCTTCAAGCAGGCCGCGCCCTACCTCTACCTCGGCTGGGGCGACCCGCCGAGCGCGACCTCGGTGATGAGCGCCACCGGCATCAAGTGGTACACGATGGCGTTCATGCTGGACTCCGGCGGCTGCAACCCCGCCTGGGACGGCAGCCGTCCGCTCACCGGGGGCACCGACCAGTCCGTCATCAACCAGATCCGCTCCGCGGGCGGTGACGTCGTCCCGTCGTTCGGCGGCTGGCAGGGCAGCAAGCTCGGCGCCAACTGCTCCTCCGCGAGCGCACTCACCGGGGCCCTGCAGAAGGTGATCGACACCTACGGCCTCAAGGCGATCGACATGGACATCGAGAACTCGGACGAGTTCGAGAACGAGGCCGTCCAGGCCAAGATCCTCACCGCGCTGAAGACCGTCAAGGCGAACAACCCCGGCCTGAGGACCATCGTCACCTTCGGCACCTCGACGACCGGCCCGACCTACTACGGCAACCGGCTGATCGAGCAGGCGCAGTCCCTGAACGCCGGCATCGACGTCTTCACCGTCATGCCGTTCGACTTCGGGGGCGGCTCCGACATGTACGGCAACACCGTCAACGCCGCCGAGGGCCTGAAGGCGAAGCTGAAGTCCACGTTCGGCTGGGACGACGCGACGGCCTACTCCCACATCGGCATCTCCGGGATGAACGGCCTCAGCGACCAGCAGGAGACCACGACCCCGGCGATCTGGACCCAGATCCGCGACTGGGCGAACTCCCACCACATCGCCCGGCTGGCCTTCTGGTCGGTCAACCGCGACCGGCCGTGTGCCGGCGGCGGCGTGGTGAGCAACTGCTCGGGCATCGACCAGGGCACCTGGCAGTTCACGTCCGTCACCGCCGGGTTCACCGGCTGAGCGTCGCGGGTGGGGGCTCACGGTCGCATGCGACCGTGAGCCCCCGCCCGGCGGCCGGAGAGTGCGCCGCTACCCGAGGTACGCCAGGCCGGGATGGACCGCGGTGTACCCGTCCACGAGCCGGCGGGCCACATGCACGGAGTCGACGAGCGGATGCAGCGCGAACGCCTTCACCGCCGTCGCCCGGGATCCGGACTCCGCCGCGGAGAGCACCTCGCGCTCGACCGCCTTCACCGCGCACACCAGGCCGCTCGCGTGGCCGGGGAGCGGATCGACCGCCACCGGGTGCGCGCCGTTGGCGTCGACCAGACACGGGACCTCGACGACGGCCTCCGCGTCCAGGACCGGGAGGGCGCCGCGGTTGCGCACGTTGAGGATCAGCGTCGTGCGCTCGTCGCGGGCGATGGCACGCATCAGGGCGAGGGCCACCTTCTCGTAGCCGCCGGAGAGGTCCTCGGCGTCGCGGTCGCCGGCACCGGCCGTGCGACGGTTCTCGGCCATGTACGTCGCCTCGCGTTCGGCCCGGGTGCGCTCCCAGGCCGCAAGGGCGGAGACGCCGGGGCGCTTCGCCTCCTCGTAGAACCGGGCCTGCTGGTCGCGCAGGAAGGCGCCGCGGGTCTTCTCCGCCTCGCGGTAGGCGCGCACGGTCTCGCGGCTGAAGTAGTAGTAGTGCAGGTACTCGTTCGGGATCGCGCCCAGGGACCGCAGCCACTCGGGGCCGAAGAGCCTGCCTTCCTCGAAGGAGCCGAGCAGGTCCGGTTCGGCCAGCAGACGCGGGAGTTCGTCGCGGCCGGCGACACGCAGTCCGCGTACCCAGCCGAGGTGGTTGAGGCCGGCGTAGTCGATCCACGCCTCCCGCGGATCCACGCCGAGCGCGCGGGCGACGCGACGGCCGAGACCGACCGGTGAGTCGCAGATGCCGATGACGCGGTCACCCAGGTGGCGGGACATGGCCTCGGTGACGAGACCGGCCGGGTTGGTGAAGTTGATGACCCAGGCGTCGGGGGCCAGTCGGGCCACGCGCCGGGCGATGTCGACGGCGACGGGCACGGTCCGCAGGCCGTACGCGATGCCGCCGGCGCCGACCGTCTCCTGGCCGAGGACGCCCTCGGCGAGCGCCACCCGCTCGTCTTCCGCACGCCCCTCCAGGCCACCGACGCGGATCGCGGAGAACACGAAGTCCGCGCCGCGCAGGGCCTCGTCGAGATCGGTGGTGGCCCTCACCTCGGGTGCGTCCGGGACGGGCGCCGCCTGTTCGGCCAGGACACGGGTCACCGCGGACAGCCGCTCGGCGTCCAGGTCGTGCAGCACGACGCGGGTGACCCGGCCCTCGGCGCGGTCCCCGAGGAGCGCCCCGTACACGAGCGGCACCCGGAACCCGCCGCCCCCCAGAATCGCCAGCTTCACGCCCGCCCCTTTCCCGTCACGACCACCTGGGCGCCCGTCGGCGCCCGCCTCCATCCTGCCCCGCCGGCGCACGCGGACGTGATCCGGCGGCCGGACACACGGCCGCGTGTCCGGCCGCCGGATCGACGGCGGCCGCTGAACGGGTCCGGAACAGACCTGGAACGAAAGGGGAAACGGTGACCCGGGGTGCCGATGCGTGGTTCTATTCCAACTCCATCTTCATCGACGTGGCAGGTGCATGATGAAACGGCAACTGTTCGCTCTCGCCGCCCTGTCGGCGGCCTGTACCCTCGGTGCGGCCGCCTCGTCGGCGGCCGCAGAACCGGTCTGGCAGGAGACCGGCACGGCGTACGTCGACTCGCTGACCGGCGGGCAGGGGCTCGCCAGCCGCGCGGACGGCTCGCTGCTGTACCGCGGCCTCCTCTCCGTCCCGCTGGAGCTGCGTCTGAAGGGCTGGAACCACGTCGGTGACCCGGACATCGCCCAGGGCCACGTCTTCGACGCCTACCAGGGCCCGGACACGGCGACCTCGAAGATGTTCGCGGTGACCACTCCCGCCGGACAGCGCTACACGTACGAGCACCCGCTCGACCCCGGGGAGAAGCTCAACAACTCCTTCGCCGCCGTGTCACCGGACGGGCAGTGGCTGGTGGGGGGCGAGTGGGGCGACCAGAACCGGCTCCAGGTCTTCCCCGCTCCGCTGCTGAACCCGTCCACCCCGCGCACGGGCGGCACCCTGCCGGAGGCCGGGCAGATCACGCTCGACAAGACCGTGCGCGACATCCAGGGCTGCGACTTCGTGAACGACACCCGGCTGCTGTGCGCCTCGGACGACGGCTCCCGGACGCTCTTCCCTCAGGACCGGCCGCTGCTGCAGGTGGACCTGCCGCACCCGTTGGACGGCGGGCCGGTCACCGGTCGGGTGACGAGCCTGTTCGCGCTGCCGCAGCGCAGCGTGTGCACCGGGACGTTCGAGACGGAGGGCGTGGACTACGACGCGGCGGGCGGCACGCTCCGCGTCGAGGTGGTCCAGCCGGGCGTGTGCCAGATCGCGACCACCGTCCACGCGTACCGTCAGCAGTAGCGGATCAGGCGTAGAACCGCGACAGGCTCTGCAGGACGGCGGCGGGCTTTCCGCCGCCGTCGATCTCGATCGTGCCGTCGACAGCGATCTGCACCCCGCCCGGCACCTCCTCGACGGAGGAGAGCCGGGCGGTCAGCCGGATGCGCGAGCCGACCTTCACCGGTGCGGGGAAACGCACCTTGTTCAGGCCGTAGTTCACCTTCGTGGACACGCCGTCGACCTCCAGCAGCTCGGTGAAGAGCGGGATGAAGAGGGACAGGGTCAGGTAGCCGTGCGCGATGGGGGCGCCGAACGGGCCCTCGGCGGCCCTTTGGGGGTCGACGTGGATCCACTGGTGGTCGCCCGTGGCGTCGGCGAAGGTGTCGATCCGCTCCTGGGTGACCTCGATCCACTCGCTCGTGCCGAGATCGTTGCCGGCCATCTTCCTGAGTTCGTCGAGGCCGTTGACCTTGATGCTCATCTTCTACCGTTCCTCACTGGGGAGATCTGTGTCGGAGACCTGCGCGCCGCTGCCGTAGCGGGAGCGGACACGGGCCTTGAGGAGCTTTCCGGAGGCGCTGCGCGGGAGTTCGTCCGCGATCACCACCGACTTGGGGATCTTGTATCTGGCGAGCCGTCCGGCGAGCGAGGCGATGGCCTCGTCCGGGCCGAGCGTGGCGCCCTCGCGGAGGACGACGACCGCCCGTGGCACCTCGCCCCACGTGTCGTCGGCGACGCCGATGACCGCGCACTCGACGATGTCGGGGTGGGCGAGGAGCTGGTCCTCCACCTCGGCGGGGTAGATGTTCTCCCCGCCCGAGATGATCATGTCCTTCATGCGGTCGACGATGAAGACGTACCCGTCCTCGTCGATCCGGGCCGCGTCCCCGCTGCGGAACCAGCCGTCCGCGAACGCGGCCGCGGTCTCCTCCGGCAGCCCCCAGTAACCGGACATGACATGCGGTCCCCGCACGATGACCTCGCCCGTCTCGCCGATGTCCACCGGGGTGAGGTCGGGCCGTGCGACGCGGACGTCGCTGAAGAAGTGCGGCACGCCGGCGGAACCCGCCTTGCTCACCGCGTGCTCGGCGTCCAGGAAGAGCGTGCCGGGCGCGGCCTCGGTCATGCCGTAGCCCTGGAGGAAGGTGAGACCGCGCTCCTGGTACGCCGCGATGAGCGGGGTCGGCACGGGCGAGCCGCCGCAGGTGAGGATGCGCAGACTGGACAGGTCGGCCGTCGCCCAGCGGGGGTGCCGCGCCATCCGGTCGAACATGGTGGGCACGCCGAACATGAAGGTGATCCGGTGGTGTGCGATCAGGTCGAAGGTGGCGTCCGGGTCGAAGGACCCGGTCAGGACGCACGTTCCGCCCTTGAGCAGGACCGGCAGAGTGAGCATGTTCAGCCCGGCCGTGTGGAACAACGGGGCGGAGACCAGGGCGCGTTCGTCGGCGATCAGGTCGTGGTCGACGAGTACGTTGAACGCGTTCCACACGAGGTTGCCGTGGGTGAGCACGGCGCCCTTGGGGCGGCCGGTGGTCCCCGAGGTGTACATGATGAGGCAGGTGTCGTCGAGGGTGACCGGCTGGTCGATCGGCTCGTCGCCCGCGTCGGCGAGCCACTCCTCGTAGGCGGCGCCCACCTCCACGCAGATGCGCGCGCCGGTGCCGCCCGGCGGGCCGGCGCCGGGCCCGGCCGGGGAGGGCGCGTGGACGAGGGCCCTGGCGCCCGAATCGGCGAGCTGGTAGGCGATCTCCGGTTCGGCGAGACGGTTGTTGAGCGGCACGAAGACCGCGCCGAGCACGCCCGCCGCGAAGAGCGTCTCCAGGTAGGCGGGGTGGTTGGGGCCCAGATAGGCGATCCGGTCGCCGGGGCGGACGCCACGGGCGCGCAGCGCGTGCGCGAGCCGGGTGCAGCGCTCGCTCAGCTCCGCGTACGTCACGCGCGTGTCCCCGTGGATCAGGGCCGTGCGGTGGGGGGTCTTGCGGGCCCGGCGTGCGGGCCACGAGCCCAGTCCCTCATTGCGCATCCCACACGCTCCCTTACGGTGTCGTCAGCCCGAGCAGCCGGGCGGCGTTCTCCTTGAGAATCTTCGGCCTGACCTCGTCCTTGATCGGCAGCTTCGCGAATTCGGCGAGCCAGCGGTCGGGGGTGAGGACGGGGAAGTCGGAACCGAAGAGGACCTTGTCCTTCAGCAGCGTGTTGGCGTACTGCACGAGCTGCGGCGGGAAGTACTTCGGCGACCATCCGGACAGGTCGATGTGGACGCCCGGCTTGTGCGTGGCGACCGCGAGCGCCTCGTCCTGCCAGGGGAAGGACGGATGCGCCAGGATGATCTTCAGCTGCGGGAAGTCGGCGGCGACGTCGTCGACGTGGAGCGGGTTGGAGTACTTGAGCCTGATGCCGCCCCCGCCGGGCACACCGGCGCCGATCCCGGTCTGGCCCGTGTGGAACAGCGCGATCGTCCCGGTCTCCTCGATCACCTCGTACAGGTCGTACGCCACCGAGCGGTCGTTGGGGAAGAAGCCCTGGATGCTGGGATGGAACTTGAAGCCCTTCACCCCGTACTCCTCGACCAGGCGGCGGGCCCGCCTGACCCCGGCCTTGCCGCGGAAGGGGTCGACGGAGGCGAAGGGGATGAGGACGTCGGGGTGGGCGGCGGCGGCCTCGGCGACCTCCTCGTTGGGGACGGGCTCGGTTCCGGTGGCGGACTCGGCGTCGACCGTGAAGATCACGGCTGCCATCCTGCGCTCGCGGTAGTAGGCGGCCGTCTCCTCCAGGGTGGGCTTGCGCTTGCCCTCGACCTTGAAGTACGCGCTGGAAGCGTCCTGCAACGCGTCGTCCAGTGAGGACACCCCCTTGGAGGAGACCTCGGCGTGCGTGTGGACGTCGATCGCGACGAGTTCGTCGAGGTCCATCACGCCTCCGGGGACTTCGGTGCGGGAATTCCGACGGTCTGCGGCTCCGCGCCGACCGAGGTGGCCCAGACGTCGGCGAGAGCCTGCGGGCTCCAGCCGCCGTCGGCGTAGGCCGCCCGGATCTCCTGCGGATGGGACCAGAGTGTCACCTTGTCCCCGCCGATGCCGATGGCCTGGCCGGTGACACCCCGGGCGGCGTCCGAGGCGAGGAAGGGGACGAGGGCGGCGCAGTCCTCCGGGGTGCCGAAGCCCTCGCCGCTGCGCAGGAAGCCGGGCAGCGGCTCGCCGTTCTTCATGGCCTCGATGTAGGGGGCGAAGGCCGGGATGGTCTCCGTCATGGCGGTGGCGGCGACCGGCACGATCGCGTTCACGGTGATGTCCGCGCGGGCCAGTTCCATGGACCAGGTGCGGGCCATGGCGGCGATGCCCGCCTTGGCGGCGGCGTAGTTGGTCTGGCCGAAGTTGCCGCGCTGTCCCGCCGGGGAGCCGACCAGGATCAGGGTGCCGCCCTCGCCCTGCTCGCGCATGCGTACGGCGGCGGCGCGGGCGCAGGTGAAGGTGCCCCTCAGATGCGTGGTGATCACCGCGTCGAAGTCCTCGTCGGTCATCTTCCACAGCACCTTGTCGCGCAGGATGCCGGCGTTGGTGACGAGGATGTCGAGCCGTCCGAACTCCTCGACGGCGCGGGAGACGAGCCGGTCGGCGGCCTCGGCGGTGCCGACCGCGACGACCTCGGCCACGGCCCTGCCTCCCGCCGCGGTGAGGGACTCCACGGCCTGCTGGGCCACGGTCTCGTCGACGTCGTTCACGATCACGGAGGCGCCATGGGCGGCCAGAGCGTGGGCATAGGCCAGTCCGAGGCCACGGCCGCTGCCGGTGACGACGGCCACCTTGCCGGTGAGATCGATGCTGGGCACGGGAGGGTCCCTTCAGGACGGGTCGGCCGCCGGCACCGGCTGGTGCTCCGGCGGCGGGCTACGAGATAGAAGCTAAGAACAATCATTGTCGTCGTCAATAGTTGTTGCCGTTGGCTTTGTGCGGCATGCTGAAGGACAGCAGATACGCACCGCCTCCACGCGAGGCCCCGGCCCAGGGAGTCCGTCATCGCCGGCCAGCAGCACGCCCCGACCTCAGTACCCCTCGACGCCCGGGAGCCGTGGATGCGCGGGCTGCACTCGGACACCGGGTATCTGCTGTACCGGCTCGGCCTGCGCTCCGGCCAGCTGTTCAACGCCTTCCTCCAGGCGTCGGGCCTGCGGCTGCGCCACTACGCGCTGCTGCGCTTCCTCGCCACGGCGGACGGCGCGCTCCAACGGGAGTTGAGCGCCTCCCTCGGCTACGACCCGAGCGCGATCGTGGGTCTCGTCGACGACCTGGAGCGCCTCGGCTTCGCCGAACGCCGCCCCTCCCCTGACGACCGGCGCAGCCGTATCGTCGTGCTGACGGAAGCGGGCCGGGCCTTTCTGCGCGACACCGACGAGGCGAGTCTGCGGGTCACCAACGACCTGCTCGGGCCCCTCGGCCCCGCCGAGCGGGAGGTGCTGCACACGCTGCTGGAGAGAGTCGCCGAGACCGGGCTCGGGTGACGCCGTGCCGACGGCCGACGCCCTACCGCCGACGAGGGGGCGGACCGACCCGGCGCCGCGGGCTGCCGCGCGCTCGGCACCCGGTCGGCTGCTCGCGGTGCTCGCCGCCTTCGACCACACCCACCCGGCGCTCGGCCTGACCGACATCGCCCGGCGGGCCGGGCTCACCCTCACCACCGCGCACCGGCTCGTGGGCGCGCTGACCGAGTGGGGCGCGCTGGAGCGGGACGCGGACGGCGTCTACCACGTGGGTCTGCGGTTGTGGGAGATCGCGGCGCTCGCCCCGCGCGGGCTGGCGCTGCGGCAGGTCGCGCTGCCGTATCTGGAGGACCTGTACGAGGCCACGCACGAGAACGTGCAGCTCGCGGTGCGTGACGGCGCCGAGGTCGTGTACATCGAGTGGATCTCCGGGCGTTCGGCCGTCGGTGTGCACATCCGTGTCGGCGCCCGCTGGCCGCTGCACGCCACCGGGGTGGGGCTCGCCCTGCTGGCCCACAGCGAGCAGGCGTTCCAGGAGGAGTACTGCGACGGTCCGCTGGCCGCGTTCACCCCGTACACCCTGACCGACCCGGGGCGCCTGCGCCGGCAGCTGGCGGAGGTGCGGCGCACCGGCACGGCGGTGAGCAGCCGCCAGATCACCGAGGACGCCCTGTCGGTGGCGGCCCCGGTGCACGGCCGGAACGGCACGGTGGCCGCGGCGGTGTCCGTCGTCGTACCCCACCTCGGCGCGCAGGTACCGGCCCTGATCCCGGCGGTGCGGCTCGCGGCGCGGGGCATCTCACGGGCACTGGGGTGGCAGCCGGGGCGGCCCTAGACGCGATACCGGCGACTTCGGTGTTTTCGGGGCGTGGGGTGAGGTGTGCCAAGGCCCGGACAGTGAGGTCGCCGGCAGGCGAGCGGGTGTCGGATCGGATTGCGTTTGCGGCCAGGGCCTGCCGTTCGGATCAGGCCGGCTGCGGGTCCGGGCGCCTGCCGGCCGACCGGAGCGGGGTCTACGAGGGCATCTCGAAGCGTACGAGGACGATCTTGCCGCCACGGCCGACGGCCGGCTCGGCGCTGACGTCGCCGTCGTGGGCGGCGGCGAGTTCGGTCACCATGCGCAGGCCCCGCCGGTCCCCTCCCCCGTGAGATCCGGCAGCCGTGGCTCGGCGTCCGTGACGCTGATCACGAGTTGCCGTCCCGCGACCGTCGTGGCGACCTCCGTCACCGGCGACCGGGCGGCGTGCCGCAGCACGTTGGTCACCAGCTCGCTGGTGACCAGCAGCACCGTGTCCGCGAACGCCGACCCCGGGACGACACCGACCGCGGCGAGGTGTCCGGACACGGCTTCCCGGGCCCGCCTGACCGCCTCGGGTCCCACCTCCACCGAGGTGACCTGACGCCGCACGGGGGGCGGCACATGCTCGATCGCCGCCGCCGGTCTGCCGCGACGCCACGGCAGCCGGAAGCCGCCCCTGCCCGTCACGGCGCCGTCTCCGACCCGCGCAGCTCGTCCAGCAGGTCCTGCCGGCCGGCCAGCAGGACGGCCAGGATCCGCCGCGCCGAGGCGAGCAGCTCCGCCACGTCGCCGCCGGCGAGCTCGTACACCACGGTCGAGCCGGTACGTGTGGCGGTCACGATGCCCGAGCGCCGCAGCACGGCCAGTTGCTGCGACAGGCTCGACGGCTCGACCCCGATCTCGGCGAGCAGCTCGCGCACCGGCTTCGGCCCGTCCTGCAACAGCTCCAGCACCCGGATGCGCACCGGATGCCCCAGCATGCGGAAGAACTCCGCCTTCGCCTCGTACAGCGGAACCGGCATCCGGATCGCCCCTCTTCCACCCCTCCGCAGTCGCCCTTCCCGGCAACTGTCGAATTGAAGAAGTCTTCAATCCCTTCCAGGCTAGTGGACGATCCGGACCGCGCGGCCGCTCAGGTTCCCGGAATGCGATCGGGGTCCGTGTCGGCGGCGGTGCCCCGGCCGGGTTCGGCGACCAGCAGACTGAGCTGTTCCTCCCCGAGGTCGACGTCGACCACGTGCCGGAAGCCGGCGGCCTCCGCGGTCGCGACCGCGCCCTCGTCTCCCTCCGGGACGGCGTGGACGATCCGTCGGCAGCGCGGATCCGATGTCCCGACGGCGTGGACGAGGACCCGGAGGACCTCGGCCAGGGCTCCGTCGGGGCACCCCGGCCCGACCCGCAGCTCCAGATCGCGCGCGGCGACCGGGTAGGCGTCCCTCAGCCGCCCGGCCGCACACCGCTCCACCTGGACGCCCACCTCCATGTCCCGGCCGTACAGCCGGAGCCGGCCCGTCACACGGGTCCACGACTCGACGGCGGTCCGCCATCCGCCCGGGACGCCGAGTTCGGGCAGGCACGGCACCGCGGGCATCTCAGCCCTCTCCCGCGAGCCGCCGGACGGCGACCTTGTCCAGCTTCCCGGCGGCGTTGCGCGGGACGGCGGGCACGACCTTGAGGCGTCTCGGCAGCTTGTAGCGTGCCAGTTGGGCACCCGCGTGGGTGCGGACGTGCTCCAGGGTGATCTCCACGCGGTCGTCCACGCTCATCACGGCGGCCACGGTCTCGCCCCACTGCTCGTCGGGAACGCCGACGACGGCGACGTCGACCACGCCCTTCAGGGCGGCCAGGACCCGCTCGACCTCCGCCGGGTAGACGTTCTCGCCGCCGCTGATGATCATGTCTTTCAGCCGGTCGACGATGTACAGGTATCCGTCCTCGTCGAGGTGGCCGATGTCGCCCGAGTGGAACCAGCCCTCGTCGTCGAACGCCACCCGGTCGGCCTCCGGGTTGTTCCAGTACCCGGCGGTCACATGGGGGCCGCGAACGACGATCTCCCCCGGCTCCCCGGGTCCGACGGGCTCGTTCGTGATCGCGTCGACGACACGGATCTCCGTGAACGGCATGGGGATGCCGGCGGAGCCGATCTTGTCCAGGGTGCGTTCGGCCGGCAGATGGGTGGCGAAGGGGGCGGTCTCCGTCAGCCCCCACGCCTGCTGGAGCAGCACACCGTGCTCCGCGTAGCGCGAGATCAGCGCGGGTGGCACCGGGGCTCCCGCGACCACCACCGAGCGGAGACGGCTCAGGTCCTGTTCGAAGACGCCGGGGACCCGGGCGAGGGCGGCGAACATCTGGGCGACGCCGAACATCGAGTTGACCCGGTGGGTGACGATGTCGTCCAGACACTCCTGAGGGTCGAAGGCGCGGCGTATCACCACCGTGCCGCCCCGCACCAGGGTGCGCAGCACGAAGCTGTTGAGGGCTCCGATGTGGAAGAGCGGGGCGGCCGCATAGGTGACGTCGCCCCGGCGCGTGTCCAGCCGCAGCTCGACGTTGACGGAGTTCCACCAGACGTTGCCGTGCGTCAGGACGACTCCCTTGGGCAGGCCGGTGGTGCCCGAGGTGAACATCAGGATCGCCGGGTCGTCGGCGTGCCGGACGGCCACCGGGGAGGCGGACCGGGCGGCGGCGATCAGCGGGGACCACGGCTCCCAGCCCTCGGCGCCGGCCGTCGGCACCTCCGGGTCGTCGTCCACGAGGAGGAAACGGGTCAGACGGGTGTCGGCCCGCACCGTGTCGACGCTTGCCCGGTGGCCTTCCTCGCACACCACGACGGTGGCGCCGCTGCCGTCGAGCACGCGCCGCAACTCCGGTTCGGCGAGCCGGAAGTTGACCGGGACGAAGACGGCACCGAGGCGGAAGGCGGCCAGCATCGTCACCAGGAAGGAACTGCTGTTGAGGCCGAGGTGGGCGATCCTGTCGCCGTCGGCGGTGCCGCCGTCCGCCAGGACGGCGGCCAAGCGTGCGGCCTTCTCGTCGAGTTGGGCGTACGTCAGGTCGCCGCCCGCGTAGCGGACGACGACGGCGTCGCCCTGCCAGCGGGCGTTGCGCGCGACCGCGGCGGCGGGGTTGAGGTCGACCCGGAGACCCGAGTTGCGCGGGTGAGGGGTCGTCGCTGTGGGCGTGGTCACTGTCGGCTCCTCGTTGAGCTTCAGAGGTGGTCGCCGCCGGCGGCGCGCGTGAACCCGCGTACGCCGATGCCGCCGTCGACGGAGATCGCGTGTCCGGTGATCGGCCCGCTCTGCTCGCGGGCGGCGAGCAGGACGTACGGTCCGGTGAAGTCCCGTGGGTCGGTGCTGGAATCGTGCAGCGGAATGGGCGGCGGCGGGGCGTCGGGGCCCTTCCCCGCGAAGGAGGCCGCGAGGGAGCGGCCGGCCAGGGCCAGGGACTCGGGCCCGCGCAGGTCGGTGTTCATGCCGCCGCAGGCGACGCCGTTGACCCGGACCTTGGGGGCGAGCTCGTAGGCGAGTTCGCGCATCAGGCCCAGGCAGGCGTGTTTGCTGGCCGTGTAGAGGGGGCCGCCGCCGTTGACGTGGAACGAGGCGTTCGACAGCGTCATGACGATGCTGCCGCGCGCCTTCACCAGTTCGGGCCACGCCGCGTGAGCGGCGAGCAGATAGCCCTTGACGTTGACGGAGAAGATCTCGTCGAAGGCGGCGTCCAGTTCACCCGCGCCGAGCCGGGTGAGCTGCCGCTGGTAGTCCCACACCCCGGCGTTGGCGACGAGGGTGTCGAGCTTGCCGAAGCGGCCGACCGTCTCGGCGACCGCGCGGTGCAGGCCGTCGGAGTCACGCACGTCGGCGGTGACGGCGTGGATGCGGGACGGGTCGGCCGCGGCGCGCACGACGTCGTCGAGCTGGTCCCCGTCGCGGCCGAGGACCGTGACCGAGGCGCCCTCGGCGAGGAAGCGTTCGGCCACGGCGCGGCCGACGCCCGATCCGCCCCCGGTGATCAGGGCGGCGTAGCCGTCGAGCCAGCCCCCGCTCATGCCCGCCCCGCGAGGAACCCGGTGACCAGTTCGTCGAACTCGTGCTGCCGCTCCAGCTGGACCCAGTGGCCGCAGCGGCCGAACACGTGCAGCCGCACGTCATGGAGGTGCTTGAGCATGAGCTGGGCACCGTCGAGGGTGATCGTCCGGTCGTCGCGGCCCCACAGCAGCAGGGTGGGTGCCGTGATCCGGTGCAGGTCGCGCCACAGCGGATCCATGCCGCCGCGCCGGGCGAACGCCGCGTTGTAGCGGTGGTAGAAGGCGATGTGGCTCTCGTCGAGCGACGCCTCGTAGCGGGCCCGTACCACGTCCTCACCGAACTGCCGGTGGTCGTAGACCATGGTGCGGATGAACGCGGCCATCTTCCTCTCGCTGGGCCCGCCGCCGTTGTAGTAGCGGAACATCTCCTTCTGGCCCTCGGTGGGGGTCGGGCCGAACGGCACCCAGCCGCCGCCGGGTGCCATCAGGACGAGCCCGGTCACGCGCTCCGGGCGGTGCTGGGCCATGGCGATGGCGGCGGCGCCGCCGAGGCTGTTGCCCAGCAGGTGGAAGGTGCCGATGCCGAGGGTGTCGAGGGCCTGGAAGAGGGCGTCCACGGTGATCTCGGTGATCGACCGCTGCTCCAGGTCCTCCTCAGCGGGGCGGTAACTGCCGCCGAAACCGGGCTGGTCCGGCAGCACGACGCGGAAGTGCCGGGCCAGCGCCGGGAGGTTCTGGCGGTAGTTGCTGACGCCGGAGGCGCCCGGCCCGCCGCCGTGCAGCATCACCAGCACGGGTCCTTCGCCGGTTTCGGCCACGGCGATCTCACCCAGTGAGGTGGGCACGCGGTGGTGCTTGAGGTCGAGGTCGGTCACGGGATGTCCCATCGGAGGTGGAGAGCGGACCCGAGCGGGGGCCGAGGCAGGACCGTGAGAAGGCTCGGGAACAAGGGCAGGAGGAAGGCAGGAGGAGAGGCGGAAGGAGAGGCGGGAGAGAGGCGGGAGGAGAGGCGGGAGCCGGTCAGAAGAACGTCGAGATGTTCTTCGCCTGCAGGACGTTCTGCTCCAGGAGGATGGTCCTGCGGGCCACTTGGAGGCGCCCGTCGCCGGCGCGGCGCAGCAGGTCGGTGCGGGTGCCGGCGAAGACGTTCTCCTCCCGCTCCAGCCGGTTGCGGTAGACCAGGAAGGCCGAGCGGGCCCACAGGTCGTCCGCCGCGGACCCGTCGTGCTCGGCGGGGTCCGCGTGCCGGACCATCACGTTCGTCACCAGGTGCCGGGTGCGCGAGGGCGGGTCCTCGGACCAGGCCATGCCGGAGTCGAAGCGGCGGATGCGCCAGGCGAGGCTGTCCTTGGTCTCGTCGTAGTAGGCGGTCTCGCCGCGGGCGGAGACGGACAGGGACTGCTGGCGGCGCAGTCGGTTGGTGCGCGTCGGCATCCAGTAGTCGAGGTCGTCGGCGAGCAGGTCGAGCCAGTCGGCGTAACGGCCGGCGTCGAGGAGGTCGGCCTCCTCGTAGTAGAACTGCTCGACCTCGAAGTGCGTGTCGCGGTCGGCGCGCGCGCCCGCACGTGACCGGATCTGCTCGGTGGCTGTGCTCACGATGTCATTCGATCCCTTCTCCGCACGGAGGCGGTACGGGGTGTGCCGCTGGGCGGCACACCGGCAGGCACGTCATCCGCGCAGCAGGCTGCGCAGGTTCACGTCGGGGTCGGCCAGCCGGGCGGCGTCGGCCGGGACACGACGGTCGATCATGCGGCGGGCGGCCCGGACGGCGGACGGGTCGTCGACGGAGGCCGCCGCGACGACCAGGCCGTCGCGCAGGCCGAAGACCGAGAAGGCCGGGTCGTCGCCGCGGCCGCGGGCAACGGTGTGCTCGGCCGCGTCCATGCGGCCGACGGCCTCGACATGGTGTCCGTGACGGTCCGTCCAGAACCAGGGGGCGACCGGGTCCGGCGCGGGGGTGCCGAGGAGGGTGGCCGCCGCGCGGGCCGCGTCGTGCCGGGCCGCTTCCCAGTGCTCGGTGCGCGGCAGGAGCACCCCGTGGTCGCGGGTGCGCGCCGGGTCCCCGACGGCCAGCACGGCCGGGTTCGAGGTCACCTGCCCCGCGTCCACGACGATGCCGCCGTCCACCTCGAGGCCCGCCGTCCCGGCGAGTTCGGCGCGCGGCACCATGCCGACGCCCAGCACCACCGCGTCGAACAGCCGTGGTGCGGCAGCGCCCGCGAAGTGGGCCTCGATGCCGTCGGATCGCTCGGTGAACGACTCCACGACGTCCCGCACGGTGGTGATGCCGTGCCGGGCGTGCAGGGCGTGCACCCAGGCGGCCAGCTCGGGGCCGAGTGCCGCGGCGAGCGGCACGGCCGCCGGATCGACCAGGACCACGTCGCAGCCGCGCCGTACGGCGGTGGAGGCGACCTCGGCCCCGATCAGCCCGGCGCCGACGACCAGCAGGCGGGCGCCGGGCACGAGGGCCGTGCGCAGCCGGTCGGCGTCGTCCGCCGTGCGCAGCACATGGACGCGTGCGTCGCCGGCTCCGGGGACCGGCGGGCGGGCCGCGCCGCCGCCGGTGGCGAGCACGACGCGGTCGGCGGGCAGGAGGCTGCCGTCGTCCAGTTCGACGGCGCCGTCCCGCGGCCGCAGCGCGGTGACGGCCGTCCGGTCGACCAGCCGGATCCGCTGGTCGTCGTACCACCGGGGCGGTTGCAGGGCGATCTGCTCGATGTCCTTGGTCCCGGCCAGGAAGTCCTTCGACAGCGGCGGCCGGTCGTAGGGGAACTCGCCGGTGTCGACGAGGGTGACGTCGCCGTCGAAGCCGCCCGCCCGCAGGGAGGCGGCCGTGCTGACGCCGGCGACTCCACCGCCCACGATCACCACACGGTCGGTCACGGCGCCTCGCCGGGGAAGAGATAGACCTCGCCGTCGTGGACCTCGACGCGGTGGGGGCAGGCGTCGCGGGTCGCGGGCAGGCCCTGGACCTCGCCGTTCTTGAGGCAGAACTTGCTGGAGTGCAGGGGGCACTCGACGTATCCGTCCTCGACCCAGCCGTCGGCGAGGGAGGCGGTCTCGTGGGTGCAGGTGTCGTCGAGCGCCCACACGGTGCCGTCGGTGTCGCGCAGCAGCGCGATGTCGTCGGCGGTGCCGGTGATCGCCTTGTCGACGGCGATCCCCTCGCCCTCGGGAATGTCGTCCAGGGCCGCGACGCGGATGCCGTGGCTCATGTCTGCTCCTCGTGCCAGGCCGGGGTGTTCATCAGCTCGCGCCAGCGGCCGTAGAAGGCCCGCCCGGCCGCGTCGCTGTACAGTTCGCTGGTCGTGCCGGGGTGGCGGCCGTCCTCGCGTTCGGTGCCCAGTCCCATCTGGTAGTTCAGGGCCACGTTGTTGGTGATGAAGCCGTGCGAAATGGCCTGCACCTCGCTCCAGTTCTCGCCGTCGTCCTGCTCGAAGATGCCGCTGGGCCCGAAGGTCCGCAGGTTGTACAGCCGTTGGGCCTCGCGCACCTCGTCAGGCATCGACTTGTCGACGATCGTCCAGGACCACACCTCCATCCGGTCGGGGCCCTTGGGGTGCCAGACCCGGATGGAGCCGTTGACCGGGAGGTAGGAGAAGTTGGGGAAGACCGTGGCGTGCCCGTTGGTCAGCGGTCCCTCGACGCGGGCCTCACCGAGCCGCTCGCGCAGCGCGTCGTAGTCCGTCCACGCGTGCACGCCCTGGGCGTCGAACCGGTTCTTCGGGTGGACCGGGAAGCCGGCGCCGTTGCCCCGCGCGTCGGAGTACTGCCGGCCGGTGCGGTGCACGATCTCGTCCTTGGGCTTCCTGCCCGGTGCGAGCACCGTGAGCGCCGAGGCGTGGCTCATGTTGACGTGGTACCAGTCGGTGGCGAACTGCTCCGCCGAGAGCTTCCAGTTGCCCTCCAGGACCCACTTGTGGACTCCGCCCACCACGACGGTGCCCTCGTCGTCGTGGTCCAGCATCGCGTCCATGTACCACGCCATGTCGCCCAGCGACTCGCGCAGCGGCACCGGGTCGGGGTTCCAGGTGCCGAAGACCAGGCCGCGGTACGTCTCCACGTGCGGGACCTCGACCAGGCCCCACTCCCCCGTCTCGAAGGAGCCCGGATAGCCGTCCTTGTTGGGCACGCTCGCCAGTGAGCCGTCCAGGCCGAACGACCAGCCGTGGTAGGTGCAGGTGAAGCTGCGGGTGGTGCCGGAGTCGGCGCGGCAGACGCGGGCGCCCCGGTGGCGGCAGGAGTTGAGGTACGCGCGCAGGCGCCGGTCGCGGTCGAGGGTGACGATGACCGGGTCCTCACCCATGTAGGTGGTGAAGAAGTCGCCCGGCTTGTGGAACTGGTCGGTGTGCGCGAGGAACAGCCAGCTCGGTGCGAAGACGCGGCGCAATTCCTGGCGGTAGAGCTCCTGGTCGGTGAAGATGACGCGATCCAGCAGCCCGCCCTCGGTGTCCACGAGCCCGGAGACGTCGATGTTCCGCGCCAGGTCTGCCGGGCGCCGCAGGGCCCCGCGCGGGGCCGCCGTGGCCGCGCCCTGGGATTCGTTCGTCGAGGTCATGGCCTCAAGGCAACAGCAGGCCCGGACGGGGGTGCCATCCGTCGTTCCGCACGACGGCACACGCGCTGTCGGCGGGCGGTGGCCGCGGGAGAGCGTGAGCGCATGCTTGCCGCAACCGCCGTCTCCCAGAGTGCGACCGACCCGCTGGCCGGGCTCGTCCTGGGTGACGTACCCAAGCCCGAGCCCCGGCCCGGCTGGTCCGTCGTCCGCGTCGTCTCCTCGTCGCTCAACATGCACGACCTGTGGACCCTGCGCGGGGTCGGCCATCCGTCCGAGCGGCTGCCGATCGTCCTCGGCTGCGACGCCGCGGGCTACGACGAGGACGGCAACGAGGTCCTCGTACACCCCGTCATCGGCGACCCGGACGCCGGCCTGGGCGACGAGACGCTCGACCCGGGCCGCGCCCTGCTGTCGGAGCGGCACGACGGAGCGTTCGCCGAGTATCTCGCCGTCCCCACCCGCAACCTCGTCCCCAAGCCGTCGTGGCTCTCCTTCGACGAGGCCGCCTGTCTGCCCGTCGCCTGGGGAACCGCGTACCGCATGCTCTTCACCCAGGCCCGGATCACCGCCGGTGACCGGGTCCTCGTGCAGGGCGCGGGCGGCGGGGTCGCCTCCGCGGCGATCAAGCTGGCCGTGGCCGCGGGCGCCGTCGTGTACGCCACGAGCCGCAGCGAGGAGAAACGGGACCGGGCCCTCGCCTGGGGTGCCCGGGCGGCGCCGGCGACCGGAGAGCGCCTTCCCGAACGTGTGGACGTCGTCGTCGAGACGGTCGGCGAGGCCACCTGGGCGCACTCGCTGAGGTCGCTGCGCCCGGGCGGCACGGTCGTGATCGCCGGAGCGACCAGCGGCACCAACCCGCCCGCCGATCTGGGGCGGATCTTCTATCTGCAGCAGCGCGTCCTCGGCTCGACCGGCTGCACCCGCGGTGAGTTGCTGGCGCTGCTGAAGCTCATGGACGCGACCGGCGTGCGCCCGGTGATCGACCGCACGCTGCCGCTCGACGAGATCCACAAGGGCTTCCAGCTCATGATCGACGGGCGGCTCACCGGAAAGCTCGTCGTCCACCCCTCCGGCCCTGCCGGCCCCCACCACTGAGGAGCACCGCGATGACCGCCGCCGCAGTCGGCCTGTCCCACTCTCCCCTCATCGGCAAGAACGATCCGGCGCCCGAGGTGGTCGCCGCCGTCGAGGACGCCGTCGGCACCGCGCGCGCCTTCGTCCGCGCCTTCGACCCCGACCTGGTCGTGCTGTACGCGCCGGACCACTACAACGGTTTCTTCTACAAGGAGATGCCACCGTTCTGCCTGGCCACCGAGGCGCGCTCCGTCGGCGACTTCGGCTCGGCCGCCGGTCCCGTGTCGGTCGACGGCGATGCCGCGCGTGCCCTCGCCCGGGGTGTCCTCGACCGCGGCGTGGATCTGACGGTGTCGGCCCGGATGACCGTCGACCACGGCTTCGTGCAGCCGCTGGAGGTCCTGTTCGGCGGGATCGAGGAGATTCCCGTCGTCCCCGTCTTCGTCAACGGAGTCGCCGCGCCGTTCGGTCCGGTCAGCCGCGTCCGGGCCCTGGGGACCGCGCTCGGCGAGGCGGCCGCCGCACTCGACCGCCGGGTCCTGTTCATCGGTTCCGGCGGGCTCTCGCACGACCCGCCGGTGCCGACGCTCGACGGCGCCCCGCCCCGGGTGGCCGACGCCCTCATCGAGGGGCATCCGCCCACCCCGGAGCAGCGGGCCCGGGGCGAGCAGCGCGTCATCCGGGCGGGCCGCGACTACGCCGCGGGCTCCACCACGATGCTTCCGCTCAACCCCACTTGGGACCGCCAGGTCCTGGACACGCTGGAGGACGGCCGGCTGGCGGAGGTCGACGGCTGGAGCGTGGAGTGGATGGCCGCCGAGGGCGGCGGCTCGGCCCACGAGGTACGCACCTGGATCGCCGCATTCGCGTCCCTGGCCGCCACCGGCCCGTACCGCACGACGTCGCGCTTCTACGCACCCGTCCCGGAATGGATCGCGGGCTTCGCCGTCGCGACGGCGGAGCCGGAGCCTTCCAGCGCGCAGTAGCCGGTCGCCGGTCCGCCGCTCCCCGGGCCGTGACCGGTCTCGGGCATCACGCGCCCGGGTCGGCGCCGGGCCCGGGGTCGGCCCTTGGCCGTCACCGGTCTCGGACCGTCACCCGTCTCGGACCGTCACCGGGCCCGGGGCCCGGGTCGTCACCGGGCCCGGGTCGTCGTAGGCCTTGGGCCGTCGCCGGCCCCGGACCATGGTCGGCCCCGGCGGTCACCGGGCCCCTCGGCACCACCGGTCCCGGTCTCGTCCGGGACCGGGACCTGGACCGGGACGGGGGCCGGGACGGGGACCTGGACCGGAACCGGGACCGGGACCTGGACCTGGACCTGGACCGGGACCTGGACCTGGACCTGGACCGGGACCGGGACCTGGACCGGGACCGGAACCAGAACCGGGACCGGGACCTGGACCGGAACCGGGACCGGGACCGGGACCGGCTGCCGAGGTACCCCCCACGCTGACCGCCGGGCAACGGGCCGCGCCGCGACGGCACTTGGGCAAGGCCGAGGCACCCTTCGCCTCACGGCCCGCCCATGTGCGCTGCGGAGCCGTCCCCCTCCGGTTCCGCACCGGCGCGCCTCACCCCCGCGGCTGTCGCACCACCACGTGCGGCCGCGCGGTCCGTCCCGCCCATGCCCGGGACCCGGCGGCGGCGACGCGGCGGGCCTGCGCGCTCAGCCGCCGCGTGTCGATCTGCCCTCGCCGGCCGGCGACCGACAGGGCCGCCACCGCCCGTCCGTCGCGGCCGAGCACCGGAGCCGCCACGCACACCAGTCCCGGCTGGTACTCCTCGTCGTCGAACGCGACACCGGTGCGGCGGATGGCGTCCAGTGCGGCGGCCAGGTCGCCGGGGCCGGTGAGGGTGCGGTCGGTGAAGCGCGGCAGCGGCTCGGCCACCGCCCGCTCCGCCGCGGCGGAGTCGTAGGCGAGCAGGACCTTCCCGACGGCGGTCGCGTGGGCGGGCAGCCGCCCGCCGATCCGGGACGGCACCGGCACGGAACGGTGACCGTAGAGCTTGGCGAGGTAGACGACGTGCGTGTCGTGGAGCACGGCCAGGTGCACCGTCTCCCGGGTCGTCTCGTACAGGTCGGCGAGGTGGGGCAGCAGCACGTCGCGGACGTTCTCGGCGCCCGGTGCGTAGACGGCCCGGCCCAGGTGGTGCAGGCGTTCGCCGAGCCGGTAGTCCGTGCCCACCCGTTCGACGACGCCGTTGCGCTCCAGCATGCCGAGCACCCGGTACGCGGTCGACTTGCTCATCCGCGCCCGCCGCGCGAGTTCGCTGACGCCCGTCCCTCCGCTGGCCCTGTCCCCCAGGGCGACGAGGAGGCTGATGGCCTTGTCGACGGCGGCCCGGTCGTCGCGCCCGGGGCCGGCGAGGGTGGCGGTCATGCTGGTTCACCTCAGCTTCAGGGGGAGGTGTCACTTTCAATACACCACCCGGAAACCTTTACGTGACAAGGATGCGAAGAGGTGAGCCGTTCGTCAACAATGACGGCATGGCAATTAAAAGTGACGCCCTTGCCCGGGAGAACGACCTCGTGGCCCGCAACGTCCGACGCTTCCGGGTGGAGAGGGCGATGTCCCTGGGTGAGCTCGCCCGCCGGTCCGGCCTCTCCAAGCAGACGCTGTCCAAGATCGAACAGGGGGTGGGCAATCCCACCGTGGAGACGCTGGCCCTCCTGGGGGCCGCGCTGGACATGCCCGCGCGCCGGCTGCTGACCGAATGGGGCACGCCGGTCTACGTCCAGCGGCACGACGAGAGCGAGTGGTCGGACCGCGCGGCCTGGTCCGAGCGCCTCCTCGACGAGACCTACGGCTCCGGCTACGTACGGACTCTGGTCCTGCGCCTGGAGCGGGGCGGCGAGAGCCCGCAGCCGGTGGCCCCGCACGCCCCCGGCACGCTCCACCACATCTACGTCTTCTCCGGGAAGCTGCGCACCGGCCCCCTCAACGAACCCGTGGACCTGGCGGCCGGCGACTTCGTGCGCTTCCCCGGTGACATCCCGCACCAGCTCGTCTGCCTGAGCGACCGCGTCGTGGCCCACATGGTCACCACCCTTCCCCAGGTCCGCCGGTTCGGCCCCACCGTCACGAAGGGAGGGGTGACCGCACAGCCGGGCTGACCGCACGGGACCACGGGCCTCGACGCCCCGGCCGCCGAGGCGGCCCCGCCGTCACCGGACCGCGGTGCCTCCCGGAGCGATCACGACCTTGCCGACGGCCGTTCCGGACTCGGCACGGCGCAGCGCGTCGGCCGCCCGGTCCAGCGGGTAGATCCCGTCGATCACGGCTTCGACGGCTCCGCTGCGCAGCAGTCCGAAGACCTGGGTCAGGTCGTCGCGCAACTCGGCACGGTACGTCTCCGGATTCCGGGACCTGCCCGCCCACAGGTTGAAGAAATGGGCACTACGCCGGTTCGGCAGGGTGTTCCACAGCGCGAGCCTCGCGACGAGCTTCAGAACGTTGATCATTCCCCTGCCGGTCTGGTCGCGGGTCGACGCGCTGCCGTAGGACACGAGGGTCCCGCCCGGTGCGAGCATGCGCCAGGAGTCCTTGACGCCCTTGCCTCCCACATGGTCGAAGACGGCCGCCACGCCGTGCGGCGCCAGGGCACGGACCTGGGCGGGGATGTCGCCGCGGTAGTCGACGGGAAGGGCGCCCATCGCCCGCACCGCGTCCTGGTTGCGGGCCGAGGCGGTGCCGATGACCCTGATGCCGCCCGCGACGGCCAGCTTCACCAGCACGCCGCCCACCCCGCCGTTGGCCCCGTGCACCACGACGGTCTCCCCCGCTTGGACCTTCGCGACGCGGTGGAGCATGCGCCACGCGGTGGCGCCGTTGGTGACCACCGTCTCGGCGTCCACCGCCGCCACCCCGTCGGGCACCGGCACCAGGTCCCCCGCGTCCAGGAGGACGCGGTCGGCCCACCCGCCCGTCCCGGTGAGGGCCGCGACCCGCTGCCCCACGACGAGTTCGGGCCGTCCCGGCGCGGGCGCCCCCAGTTCTTCCACGACGCCGACCAGGTCGTAGCCGGGGACGAAGGGGAACGCCGGCATGTCGTAGTACGTACCGCGCCGCATCTGCTGTTCGGCGAAGGTCACCCCGCTCGCCTCGACGCGGACGAGGGCCCGGCCGGGACCGGGCGGGGGCAGTTCCCGGACCCGGACGCGCAGGGCCTCCGGTTCTCCCACCGACGGAAGCACGACTTCGGTGACTCGCATGACAGCTCCTCGATGCGGCACTCGGATAGAGTGGTTGATCACTCAGTCTTTGGGTCGAAATGAGGGCGGCCGCCGGTTCACAGGGACCCGGCAGCCGCCCGGACGGGCCGGGCGGGTCAGTAGTGGGCGATGCCGGCGGTGAGGGTCCGGGACCAGGGCGCGTCGACGGCTCCGGCATCGACGGAGACCAGCAGATGACAGAGCATCCCGATGGCGAAGAACTGCTGGATCTGCTCCTCCCCCCCACCGGAGGCGCCGCGCACGTACTCGACGATGCGCGCGTACCCCGCCCTGACCGCGTCCTTGATCGCGGGCTCGGACACCGCCGCCGCCTGAGCGTGCAACTGCACCAACATCAGGTCGTTGTCGCTGATCAGACGGGCATAGGCATCCCCCATGGACGCCAGCACCACATCGGGCGCACTCCCTCCCGCCCGTGCGGCACCCTCCTCCAGCGCCGCCCGCACCAGCGCGAAACACCGCTCGACGACCGCCGCGAACAGCGCCTCCTTGTTCGGGAACAGGCGGTAGACGTACGCCTGGGAGATACCGGCCGCCTTGGCCACCTCCATCGTCGTGGTGCCGAAGTACCCGCGCGCCGCGAACGTCCCGACCGCCGTGCGCAGCACCGTCTCACGGCGCTCGTCGGCCGTGGACAATCGGCGCCGCCGCCCATCCGTCATCATGTGAGTACTCAATCACTCACACCTCTCCTCGTCAAGGGCGGGCCCGCGACGGAGACGACGGACAGGGAGGCCCGCGCACCCTTCCCCTCGGCTTCAGCGACCACTCCGGACCGGACGCGCCGCCGGAGCGCACGGTGACGGCGGAATACCCGTGAGTAGTCACTCCCATCCCCGATAGTGGGCACAAAATCCACACATCCCCTCTTCCATAGCGGCCCGGATGGTCTACATTGACCATGCTTCAGCTGTTCAGACACGAGGCGACCAGTAACGATCTATAGGTCCGTCACGGCAACCGGCATGCGCGTCCCCGGCACCAGACGTCGGGGTGATCAATTCTTGGAGCCCGAGAGGATGCCTTGGGTGTGGGGAGCACCCGGGGCTGCGACGTATTCCCGACACCTCGGAGTCCGGCACGACCTGCAAGTCCGCTGCCGCGGGGGTGTGTTGTCCAGGCAGCTCTGAGACAGCCGGAGGTCGCGCGGAAGGGTCTTCCGCGGGGAGGAACAGCGCGGCACAGGGCATGGGGGCGGGGTACTCCCGGGGGGGGGAGGAGCAGTGAGGGGGGCGGGGGCCTCCCTGGGCGAGGAACAGTGTTGGGCGAGCATGTCGAGTCACTGGACCTGGGGGGTTCTGTGCGGCAAGGGGGACTTGTCAGCCCGTTTCCGTCGGCGCGGGGGCGTCTGGCGAACGGGACGATCAGCCGGCCGGCGAGCGATTGGGAGCAGCGGTACCGCCGTGCCGTGATCATCAGCGATACCGTGGCCACCGCCTTCGTGGTGGCGGCGATCGGTGACTTCTTCGGGGCCCGGGACGCGGCCAACTGGCATGAGAAGTGGGGGATTCTCGCATTCGGCACCGAGCTGCTGGTGCTGGGGGCGCTCGCGGTGAGCCGGTCGTGGGCTCCGGCCGTGCTCGGCCAGGGCGCCGAGGAGTTCCGCCGGCTCGGTCGCTCGCTGTTCGCGGCGACGGTCGTCCTGGCGCTCGGCGGGATCGCCCTCACTTCGCGCAACATCAAGCTCTGGATCTTCGTCGCGATCCCCGCGATCGCGCTGATCACGATGCCCGCGCGGTATGTGCTGCGCCTCTGGTTGCACAGACAGCGGAAGGAAGGGCGGTGCCTGAGACCGGTGCTCGCTGCCGGGAGCCCGGCCGCCGTGCGCGACCTGATCGCCCGGACCCGCAAGTTCCCGCATCTCGGCTGGCGGGTGGACGCGGTGTGCACGACGGACGGTCTCGGGCCCGACGGTGACCGGTTGGACGGAGTGCCGGTCGTCGGCCGGCTGACGGATGTCGCGGGCCACGCACACCGCGACGGCTACCGTGTCGTCGCGGTCACCCCGGACCCGCACTGGTCACCGGACCGGCTGCAGCGGCTGGCGTGGAGCCTGGAGGGCAGCGACGCCGAGATGGTCGTGGCACCCGTGCTGATGGAGGTGGCCGGGCCGCGGCTGCACGTCGACGCGGTGCTCGGGATCCCGCTGCTGCGGGTCAGCATGCCGGCCTTCACCGGGGGCCGCCGGGCGATCAAAGCGGTCGTCGACCGGTTGGGCGCGGCGATCCTGCTGATGCTGTTCGCGCCGCTGATGGTGTTCGTCGGGCTGCTCGTGGTGGCGGACAGCCGGGGCGGAGCGTTCTACCGCCAGCGCAGAGTCGGCAAGGACGGCCGCGAGTTCACCATTCTCAAGTTCCGCACCATGGTCGCCGGGGCTGATCGGGCGCGTGCCGAGCTGGCGGACCGCAACGAGGGTGCCGGCCTGCTGTTCAAGATGCGCCGGGATCCACGGGTGACCCGGGTGGGGGCAGTGCTGCGCCGGTACTCGATCGACGAGCTCCCGCAGCTCTTCAACGTGCTCGCCGGGTCGATGTCGCTCGTCGGTCCGCGGCCTCCGTTACCGGAGGAGTCCGCCGCGTACGGCCCGGACATCCGGCGGCGGCTGCTGGTCAAGCCCGGGCTCACCGGCCTGTGGCAGATCAGCGGGCGCAGCGACCTGTCGTGGGAGGAGGCGGTGCGGCTGGACCTTCGGTACGTGGAGGACTGGTCGCTCGCCCTGGACACAGTGATCTTGTGGAAGACGCTGCGCGCGGTGCTCTACGGGCAGGGGGCCTACTGATGCGCGCGAACCGTCGTCCGGCCGACGTGCGGAGCGCAGGCCGAAAGGGCCTGCCCAGGGGGAGGAACGGGTCATGAGAGTCAGCGTCTTCGGTCTCGGTTACGTGGGCTCTGTGTCTGCCGCGTGCCTGGCCAGCATGGGTCACGAGGTCATCGGGGTGGACGTGAACCAGGTGAAGGTCGACCTGGTCAACGACGGCAGGGCACCGGTGGTCGAGGAGCGCATCGGCGAGCTCATCTCCGACGTCGTGCGGACCGGGGCGTTACGCGCCACCGGCGACGTCCGCGAGGCGATCGGCGGCAGCGAGATGTCGCTGGTCTGCGTGGGCACGCCGTCGGAGCCCAACGGCAGCCTGTGCACGACGTACTTGGAGCGGGTCACCGAGCAGATAGGCGCCGCGCTGGCCGAGCGGGGCGGACGGCACACCGTCGTGTTTCGCAGCACCATGCTCCCGGGCACCTGCCTGAACCTGCTGGTACCGATCCTGGAGAAGTACGTCGGCGGCACGGCCGGGGTGGACATCGGGGTCGCGGTCAACCCGGAGTTCCTGCGTGAGGGCACAAGCGTCCAGGACTTCTTCGACCCGCCCAAGACCGTCGTCGGCGAACTCGACCCGGCGAGCGGCGATGCGGTGATGGCGCTGTACGAGGGCTTGCCCGGCGAGGTGTTCCGGGTGCCGGTCCCGACGGCCGAGGCCATCAAGTACGCGGACAACGCGTTCCACGGACTCAAGATCGGCTTCGCGAACGAGCTGGGCGCGATATACCAGGCGCTCGGGGTGGACTCGCACCAGGTGATGGACGTGTTCCTGGCCGACCGCAAGCTGAACATCAGTCCCGCCTACCTGCGGCCCGGCTTCGCCTTCGGTGGCTCCTGCCTGCCCAAGGACCTGCGCAGCCTGGTCCACGCGGCGCAGCGGGCCGACATCTCGGTGCCCATCCTCGCCCATGTGCTGCCCTCCAACTCCGACCATCTGCAACGCGCGGTGGAGCTGGTCGAGCGCACCGGAAAACGCCGGGCCGGCCTGTTCGGGCTGTCCTTCAAACCCGGCACCGACGACCTCCGCGAGAGCCCGCTCGTCGAGCTGGCGGAGAGGCTCTTCGGCAAGGGGTACGACCTGCGGATCTACGACGCCAACGTGAGCCTCTCGCGGCTGCTCGGCGCGAACCGCGAGTACATCGAGACCCGGCTGCCGCACCTCGCGCAACTGCTCGCGGATTCCGTCGAGGAGGTCCTCGACCACGCCGAGGTGTGCCTGGTCGGGACCAGGGATCCGGCCGTGCTGTCGGCGCTGCCCCACGGGGGCGACGGCCCGCTGATCGTCGATCTCGTCCGCCTTCCCGACGCCGAGGCGCGCCGGGCCGAACCGGGGTACACGGGCCTTGCTTGGTGACACGAGCAGCGGCGACCGGCCGGGCCGGCGCGCGCTGATCCTGGTGGAGAACCTGTCGGTGCCGTTCGACCGGCGGGTGTGGCAGGAGTGCACGACCCTGCGCGACGCCGGCTGGACGGTGCATGTCGTCTGTCCTCAGGGGAGCAAGCGGGACACGGAGGCGGAGGCGGAGATCGACGGGGTGCGGATCCACCGCTATCCGTTGCGCGCGGCCACCGGAGGGCCGGCCGGCTACCTGCGGGAGTACGGATCGGCGTTGTGGCACACGTTCCGGCTGGCCCGGAAGGTCGGACCGGTCGACGTGGTCCACGCCTGCAACCCGCCCGACCTGCTGTTCCTGCCGGCGCTGTGGCTGAAGCGGCGGGGAGCGCGGTTCGTCTTCGACCAACACGACCTGGTGCCCGAGCTGTACCTCTCCCGGTTCGGCCGCGGCAAGGACCTGCTCTACCGCGGCGTGTGCGCGCTGGAACGGATGACCTACCGGGCCGCGGACGTCGTGCTCGCCACGAACGAGAGCTACCGGGACACCGCGGTGCGCCGTGGCGGTCTGCGGCCGGAGGACGTCTTCGTGGTGCGCAGCGCACCCGACATCGACCGGTTCCACCCCGTACCGCCCGAGCCGGAGTTGAAGCGCGGCAAGCCCCATCTGCTGTGCTACCTCGGCGTCATGGGCCCGCAGGACGGCGTCGACTACGCCTTACGGGCCCTCGCGAAGCTGCGCGACGAGGTCGGACGGACGGACTGGCACGCGGTGTTCGTCGGCGGCGGCGACACCTTCGACGCGATGGTGGAGCTGTCCCGGCAGCTCGGGCTGGCCGAGCAGGTCCAGTTCACCGGGCGCATTCCGGACGCCGATCTGGTGCGCTACCTGTCCAGCGCGGACGTGTGTCTCTCCCCCGACCCGCACAATCCGCTCAACGACGTGTCGACCATGAACAAGGTCCTGGAATACATGGTGATGGGCCGACCGCTCGTATCGTTCGACCTCCGGGAGGCGCGCGTCTCCGCGGGTGACGCCGCCGTCTACGCGCCCGCCGACGACGAGGCGGAGTTCGCGAGGCTCATCGCGCTGCTGCTGGACGACCCGGAGAAGCGGGCCCTGATGGGCAAGGTCGGCCAGGAGCGGATCAGCGGGCCGCTCTCCTGGCGGAACTCCCAGCGGTCACTGCTCGCCGCCTACGCCGCCGCCTGCCGGGACCGCACTCCGGCGTCGGCGGGCGGCCCGGACCGTGCACAGGGCGGAGGCCGCACCGTTGAACGATGACACGATACGCCTGGTCACGATCGGGCGGATCATCCAGCGGCGCCGACGGCTCCTCGCCGTCCTCGTCCTGGTGGGCGCGCTCGTCGGGTACGGCACCTCCCTGCTGTTTCCGCCGCGCTACACGACCTCGGCATCGGTACTGCTGCCGGGGGCGTGGGAGGAGCGCGAGCTGCTGACCCAGGTGGAGATCGCGACCAGTTCGACGGTGGTCGACCAGGCGGCCGACACGCTCCACTGGGCCGGGGTCGGCAAGAACGAGCTGCGGGACCAGGTGAGCGCCAAGGCCGCCGACGGGAACATCATCAAGATCTCGGGCACCGCCGACACCCCGGAGCGCGCACAGCAGCTCTCCGACCAGGTGGCCCAGCAGTTCGTCACGTTCGCCGCGCGCGTGGTGGACGACACCACCGATCCCGAGGCGGCGGAGCAGCGGAAGGCGCTGCAGCAGACGGTGGTGGAGACCAGCCGCCGCATCTCCGAACTGGCCGACGCGGCCGATCCGGGGCAGACCGTGGAGGGCGTGCAGGCCCGTACCGAGCTCGAGAAGCTGCGCACCACGCTGCAGGAAGCCATCACCAAGCTGGACCAGTCCGACCCGGCCGCCGGCAAGGCCGCCATGGTCGTCATGGGGCCGGCGGCCCGGCCGACGGGCGAGGCACCACCGACGAGGATCCAGCTCATCGGCGCCGGGGCGCTGCTGTTCTTCCTGCTCGGGGTCGTCGGACACCTCACCGCGGCACGGATGAGCCGCCGGCTGCGCACCCAGCCGGACATCGTCGCCGCACTGGGTTCGGCGCTGCTGGGTACCGTCGACGTACCCGTCGAACGGCGCTCGCACCGGCCGGGAGGCCGTGGTGTGCGGGCGCGGTTCCGGCGGCTGCTGGGCATCGACGTCCGGTGGGACGTCCCGGCCCCGAAGGTGTCCGGCGACGAGGCGGGCCGGCAGCTGCGCTACCGGCGGGTGTGTGCCCGTCTCCGTGACCAACTGCCTTCTTCCCGGGGGCTGCTGGTCGTCGTCCCGGACGGCGACGAGATCGCCCGCCGGGCCGCCCGGCAGCTCGTCGTCGAGGCCGGGAACGATCCTTCCCCAAGCTCTTCGAGCGGGGGCCACCCCAAGCTGCGGGTCGTGGAGGTCTCGGTGCCCCGGCCGTTGGTGCCGGACCGGGGCGACGAGTCCGGTGCCCTGGTCGTGCTCAGCGCGGGCCGCTGGACCGCGGGGGAACTCGAGGGCATCGCCGAGGCGTGTGCGGACGCCGGGCACCAGGTCGTCGGCGTCGTCATCGCCGGCATGGTCCGAGCCCTTCCGGCGCGGTCCGCCGACCGTCCCCGGGGAGCCGCCACGCCGGTGCTCGCGGTCGGCCACGACGCGAAAGGAGGTTCACGGTGACGACGAGCACGACTTCGGAGTCGTCGGCCGCCGCTCCGCTGCTGGACCTGCAGGCGCTCGTGGCGGCGGTGCGCAGACGGCGCCGCTTCTGGTGCTCCGTCGGGCTGCTGGGACTGCTCGTGGGCGCGGCGGTGGCGGTGCTGCTGCCGGCGCCGCCGACCGCGGTGACCGAGGTGCTGGTCGCGCATCAGGAGGACCAGCCGAACGACCCCGGAACGCTGATCCGCACCGATGCCGCGGTGCTGCAGACCACACGGATCGCGGAGAAGGCCCTGAAGTCCCTCCACTCTCCGGAGAAGCCGGAGGACTTCATGCGGGACTACTCGGGCATCGGCCTGACCAACAACGTGCTCCGCATCACGGTGACGGGCGACAGCGACGCGGACGCGGAGGCCCGGGCCAAGGCGTTGGCCGACGCGTTCGTCGCGGACCATGTGAAGCGGATACAGGATGCCGCGAACGCCGAGGCCGAGGCCCTGCTCGACCAGCGCGACCGCATGCAGGGCGAACTCGCCAAGGTCAACAAGTCGATCGGAGAGGGATCGTCGCAGAGCGGGCCGAAGGCGTCGGCGGACCTGGAGTCGCTCTTCGCCCGCCGGGCCGAACTCACGTCGCGGATCACCGATTTCGGCCAGCGCGCCGCGGAGGCGCGCATCGGCACGCCCCACCTCGTCGCCGGCACACAGGTCGTGGACGCCCCGAGGGCGGTGCGGCACTCCCTGCCCAGGACCGCCGCCACCGACGCCGCGGTCGGGCTCGTCCTCGGGCTCGTCCTCGGGCTCGCGACGGCCGCGGTCGGCTCGGTGGTGGCGGACCGCCCCGTGCTGCGCCGGGAGATCGCGTCCAACCTCGGCGCCTCGGTCATCGCCGAGCTGCCCGGCAGGAAGGGCAGGCTGTGGCGGCGCCGACGGATCCGGGCGGCACACGAACGGCTCACCGCGTCGCTGGCCCGCACCGCGCGCGGCTCGGCCGAACCGGTGTCGCTCCTCGAACTGGGCTGTGCGCGCAGCACGAGCGTGATCGCCCTCGACCTCGCCAGGGCGCTCGCGGCGGACGGGCCGGTGGTCGTCGTCGACGCTCTGCCCGGCCCGCAGCTCGCCGGGCGCCGCACGAAGCGGGGAGACCCGGCCGTTGTCAGCGGCGAGCGTGCCGCGGCCGTGCCGCATCAGATGCGCCGGCTCGGCGTGGGCTCGGTGGCGCCCGGCACGGCGTGGACCGACCTTCCCCACCTCGGCACTCGGACCGTGCTCGTCGTGCGCGCCGGACACGGCGGCACCGCGTGGCTGCACACCGTGGCGCGGCAGCTCGCGGACCAGCGCATCGCGGTGATCGGTGTGGTGCTGATCGACCCCGATCCGCGCGACCGGACCGACGGCACGCTGTGGGACGGGCCGAACGCCGCGCCGCGCGACCGGAACGGGCAGCCGGCCCGGCAGAACGGCACGGGCCGACGGCGGGCCGAGCAGCCGCCGGTGCCGGCGGCACGGGTGCCGGACAGCGACCAGGAGGCACGGTAGAACATGTGCGGCATCGCAGGCGCTTACCGGTGGCCGGACGGGAAGGCCGTGGCCGACCGGCTCACCGAAACCCTCGCCCACCGCGGTCCGGACGGAGCGGGCCGGTACAGCCACCCCGCCGGTGACGGTGAAGTGCACCTCGGGCACCGCCGGCTGGCCATCATCGACCTGTCCGAGACCGGCGCCCAGCCGATGGCCTCGGGCGGCCTCGTCCTGACGTACAACGGCGAGCTGTACAACGCGCCCGAGCTGCGTGCCGAGCTGGCAGCCGCCGGGGTGCGCTTTCGCGGCACCTCCGACACCGAGGTGCTGCTGGAGGCGTGGCGGCGCTGGGGCACGGACTGCCTGCCCCGGCTGCGCGGCATGTTCGCGTTCGGGATCTTCGACGAGCGAACCGGTGAGCTGGTGCTCGCCCGCGACCAGCTCGGCATCAAGCCGCTGTTCCTGCTCCGGCGCGGCGAGGGCCTGGTGTTCGCCTCCGAGCTCAAGGCGCTCGCCGCCGTGACCGGCGGGTCGCTGCAGGTGGACCACGCGGCGCTGGTGGCGTCGCTGCTGTACTACTGGGTGCCGGACTCACGGTGCGCGTTCCGCGAAGCGGAGAAGCTGCCGCCGGGGAGCTGGCTCCGGTGCCGGCCGGACGGCCGGGTGGAGCGCGGCCGGTTCTGGCATCTCCGGGATGTGGCCGCCGAGGCCCAGGAGCGGGCCCGGGCCGGCGAGCAGCCGGATGTCGCCGCCGTCGTCGAGGAGTCGACCCGGCGCCACCTGCTCTCCGACGTGCCCGTGGCGGCCTTCCTCTCCGGCGGGCTGGACTCCAGCTATCTGACCGCGCTGGCGGCCCGCGACCGGCCCGGGATCTCCGCCTACACGATCGGGTTCCGCGCCGAGGACGCCAGGTTCGAGGCGATGCCGGACGACCTGCGCCATGCCCGGCGGGTGGCCGAGCGGTTCGGCGTCGACCTGCACGAGATCGAGATCGCTCCGAACGTGCTCGACCTGCTGCCGCGGATGACGTACCACCTGGACGAGCCGATCGGCGACCCCGCCGCGATCAACACGTTCCTGATCTGCTCGGCCGCCCGGGAGGCCGGGGTCAAGGTGATGCTCTCGGGGATGGGTGCCGACGAGCTGTTCGCCGGTTACCGCAAGCACCTGGCCAACCTGATCGCGCTGCGCTACCAGCGCGTCCCGCGGCCCCTGCGGCGCGGCCTGTCCAGGGCCGTGGACCGGCTGCCGGTGGCCACGGCCCGCCGGGGCTACCGGTCGGTGCGCTTCGCGAAGCGGTTCCTGTCGTTCGCCGATCTGCCGGAGGAGACCGCGTTCCGGCGCAGCTACACCATGTACGACCGGGACGAGCTGCTCGCCCTCGTCGATCCTGACCTGGCCCCGGCGGTCGAGGACGTGCTGACCGAGCATGCGGACATCTACCAGGACAACGACCTCGACGACTTCGTCAACCGCATGTGCCTGGGCGACGCCCGGATGTTCCTGCCGGGCCTGAACCTCACGTACACGGACCGGTCGAGCATGGCCGCGTCGACCGAGGTGCGGGTGCCGTACGTGGACGTCGAGGTGGTCAAGGCGGCGTTCGCCGTGCCGGGCGATCGCAAGATCGTCGGGCGGCAGGGCAAGGCCGTCCTCAAGGAGGCGGCCGCCACGGTCCTGCCCCGGGAGATCGTGTACCGGCCCAAGGGCCTGTTCAGCGCCCCGCTGCGCGCCTGGATGAGCCGGGATCTGGCACCGCTGGTGCGCGAGGTCGTGCACGACGGCGTGCTCGTCGGTTCGGGGATCCTGCGCCGCGACGCGCTGACGCGCATGGTCGCCGAGGACGCCGCCGGGCAGCGGGACTTCTCCAAGCATCTGTGGCATGTGCTGACCCTCGAGTACTGGTATCGCGGTTCGGCCTCCGGGTCCGGCCGGAACGCTCCCTGACGGCGTAGAGACAAGAGGACTTCGGGTGAAACAGGTCGTGCAGAACTACAAGAGCGGCGAGCTGGCGCTGCTCGACGTGCCGGTGCCGAGGTGCAAGCCGGGCGGTGTGCTGGTCCGGAGCGCCTACTCGCTGATATCCACCGGGACCGAGCTCATGAAGGTGTCCGAGGCCGGCATGTCGATGCTGGGCAAGGCCCGCTCCCGGCCGGACCAGGTGGCCAAGGTCGTGCAGAGCGTGGCCACCAACGGGGTGCCCGCCACCTACCGCAAGGTGATGGGCAAGCTGGACTCCTACACGCCGCTGGGCTACTCGCTGTGCGGGACCGTCGAGCAGGTCGGCGCCGGCATCGACGACGTGGCGGTCGGTGACCTCGTGGCCTGCGCCGGCAACGAGCACGCGCTGCACGCCGAGTTGAACTGGGTGCCGAGGAACCTCTACGCCCCGGTGCCGGACGGTCTCGCCCCGCGGCACGCGGCCTTCGGCACCGTCGGGTCGATCGCGTTGCAGGGCGTCCGTCAGGGCGAGTCGCGGCTCGGCGAAGTGGCGCTGGTCATCGGCCTCGGGTTGATCGGGCAGCTGGTGGTGCAGCTCCTCGCCGCCTCGGGAGTTCGCGTCGTCGGGGTCGACCCCGACCCGGTGCGCTGCGAGCTGGCCGCGCGTCTGGGCGCCGCCGCCTGCGGCGATCCCGCCTCCGCGACCGTGGAATCCACGGTCGCCGAACTGACCGGCGGTCACGGCGTGGACCAGGTGTATCTGGCGGCCGGCGGCGGCAGCAACCAGCCGGTGGAACTGGCCGCGCGGCTGAGCCGGGACCGTGGCCGGGTCGTCGACATCGGCAAGTGCCGTCTGGACCTGCCGTGGAACGCGTACTACGAGAAGGAGCTCGACGTCCGCTTCTCGCGCAGTTACGGCCCCGGGCGCTACGACCCGGAGTACGAGCTCGAGGGGCGGGACTACCCGATCGGCTACGTGCGCTGGACCGAGCGCCGCAATCTGGCCTGCTTCCTCGATCTCGTCGCCCGCGGCAGCGTCGACGTGGAGCCCCTGGTCTCCCACGTCGCGGACTTCGGCGACGCCGTCGAGACGTACCGGAGCCTGAAGGACGGCGGCCTGAAGGACGGCGGCCTGAAGGACGGCGGCCTGAAGGCCGTGGCCGTACTGTTCCGGTACCCCGGGCACGCTGCCGAGGCGCAGGCCCCGGCGGTGGCCGTGCCCGCGGTGAAGCGGCCCGGCGGCGGAACGACCGCCGCGGGCCGGACCGCCGGAAGGCCGGTGCGGCTGGCCTTCGTCGGCGCGGGAAACTACGCGACGTCGATGCTGCTGCCCCACCTGGCGCGGCGTGACGGCGTCGAGCTGTCGACGGTCGTCACCACGACGGCGCTGTCCGCGGCCAACGCGCAGCGGAAGTTCGGGTTCGCCGAGGCGACCACCGACCTCGACGCCGTGCTCGGCGACAAGTCCGTCGACGCGGTGTTCGTGGTCACCCGGCACAGCTCGCACGCCGAACTGACCCGACAGGCGCTGCTGGCCGGCAAGACGGTGTTCGTGGAGAAGCCGTTGGCGCTCACCGAGGACGAACTGGCCGGCGTGCTCGCGGCGGTGGAGGAGTCCGGCAACGACCGGCTGCAGGTGGGCTTCAACCGCCGATTCGCGCCGCTGCTGCAGGAGGCCAAGAGGCGGTTCGGCGCCAGGACCGGCCCGGCGAGCCTGCGCTACCTGGTCAACGCGGGCCGGCTGGCGCACGGCAGCTGGTACCTCCAGCAGGGCACCGAGGGCTCGCGGTTCGCCGGCGAGGGCGGACACTTCATCGACACGGCGAGCTGGCTGCTCGACGCCGATCCGGTCTCGGCGTACGCGGTCGCCACCTCCGGCAACGAGGATCTGCAGGTCGTCCTGAGCTACCCGGACGGGTCCACCGCCACCATCAGCTATGTCACCACCGGCGCGCCCGGCTTCCCCAAGGAGACGCTGGACCTGGTCGCGGACGGCAAGGTGCTGCGGCTCGACGACTTCGTCCGTGCCTCCGTTCACGATGGCCGCCGCAAGCGGTGGATCAGTTCGCGGCTGCCCAAGGCCCGGGACAAGGGCCAGTCCGCCGAACTGGCCGCTTTCGTCAAGGCCGTGCGGACCGGCGGTCCGATGCCGGTGCCGCTGGAGTCGCTGGTCTCCACCACGGCGGCCACCCTCGCCGTGCAGGCCGGCCTGGCCGGCGGGGCGCCGGTGACGTTGGCGAGGACCCGATGACCATGAGCGCGGGCTGGTACCTGCGGCGGCTGTCCCGGATGGGACCGCGGGAGATCGGCGGCCGGGCGGGCGACGCGGTGCGCAGGCGCCGGTGGCGGTCGGCCCGGCCCGACCGCCCGAGCGTGACCGGCGCCCGGTTCACGGCGACACTGCCCGCGGGGACGGTCGACGGGGTGCCACCGGACGCCGCGAAACGTCTCGTCGCCGAGGCGGACCGGCTGATGGCCGGACACGTCGAGTACTTCGGGGTGGTCCGCGACGACCTGGCCGACCCTGACTGGTGGTACGACCCGAAGACCGGGCGCCGGGCTCCGTGGGGCTACGCCTTCGACGTGCCCTACCGGAACGAGGACGCGGTCGGGGACATCAAGCAGATCTGGGAACTGTCCCGGCACCAGTACCTCACCGTGCTCGCCGCGGCCTACGCGATCACCGGGGACGAGCGGTACGCCGAGCGGGTCGCCGCGCACCTGCGGTCGTGGTGGGCGGCCAACGCGCCCCTGTGCGGAGTGCACTGGACCAGCGGCATCGAGTTGGGGATCCGGCTGCTGTCCTGGGTGTGGATACGCCGGCTGCTCGACGGCTGGCCGGGCGCGGCGGGGCTGTTCGAGGACAACCCGGTGGCGCTCCACCAGATCTGGCACCACCAGCGCTGGCTGGCGGCCTTCCCCAGCCGGGGGTCTTCGGCGAACAACCACGTCATCGCCGAGGCCGCCGGGCAGTTGGCCGCGGCCTGCGCGTTCGGGTGGTTCCCCTCCTCGGCGCGTTGGCGGGCCGACGCGCTGCGGTCGCTGGAGCGGCATCTGCGCGGCAACACCTTCGGCTCCGGCCTCAACCGCGAGCTGGCCACCGAGTATCACGGACTGGTGCTGGAGCTCGGCCTGGCCGCGGTGGCCGAGGCGGATGCCGCCGGTGTGCCGGTCCCCGCGACGGCCCGGCTGGTGCTGCTGCGGATGACCGACGCGCTCGCGGCCGTCGTGGACAGCCGGCTGCGGCCGCCGCGCCAGGGGGACGCGGACGACGGGCACGGTCTGGTCGTGGACGGCGCGGGCACCGACCGCTGGGGTTCGCTGCTGGCCACCGGGGACGCCGTGTTCGGCCGGCTCGCCTGGTGGCCGGCGGTGACCGGCACCGATGTGCGCACCCCGCTGCTGGCCGCGCTCATCCGGACGGGCGCTGCCCCGGCCGTGTCCCGCCCGGCGGCCCGGCCGGCCCATTTCGCCGACGCGGGGATGACCATCCTGCGTGGTCCCGGGGAGATCTGGTGCCGCTGCGACGGCGGTCCGCACGGATTCCTCTCCATCGCCGCGCATGCGCACGCCGACGCGCTGTCCGTGGAGGTCCGGCACGACGGGGTCGACGTGCTCGCCGACCCGGGGACGTTCTGCTACCACGGGCAGCCCGAATGGCGGCAGTACTTCCGGTCGACGCTCGGCCACAACACCCTGCGGCTGGGCGACGGTGACCAGTCCCTCTCCGGCGGGCCGTTCCTGTGGATTCGGCACGCCCGCAGCCGCGTGCTGGTCGCGGACACCTCCGACCGGGGCGTCGCCCGCTGGTGCGCCGAGCACGACGGCTACCGGCGCTCCGTGCACCGCCGCCGGGTGGAGCTGACGGCAGCCGGCCGGGAGCTGAGGGTGGTCGACGAGGTGCGCGGCCCCAGCCGGGCCGTGCACCTGGCGTTCCACCTCGGTCCGTCGATCGCCGCGGACCTGGTGGGGAACCGGGCCCAGCTCACCTGGACGCGGAACGGCGAGGACCGCTCCGCGCGGCTCGACCTGCCCGGGCAGCTGAGCTGGCGGGCGCATCGCGGCGAGAGCGACCCGCCCCTGGGCTGGTACTCCGCCGGCTTCGGGCGCAAGGAACCCGCCACAACGCTGGTCGGGACCGGCGTCACCGATGGCAGGCGGGGGTTCACCACCGTACTCACGTTCCACGGCTAGGGAGGAAGGACGCTTGGGGATCAAGTGGCGGCGCTGGGCGTCACCGGCGGCACTGCTGGCACTCGCCCTGTCGACGGCGACCGGCTGCGAGAGCACGCCGGCCCCGGGGCCGAAGCCGACCGCCGCGCGGTCCACGCCCGTGGCCCGGGTGTGCGCCGAGCCCGGGTCCGGGCCGGCCGAGGCGCCTGCGGGCGCGGTGACGGTCGATCCCGCGGTGACCGGTGACCTGGCCGCGAAGACCAGGAACAGCCCACCGAACACCACGTTCTGGCTCCGACCGGGCAGGCACCGGCTCGAAGCGGACCGCTACGCCCAGGTCGTCCCCAAGAAGGGGGATGTCTACCTCGGTGCGCCGGGTGCCGTGCTCGACGGCCGCAGGACCAACCAGTACGCGTTCGGGGGCACCGCCCCCGACGTCTCCATCCGCTACCTGACCGTGCAGGGTTTCGTCGCCCCGCGCGACGAGGGCGTGGTCAACCACGACTCGGCCGACGGGTGGTCGATCGAGCACACGACGATCCGGAACAACTCGGGTGCCGGGCTGATGGCCGGTGCGCGCCAGCGGATCCGCGCCGACTGCCTGCGCGACAACGGTCAGTACGGCGTGAACGCGTACAAGGCCACCGGCCGTATCAGCGGTCTGGTGCTCGAGGGCAACGAGATCGTGGGCAACAACACGGACGACTGGGAACGGCGGCGGCCGGGCTGCGGCTGCACCGGTGGCGTCAAGTTCTGGGCCGTCGACGGCGCCGACGTACGCGGCAACTGGGTGCACGACAACCGTGGAACCGGGTTGTGGGCGGACACCGACAACAATGACTTCCTCATCGAGGACAACGTGCTCGAGGCGAACGACGGCGCCGCGCTGATCTACGAGACCAGCTACAACGCGATCATCCGCAGGAACACGATCCGGCGGAACAACTGGGTCGAGGGCCGCAGGTACGCCGACCGCGGCGACAGCTTCCCGTTCGCGACCGTCTATCTGTCCGAGTCCGGCGGCGAACCACGGGTACGGGCCCGCACGGACGAGATCGGGATCTACGGGAACCTGCTGGAGAACAACTGGTCCGGGATCACCCTGTGGGAGAACGCCGACCGGTTCTGCAACAGTCCTGCCAACACCTCGTCCGGTGACTGCACGTTGCTGGTGAAGAAGGCGGACCGCTGCGCACAGCCGGCGATCGCCGACGCACCGCTCTACGCCGACTGCCGCTGGAAGACCCAGCGGGTGGACATCCACGACAACCGCTTCGTGCTGGACAAGTCCGTCGTCGACTGCACGGTGAAGTGCGACCGCATGGCGGTGCTGGCCAACTACGGCACCTACCCGGACTGGTCGCCGTACCAGGGCGACCGGGTGGCCGAGGCGATCACCCTCAAGCAGCACAACCGCTGGCACGACAACGTCTACGTCGGACCGTGGAGATTCGTCGCCCACGACCCGAGCCGGATACTCGACCCCGGGCAGTGGCAGGCCGTGCCGTACCGGCAGGACGCGGGCAGCACCTTCCGCGCCCAGGACGGTGGTTGAGATGAGCGCGGACCACACGCCGAAGATCGTCGGGACCGTCTGGGGGCTGCTGGTCCTCAACACCCTCGGCTCCGCCGGGGCGAAGACCATCGTCCCGCTGCCCCGCTCCCTCATCCAGATGGTCACCATGGGCGCGCTGGCCACCGCGTTCGCGCTGGCCCTGGCGGTCAACCCACGCCTGCGCATCCGGTCCAGCGCCTTCCTGCTCCTGCTGACCCTGCTGCTGGTGTCGAGCGTGATCTCCAGCGTGCACCTGGAATCCGGGTTCGGCGCGCTGTTCCGCTGCTTCCGGCTGGCTCTCTTCGTCGGCACGCTGTGGCTGCTCAGCCGCTGGTGGGACGGCGGCCCGACGTTCGTCCGGCACCACATCCGGATGTACCTGGCGGTGCTCGGGACGGTGGCCGCCGGCCTGGTCGCCTCACCGGGCGCGGCCCTGCCCGACCTCTACGGCGGGCGCCTGGTCGGGGCGTTGTGGCCGCTCACCCCGCCGCAGATCGGACAGTACGCCGCGGTGATCACCGGGCTCACCGTGCTGCTCCTCGTGGGCCGCCGGACCGACAGGGCCGGCGCGGCCGTGGTCATCGTGCCGTCGCTCGTCCTGCTCGCCCTGACCCATACGCGCACGGCCACGCTCGGCCTGCTCATCGGGCTGGCACTGGCGATCGGCTCGCTCGTCCTGACCAGCGCGGCCGCCCGCCGGTTCTTCACCTGGGCGGTGGTGATCGGCGCGGTGGCCGCGGTGGGGTTCGCCTCCGCACTGCAGACGTGGTTCCTGCGCGGACAGAGCCAGGAGAACTTCTCCACTCTCACCGGCAGGGCCAAGGTCTGGCACGCCCTGCTGGCAGCGCCCCGGACGACCACGGAGCACCTGTTCGGCGCGGGCCTGGGCGACAAGTCGTTCGACGGGCTGCCGATCGACAACAGCTGGCTGGCCGTCTACAACGAGCAGGGTGTGATCGGCGTCGCGGTGGTGGCCGCGTTCGTCGTCGTGCTGGGCGCCGTCGCGTTGCTGCGGCCACCGTCGCTGTCGAGGGCCTGCGCGATCTTCCTGATCAGCTACTGCGCGATCGCGTCGTACACCGAGGCCGGGCTGGGCGACGCCTCGCCGTACCTGCTGCATCTGACCGTGGCCGCCTCGCTGCTGGCGGCACCCGCCGCGGCCGCTCCCCTCTCGGCGCCCGAAGTCCCTCGACGACGCGTCCCGCGATGGGCCAGGAGATCGGAGGTGATCTGAGCATGCACGTCCTCGTGGTGCACAACCGCTACGCCTCGGCGCAGCCGAGCGGGGAGAACAAGGTCGTCGACCAGGAGGTGGCGTTGCTGCGTGAGGCCGGCCACCGGGTCGAGGTGTTCGAGCGGCGCAGCGACGACATCGCCGGCCGGTCCCTGGCGGCCAAGGCCGCGCTGCCGTTGCTGGTGCCGTGGAACCCGGCGGTCCGCGCAGAGCTCGCCGCCCGGCTCCGCAGCGAGCGGCCGGAGGTGGTGCACGTCCACAACGTCTTCCCGCTCCTGTCGCCGGCGGTGCTGGCCGCCTGTGCCGACGCGGGCGTCCCCGCCGTCGCCACCCTGCACAACTACACCCAGATCTGCCCGCCCGGCACGCTGCAGCGAGACGGCCGGCCGTGCGCCGAGTGCGTCGGGGCGACGCCGCTGCCCGCCGTCCGGCACGGCTGCTACCGCAACTCCCGGCTGGCGACGGTGCCGCTCGCGGTCAGCATGTCGGTCAACCGGCGGCGGTGGTGGACCGGCGTGGAGCGGTTCTTCTGCATCTCCGCGGCGCAGCGCGACGTCCTGGTGGGGGCCGGCATGCCGGCCGAGCGCCTGGGGGTGAAGCACAACTTCGTGCCCGAACCGGGCGTCCTGCGGGCGGGCCCCGGCGAGCATCTGCTCTATCTCGGCCGGCTCGCGGAGGCCAAGGGCGTGCGGCTGCTCATGGCCGCGTGGGACGAGATCGCGGCCGGCGGCGGTGTGGGCGTGCCGCTCGTGGTCGCGGGCACGGGGCCGCTGGAGCGGGAGGTGGCCGCCTGGGCGGCGGGCCGGGACGACGTGCGGTACGCCGGCCTGTACGACACGGCGGAGTGCCGGCAGGCCGTCGCGCGCTCGGTCGCCGTGGTGGCTCCCTCCACCTGGCTGGAGGCGTTCGGCCTGGTGGTCGTGGAGGCGATGGCGGCGGGGGTGCCGACGGTCGCCGCCGGTCACGGCGCCTTCGTCGAACTCGTCGAGGACGGGGTGACCGGGCTGCTGCACCGGCCGGGAGAGCCCGGCTCGCTCGTGTCCTGCCTACGCCGGATCGCGGCTGATCCGGACCGCAACCGGGACATGGGCCGGGCAGCCCGGCGCCGGTACGAACAGGGCTTCAGCCCGGCCGTCGGGCTGGAGCGCCTGCTGGAGGGGTACCGCACCGCGATCGCGGGGCGGTCGGCACTGGCTCGTGGCGGGGACATCCGCGCGGGCAGGGGGGATGGGGACAGCGGATGACACGATGCCGACTCTGCGGCTCGGAAGCGATGGCGAGCGTCGTCGACCTCGGGGCGACGCCGCCGTGCGAGAGCTTTCTCGCCGCGGACCAACTGGATCGACCGGAGCCGGCGTACCCGCTGCACCTGCGGGTCTGCACCAACTGCTGGCTCGCACAGATCCCGCCGCTCATCACGCCGGAGGAGACGTTCAGCGAGTACGCCTACTTCTCCTCCTTCTCGACCTCCTGGGTGGAGCACGCGCGTACGTTCGTCGGCGACGCCGTGCAGAAGGCGGGTCTCGGCCCCGACGCCTTCGTGGTCGAGGTCGCGAGCAACGACGGGTATCTGCTGAGGCACGTGGTCGACCGCGGGATCCGCTGCCTCGGCATCGAGCCCTCGGTGAACGTCGGTGCGGCGGCGCGGGAGGCGGGCGTGCCCACGCTCACGGAGTTCCTGGACCCGGACACCGGCGCCGCCGTCCGCGCCGAACACGGTCCGGCGGACCTGGTCGTGGCCAACAACGTGTACGCGCACATCCCCGACGTGGTCGGCTTCACCCGGGGGCTGCGCGCCCTGGTCGCCGACGACGGCTGGGTCTCCATCGAGGTGCAGCACCTGTTGTCCCTGATCGAGGAGAACCAGTACGACACGATCTACCACGAGCACTTCCAGTACTACACGGTCGCCTCCGCGATCCGGGCGCTGGCGAGCGGCGGACTCGCGCTCGTGGACGTCGAGTTGCTGCCCACGCACGGCGGCTCCGTCCGGCTGTGGGCCAGGCCGGCCGAGGTGGCCGGCGAGCCGAGCGGGCAGGTGGCCCGGGTGCTGGACCGGGAGAAGGCCGCCGGGCTGCAGGAGCTGTCCGGGTACACCGAGTTCTCCGCGCGGGTGGCCAAGGTGCGCCGGGACCTGCTGCGCTTCCTCATCGAGGCGGCCGAGCGCGGCGAGACGGTCGTCGGCTACGGCGCCCCGGGCAAGGGCAACACCCTGCTCAACCACTGCGGCATCCGGCCGGACCTGCTGCCCTACACGGTCGACCGCAACCCCTACAAACACGGCAGGTTCACCCCGGGCACCCGCATCCCGATCCTGCCGCCCGAGCGGATAGCCGCCGACAGACCGGACTACGTCCTCGTCCTGCCGTGGAACCTGCGGGCCGAGCTGGTCGAGCAGCTGTCCTTCGTGCACGACTGGGGCGGCCGGCTGGTCTTTCCCATTCCGGAACTGAGCATTGTCGAGGTCAAGGCATGAAGGTCGTACTGTTCTGCGGCGGCTACGGGATGCGGATGCGCAACGGAAGCTCCGACGACGTGCCCAAGCCGATGGCGATGGTGGGCCCGCGGCCGCTGATCTGGCACGTCATGCGCTACTACGCGCACTTCGGGCACACGGAGTTCATCCTGTGCCTCGGGTACGGGTCCCACCACATCAAGGACTTCTTCCTCAACTACGAGGAGACGACGTCCAACGACTTCGTGCTGCGGGGCGGGCGGACCGAGCTGCTGTCCACCGACATCGCCTCCTGGACGATCACGTTCGTGCAGACCGGCATCGAGTCACCGATCGGGGAGCGGCTGCGCCGGGTGCGCCACCATCTGGACGGCGACGAGATGTTCCTCGCCAACTACGCCGACGTGCTCACCGATGCGCCGCTGCCGGAGATGATCGACAACTTCGCCCGGCGTGACGCCGGCGCGTCGATGATGGTGGTGCCGCCGCAGTCCTCGTTCCACTGCGTGGAACTGGGCGAGGACGGCCTGGTGGGGGGCATCGCCGCGGTGAGTGAACTGCCGCTGTGGGAGAACGGCGGCTACTTCGTGCTCCGCCAGGAGGTCTTCGACCACATCCCGGAGAACGGGGACCTGGTCGCCGACGGTTGCGCCGAGCTGGCGAAGCGCGGTCGGCTGGTGGCGCACCAGCACCGCGGCTTCTGGAAACCGACCGACACCGTGAAGGAGCGGGCCGCGCTCGACGACGCGTACGCCCGGGGCGATCGCCCGTGGGCCGTGTGGGAACACGGCGGCGCGGAGGCGGGCGTGCCCAGAAGCCGGTCCACCGCCGGGGCGGGGACCGCGTGATCCGGCTCGGGGCCCGGCACCTGGACCGGATCGTCGCGGTGGGCGCGCACTGCGACGACATCGCCATCGGTGCCGGCGGCACGCTGCTGACGCTGTGCCTCGCGCGTCCGGGCATCCGCGTCGACGTCATGGTGCTCTCCGGCGGTGGCGGCGAGCGTGAGCAGGAGGAGCGGGCCGCGCTCGCCGCCTTCTGCCCGGGCGCCGACCTGCGGCTGACCGTGCACAAGCTGCCGGACGGACGGCTGCCCGCGCACTGGGACGAGGCCAAGGCCGCGGTCGAGGAGCTGCGCGCGGGCACGGAGCCGGATCTCGTGCTGGCCCCGCGCACCGACGACGCGCACCAGGATCACCGCGGTCTGGCGAAGCTGATGACCACCGCGTTCCGCGACCACCTCGTGCTCGGCTACGAGATCGTCAAGTGGGACGGCGATCTCGGCCGTCCGGCGGCCTACCACCCGCTGTCGCCGGAGATCGCCGAGCGGAAGGTGCGGCTGCTGCAGGAGCACTACCCCTCGCAGCGGCAGCGGTCCTGGTACGACCGGGAAGCCTTCCTCGGGCTGGCGCGGATCCGCGGCATCGAAAGCAACACGCGCTACGCCGAGGCGTTCGCCGTCACCAAACTCACGCTCGATCTGGGGGATTGAACCTTGCGCGTACTGCTGACCGGACACCAGGGCTATCTGGGCACCGTGATGGCCCCGGTCCTCGCGGCCGCCGGACACGAAGTCGTCGGTCTCGACGCGGGCCTGTTCGCCGACTGCGTCCTCGGCCCCGGGCCCCTGGACCCGCCGGGGCATCGGGTGGACCTGCGCGACGTCACGGCCGAACACGTGGCCGGGGTGGACGCCGTGATCCACCTGGCGGCGCTGTCCAACGACCCGCTGGGGTCGCTGGCGCCGGAACTCACCTACGACATCAACCACCACGCGTCCGTGCGGCTGGCCCGACTGGCCCGCGACGCCGGGGTGCGGCGCTTCCTGTACGCGTCGACGTGCTCGGTCTACGGCGCCGCGGGCGGCGACGACCTGGTCGCCGAGGACGCCCCGCTGCGCCCGGTGACGCCGTACGCGGAATCCAAGGTGCGGGTGGAGGACGACCTGCACGCGCTGGCCGACGGCGACTTCAGCCCGGTGTTCATGCGCAACGCCACCGCCTTCGGCCACTCGCCCCGGCTGCGTGCCGACATCGTGCTGAACAACCTGGTGGGCCACGCGCTCCTGTCCGGCGAGGTCCTTGTGCTCTCCGACGGCACGCCCTGGCGTCCGCTGGTGCACGCGGCCGACATCGCACGGGCCTTCGCGGCCGCGCTGACCGCACCGCGCGAGGCGGTCCACGACCGGGCGTTCAACATCGGCAGCGAGATCAACAACGTCACGGTCGCGGAGATCGCCGAGCAGGTCGCCGAGGCGGTGTCCGGCGCGAAGGTGGTGATCACCGGCGAGAACGGCGCCGATCCGCGGTCGTACCGGGTGGACTTCTCCCGGTTCCGCACGGCGATCCCCGGCTTCGACTGCGCGTGGACGGTGAAGCAGGGCGCGCTCGAACTGGCCGACGCCTACCGCGAACACGGCCTGACCCGGCAGGACTTCGAGCGACGCTTCACCCGGCTCGCCGTGCTGCGCGCGGCGTCCGAGGCCGGCACCGTCGACGACACCCTGCGGTGGCGCGGATGAGCACGGCCGGCGAGGAGATGCACGCGCTGGTGGAGCGGTTGTACCCGCTGTGCCGGAGCATCACCGGCGACGGTGTGCGCGCCACCCTCGCCGTCGTCGACGAGTACATCCCGTTACGGGTGCACGAGGTGCCGACCGGCACCCAGGTGCTCGACTGGACGGTGCCGCAGGAGTGGAACATCCGGGACGCGTACATCGCCGACACCGCCGGCAACCGGGTCGTCGACTTCGCCGCGTCCAGCCTGCACGTGCTCGGCTACAGCGTGCCGGTGTCGGCGACCATGCCGCTGGCCGAACTGCGCGGACACCTGCACACCCTGCCGGACCACCCGGCCTGGGTGCCGTACCGCACCAGCTACTACAAGCCGGAGTGGGGGTTCTGCCTGGCACAGGAGACCCTGGACGCGCTGCCGGACGGCGACTACGAGGTGCGCATCGACTCCACCCTCGCCGACGGCCACCTCACCTACGCCGAGCACGTCGTCCCCGGGCAGGTCGCGGACGAGGTCATCGTCTCCTGCCACGTCTGCCACCCGTCGCTGGCCAACGACAACCTGGCCGGCATCGCGGTGGCGACGTTCCTGGCGCGGGCCCTGGCGGAGCGGAAGCCGTACCACACCTACCGGTTCCTGTTCGCGCCCGGCACCATCGGGGCGATCACCTGGCTGGCCCGCAACGCCGAGCGGATCGACCGGGTCAAGCACGGGCTGGTGCTGGCCTGCGCCGGCGATCCGGGCCGGCTGACGTACAAGCAGAGCAGGCGCGGCGACGCGGAGATCGACCGGGTGATGCGGCACGTGCTGCGCGCTTCCGAACGCCCGCACCGGGTGACCGAGTTCACTCCGTACGGCTATGACGAGCGGCAGTTCTGCTCCCCCGGGTTCGATCTGGGTGTGGGCTCGCTCAGCCGGACCCCGTACGCCGGCTACCCCGAGTACCACACCTCGGCGGACAACCCGGACTTCGTCACCCCGGAGGCGATGGCGGACACGCTCGCCCTGTGCCGCGAGGCGTTCGCCGTGCTGGACGGGAACCGGCGGTACGTCAACCTCAGCCCCTACGGCGAGCCGCAGTTGGGCCGGCGCGGGCTGTACGACTCGCTCGGCGGCCGCAGCGACGCCAAGCAGGCCCAGATGGCCATGCTCTGGGTGCTCAGCCTGGCCGACGGCGAGCACAGTCTGCTGGACGTCGCCGACCGGTCCGGGCTGCCGTTCGACACCGTCGCCGCCGCGGCCGACGCCCTGTGCAGCGCGGAACTGATCAAGGCATGACACCGATGACCACCGAGGAGGAGAAGACGACGGCACCGGCCGGACGCGCCGAGGGGACCGCCAAGCGGGCCATGGTCGGCAGGCTGTCCTGGGGGCTGGCCGACCAGGCGGCCTCCAGCCTGAGCAACTTCGTGGTGGGCCTCTACGTGGCCCGCTCCCTGGGGCCGACCGCGTTCGGCGTGTTCAGCCTGGCCTGGGTGACCTACGGAGTGGTGCTCAACATCTCGCGCGGGCTGGCCACCGACCCGCTCGTGGTGCGCTTCAGCGGCGTACCGGAGACGTCCTGGCGCGGGGCGGTAGCCCGCTCGTCGGGTACCGCGCTCGGCGTCGGTACCGCCGTCGGCGCGGTGTGTCTGCCGGCCGGACTTGCCCTCGGCGGCAGTGTGGGGCCCGCGTTCGCCGTCCTCGGGGTCGTGCTGCCGGCACTGCTGCTGCAGGACGCCTGGCGGTACTCGTTCTTCGCCGCCGGCGCCGGGCGGAAGGCGTTCGTCAACGACGTCGTGTGGGGCGTCGCGCTCGTCCCGGCCATGGTGGTGGCGGCCCGGACGGGCGGCGTGGCCGCGTTCGTGCTCGCCTGGGGCGCGTCCGCCGCGGTGGCCGCGGCGTACGGCTGCCTCCAGTCCGGCATCCGGCCCCGGATGGGCGGAGCACGCGGGTGGATGCGCGAGCAGCGGGACCTCGGCTACCGGTACCTGGTGGAGAACGTCGGCCTCAGCGGCGCGTACCAGTTGCGGGCGTACGGCCTCGGCCTGATCGTCGGGGTCGGCGCGGTGGGTGCGGTGCGGGGTGCGGAGCTGCTGCTCGGCCCGTTCCTCGCCGTGCTGATGGGACTGTCGCTGGTCACCGTCGCGGAGGCGGCACGGGTGCTGCGGCAGGCCCCGCACCGGCTGCGCGCCTTCTGCCTCCTGCTCGGCGGCGGGCAGGCCGCCGCCGCGGTGCTCTGGGGCGCGGCGCTGCTGCTGGTGCCGGACCGGCTCGGCGAGCTCCTGCTCGGCGGCGTCTGGCACTCCGCCTCGCAGCTCATCGTGCCGGCCACGCTCGGCGTCGCGGGCGCCAGCCTCGGCACCGGCGCGGCGGCCGGGCTGCGCGCGCTCGGCGCGGCCCGGCGCAGCCTGCGCTGCCAGATGTTCGCCTCCGCCTGTTATGCCGGCGGCGGCCTCGGCGGGGCGGTGGTCGCCGGCACGATCGGCTCGGCCTGGGGAGTCGCCACCGCGACCGTCAGCAGCTCGGCCGTGTGGTGGCTGCAGCTGCACGCCGCCCTGCGGGAGCACCACCGAGATTCCATCGAAGTGAGGACGCCATGACCGCCCATCCCCGGTTGAGCATCGGCCTGCCCGTGTACAACGGCGAGGAGTACCTGGCCGAGTCGCTGGACGCCCTGCTCGGCCAGACCTACGAGGACTTCGAGCTGGTCGTCTCCGACAACGCCTCGACCGACGGGACCGAGGACATCTGCCGCAGGTACGCCGCGAAGGACTCGCGGATCCGGTACCTCCGGCTGCCCCGGAACATCGGTGCCACGCCGAACCACAACCATGTGTTCGCCGAGTCCCGCGGCGAGTTGTTCAAGTGGGCCTCGCACGACGACCTGTACGGCCGGGACCTGCTGCGGCGCTGTGTGGAGGCGCTGGACGAGCGGCCGGAGACGATCCTCGCGCACACCGGTCAGGCGGTGATCGACGGCGCCGGCCGGCTGAAGGTCCCGTACGAGTACGGGCTCGCCACCGACTCGCCGCACGCACCGGAGCGCTTCCGCAGTCTGCTGTTCGAGCCCGGTGGCGACGACTTCTACGGCGTGCTGCGGGCCGATGTGCTGCGCCGGGTGAAGCCGCTCGACAGCTACCACCACGCGGACCGCACGTTCGTCGCCGAGATCGTCCTGCACGGGCCCTTCCACCAGGTGCCTGAGGTGCTGTACTTCCGCCGCGACCACCCCACCCGCGCCGAGCGGGCGAACCCCGGCAAGCGCGCCCGGTGCGTCAACCTGGACCCGCGCCGGGCGGGCCCGCTGCACCCGACGCCCCGGCTGCTCGCCGAGTACGTCTGGGGCTTCGTCGCGGCGATCGGGCGGGCGCCGTTGTCCCCGGCCGACCGGCGCGCGTGCTACCGCCACCTGGCCGCGTGGATGGCCAGCCGGGTCCGGCCGGGTGCCGGCGAGCGGGTCGAGGACCGCGCCCCGGTCGACCCGGGCCCTCTCGCCCTCTCCGTCGACGCCCTGGTGGCCGGCCGTGAGGGGAGGCGGGCATGACGCCCGGGGCCGGGGCTCCGGTGCGTGTCGGGGTGTTCGGCCTGCTCGGCTCCGGCAACCTCGGCAACGACGGGTCGCTCGAGGCCGTCCTCGGATACCTCCGGAGCAGGCACCCGGAGGTGGCCGTGGACGCGCTGTGCGGCGGACCCGAGGTCGTCGCGGCCCGGTACGGCATCCCCGCGACGCGGCTGCACTGGTACCGCGGCGAGTACCGGACCGCGTCGCGTGCGGGCGCGATCGCGGCGAAGGGTCTGGGCAAACTCGTCGACGTCTTCCGCACCGCCGCCTGGGTACGCCGGCACGACGTGGTGATCGTCCCGGGCATGGGCGTCCTGGAGGCCACACTGCCGCTGCGGCCGTGGGGCTTCCCGTACTCGCTGTTCCTGCTCTGCGCGACCGGACGGCTGTCCGGCACCCGGGTCGCGCTGGTCGGCGTCGGCGCCGCCGCGATCGGCAACCGGGCCACCCGGACGCTGGTGCGCTGGTCGGCGCGGCTGGCCGCCTACCGGTCGTACCGGGACGCCCCGTCCCGCGACGCGATACGGGCGATGGGCGTGGACACCGCAGGCGACGCGGTCCACCCGGACCTCGCGTTCGCCCTGCCGACGCCGCCGGCGAGCGCGTCCCCGGGACCGCCGGGCCTGGTCTGCGTCGGTGTCATGGACTTCCACGGGGGCGACGGCGACCGCGCGCGGGCCGAGGAGATCCACCGGCGCTACCTCGACGGGACGACCCGGTTCGTCCGCGCGCTGGTGGCGGAGGGCAGACCGGTACGGCTGCTCACCGGCGACGAGGTCGACGGGCCGGTGGTCGCCGCGATCCTCGACGCGGTGGACTCGCCGCTGGTCACCGTGGCCGAGGCGACCTCCCTGGCCGGCCTGATGAAGGAGACGGCGGCTGCCGACACCGTGGTGGCGACCCGCTACCACAACCTGATCTGCGCGCTGAAGGTCGGCACGCCCACGCTGGCGCTGAGCTATGCGGCGAAGAGCGACGCGCTCATGGCTCGGATGGGGCTGGGCGCGTACTGCCACCCGGCGCGCGAGGTCGACGCCGACCGGCTGCTCGAGCAGTTCCGGGCGCTGGAGAAGAGATCGGCGGAGCTGCGGCGGACCCTCACCGAGCGGAACCTGGACGCCGTCCAGCGCCTCGAGCACCAGTTCACCACCTTGACGGCGGCCCTGTTCCCGGCGGCCGACCACGCCCACCACGCCCTGCGGGAGGCTCCATGAAAGCGACGGAAGTCCCGGGGATCGCCGGCGCGTACCTGTTCGAGCCGACCCCGTACGCCGACGAGCGCGGCTTCTTCTGCCGCACCTTCGACGCCGACGTGGTGCGCTCGGTGGGCCTCGACCCGGACGCCTTCGTCCAGGACAGCCTGTCCCGCTCGGCCCGGGGCGTGCTGCGCGGCCTGCACCTGCGCTCCGGCGCCGGCGAGGCCAAGCTGGTGCGCTGCTCGTACGGGAGGATCTTCGACGTCGTCGTGGACCTGCGGACGGGCTCGCCGACGTACCGCAACCCGGCCTTCTTCGAACTGTCCGACGAGACGCAGGCGACCCTGTACATCCCGGCGGGATGCGCGCACGGCTTCCAGTCCCTGACCGAGACCGCCGACACCTCGTACCGGATCGACCGCCCGCACGACCCGGCCGAGGACGTGACGATCGCCTTCGACGACCCGGAGCTCGCCATTCCCTGGCCGCTGCCGGTCACATCGATGTCCCGGCGGGACCGGGAGGCGCCGAGCCTCGCCGAGGTCCTGAAGCAGCAGAGGAGTTGAGGTCGGCTTGGACACCGAGAACACCGGAGGGCTCCGCCTGCCCCGGTCGCGGAAGGCCAACGAGCGGCTGCACGCCATGATCCCCGGGGGCGCGCACACCTACGCCAAGGGCGACGACCAGTACCCCGAGAACCTGGCCCCGGTCATCAGCCACGGCCGCGGTGCCCACGTGTGGGACATCGACGGCAACCGCTACATCGAGTACGGCTCCGGCCTGCGGTCGGTCAGCCTCGGCCACGCCCACCCACGCGTGATCGAGGCGGTGCGACGGGAACTCGACCGGGGCAGCAACTTCGTCCGGCCGTCCGTCGTGGAACTCGAAGCCGCGGAACGCTTCCTGGCCACGGTGCCGACCGCCGAGATGGTGAAGTTCGCGAAGAACGGCTCCGACGCCACCACCGCCGCGGTGCGCCTCGCCCGCGCCGCCACCGGGCGCCCGCGGGTGGCCCTCTGCGCCGACCATCCGTTCTTCTCCGTCGACGACTGGTTCATCGGGACCACGCCGATGTCCGCCGGTGTTCCGGCAGCGACCGGCGACCTCACCGTGACGTTCCCCTACGGGGACCTGGCCGCCGCGGACGAACTGCTCACCCGGTACCAGGACGAGGTCGCCTGCCTGGTCCTCGAACCCGCCACCCACACCGAGCCCCCGCCCGGGTACCTCGCCGGCCTGCGCGAGCTGGCCGACCGGCACGGCTGCGTACTGGTCTTCGATGAGATGATCACGGGCTTCCGCTGGTCCGAGGCGGGCGCCCAGGGCCTGTACGGCGTCGTCCCCGACCTCTCCACGTTCGGGAAGGCGCTGGGCAACGGATTCGCCGTCGCCGCACTGGCCGGGCGCCGCGATCTGATGGAGAGGGGCGGACTGCGTCACCCCGGCGACCGGGTGTTCCTGCTGTCCACCACGCACGGTGCGGAGACGCACTCCCTGGCAGCCGCGATGGCCGTGCTCTCCACCTACGTCGAAGAGGGCGTCACCGCGCGGCTGCACACCCTCGGCGAGCGGTTGGCCGCCGGTGTCCGCGACGCCGCGGCCGCCATGGGCGTCGGCGACCACGTCGTCGTCCGGGGCCGGGCCAGCAACCTGGTCTTCGCCACCCTCGACGAGCACGGGCAGCCGTCGCAGGAGTACCGCACCCTGTTCCTGCGGCGGCTCCTCGCGGGCGGGGTACTGGCCCCGTCGTTCGTGGTGAGCAGCGCGCTCGGCGACGCCGACATCGATCACACCGTCGACGTGGTGGCCCAGGCATGTGCGGTGTACCGGAAGGCACTGGACGCCGGCGACCCCACCCCCTGGTTGGCCGGACGCCCGGTGAAGCCGGTGTTCCGCCGCCTGGCGTGACGGGGCGTCACGCGCCTTGGCATGGCGGCGCGTCACGCCGCTTCGCGTGACGGGGCATCAGCTCTGCTCTCGTCGGCCAGCACCGGCCGTCCCGTCGACGAGACGGTCGGCCACCCGGTCGAGCAGCCGGGCGACCGCCGGTATCACCGCCAGCGCGGTGCACCAGCCGCCGAGGACGTCGGTCGGGTAGTGCGCGCCCAGGGCGACCTGCGCCCATCCCATGGCGGCGCCGGACACCAGCGCCGCGGAGAGCACGAGTGACGTGCCGGCCGTCCTGCCGAGGCCGAGCCGGCCGGTCACGGGCAGCGCCACCACGAGGGCGAGCGCGGTGGCGAAGGCGGTATGACCGCTCGGGTAGGACAGGTTCCCGTCGTGGATGGTGCGTCCCACCAGGAACTTGAGCAGCGTCGCCGTCCCCACGGCCGTGCCGGGGCCGGCCACGACGAGCACTGCCGCGCGAGGACGCCGAAGCAGCAGACAGCCCGTCACGGCGGCCACGACCAGCGTCGCCGCCCCCACGGGCTCCCCCAGGAAGTCCAGGGCCAGCGCGACGTGCCGCCACGGCGTTCCCACACCGCCCACCGCCGCCCCGACCCGCGCGTCCACCGTGCCGGGCGTGCTGTCGCCCGCGTACAGGACGCCGAGCACGACGACCACCAGCGCGGCGAAGGCCGCGATCGGCCCGAGCCCCCGGCACAGCGGCCGCGGAAGCACCTCGCGCGCCGACCGGCCGGTCACAGACCCGCCGCCTCCCCCTGCTTCCGGGGTCCACCGCCCTGGCCACGGCTTGCACCGGGCACCGCCGCCCGAGTCCATCGGACGAGCCGGTCGAGGACTTCCAGCACGATCTGCTGGCGCCGAGACGGAAGAAAAGGCCAGGTCAACCATGCAGGCGCGGACAGCAGCACGACTGCAAGGAGAGGCAGCAAAGACAGTGCGACGAGAGCAGGGCGCGACGGCCACACAGGCATGCGTCAACCTCCAGGGTTCTTCCCGCGAAGGGAACCAAGCTGGACGGCGACGCGAACTGGGCACCCCAAGCGCACAAGCGCATGGAGTCTCCGGCCAGAGCCGGCATCCAGAGACTGCTCGCAATTTACCCCAAGCCCGGTTCCACAACCGTCAGTTCGGAGAAACGGCATGAACCGCCCGGCCGTCCTGGTTCATCGGCTGGGGGCTCACCGCCGGCGGGCCCGGCCGCCTCGGGTTCCGCGTGAGGCGGAGGGCTGTGCTGCCTGGCCGGTCACGCTAAGACGACGTGCAGATCGCCGGTGGTGGCGTCAAGGACGCGCGAAGATCCGGGTGCCGCCGGGATCAGCGCGTTGGATACCAAATGTGTCAATATCGTTCAAGCGGCTGATCGTGGGCCGCCCGCTGAGTAGTGACCGTCTGGGTGAGCAGATGCTGCCCAAGCGGATCGCCCTGCCGGTTTTCGCCAGTGACCCGTTGTCGTCGGTGGCCTATGCGACGCAGGAGATCCTGCTGGTGCTGACGCTGGGCGGACTGGCTTATCTGCATCTGGCGCCGTGGGTGGCGGCCGCGGTGGTGGTCCTGCTGGCGGTGGTGGTGCTGTCCTACCGGCAGGTGGTGCAGGCCTACCCCTCCGGTGGAGGCTCCTACGAGGTGGCCTCGCGCAACCTCGGCCCGTGGGCGGGGCTGGTGGTGGCCTCGGCCCTGCTGGTGGACTACGTCATGACGGTGGCCGTGTCCGTGGCGGCCGGGGTGGACAACATCATCTCCGCGGTGCCGGCGCTGGACTCCTGTCGGGTCCTGGTGAACCTGGGCTTCGTCGTGCTGCTGACCGCGATGAACCTGCGCGGCGTCCGCGAGTCGGGCCGGCTGTTCGCGGTGCCGACGTACCTGTTCGTCGTGGGTGTGGTGGCGATGATCGTCATCGGACTGCTGCAGACGGCGTTCGGTCACGCGCCGGTGGCCGAGAGCGCGGGGTGGCAGGTCCGGGCCGAGCCGGGGCACGTGGGGCTGACGGGGACGGCGCTGATGCTGCTGGCCCTGCGGGCGTTCTCCTCCGGCTGCACGGCGCTGACCGGAGCGGAGGCCATCTCCAACGGAGTACCGGCGTTCAGGCCTCCCAAGGCACGCAACGCGGCCACCACCATGGCGGCGATGGGCGGACTCTCGATCACCATGTTCGCCGGTATCACCGCCCTGGCCATGATCGGCCACGTGCACTATGTCGACGACGCCTGCCAGCTGGTCGGCTTCCCCGGGAACTGCGCGACCGGCACCCAGCGCACCGTGATCGCGCAGATCGCCGCGGCGGTGTTCGGCGGCACGCATTCGGTGATGTTCTTCTCCATCCAGGCCGCCACCGCGCTGATCCTGATCCTGGCGGCCAATACCGCCTTCAACGGCTTCCCGCTGCTGGCGGCGATCCTGGCCGAGCACCGCTACCTGCCCCGGCAACTGCACACCCGCGGGGACCGGCTGGCGTTCTCCAACGGCATCGTCATCCTGGCTGTGGTGGCCGGAACCCTGATCTATGCCTTCAACGGGTCGGTGACCCGCCTGATCCAGCTGTACATCCTGGGTGTGTTCACCTCCTTCACGCTGTCTCAGGCCGGCATGGTCCGGCACTGGAACCGTGAATTGGCGGGTGTGAGCGATCCGGGGCTGCGGCGGCGCATCCACCGCTCGCGGATGATCAACGCGGTGGGGGCCTGCCTGACCGCGCTGGTGCTGGTGGTGGTCCTGGTGACCAAGTTCAGCCACGGCGCGTACCTGGTGGTGATCGCCATGCCGGTGCTGTACGTCATGATGCGTGGCATCCGCCGCCACTACGACCGGGTGGCCCGCGAGCTGCGCCCGCAGCCCGGCGGCATCGTGCTGCCCAGCCGCACCCACGCGGTGGTGCTGGTCTCCCAGCTGCACCAGCCCACCCTGCGCACGCTCGGCTACGCCAAGGCCACACACCCGGACACCCTCACCGCACTCACCGTCAAGATCAGCGACGAGGAGGTGAATGCGCTGCGCGCCGAGTGGGAGGATCGGGAGATCCCGGTTCCGCTGACGGTGATGGCCTCCCCCTACAGGGACATCACCGGCTCGGTCCTGGAGTACATGGCGCGCCTGCACCGCGAGCACCCCCAGGACCTGATAGCCGTCTACATCCCCGAGTACGTGGTCGGGCACTGGTGGGAGCATGTGCTGCACAACCAGTCCGCGCTGCGGCTCAAGGCCCGGCTGCTGTTCCAGCGCGGGGTGATGGTCACCAGCGTGCCGTGGCAGCTGGACTCCAGCGACCGTGTGGCCGCGCAGCAGCCGTATCACGCCTCGCCCGGCGTCGGGCCGAAGGTCGGCTAGCGTTTCGATCATGAAGGGCTTGGATCCGCCGCACGAGAGCGGCCGGCTGCACCGCCGGGACGTGGGGCGTCGGCTGGCCGCGACCGGCGCCGCCGCGGCCGGCCTGGTGGTCCTCACCGTGGCCCTGGTGCCCGCGAGGGACTCTCTCTCGCTGGCGAGCGTCGTGCTCATCTATCTGACGGCGGTGGTCCTCGTGGCCGCCACCGGCGGCCTGCGGCTGGCGCTGGCGGCCGCAGTGGCCTCCGATGCGCTGGTCAACTTCTTCTTCGTCCCGCCCTTCCACACCCTGACAGTCGAGAACCGTGACCTGGTCATCACCCTGGCCGTCTACGTGGTGGTCGCCACCACCGTCAGCGTCGCGGTCGACCTGGCCGCCCGGCAGCGCGCCGCCGCCGCCCGCAGCGGCGTCGAAGCCGCCCTCCTGGCACGCATCACCGAGGCACCACTGGAGGAACGGCCGCTGAGCGCGGTACTCGAGCACGTCCGTGACACCTTCGGCATGACCGGCGCCGCGCTGCTGGAACGCGACGCCGACGGGGAACACCCGGCCGCCGTCGTCGGCGAGCCGCCGTCCGCCGATCCGACGCTGTCCGTGCCGGCCGGGGAGCACCTGCGGCTGGTGGCGGACGGCCCGGCGGTCTTCGCCGCCGACCAGCGCTTCCTCACCCTGCTGGCCACCGCCGCCGCCCGCGCGCTGCAAGCCGAGCGCCTCGCGGCCCAGGCCGCCCGCGCTCGGGAGTTGACCGAGATCGACAAACTGCGCGCCGCCCTGCTGGCCGCAGTGGGTCACGACCTGCGCACGCCCCTCGCCGGCATCAAGGCGTGCGTGTCCAGCCTGCGCGAGCCCGACCTGGACCTCACCGACACCCAGCGGGCCGAACTCCTGGCCACCGTGGACGCCTCCGCCGACAAGATGAACGACCTGGTCGAAAACCTCCTCGCGCTCAGCCGCCTACAAGCCGGCGCCCTCAGCGTCCACCCCCGCGCCACCACCGTGGACGAAGTCACCGCTGCCGCCCTCCTGCACACCCAGCCGCCCCCGGGACGCGCCATCGACATCGAGGTCCCCGACGACCTGCCCCCCGCCTGGGCCGACCCCGGCCTGCTGGAACGCGTCATCGCCAACCTGGTCGCCAACGCACTCGACGCCGGACCACCCGACCAGCCCGTCCACGTGCACGCCCGCCACGAGGGAAACGTGATCCGCCTGCAGGTCACCGACCACGGCCCGGGCGTCCCCGCCGACCAGCGAGAACACATCTTCGCCCCCTTCCAGCGCCTGGACGACCACACCACCCGTCACGGCCTCGGCCTGGGCCTGGCCATCGCCCGCGGCTTCACCGAAGCCATGAACGGCACCCTCACCCCCACCGACACTCCTGGCGGCGGACTGACCATGACCCTCACCCTCCCCACGGCACCATGACCCGCATCCTCATCGTCGACGACGACCCCCACCTGCTGCGCGCCCTGACCATCGCCCTGACCGCCCGCGGCTACCGGACCAGCGCCGCCCCCGACGCCACCACCGCCCTGCAGGCCGCCGCCACCACAGCCCCCGACCTCGCCGTCATCGACCTCGGCCTGCCCGACCTCGACGGCATCAACATCGTCGAAAGCCTCCGCGGCTGGTCCACCGCCCCGATCATCGTCCTGTCCGCCCGCCACGACGAGACCGCAAAGATCAACGCCCTGGACGCCGGCGCCGACGACTACGTCACCAAACCCTTCGGCATGGGCGAACTCCTCGCCCGCATCCGTGCCGCCCTACGCCGCGCCACCCCCGCCGACGAACAGCCCCTGATCACCACAGCGGCCTTCACCGTCGACCTGGCCGCCAAGCGCGTCACCACCCCAGCCGGCGAGATCCGCCTCACCCCCACCGAATGGCACCTGCTGGAAATCCTCGTCCGCCACCCCGGACTCCTGGTCACCCAGCGCCAACTCCTCCAGGAGGTCTGGGGACCCCGCTACGAGAAAGAGACCAACTACCTGCGCGTCCACCTCGCCAACCTCCGCCGCAAACTCGAACCGGAGCCCTCCCGACCCCGCTACCTCATCACCGAACCCGGCATCGGCTACCGTTTCACCCCCGACCCCGCCTGACTCCGCGATCTCATGCCCCTGCTGCGCCTCGGCGTCTCCCTGTTGTCTCGGGGGCCGGGGCGGCGGGCAGACGAGACGGATGCCGACCTGAGCGCCAGTACGTCTTCATGGCGGCGGACCGTATCGAGCGCTCGTCGGAGCACGGCATTGGATCACGCCCTCCCACTCTCCGGGTACCGTCAGGGTATGAGTCATCCGCACCCCGAACTGAAAGCCGCCCCACCCCTTCCCGAAGGAGGGCTGCGGGTCATCGCCCTGGGCGGCCTGGGTGAGATCGGCCGCAACATGACCGTCTTCGAGCACGCGGGCAAACTGCTCATCGTCGACTGCGGCGTGCTGTTCCCCGAGGAGACCCAGCCCGGCGTGGACGTGATCCTGCCGGACTTCACCTCGATCCGGGACCGGCTGGACGACATCGTGGCCGTGGTCCTCACCCACGGCCACGAGGACCACATCGGCGGCCTGCCGTACCTGCTGCGCGAGCGGTCCGACATTCCCGTCGTCGGCTCCAAGCTGACGCTGGCGTTCCTGGAGGCCAAACTCAAGGAACACGGCATCCGGCCGCGCACGGTACGGGTGCGGGAGGGCGACCGGCGCGGGTTCGGGCCCTTCGACTGCGAGTTCGTGGCGGTCAACCACTCCATCCCCGACAGCCTCGCGGTCGCGATCCGCACCCGGGCCGGGATGGTGCTGCACACCGGCGACTTCAAGATGGACCAGTTCCCTCTCGACGACCGCATCACCGATCTGCGCGCCTTCGCCCGCCTCGGCGAGGAGGGCGTGGACCTGTTCCTCACCGACTCCACCAACGCCGAAGTGCCGGGCTTCACCACCTCCGAGCGTGAGCTGAACCCGGCGATCGAGCAGGTGATGCGCACCGCGCCGCGCCGGGTCATCGTCTCCAGCTTCGCCAGCCATGTGCACCGCATCCAGCAGGTCCTGGACGCCGCCCACCAGCACGGTCGCAAGGTCGCCTTCGTCGGCCGGTCGATGGTCCGCAACATGGGCATCGCCCGTGACCTGGGCTATCTGAAGGTCCCCTCCGGTCTGGTCGTGAACACGAAGGAGTTGGAGAAGCTCCCGGACCACAAGATCACTCTGGTGTGCACCGGTTCCCAGGGCGAACCGATGGCCGCGCTGTCACGGATGGCCAACCGCGACCACATGATCCGCATCGGCAAGGGCGACACCGTCCTGCTCGCCAGTTCCCTCATCCCCGGCAACGAGAACGCCATCTACCGGGTGATCAACGGACTCACCCGGTGGGGCGCCCACGTGGTCCACAAGGGCAACGCCAAGGTGCACGTCTCCGGGCATGCCAGCGCCGGCGAACTCGTCTACTGCTACAACATCGTCAAACCCCGCAACGTCATGCCCGTGCACGGCGAATGGCGCCACCTGCGGGCCAACGCCGACCTCGCCATCCGTACCGGTGTCGACCCCGAACGGGTCGTCATCGCCGAGGACGGCGTCGTCGTCGACCTCGTCGACGGGCGCGCGTCCATCACCGGCAAGGTCCCCGCCGGAAACGTCTACGTGGACGGCATGGAAGTCGGCGGTGCCACCGAAGCGTCCCTCAAGGACCGTCTCACCCTCGCCGCCGAAGGCGTGGTCACGGTGGTGGCGATCGTCGACGCGGACACCGGCGCCCTCGCCGAGGCCCCCGACTTCCTGGCCCGGGGCTTCGTCCACGACGACGCCACCTTCGAGCCGGTCATCCCCGTCATCGAGAAGACCCTGGCCACCGCGGCCGAGGAAGGCGTCGGGGACGCGCGCCAACTCGAACAACTCGTCGCCCGCGCCGTGGCGAACTGGGCGTTCCGCACCCACCGCCGCCAGCCCCTCATCATCCCCGTCATCATCGACGCCTGAGCCAGTCCGGCCATGTGCCCGGCCTCGGGACACAGGTCGTCCCACCGGCTCCGCGCCGCAACAGCAGGGCCGCGCAGCAACGGCTGCGCGGCCCCTGATCCTGTGTACGCCCGGCACGAGAGCAGGCGCCTTCGTCCAGGTGGGCGGCTCGGCCCGCACGGGCGACGGCCACCTGGCGCGGCGTGCGCGAACCCTCGGGCAGGTCTGCGAGGTCAGGCCAGGTTGATGTTCTCGGCCTGCGGACCCTTCTGGCCCTGGGTGATGTCGAACGTCACGCTCTGGCCCTCCTGGAGCTCACGGAAGCCCGAGGAGTTGATCGCGGAGTAGTGCGCGAAGACATCCGGGCCGCCGCCGTCCTGGGCGATGAAGCCGAAGCCCTTCTCCGCGTTGAACCACTTCACAGTTCCCGTTGCCATGTCTTACGCCTTCCAGTCGATGAACGCCTCCCACTTCCTGTGGCAGACGGAGGTGATCGCCCTGGTCCCTGCGGCACAGCACAGCAAAACGCCCACACCAGAGGCGTGGGCAAGGGGGAATTCCGAACCACGACAGCTGACGCAGACGCTACACGCCCGCACACCGCGTCACCATAGAAAATGATCAGGTCGCACATCGAGACCGTGCGTGCGGTGCCGGGAGTGCACCCGGTCCGACTCCGCTCCACACCCCGGACAGGCCGCTGCGACGTCGCCCAGGGGCCGGAAGACACTCCCGCGGTGCCCGCCGACGCCGACGGGCACGCTCATCTCATGCTGCTGGTCGTGGGGTTCGCACACCGCGTCATTCCGAAGGAACGCGAAACTCGAATTCGGGACGGTCCCACAGGACGGCGGGCGGGTTCGCGAGCGCGGTCCCGATCCGCACTGCACCGACGCGGTGGTAGAAGTCCTCGGCGGGAAGATGCGACACGACCTTGACACGGTCGAGCCCGGCGACACGGGCCTCGGACTGCATGTGCGCGACGAGCAGTCGTCCGATACCCCGTCCTTGCGCTTCGTCGGCGACGAACAGCAGGTCGAGCTCCGGTGGAGCGAGGACGAGCGAGTAGAACCCGAGGACCCGATCTCCCTGCTTGTCGGTGCCGACGGCTGCGAAGACGCGGTGGGCCTCGATGTAATCGGGACCGACCCGGTAGCCCGCGACCGCGGCTGCGTACTTACCCTCGTAGGCGCTTGAGCCGCGCACGAGCCGCGTGAGCCGTCTGGCATCTCGCGCGACGGCCCTCCGTATCGTGATCGGCTGACTGGTCAGGGAAGTACGTGAACTCACCGGGAGAGTATTTCGCACCGGCGAGCGCCTTCGTGCGGCGGGTCGGCTGCTCGGGCAGGCGTTCCTGCACCGCTCCCGGGAACCGCTCTCCCAGCTTCGATCGACCATGTCACCGCCGCCTCGCCCACCAGGTCAGCGGACCCTTCCGCGCGGCTTCAGAGGCACGGAGGGCAGCTCGGGGGCCGGCAGGGGGTCCCCGTCGTACCCTTTCACCTCGCCGAACCGCGTGCCTTCCATCCAGTCCCGGCGGGCCTGTTCGATCTCGTCCTGGGTCCGTCCGATGAAGTTCCAGAACATGATCAGTTCCTCCTCGAACGGCTCGCCGCCCAGGAGCATCAGGCCGGCGTCCGACTCGGCGCGCAGCGGGAGTTCGCGGCGTCCGCAGCCGAGGTAGAGCATCGAGCCCGGCAGGACCGGTACGCCGTCGACGTGGACCTCGCCGGACATCGACAGGACCGCGTACTCGAAGTCCGCCTCCAGCGGCAGCCGTGCGGTCGCCCCGTGCGCCAGGGCGAGGTCGGCGCCCACGATCGGCGTGTACGTGGTACCGGGCGAGGCCGCGCCGTCGATCTCCCCCAGGATCAGCGTGGCCCTCAGGCCGGGCGCGTCGAGCACGGGCAGTTCCGGGTGGTACTCGAAGCGCGGGGCCGTGTGGCGGTGGGCGTCCGGCAGTGCCACCCACAGCTGCGCCCCGTGCAGGAAGCGGGCGTGCGGCTTCGGGCTCTCCTCGGAATGGCTGATCGCCCGGCCCGACGTCATCAGGCCCAACTGACGTGGGCGCACGGTCTGGAGGCTGCCGGTGGAGTCACGGTGCAGCACCTCCCCCTCGTGCAGCCAGCTGACGGTCTGCAGCCCCATGTGCGGGTGCGGCGGCACCTGCATGCCGGGCTCGTCCGCGATGTCGTCCGGCCCGTAGTGATCGACGAAGCACCAGGCGCCGACCATGCGGCGGCCCAGGTTGGGCAGCAGCCGGCGGACCTCGGTGGACTCGCCGAGCGGGACCCGGCGGGGGCTGAGGAGCTCGCGCACCGGCTCGGCCACCACGAATCCGCGGCCACCGCACACGGCGGGCACCGCCTCGCGATCAAGATTGCTCATGCCGCCCAACCTAGCCCCGCGGGGGCGCCCGCGTCAGGCCCTCCACCCGCCGTCGGGGCGCTCTTGAATCGGACGGGTCACCGGGAACGGCGCGCGGGCGTACGCCCGGGCCGATCGACCGCACCCGGGAAGACAGCAGCCAAAAATATAGTAGCCATGTACATAGTAGCCATGTACCGTATGAGCCATGAGCATGGCATCGGAGGGCGCGACGCCCGGTTTCCTCGTCTGGCGGCTGTCGATGAAGTGGCGCGTGGCCGTCGACCGGGCGGTCGCACCCCTCGGCCTGACGCATGCGCAGTACGCGCTGGTCGCCACGCTGTTCGGCATGCACCGCACCGGCCGGCGCCCCAGCCAGCGGGAGCTGGCCGACCACACGGGACTCGAGGCGCTCTACGTCTCGAAGCTCGCCCGCGCCCTGGAGGCGGCCGACCTCGTGGACCGGACCCGCGACCCCGCGGACCCGCGGGCCGTACGGCTCTCGCTGACCGCCCGGGGCCAGGAGGTCGCACGGCAGGCGATCCAGGTGGTCCAACTGCTGCACGAGCAGTTCCTCCGGCCGCTGGGCGGGCGCGACAGTGCCCGCACCGATGAGTTCCGGGACGCGCTGCGCACCCTGCTCGACGCACCGCTCGATCCGTCCGCCGCCCGCCGCGGGACCGGCGGCGCCGGCACGCCGGGTGCCGGCACCCGTCCGACCGAAGAGGATCAGTCATGACCCACCCCACCCCTGTCGCCAACGGCCGGCTCCTGGGCCTCACCCACTACGCGAGCCGCGCCCTGCTGGAGCGCGTGCTCGCCCGTACCGGCATCACGTTCGACCAGTCGGTGGCGCTGCGGGCGCTCGTGGACCACGGCGGGACCGTGGAGCACGCCACGCTCGTGACCCGCCTCGAGGACGCGCTCAAGGTCGCCGACGAGGCGGTGGCCCGGACTGCCGTCGACGGGCTGATCGCCGACGGGCTGCTGGAGGTGTCCCCGGAGGGGCGGGTGTCGTTCACGGCCGGCGGCCGGGACCTGTTCGACGGGCTGCAGGCCGCCGCCCAGGAGGCCGCCTCCCTGCTGTACGCGGGCATCCCTCAGGAGGATCTGGAGACGGCCGGCCGCGTCCTGACACTGGTGCTGAAGCGCGCGAACGCCGAACTGGCGGCCTAGCGCCGGCGGTGGCCGCGGCCGACGCCGCGGCCACGGCACCTGCCGCCACCGCGTGTCCCCGGACCCGTGGAATTTCCGCCCGCCCGTCGCCGTTGTGCGCGCGGAAGGAGGTCTCTGGTGGAGACGGGGTACTACAACCACGGGACGCCCGCGGAGCGCTGGGAGCGGGCGCGGACGTTCTTCGACGCCAAGGACTACTACGCCGCGGCACAGGTCCTGGACGGACTGGTGGACGAGGTGCCGGAGCAGACCGGCCCCAGGCTGATGCTGGCGCGCGCGTACTACCACTCGGCCCAACTGCGCCGCGCCGAGGCCGAGTTGCGCACCATCGTGGAGCGGGAGCCGGTGGAGCGGTATGCCAGGCTGCTGCTGGGGCGCACCCTGCAGCGTCAGGGACGCTCCGCCGAGGCGGAACGGCACCTGCGGCTCGCGTCGGTGCTGGCGGGTGACTTCCCGGAGGGGTGACCCCCGGCGGGCCGGGGCCGACGGCCCGCGCCGGTGGACCGGCACGGGCCGTCGAGCGGCCTGTCATGCTGGCAGGATGGCTTCCGTGGTCGACCAGACGAACCCGAACGACCGCCCGATCGCCGAGCGGGTCGAGGAACTCCTCGCCCGCGAGGGCCCGTTGCCCATCGTCGCCGCCGGGGACCCGGTGCTGCGCCGCCCCGCCGAGCCCTTCGAGGGCCAGCTGGGACCCGCGCTCCTGGCCCGTTTCGTCGGGGCCCTGCGCCGGACGATGCACGCGGCACCGGGCGTGGGCCTGGCGGCGCCGCAGGTGGGAGTGCCGTTGCGGATCGCCGTCGTCGAGGACCCGGCGCCCGTGCCTGCGGACGTCCGGGCGGCACGCGGACGGGTGCCCCTGCCCTTCCGGGTGCTCGTCAACCCGTCGTACGAGGCGGTCGGCGCCGAGCGCGCCGCGTTCTTCGAGGGCTGCCTGAGCGTGCCGGGCTGGCAGGCGGTGGTGGCCCGGCACGCGCGGGTGCGGCTGAGGGCACTGGACGAGCACGGGGTCGCGGTGGACGAGGAGTTCGGGGGCTGGCCGGCGCGCATCGTCCAGCACGAGACGGACCACCTGGACGGCACCCTCTACCTGGACCGGGCCGAGCTGCGCTCCCTGTCCTCGAACGAGGCGGTCGCCGAGCGATGGACGCAGCCGACGCCGGAGCGAGCGGCTGCGGCGCTCGGCTTCGCCCTGCCGAAGCGGCCGTCCGGGCCCCCGGCCTGAACGCCGCGGGCCGTGACGGCGCCGGACCCGCCCCTGCCGACGGCTCGAGGCGGTCGGTCGGCTATCCCCGGTACGCCTCCAGCAGCCGCAGCCACACCTCGCTGATCGTCGGATACGAGGGCACCGCGTGCCACAGCCGGGAGACCGGGACCTCCCCGGCGACGGCGATGCTCGCGGAGTGGATCAGTTCCCCGACGCCGGGACCGACGAACGTGACGCCCAGCAGGGTCTCGCTGTCGAGGTCGACGATCATGCGGGCGCGGCCGCGGTAGCCGTCGGCGTACAGGCCGGCGCCCGCGACCGAGGACAGGTCGACGTCCACGGCACGGACCCGGCGGCCCGCCCCCTCGGCCTCCGCCAGGGAGAGGCCCACGGCCGCGGCTTCCGGATCGGTGAACACCACCTGCGGCACGGCCGCGTGGTCCGCGGTCGCGGAGTGGGCGCCCCACGGATCCGTCTCCAGCAGCGGCACGCCCGCCGCCCGGGCCGCGATCGCCTCGCCCGCGATGCGGGCCTGGTACTTGCCCTGGTGGGTCAGGAGCGCACGACGGTTGACATCACCGGCCGCGTACAGCCACTCGCTGCCCTTCACCCGGAGCGTGTCGTCGGCCGACAGCCACGACCCGGGTTCCAGACCGACCGTGTCCAGGCCGATGTCGTCCGTGCGGGGCGCCCGACCGGTGGCGAAGAGGATCTCGTCCGCCTCGAGCCGGTCTCCGGAGTCCGTGACGACCACGAGGGTGCCGCCCTCGCGCCGGACCGACTCGACGGACGTGCCGAGGCGGATGTCCGCGCCCGCCTCCGTGAGGGCCTCGGCGACCAGTTCCCCCGCGAAGGGCTCCATCCGGGACAGCAGGCCCTTGCCGCGGACCAGGACGGTGACCCGGGAACCGAGGGCCTGCCAGACCGTGGCCATCTCGGTGGCCACCACACCGCCGCCCACGACGATCAGGCGGCCCGGCACGGACTGCGCGCTCGTCGCCTCGCGGCTCGTCCACGGGTTCACCTCGGCGAGCCCCGGCAGGTCGGGCAGTTGCGCGCGGCTGCCGGTGCACACGGCCACCGCGTGCCGGGCGGTCAGCACATGGTGCTCTCCCCCGGGGCCGGTCACCGTGACGGTGTGCGGCCCGGCCAGACGCCCGTGCCCCCGGTACAGGTCGGCCCCGATGCCGTCCAGCCAGGCCACCTGGCCGTCGTCCCGCCAGTTCGACGCCTCGTAGTCCCGGTGGGCGAGGACCGCGGGCACGTCGAGGGCGCCCTGCACGAGGTGGGACAGGCCGGGTACGCGGCGGGCGTCCGCGCGGGCGATCACCGGGCGCAGCAGTGCCTTGCTGGGCATGCACGCCCAGAAGGAGCACTCGCCGCCGACCCGCTCGCTCTCCACGACCGCGGTGGACAGACCGGCCGCGCGGGTGCGGTCGGCCACGTTCTCGCCCACGGGTCCGGCACCGAGCACCACGACGTCGTAGGCGATGGATTCCGTTTCCGTCATGGGGCCAGTCTGGTGGCTGGTGTGCACGGTGGCCACACGGGTACGTGCGCGGAATAGGCGGCCGTGCGTCACGGTTGTGGAGGGCGGTCCGGCCCCGACACCAGGAAGAGGGATACATGCCATGAGCAGCACCGTGGAGCTCACCAAGGAGAACTTCGACCAGACGGTCACGGACAACGGCTTCGTCCTGATCGACTTCTGGGCGTCCTGGTGCGGGCCGTGCCGTCAGTTCGCCCCGGTCTACGAGAAGGCGGCCACGGAGAACCCCGACCTGGTGTTCGGCAAGGTGGACACCGAGGCGCAGCCCGAACTGGCCGCGGCCTTCGGCATCCAGTCGATCCCGACGCTGATGATCGTCCGGGACCGGGTGGCCGTGTTCGCGCAGCCGGGCGCCCTCCCCCAGGCCGCCCTCGACGACGTCATCGGGCAGGCCCGCAAGCTGGACATGGACGAGGTCCGCAAGGCGGTGGCCGAGCAGCAGGCGCAGGCCGAGCAGAACGGCGAGTGATCCCGGGCCCCGGGCCTCCGACGGCCCGGGCCCCGAGGGGGACACCGCGGTGGGTCCGGACCCGTCAGCTGGACTCGCGGTGCACGATCCGCACGCCGAACACCTCGTGCACCTCGGGCACGCCCGCGGGGTCGCGGACCACGCGGTCGACCAGTTCGGCGAGGTCGCGCCCGGACGGCAGATCGAGGTGGACGGTGCTCAGCCGCGGCCGCAGCAGCCGGCCGAGCGTCAGGTCGTCGGCGCCGACCACGGCCGTGTCGTCCGGAACGCCGACGCCCTCGTCCTGGAGGGCGCGCATCAGCAGCATCGCGTACTCGTCGTTGTACGCGAACACGGCGTCCAGACCGAGGGAGCGCCAGCGCCCGGCGAGTCGCGCGGCGTCCTCCTCCGTGAAGGCGAGCGGCAGTTCGGCGACCGTCGCATCGGTGCCGGCCTCCCGCACGGCGGACCGTACGCCTTCGAGCCGGGGCTGGGAGAAGAACTCCAGGCCGGGCTCCCGCGGTACGACGACCCCGATCCGGCGGCGGCCGCGGGCCAGCAGATGCGCCCCGGCGCTGTGCCCGACCCGGTGGTGGTCCATGAGGAGCGCGTGGGCGCCCTCGACGCGTTCGGGGCCCAGGGTGACCACGGCGCGGGCGCCGGAACGCTTGAGGACGTGCACGCCCTGCGGGCCGAGGCCGCCGCCGGGCACCAGGACGGCGACCGGCCGCAGTTCGGCCCAGGCGCGGGCGGCCTCGTCGCCGCGCAGGCCGATGCCGCCGTACTGCACGACGGTGTAGTCGAACCGGCTGAGCGCCCACTGCAGTTCGTTGATGAACTGGCCGTAGAGCGGGCCCACCGGCACGTTCGGGGCGGGCATCAGCACCATGCGGCTGTGCCCGGCGCGCAGGCTGCGCGCGGCGGCGTGCGGGACGTAGCCGAGTTCCTTGGCGGCGTCGTGGACGCGACGGCGTGTGGCCTCGCTGATGCGGACGGCGCTGGTGTTGTTGAGGACGTACGAGACGGTCGCGCGCGAGACACCGGCCAAGCGCGCCACATCGGCACTCGTCGGCGCGGCGGGGGGAGGGGACAACGGGGGGACGGACTCTTTCCGTATCTGCACCATGACGTACCGCATCTTCGCAGAGCGACCGCGGCGACCGGGCCCCCGGGGTGCCGACGTGGCCTGAACTGCCCCCTGCCGACGGCAGGTTGGGCGATCCGCACCGGATGACCTGCGCACAGGTCACCGTTCGGTGGCGTCCACGCCGGCACCGCCCCGGCCGGACGGGACCCCGTCCTCGGCGCACGGCCGCCGGTGGCACGAGGTGCGGCCTCCGCACCAGGGCGCCGGGAACGCACGGGCCGCGCAGGCGTGTTCGGCCGTACGCTGTGACCATGGACGATGCGTCGATGGTCGGATTGATGGGGCGTGTCACCGGTACCGTCGGTCCCGGGCTGGTCGGCGAGGTGATCGTCCGCGTGCGCGGCGGCGCCGAGCACTTCCTCGCGTATCCCGCGGACGGGCAGGGCCGTCTGGAGCCGGGCACGGTGGTGATGGTGGTGGAGCACCTTCCGCCGCGGACCGTGTACGTCGAGGCGGCGTACGGCAGTTGAGACCGCCTCCCCGCAGGTGAGAGCCGTACGCGTCAAGATTGCAACAAGGATCCGCCGGCGTCTTCACCCCGGCCTTCCACGCGCGCACACTCACCTTCGTTCGGTGCCGACCCGGCACCAGGCAAAGGGGGCGTTTGCCGATGGTCATCGGCGTCGTCGCGGGGGCCGTCGTCCTCGCGCTGATCTTCGTCGTCGGGGTCTTCAAACTCATGTGGCGGGTGGCGGAGCCCAACGAAGCACTGATCATCTCCGGTTCGAAGCATCGGACCGAGGGTCTCGAGGAGGGAATGGGTTTCCGTATCGTCACCGGGCGCGGCACGCTGGTGCTGCCGGGGGTGCAGGCGGTGCGCAAGCTCTCCCTCGACCTCAACGAGACCGAGTTGCACGTGGACTGCGTCACCCACCAGGGCATTCCGCTGAAGGTGCGGGGCGTGGTCATCTTCAAGGTGGGCGACGACTTCGTGTCGATCGCCAACGCGGCCCGCCGCTTCCTCGACCAGCAGAGGCTGATGTCGGAGCGGGTGCACAACGTGTTCGCCGGTCATCTCCGGTCGATCGTGGGCGGATTGACGGTCGAGGACATGATCCGCGACCGGGAGAAGCTCACCGGGCAGACCCGGGCCGCCTGCGGCACGGAGATGGAGAAGCTCGGTCTGATCGTGGACTCGCTGCAGATCCACGAGATCGAGGACCCGACGGGCTACATCCAGAACCTGGCCGCGCCGCACGCGGCGGCGGTCCAGCGGGACGCGCGCATCGCGCAGGCGGAGGCGAACCGGCTGGCCACCGAGGCGGAGCAGCAGTCGTTCGCGCGGATGGCGGAGGCGACGCGGGACAGCGAGATCCTGCAGGCCGGCTACCAGGCCGAGCGGGACAAGGCGTCCGCGAAGGCGCGCCAGGCCGGTCCCCTCGCGGACGCCGGGGCCCGTCAGGAGGTCGTGGTCCAGGAGACCCGGGTCGCCGAGCTGGAGGCGCACCGGCGCGAGCAGCAGCTCCAGGCGGACGTCCGCAAGCCCGCGGACGCGAAGGCGTACGAGAAGCGCACGCTGGCCGAGGCCGAGCGTGACGCGCGGATCTCGGCGGCCCAGGCCAAGGCGAAGGAGACCGAGCTGGCGGCCGCGGCGGAGGCGACCCGGGTCAAGACGGCCGCGGGCGCGGAGGCCGAGGCGACCAAGGCGCGCGGCACGGCGGCCGCGCAGGCGACCCGCGCCACCGGTGAGGCGGAGGCGGCCTCCGCCCAGGCCAAGGGGCTGGCACAGGCCGAGGCGACCCGTGCCAGGGGTCTCGCGGAGGCGGAGGCCATCAAGGCGCGCGCCGCGGCCCTGGCGGAGAACCAGGAGGCGGTGGTCGCCCAGCAACTCGCGGAGAACTGGCCGGAGATCGTCCGGGCGGGTGCGTCCGCCTTCGGCAACGTCGACAACATGGTGCTGCTCAACGGCGCCGACGGCATGGCCGACATGTTCGCCAAGGCGCTGACGATGGGCGGCACCGGCCTGGGGCTCGCGCGGCAGCTGCTGTCCTCGATGAACCAGAACGGCGCGTCGGCCGGCGGGGGCGCCGGTGCCGACGGATCCGTGCGGCCGCGGCCGGAGAAGGTGGCCGTGGAGGAGGACAAGCGGTGAGCCTCCCCCGCTGAGGCATCCGGGCCCGGGCCGGGCGGGTCGCGCACCTCGCGCGTCCCGTCCGGCCCGGCTCCCGCCCGCCCGGCTCCCGCCCGGCCCGGCTCCCGCCCGCCCGGCTCCCGCCCGCCCGGCTCCCGCCCGGCCCGGCTCCCGTCCGGCCCGGCTCCCGTCCGCCCGGCTCCCGTCCGGCCGACTCCCGTCCGGCCCGGGCTCCGCCCGTCGGCGGTCCTCTGCGGTCAGACGGTCCCGATGTCGTCGGCCCGCTCGCCCTCCGCCTGGGACGGCTCGGTCCTGGGGACCTCCGGGTGTTTCTCCCCGGCGGCGCGCTCGGCCGGTTCGTCGCGCTCGCCCTCGGCCTGCGAGGGTGTGCGCGAGTACAGCCAGGAGTCGTAGTCCGAGGCTCCGGTCGTCATGGTGGGCCTCCCTCGGTCGTTCACCTCCCATGGTCCCCCCTCGGCCCCGGCGGGGCGAGGGGGGAGCGGCGCCGCACGAACCGGGTGCCGCCCGGCTCTCAGGGCCGCGAGCGGGCCACCGGGCGTGTCACTGGCCCCTCCAGATGTTGTCGAAGGCCGCCTTCTCGATCTCGCGCCGTTGCCGTACCGCCGTCAGTTCCGTCACCGCGTCGTCGACGGCGGCCAGCACCGTCACCGCCGCGTCGCCGGCCGTGCCCGGAAGGTCACCGACCGGCTTCTCCCGGACCCCGGCGGCGGTCCCGAGGGCGGCGAGCACGGGTTCCCGCGCGGCCCAGCGGTCCGCCGCCGTCCGGCGCGCGGGGGAATCCGTCAGCGTCGCCTCGCCGGTCCAGGCGGGCAGCCACCGGCGGTGCTGCCGCGCGAGCAGCCCCTCGTCCTCGAACGCGGCCAGATAGGCGGCGGACAGACCGCGTCCCCTGCGCCACAGCCAGTCCTCGACCGACTCGTACGGCGCCTGCCGGACGAGCGCGGACGCGGCCTCGCGCAGCAGGCGGTCATCGGTCACCGGTGGATCGCCCGGAACGATGAACTCGCCGTCCAGGAAGAGCGCCCTGGCGTCCATGAGGTCGATCAGCTCGGCGCCCGCGAGCGAGAGCGACAGGTCGCCCTGTTCGACGGGACGGCCCCGGGCGGCGTCCATGGCGACGATCAGCAGATCACGTGCAGTGGTCATGCGCGGCTCCACTTCCGGTGCGTCCAGGGCGGCACGTCGCCGCGCGGGCGCCTCACCTGCCGACAGTAACCCGACCAGGGCGGCGACGGCCGCGTGACCGGCGGCTCACGGACGGGGGGAGCCGCCTCGGCCGCCGCCGAGAAGGAGATCGTCCTCCGCGTCCCCCGGCAGGAAGGCCGAGACCGCCTCCGTGAACGCCTCGGGCGCCGCCCGGTGGATCAGATGGCCGACGGGGATGGTGATCAGGTGGCCGCCGGGGATGCTGCGGGCCAGGTCGGCGATGCCGTCCTGGGGGACGTGGCTGCGCGAGCCGCCGGCCAGCACGAGGGTCTCGGCGGTGATCTCGCCGAACCGCTCCAGCCGGCGGGGATCGGGCCGGTCGATCTCCCGGCCGACCGCCGCCACCACACCCCAGTCGAAGGTCAGGTCCCCGTCCGGCCTGACGCGGGCGAGAGGTGGCCGGGGGCGCGGCAGGGGAACGTCCTCCAGGACGAGCCGGCTCACCCGTCGCGGATGATCCTGCGCGAGCATGTAGGCCACGACCCCGCCCATGGAGTGGCCGACCAGGTTCACCGCGTCCAGGCCGAGCACGTCCAGGAACCGGAGCACATCGGCCCGCATGAGGTCGAGCGAGTACTCCCCCGGCCAGTCGCTTCGGCCGTGGCCGCGCAGGTCGAGGGCGTACACCCGCCGACCGCGGGCGAGAGGGGTCGCCACCGCGTCCCAGGTGGTGGCGTCCTCGCCCAGGGCATGCAGCAGGACGAGCGGCGGACCGTGCCGCGGACCCGACATCCGGCAGGCCAGCCGGATCTCCCCCACCTCGACCGAACGCTCCTCCACCATGCCCGGAGCGTACGCCACGTGCCGTGCCGCTGAAGCCGCCTTCGCCGGTGCCCACCGCCCAACCGGCGGATCCCCGGGCCGAGCTGACGGGCCCCCACGAGAGACCGACCCGCGCGAGGCGCGCACCGGGCGGGCCTCTACCGTGGGCGCGTGACTGCCTTCACCGACGAACAGATCCCCGGCCGCCACGGCCCCCGCGCGACCACCGAGGCCGACCCCCGCGAGGTGGGCCGGGTGCGCACGGAGTACTCCCCGGCGCACGACGGCGACCCCGACCCCGGGGAGATCGTCTGGACGTGGGTGCCGTTCGAGGAGAACGACGGGCGCGGCAAGGACCGTCCGGTGCTCGTGGTCGCCCGCGAGGCGGCGGGCACGCTGCTCGCGGTGCAGCTGTCCAGCAAGCGGCACGACGGCGACCGCGACTGGGTGCCGGTGGGCGGCGGCCCCTGGGACCGGTCGGGACGCGACTCGTGGGTGGCCGTGGACCGCGTGCTGCGGCTGCACGAGGACGGCATGCGGCGCGAGGCGTGCGCGCTGGACCGGATGCGGTTCAATCTCGTGGTGCACCGGCTTCGGGAGCGCTACGGCTGGCACTGAGGCCGGAGGTCACGGGGTGCGCTCCCGGGCGAAGGCACGTTCGAACGCGGCCCGTGTGGTCGTCCCCGGCGTGCGGTCCAGCACGGCGAAGACGACCTCCTCGAAGTGCCCCGCGAAGCGCCCCTCGGCCAGCAGGCCGTGGAACGCCCCGGCCACCTGCGCCGGGTCGTTGCGGAACACCCCGCAGCCCCAGGCGCCCAGCACCAGCCGTCGGTAGCCGCAGGCGGCCGCCGTCTCCAGGACGCGCTCGGCGCGGGCGGCCAGGGCGCGCGGCAGTTCCGCCGCGCGCTCCGGGGCCCTGCGCAGCACGACGCCCGCGTTCGGCGCGGCGGCGGTCAGGAAGCCGACCTCGTAGGGCGCCTCCAGCAGGCGCCCGCGGTCGTCGCGGAAGACGGGCACCGCGGGCGAGTGGATGACGCGGTCGGAGTAGAACGGGTCGCGGTGCGCCCGGTGATGGTCGTAGAACTCCCTCGCCTCGCGGACGCACGCGTACAGCGCCGAGGCCCGGCACAGGGCCTCCTCCTGGGCCTGTGCGCCGTTCAGGTAGCCGCCGCCGGGGTTCCGGGCCGAGGCGAAGTTCAGCACGGCCACGGGGGCTCCGGACCGCCCGGTGAGGCGTCGGGCCGCCTCCAGACTGGATTCCCCGGTGACCTCGACGAGGGTGGCGACCTGACCGGTCCGCGGGACGGCCACCGGCTCCGGCCCGAACATGCGGGTGCCGGCGCGGGCGGCCCCGACGGCCGCCGCGATGGCCGCCGTTCGCCCGTTCGGCGTACGGTAGGCCCCCGCCGCGACGATCTCCTCCGTCTGCTGCGCGATCCCGCGCAGCCGCGCGCTCACGGCGCCACCCCCGTGGGCGCCGTGACCGCCCCGTGCGCGCTCTCCCCCGGAGCACCGCAGCTCTCCCCCGTCGTGCTCATGAACGCATGGTGAGCGATGCTGGTCGTGCGCCGCAACAGGGTTTCCCGGCCCGGAAAACCACCCGTTCCCGTCCCGGAAGGCAGGAAGCATCCGTCCGACGCGTCCCACTGGGCACCCTTGTGCGATTCCGTTCGAGGGTCTTGGGTGGGACGAGCGATACCGACCCGGCACACCGACGCCGGGTCGGTGACATGGTGGAATCTCAGGAGGATCCCGACATGTCCGATTCGGTGTGCGAGGGCGCGGAGCAGCACTCCGCCGTCACCGAGGCCGAGGTGGAGGCCCTGGTCCGCGGCATCTGTTTCAAGACCGGGCCACCCCGACGCCTGGGCGTCGAAGTGGAATGGCTCGTCCGTGAACTGCGCAGCCCGCGCCGACCCGTGCCGCCCGAACGTCTCCGAGCGGCCTACGCCGCACTGCGGACCCTGCCCCTGAGGTCGGCCCTCACCGTCGAACCCGGCGGCCAGTTGGAGCTCAGTTCCCCTCCGGCCGCCTCCCTGATGGAGTGCATAGGCTCCGTCTCCGCCGACCTCGCCGCGGTCCGCGCCCTGTTGGGCGAGGCGGGACTCGGCCTCAGCGGCGACGGCCACGATCCCTGGAACCCCCCGCGCCGCTTCCTCCGTGAGCCGCGCTACGACGCCATGGAGTGCTACCTCGACCGCACGGGTCCCGAGGGACGGTCCATGATGTGCTCCTCCGCCTCGGTCCAGGTCTGTCTGGACGCCGGCCACGAGGAGCCGGGCCCTCTGGGCCTCGGCCGGCGCTGGTGGCTGGCGCACCATCTCGGGGCCGTGCTGCTCGCCGCGTTCGCGCACTCCCCGCTGGCCCGGGGCCGCCCCACCGGCTGGCGCTCGACGCGGCAGTCCCTGTGGGCCGCCATGGACCCGGGACGCAGCAGCGCCCCGCCCCTGGACGGCGACCCGCGCGCGTCCTGGGCCCGGCACGTGATGGACGCGCCGGTGATGTGCGTACGGGCCGGGACCGGCCCCTGGCGCGTGCCCGACGGCATGAGCTTCCGGGACTGGACGCGGTCCGCCGACCCGCCGGACCGCGGCGACCTCGACTATCACCTCACCACCCTGTTCCCCCCGGTCCGGCCCCGCGGCCATCTCGAACTCCGCATGATCGACGCCCAGCCGGGCGACGACGGATGGATCGTGCCGCTCGCGGTGACGACGGCGCTCTTCGACGACCCGGAGGCGGCCGAGATCGCCTACCGGACCGTCAAACCCCTCGCCGAGCGGACGGGCTCGCTGCCGCCGCCGTGCAATCCGCTGTGGGTCTCCGCCGCCCGGGACGGTCTGGCCGATCCCGAGCTGCACGAGGTCGCCGTCGGGTGTTTCGCGGCCGCCGCCGAGGCGCTGCCCAGGATCGGCGCCACGCCCAGGATCCAGGGCGCCGTCGCGGAGTTCACCGACCGTTATGTGGCCCGGGGCCGCTGCCCCGCCGACGACCTGCTGTTCCGGTTCCACGGGAAGCACGCCCGCTCCGGCGGGTGAAGGACACCCGGTTCCACGGGAAGGACATCCCCACATGACCGACGACCGGTCACCCCTCGACCCCGGCCCCGAATCGCTCCGGGAGCGCGCGCTGGACGCGCTGACCACGGCCCGGGAGCGCACCGCGCTCCTGACCACCTGCGTCGACGACCACGACCTCGTCGCCCAGCACTCCCCGCTGATGTCGCCACTGGTCTGGGACCTCGCGCACATCGGCAACCAGGAGGAGCTGTGGCTGCTGCGCGCGGTGGCGGGCCGCGACGCCATGCGGCCCGAGATCGACGGACTGTACGACGCCTTCGAGCATCCGCGCGCCGAGCGGCCCTCGCTGCCGCTGCTGCCGCCCGCCGAGGCCCGCCGCTACGCCGCCGAGGTCCGCGGGCGGGCCCTGGACGTGCTGGAGAGCGCGCCGCTGCGGGGCCGGCCGCTCACGGAGGCGGGATTCGCCTTCGGCATGATCGCCCAGCACGAACAGCAGCACGACGAGACCATGCTGATCACGCATCAGCTGCGCAAGGGGCCTCAGGCGCTCACCGCCCCCGATCCGGCGCCCGCACCGCCGTACTCGGGTCCGTCCGAAGTCCTCGTCCCCGGTGGCCCGTTCACCATGGGCACGACCACCGAGCCGTGGTCCCTGGACAACGAGCGGCCCGCGCACCGGCGGCTGGTCCAGCCGTTCCACATCGACACCACACCGGTGACCAACGCCGCCTACCAGAACTTCATCGAGGACGGCGGCTACGGCGACGAGCGCTGGTGGACCGCTGAGGGCTGGGCCCACATCCGCAGGCACGGCATCGAGGCCCCGCTGTTCTGGCGCCGCGAGGGCGGGCAGTGGCTGCGCCGCCGCTTCGGCGTCACCGAGGTCGTGCCGCCCGACGAGCCCGTCCTGCACGTGTGCTGGTACGAGGCGGATGCGTACGCCCGCTGGGCGGGGCGGCGGCTGCCCACCGAGGCCGAGTGGGAGAAGGCGGCGCGCCACGACCCGGAGACGGGCCGCTCCCGGCGCTACCCGTGGGGCGACGCCGATCCGGCGCCCGAGCACGCCAACCTCGGGCAGCGGCATCTGCGCCCCGCGCCGGCCGGCAGCTACCCGGCGGGCGCGTCGCCGCTGGGCGTACGGCAGTTGATCGGCGATGTGTGGGAGTGGACGTCGAGCGACTTCCTGCCCTACCCCGGGTTCACGGCGTTCCCGTACAAGGAGTACTCGGAGGTGTTCTTCGGGCCGGAGTACAAGGTGCTGCGGGGCGGCTCGTTCGCCGTGGACCCGGTGGCCTGCCGGGGCACGTTCCGCAACTGGGACTATCCGATCCGGCGGCAGATCTTCTCCGGGTTCCGTACCGCGAGGGACGCCTGATGTGCCGTCACCTCGCTTTCCTGGGGCCGGCCGAGCCGCTGGGCCGGCTCCTCGTGGAGCCCGCGCACAGCCTGTACCGGCAGTCGTGGTCACCGCGCAGACAGCGGTACGGCACCGTCAACGCCGACGGTTTCGGGGTGGGCTGGTACGCGGAGGGCGACCCGGTGCCCGCCCGCTACCGCCGGGCCGGGCCGATCTGGGGCGACCCGTCCTTCGCGGACCTCGCGCGGGTGGTGCGCTCGCACGCCGTGCTCGCCGCCGTTCGCAGCGCCACCGCGCCGGGCCCGGACGGGGAGGCGGCGGCCGCGCCGTTCACCGCGGACCGCTGGCTGTTCAGCCACAACGGGGCCGTGGCCGGCTGGCCCTGGACCGCGGCCCCGCTCGTACGGACCCTGCCCGCGGCGGATCTGCTGGCGCTGGAGGCGCGGTGCGACGCGGCGTTCGTCTGGGCGCTGCTGCTCGACCGGCTGCGCCGCGGTGTCGACGCGGGCCGGGCGCTGGCCGACACGGTCCTGGAGATCGACGAGGCCGCCCCCGGCTCCCGGCTCAACCTGCTGCTCACCGACGGCGACACGATCACGGCGACCACGTGGGGCGACACCCTCTGGTACCTCGTCGGGCCCGCCCACGGCCCCCAGGATCTCGGCTCCGCCCGACCAGGGGGGACCCCCGTCGTCGTGGCCTCCGAACCGTACGACGACGACCCGCGCTGGCGGGAGGTGCCCGACCTCACACTGCTCGCGGCCGACCGCACCGAGGTCCGGCTGACCCCGCTCAAGGACCTGCGCACCGACATGGCATCCGCATCACCCGAGGAGCCCAGCACGTGAGCCCGTTCCGTCTGACCCGCACCCTTCCCGAGGACGCCACCGGCGCCGCGCTGCGCGCCGACGTACTGCACGGCCTCACCCGCACGCCCAAGGCACTGCCGCCGAAGTGGTTCTACGACGCTCACGGCAGCGACCTCTTCGACAAGATCACCGAGCTGCCGGAGTACTACCCCACCCGCGCCGAACGCGAGATCCTGGTCGCCCGCTCCGGCCGGATCGCGGCCGCCACCGGCGCGCGCACGCTGATCGAACTGGGCTCCGGCTCGTCGGAGAAGACCCGGTACCTGCTGGACGCGCTGAGCGGGCTGCGCACCTATGTGCCGGTCGACGTCAGCGAGAGCGCGCTGACCCGGGCGGGGCACGCGCTGATCGCCGAGCGGCCCGGTCTGGACGTCCACGCGCTCATCGCCGACTTCACCACCGGCCTCGCCCTGCCCGACACGCCCGGGCCGCGGCTGCTCGCCTTCCTGGGCGGCACGATCGGCAACCTGGTGCCCGCGGAGCGCGCGGCGTTCCTGGCGTCCGTACGGTCGCTGCTCGCGCCCGGGGACGCGCTGCTGCTCGGCACCGACCTCGTGAAGGACGAGTCGGTGCTGGTGGCGGCGTACGACGACGCGGCCGGGGTGACAGCCGAGTTCAACAAGAACGTGCTGGCGGTCGTCAACCGTGAGCTGGGCGCCGACTTCGACGTCGACGCGTTCGCCCATGTGGCCCTGTGGGACGCCGGGAACGAGTGGATCGAGATGCGGTTGCGGGCGAGTACGGCGCAGACCGTGAAGGTTCCCGCGCTCGATCTGGCGGTGGAGTTCGCGGCGGGCGAGGAACTGCGCACCGAGGTGTCGGCGAAGTTCCGCGAGGACGGGGTCCGGCGCGAACTGGCGACGGCGTCGATGGAGTTGACGCACTGGTGGACCGACGCGAAGGGCAGGTTCGCGCTGTCGCTGAGCGTGGCCCGTTGACGACGGCGCCCGCTCGTCCCGGAGTGCCCCGTTCCGCCATGCGGACGAGGGGCGGGGCCGACGTGGTGGGGGGGGACGAGCGCGGCGCTCGCGCCGACGCCCGGGATTTTGGTATCGACCACTATGCCGGTCCGGGGGTGCCCCCGCCCCCATGTCTCGCGGTCCGCTGCCCCGTGCGGCACGGTGGAGTCAGGGGCGGCACACCCGCCGCGGAGAGGAGTCCCCCCATGACCGACCACACCTACCGGGTCACCGAGATCGTCGGCAGCTCACCGGAGGGCGTCGACCAGGCGATCCGCAACGGCATCGAGCGCGCCTCGCAGACCCTGCGCCACCTGGACTGGTTCGAGGTCACCCAGGTCAGGGGGCGGATCGAGGACGGACAGATCGAGCACTACCAGGTGGGCCTGAAGCTGGGCTTCCGCCTGGAGGACACCGACTAGGGCCGGGGGACGGCGTCCGGCAGACGCGGCGCCGTCCCTCAGGCGCGGCGCCGTCCCTCAAGCGCGGCCTTCTCGCTCCTGCGCGTCCGCCAGCTCGGCGAACGGGGTCGCCCAGCGGGCGCGTACGACCGAGAAGCCCGCCCGTTCGGCGTCCTGGCAGACGAGTTCGTCGTCGTCGACGAGAACGCGGACCTCACGGTCGCGGGCCAGCCGGCGCAGGACCTCCAGCTTGGTGACACGGGCGGGCCGGCGGTCGTGGTCCGGGCGCATGTACACGCGTCCTTCGGGCAGCCCGTGGGCGGCGAGCCAGTCGAGGGTGTCGCGCCGGCAGCGCGCGGGCCGCCCCGTGAGATAGACGACCTCGTGCTCCTCGGCGTTCTCGAGCGCCAGCGCCACCCCGTCGGCCAGCGGAGGATCCTGCGGCGCGGCCGCGAAGAACGCGTCCCAGTCCCTCGGTCGCACCCGCAGGAACCGCTGCCGGTGTGCGGTGTCGGCGAGCGTGTTGTCGAGATCGAAGACCGCGACCGGTCTGCTGCTGTTCGTCACCCGGCTGCTGTTCGTCACCCGGCCCACTGTAGAGACCCTTCGCGGCGCGGTGGGGAGGAACGTCGTACGACCTCCTCCGCCCACGGCCGCGTCACGGCACCGGGAACGCCCGGCGAGGCGGCGGGCCGTGGGGAGCCGCGCCGGGTCAGGGCTTCACGGCGACCGCACCGAACTGCGGGACGACGGCCGCGGGGCCGGAGCCGGCCCGCCACCGCGCACAGGAGACGAGGCCCGGCTCGAGGATCTCCAGGCCGTCGAAGAAGGACGCCACCTCCGCACGGGTACGGGCGGTGAGGGGCGGGGTCGCGTTCTCGTTCCAGAACCGCATCGCCTCGATGTTGCCCTGTCCGCCGAGGTCGGCGTCCGTGGTGGGGTGCGTCAGGACGAGGCAGCTGCCCGAGGGGAGCTCGGACATCAGCGCGCGGACGATCTCCTGGGCCCGGCCGGTGTCGAGCACGAAGTTGAGAATGCCGAGCAGCAGGAGGGCGACGGGCCGGCCCAGGTCGAGGGTGGCGGCCGCGCCGCGGAGAACGACCTCCGGGTCGTGCACGTCCGCCTCGATGTAGTCGGTGGCTCCCTCGGGCGCGCTGGTCAGCAGCGAGCGGGCGTGGACGAGCACCACGGGGTCGTTGTCGACGTAGACGATCCGGGAGTCGGGCGCGATGCGCTGGGCGATCTCATGGGTGTTGTCGAGCGTCGGCAGCCCGGTGCCGACGTCCAGGAACTGCCTCATCCCGCGCTCGGCGGCCAGGTGGTGCACCGCGCGTCCGAGGAACTCCCGGTCGGCACGCGCCACGTCGCGGATCACCGGGAACATGGTCGCGACATGGTCGCCGACCTGCTGGTCGACCTCGTAGTTGTCCCGCCCGCCGATCCAGTAGTTCCACACCCGCGCGTTGTGGGCCACCGCGGTGTTCAACCGGACCGGTCCACTCGACGGACGATAGTGCTCGCTCACGTTCCTCTCCCCTCCTCGCGACCCGTGCGGCGCCGGCGGGCACGTGCGCTCCTCGCGGTGGCCCGCCGCCCCGCCCGCCGACATTCTGCCGCCCGGTGATCACGACGTCCGGGGTTTCGGCGGAACGGTGGGCGACGGCCGGGAGGCGTCCGGTCTCCGTGCGGCCGCCCTCCCCCGTCTGGCACGAGCCGGGACGGGTACGCGAAAGAGGTCGGAACTCTCTGGGGAGATGACTCGGATGCTCTTCGTCGGACTGCTCCTCCTCGTGGCCACCGGCGCCTTCGTCGCCCTGGCGATCGCCGGCAATCTGTCCGGTGGCCCCGAGTACACCGTGGCGGTGCTCGATCACCCCATCGCGACCATGAACAGCCTTGCCGTCTTCAGTGCGGGCCTGGTCCTGGCGCTCCTGTTCGCGCTGGGTCTGGCGACCGTGGTGAGCGCGGCGACTCATCCCCGGCACGGCGGCCACGGACGCCACCGGGCGCGCCGCACCACCGCGGTCGACGAGACGACGGAGCCCGGCACCCGCCCGTGAGGGGCACCCACCGCTCCCGTGGCGGCGGGGTCATTCCGGCCCGGGCGAGCCCGAGGCGGCACGCCAGCCGCTCCAGCGGTGGACGGTGACCTCGATGACCGGTCCGTCGGGCGGGCCGTCCCGGTACTGGGGGTACTTCCCCGTCAGCAGGCCGAGGGCGGCCTCGTACGCCGTCCGGTCCGGCTCCGCGGCGGCGTCGGGCGGTACGGTCCGGGCGCCCCCGTCGGCCCGGACCCACCACAGCCGGCTCCAGTCCTCGTCGTAGGCGTCCACGAGCAGGCACACGGCCGGCTGGACGGCGATGTTGTGCAACCGCTTCGGCCGCCGCGAGTCCTTGGGCTTGCGGTCCACGGCCATGACGATCCCGTCGTCGCCGCGCCCGGCGAACACGACCGGTACGAGATGGGGCCGCCCGGCGGAGTCCACCGTGGCCAGCCGCGCGACCCGGGCCCCGGCGAACCGTCGCCGTGCCTCGTCCTCTTCCATCCGTGCCACTGCCGCTCCTCCTCCCTGTGGGCTGCCGGTGAGCGATCCGGCTCCTCACACCGTCTCACCCGTGGGGCGGCGCGGCCGCCGGGCGACTCGCCGTCGAAGGGCCGGACCCTCCCGTTGCGCCAGGGCCCAGCACCCGGTGCCGGTCCGGCTGTCGCGGTGCGCGGGGCCGGGGCACACTGGAAGGGCCCGCCGGTGCCGCGCGAAGCGGGCGACGGCCGGCCGGGCGAGGAGGCCGTCGTGGAGTTCGACGTGATCGTGGAGATCCCCCAGGGATCGCGCAACAAGTACGAGATGGACCACGCACTGCACCGTCTGCGCCTGGACCGGATGCTGTTCACCTCCACCCGGTACCCGGCCGACTACGGCTACATCGAGCACACCCTCGGGCGCGACGGCGACCCGCTCGATGCCCTCGTCCTGGTCGGCGACCCCACGTTCCCCGGGTGTGTCATCGAGTGCCGGGCCATCGGGATGTTCGTGATGAAGGACGAGAAGGGCCCCGACGAGAAGATCCTCTGCGTCCCGGCGCACGACCCGCGCTACACGGGATTCCAGGACGTCGACGACGTCCCGTCCTTCGACCGGCTCGAGATCACCCACTTCTTCGAGGTCTACAAGGACCTGGAACCCGGCAAGTCCGTCGAGGGCTCCCACTGGGAGGGGCGCGAGCAGGCCTACGCGGAGATCGACGCCTCCCGCAGGCGGGCGGGCGGAGGCTGAGGGAGGCGTCAGGGCTGCCAGTGGGCCAGGTCGTGCAGGGCGGCGGCCGTGCTGGTGAACCCGTCGGTGCCGAGCAGGGCACGCAGGTCCGCGTTGAAGCGTTCCACCTCGGGCTGGGCCGCGCGCAGTGCGGCCTGCCCCGCCTCGGTCAACCGGACGACCACCGCGCGGTGTTCGCTCGGATGCGCCTGCCGTGCGACCAGTCCGGCCGCGGTGAGCCGTGCGACGAGCCCGGTGACCGCCGATTCGCGCAGCCCGAGGGCCTGGGCCAGCCGCTGCTGGGTGATGTCCGGCTCGTCCTGGACGGCGTACAGGGCGCCCAGCTGCGCGGTGGTGATCCCCGCGGTGGCCAGCAGACGCCGGTCGCCCGTGGTGCGCAGCTGGTGCGCCGCACGCTGCAGCAGGAAGAAGAGGCGCTGGCCGGGTTCGGGCATGGCCCGATGTTGACAGATGTTCCCGCCGGGCGCCATTGTCACTTCACTAGTGAAGTGAGGTGCTCGTGAGTGACGTTCGCGACGTGACAATGGCCCGGAAGGTGCTGGAGGCGCAGCCTTTCAGCATGCTGCTCGGCGCGCGGCTGGTGGCCTTCGGAGAGGGCGCGGCCACGCTGGAACTGGACATCCGCGATGATCTGCGCCAGCAGTACGGCTTCGTCCACGGCGGTGTGCTCGCCTATGCCGCGGACAACGCGCTGACGTTCGCGGCCGGCGCCGCGGCCGGCACCGGGCTGATCACCTCCGGCCTCACCATCGACTACATGCGGCCGGCCAAGGGGGAGGTGCTCCGCGCCCGCGCCCGGGTGATCCGGGCCGGCCGCACCAGGGTCGTCTGCCGCTGCGACGTGTCCACCGTCGACGGTGCGGGCGTGGAGACGCTGTGCGCGGTGGCCCAGGGCACCATCGCGGTGATCGGTCCCGCGGACGGGGCCGGACCCCGCGGGGCCTGAGCGGGCCGCCGGACTCCGCCCGCGGCCGCTGCCGACGCCTTCACGGCCACGGAAGCACCGTGACGCGAAGGAAGTTGCACTCCGAAGGAGCGGGACTCGCGGACGAAGGCCACGCCTGGTGGGCCTGGAGGGCCATGCTCACCAGGCTCATCAGCAGGTCGACGTCGGTGTCGCAGTCGAGGCGCACGGTCACCCAACGAGAGCCGGGCACCACGCGGATGGCCGTCGACTCCGCGAGGTTGCCGGAGAAGCGCCGGATGGCCCGGCTGGTGAGGTGGACGTCCGCCTCGTGGCCGGAGTGGAGGTGGACGATCTCGTTGAGCGCGGAGCGAAGTGCGTGCCCGGTACCGCAACTGGCCGGCGCCGCCGTGAGGTCGGGCCAGCCCTCGAGCCGCTCCAGGGCACGCTGGGCCAGAGTCATGACCCCATCGTCGTGTTCTCACCGCACCGACACCAGCGGTTGAGGGATCCGTAACCGGGACGTGAGGTTGACGGCCGCGCCGGGGCGGCACCGATCCCCGCGTGTCGCCGTCAGCTCCTCCTTACGAGTTCCTCCAGCGCGATGTTGAGTTCGAGGACGTTCACACGGGGCTCGCCCATGAAGCCGAGGGTGCGTCCCTCGGTGTGCTGCCCGACCAGTCTCTCCACCGCGGCGACGGGCAGGCCGTTCCTCGCGGCGACCCGGTGGACCTGGATCTCGGCGTACTGCGGGGAGATGTCCGGGTCCAGGCCGGAACCGGAGGACGTCACGGCACGGCCAGTCCGGCGGTCTGCACGACGTGGCCCATGGCCTGCTCGCCGGCGTACGACTGCCAGTTCGCGTTCGTCACGAAGGACGCCGCGGTATCGAACGCCTGGTCGGGGTCGATGGCCTTGAAGCCCATCGACAGCGGGAGCACGCCCTGGATCCGCTGGAGCAGATACAGGAAGAGGACGCCGACCGCGGAGAAGGCGAGCACGCCGCGCAGATGGGCCGGCCAGCGCATCTGTGTGTCGGGGTCGGCGCCGATGCCGCGGTAGATCCATCTCTCGACGCGCCAGTGCCGGTCGGAGGAATAGACCCTGGCCATGTAGTCGCCGAGGGGGACGTGGGCGAGCGCCAGCGCCGCGACGAGCGCGAGCAACTGGAGCACACCGGCGAGGACGAGGTAACCCAGCAGGGCGACGGCCACGACCAGGCCGACGATGTTCTCGGCGGTCACAGCTTCGTCACCCCCCTGGCGACGAGAGCCACCGGTGCGAACACCGCGAGCGTGGTGACGACGAAGGCCAGATCGGCCATCGTGGACTCCTGGAGTGAGGCGGGACGTGAGGGGAACGGTTCGAGGAAACCCCCTGTCCTGCCCGTACGCCCCCTCCCTTGACGGAGCCCTGACGACCGCCCGAGCACCCTTGACGCGTTGCTGACGGCGTGTGCGGAGTCAGCCCGGAGTCACGCCCGCCCGAACTGCGCCGCGGTACCGCCGGTCGGCCCCCGTCGGCGCTTCAGAACCCGAGGTCGCTGAGGCCGGGGTGGTCGTCGGGGCGGCGCCCGAGGGGCCAGTGGTAGGCCCGTTCCGACGCCCGGATGGGGAGGTCGTTGATGCTGGCGTGCCTGACCCGCATCAGGCCGCTCTCGTCGAACTCCCAGTTCTCGTTCCCGTACGAGCGGAACCAGGTGCCGGCGTCGTCGTGCCACTCGTAGGCGAACCGGACGGCGATGCGGTCGTCGGTGAAGGCCCACAACTCCTTGATGAGCCGGTAGTCGAGCTCGCGGCGCCACTTGCGTGTGAGGAAGCCGACGATCTCGTCGCGGCCGTGGACGAACTCCGCGCGATTGCGCCAGCGGGAGTCCGCCGTGTAGGCGCGCGCGACCTTCTCCGGGTCACGGGAGTTCCAGCCGTCCTCCGCCAGCCGCACCTTCTCCACGGCGGTCTCACGGGTGAAGGGCGGGAACGGGGGGCGCGCGTCGTGGGTCACATCGTCTCCGTGTGGTCGGGGCGCCGGACCGCAGTGGCCGGCCGAGAGCGAGAACGGCCGTTCTCCATCGAGGACCACGGTAGGAGAACGCCGGTTCTCGCGCAAGGGCGGGGCGCGTCACCCTTCCCGCTCCGGCCGCGACGCCCGCCCCTGGCTCACGCCAGGCGGATGGTCACGTCGTCCTCCACGGGCGGCCGGTGCTCCTGGGGCAGGTTGCCGGTCGCCGCGAAACAGCGCAGCCGGATCGCCTCGGGGGTGACGTCCAGGCGCAGGAAGCTCTTGAAGAACGGCGGGCTGTAGGTGGCCGAACCCGGCGAGAAGAGCCGGGTGTAGATCTTCCGCACGGGCAGCCGGAACCGCGACGTACGGTCCGGGCGGCCGCCCGCGCCCAGCAGGGCGGCCACGAGACGGGTGCGCAGGGTGATCCGGGCGGGCGTGCCGGGGGTGCGGGTCGGGGGCATGCCCAGGCGCTCGGCGACCACGGCGGTCGCCTCCGCCTCGGTCAGTGTGAAGAAGCGCCGCAGTCGCAGCCGGCGCCCGTAGAGCCTGCTGTAGAAGGCCAGGGAGTCGCCGCGCAGCGGATAGCAGCGGAAGTCCCGCTCCGTGACGTTCGCGACGGACACCCGCGGAATGGTGTGCGTGGCATGCATGAACGCACCGCCGCCGCCGGAGACCACGTACTGGATCGTGCGGCCGTCCACGTCCACCGGGTAGCGCTGGTAGTTGTGGATGTCACCGCCTATCGCCGCGACGAAGTGGTGGGCGGGGTCGCGGACGATGTCGTCGACCGTGCCGCCGCCGTCGATGGGACAGGGGTGGTGCTCGCCGTCCACGTAGAGCGGCGAGCCGGTGACGAGGATCTTGGGGCGGGGCCCCCGGGCCGCCTCGCGCAGCCAGCGGCCCTGTTCGGCGTCGACGGTGCCGAGCAGGCCGGTGTCGATCCCGATGATGCGGACGGGCCCGGCGTCGATCGCCCAGTAGGGGCCGGGCTGGAGTGCCCGCTGGGCCGGGGCGGAGCGCAACGTCCGTGCCTCGGCGAGGCGTTGTTCGTCCACCGGGTGCGGTTCGTGCCACAGCAGCGCGCGCAGCCAGGCGCGCGTCAGCGGGCGCGGCGCGGGCTCCGCGGCGAGCGGACCGGCGTCGCAGAAGACGCGCATGAACCCGTGCAGGTCCTCGTACCAGTCGTGGTTGCCGGGTATCGCGTAGACGGGGGCCGGGTAGTCGCGGTACGGCCGGAAGAACTTCGTGCCGTAGTCGGCGGTGTCGCCCACCGGGTAGATCACGTCGCTGGCCACGACGGCGAACCTCGTGTCCTGCCCGGCTTGCAGGAAGCCGGGCACCACGGCGTACTGGGGGTCGTCGCCCTCGCCGGTGTCGCCGAGCACCATGAAGGAGAAGCGGTCCGGGTCGTCCCGTCGGATCACCTTGTCCGCGGGTGAGCCCGCCGCTTCGCGCTGCCGCACCCAGCGGCCGCGGGTGGCCCCGGTGGGGTCCCCGAACCAGGAGGCCAGCACGCCGTTGCGTGCCGCCCACAGGGTGCGCGGGTCGAGCCAGGACAGCCGCTCCACCTGACGGGGCATCAAGGCGCGGTAGCCGCCGGGTTCCGCGGCTCCCCAGCCCGCGCCCTCGGCGGTGTCCCGCGAGGACGCGGGGGATGTTTCGGATGAGGTTTCGGACACCGGTGAACCGTAGCAATGACGCGGGCGCGGCCGGACGGGGATCGCGCCGTCATCTCCCCCGGCGCGCCGGGGAGTTCACGTCTCCGCGTGCCGTGCGGTCGTCCCGGTGCGCAGTGCCGTCCGCAGCCCCACGGACCGCTCGGCGGCCCGGGCGAGAGCACGCCGGTCGGTGCCGGCGTCCGGTGCGAGCACCGGCATGACCCGGACCTCCGCCACGAGCCGGCGTGCCGACACGACCCGCCACAGGGACGTCAGCAGGGAGTCGCTGCCCACGAACGCGGGCGCGGTGCTCGCCGGTCCCGCGTCGCACCGGTAGCGCAGCCGCACCGGCTGCACGGGCACGTCCGCGTCCAGCGCCGCCTGGAACGCCGCCCGGCGGAAGCGGCCCTGCGCCCGGCCGCACCAGGTACTGCCCTCGGGGAAGACCACGACCGCCGACCCGGCGCGCAGACCGTCCGCGATCCGGGCGACCGTGCCGGGCAGCGCCCGCAACCGGTCCCGGTCGATGAAGAGCGCGCCGCTGCGCGCGGTCAGCGCGCCGGCGACCGGCCACCGCCGGATCTCGGCCTTGGCGAGCATCCGGCCCGGGCGGACGGCGGCGAGCAGCGGGACGTCCAGCCAGGAGATGTGGTTGGCGACCATCAGCAGACCGCCGCGCGGCGGGGCGGCCCCGTCGATCCGCACCCGGACGCCCGCGGCGCGCACGACGGTCCGGCACCAGGCCCTGATGATCCGCTCGCGCGGGGCGCCGGAGAGCCGGCCGACGGCCGGGACGCACACGATCCCGGTGACCAGCAGCGCGAGGACGATTGCCAGCCGGAGCACGGCGCGCGGCGCCGCCGCCACCGACGCCGTGGCGTCCACGCAGGACCGCGGCGAGCACGGCGCGCTGGGCAGCCACGCGCTCACCGGGACGACGGCGGGCGGCCGGGCCGGCCGTGCGGTGGGCGCGGCGGGGTCGGCCGGCGGCAGGCCCGTGCCCGTGCCGGGGCCCTCGAGCACCGGCACGCCGCGGCGCGGCCGCAGAACCGCACCGATCCGGGACACCTGCGCGGTACCACTGCGGGGCGTGGCCATCACGCCGGGACGAGCGAGAGGAAGTGCCGCAGGTAGCGCGGGTTCACCCGGCGCATGGACAGCAGGACGTAGAGGTCGGCGACGCCGAAGTCCGGGTCGTGGGCGGGCTCCCCGCAGACCCAGGCGCCCAGGCGGACGTATCCCCGCAGCAGCGGAGGCAGCTCGGTGCGCCCCGCCGGGGCCGCGACCCCGGGCTGCCAGGGCAGCAGCGGCCGTACGCGGTACTCGGCGGGAGCCAGGTGCCTGGCCCGCACCCGCTCCCACGCGCCCGCGGCGAGCGCGCCGCCGTCGGCCAGCGGCAGGGAGCAGCATCCGGCCAGCCACTCGTGGCCGCCCTGCACCATGTAGCGGGCTATGCCCGCCCAGATCAGCCCGATGACCGCGCCGTCGCGGTGGTCGGGGTGGACGCAGGAGCGGCCGACCTCGACGAGGCCGGAGCGGATCCCGGCGAGCGGGCCGAGGTCGAACTCGCTCTCCGAGTAGAGCCGCCCGGCGACCGCGGCCCGCTCGGGCGGCAGCAGCCGGTAGGTGCCCACGACCTGGCCGCTCACCGTGTCGCGGACCAGCAGGTGGTCGCAGTACGCGTCGAAGGCGTCGACGTCGAGGCCCGGCTGCGGAGTGGACAGGAGGGCGCCCATCTCCCCGGCGAAGACGTCGTGGCGCAGCCGCTGCGCAGCCCGGACGTCGGCCTCGTCACGGGCGAGGGTGACGGTGTAGCGGGTCGGTGCCGCGGTCGGTGGGGCGCTGGCGAGGGTGGAAACGCCGGTCATGGCTCTCTCCTGGTCACGGGCCGGTTCGGCGGGAGCGGCAGACCGGTGTCGTGCGGTCCGCCGTCCTGGGGCGTGTCGAAACACGCCCTAGTTCTGCCGATGCCGGCTGACCGGTGCGTGACCGGTGCAGAGAGAGGGAGTGTGAGGTTGCTGAACGGCTCGGTCACCGGCCCGCGGACCACCCCGCCCGTACGGCGGCGGGGCGGGGGCCCGCGGGAGCCCGCCGGCGCCGTGCATGCCGACGGGACCGGGCGTGAGCACCACTGCCCGGTCCCGCCCGTCCGCCCCTGCCGGCGGACAAGTGCCTGCGGCGCCGCCCCGTCCCGGCGGCGCCGAGTCCTCCGGCTGGTGCTGTGGCCGGGAAGGTTTGCCGGAAGCTCGCGGCGTCCGGTGCCGGGGGCACCTCCCGCGCCCTTCGGGCTGCGGGGGAGCATCGCAAGGCGGAGTGTCGCCCGCGTACCGGATGTACGCGGGTGATGCGACAACGCGGCGGTGGGGGCCCCTCCCGCGCGAGCGCAGCCGAGCGTGGGGGAGCCGTGCCGGGCGTCGCGAGCCGGTGAACCTTCCCGGTCACAGCACTAGCGGCGGCCCGCCTTGCGGGTCGCGCGCAGCCACTCCTTGTTCATGGCGGTGATGGAGACCAGCGGGATGCCCTTCGGGCAGGCGGTGGCGCACTCGCCGGTGAGCGTGCAGCCGCCGAAGCCCTCCTCGTCCATCTGCGCCACCATGTCGAGCACGCGGGTCTCCCGCTCGGGGGCGCCCTGCGGCAGGACGTTGAGGTGGTTGATCTTCGCCGAGGTGAACAGCATCGCCGCGCCGTTCGGGCAGGCGGCCACGCAGGCTCCGCAGCCGATGCACTCGGCGTGCTCGAACGCGAAGTCGGCGTCCGCCTTCGGTACGGGAGTGGCGTGGGCCTCGGGCGCCGCGCCGGTCGGGGCGGTGATGTAGCCGCCGGCCTGGATGATGCGGTCGAAGGCCGAACGGTCGACGACGAGGTCCTTGACGACCGGGAAGGCCGAGGCCCGCCACGGTTCGACGTCGATCGTGTCGCCGTCCTTGAAGGACCGCATGTGCAGCTGGCAGGTGGTGGTGCGCTCGGGGCCGTGCGCGTCGCCGTTGATGACGAGCGAGCACGCGCCGCAGATGCCCTCGCGGCAGTCGTGGTCGAAGGCGACCGGGTCCTCGCCCTTGAGGATGAGCTCCTCGTTCAGGGTGTCCAGCATCTCGAGGAAGGACATGTCGGGCGAGACTCCGTCCACCTCGTACGTGGACATCGCGCCGTCGGCGTCGGCGTTCTTCTGCCGCCAGACGCGCAGGGTGAGCTTCATGCGTAGCTCCGCTGAGTGGGGTGGACGTACTCGAAGACCAGGTCTTCCTTGTGCAGGACGGGGGCCTCTCCGGTGCCGGTGAACTCCCAGGCGGCCGCGTAGGCGAACGCGTGGTCCTTGCGGGCCGCCTCGCCGTCCGGGGTCTGGGACTCCTCGCGGAAGTGGCCGCCGCAGGACTCGCTGCGGTGCAGCGCGTCCAGGCACATCAGCTCGGCGAGTTCCAGGTAGTCGACGACCCGGTTGGCCTTCTCCAGCGACTGGTTGAACTCCTCGCCGGTGCCGGGCACCTTGATGCGCCGCCAGAACTCCTCGCGGATCTGCGGGATGCGCTCCAGGGCCTTGCGCAGTCCGGCGTCCGTACGGGCCATGCCGCAGAACTCCCACATGAGTTCGCCGACCTCGCGGTGGAAGGAGTCGGGCGTGCGGTCGCCGTCGACGGACAGCAGCCCGGCGATCCGGTCCCGTGTCTCGGTCAGCACCTCCCGGACCGCGGGGTGTTCGGCCGTGATCTCCTCCTGGTGCGGGTTGCGGGCCAGATAGTCGTTGATCGTCGACGGGAGGACGAAGTAGCCGTCGGCGAGTCCCTGCATCAGCGCGGAGGCGCCGAGCCGGTTCGCCCCGTGGTCGGAGAAGTTGGCCTCGCCGATCGCGAACAGGCCCGGGATCGTGGTCTGCAGGTCGTAGTCCACCCACAGGCCGCCCATCGTGTAGTGCACCGCGGGGTAGATCCGCATCGGCACCTCGTACGGGTTCTCCGCGGTGATCCGCTCGTACATGTCGAAGAGGTTGCCGTACTTCTCCTGGACCTTCCCCCGGCCCATGCGCCGGATGGCGTCGGCGAAGTCGAGATAGACGCCCTGGCCGCCGGGGCCGACGCCGCGGCCCTCGTCGCAGACGTTCTTCGCGGCGCGGGAGGCGATGTCGCGGGGCACGAGGTTGCCGAAGGACGGGTAGATCCGCTCCAGGTAGTAGTCGCGCTCGTCCTCGGGGATCTCGTTGGGCGGACGGGTGTCGCCCTTGGCCCTGGGCACCCAGATCCGGCCGTCGTTGCGCAGCGACTCGCTCATCAGGGTGAGCTTGGACTGGTGGTCGCCGGTGCGCGGGATGCAGGTCGGGTGGATCTGCGTGAAGCAGGGGTTGGCGAAGTAGGCGCCGCGACGGTGCGCCCGCCAGATCGCGGTTGCGTTGGAGTTCATGGCGTTCGTCGACAGGTAGAAGACGTTGCCGTAGCCGCCGGAGGCCAGGACGACCGCGTCCGCGACATACGTGTCGATCCTGCCGGTGACCAGATCGCGGGCGACGATGCCGCGGGCCCGTCCGTCGATGACGATCAGGTCGAGCATCTCGGTGCGCGGGTGCATCTCGACGTTGCCGGCCGCGATCTGCCGCGACAGCGCCTGGTACGCGCCGAGCAGCAGTTGCTGGCCCGTCTGGCCGCGGGCGTAGAAGGTGCGCGAGACCTGTACGCCGCCGAAGGAGCGGGTGTCGAGGAGCCCGCCGTACTCGCGGGCGAAGGGGACGCCCTGCGCCACGCACTGGTCGATGATCTCGACGGAGATCTGGGCCAGGCGGTGGACGTTGGACTCGCGTGCCCGGAAGTCACCGCCCTTGACGGTGTCGTAGAAGAGGCGGTGGATGGAGTCGCCGTCGTTGCGGTAGTCCTTGGCGGCGTTGATGCCGCCCTGCGCGGCGATGGAGTGCGCCCGGCGCGGCGAGTCCTGGTAGCAGAACTGGACGACGTGGTAACCCTGTTCGGCGAGTGTGGCGCCCGCGGAGCCGCCGGCGAGGCCGGTGCCGACGACGATCACGGTGTGCTTGCGCCGGTTGGCGGGGTTGACCAGCTTGGCCTCGAAACGGCGCTTGTCCCAGCGCTCGTTGATCGGGCCGGACGGGGCCTTGGTGTCGGTGACCGGCGCGCCGGTCACGTAGTCCGTGTACTCAGGGGATGCGGTCATGTCAGCTCACCACTCCGGTCATGACGCCCACGGGCACGGCGATGAACCCGGCCGTGAGCAGCAGCGCGAGGACGTCGGCGACGGTCTTGAGGGCGCGGTCGCGGGTGCGGCTGCCCACGCCGAGGGTCTGGGCCGCGCTCCACAGGCCGTGCCGGATGTGCAGGCCGAGGGCGAGCATCGCCACGATGTAGACGACGTTGCCGTACCACGTGGAGAAGGTGTCGACGACGTTCTGGTACGGGTGGCCCTCCTGGAAGCCGCCGGAGTGCACGGTGCCGGTGGTCAGGTCGAGGAGGTGCCAGACGATGAAGAGGCCGAGGATGACCCCGCCCCAGCGCATGGTGCGGGTGGCGTAACTCGCCCGTGGACGCTTGTGCACGTACCTGCTGGGGCGCGCCTTGATGTCGCGGCGGCTGAGCTGGTACGCGGAGACGGCGTGCGCGACGACGGCGGCGACCAGGACGACGCGGATCAGCCACAGCGTCCACTCGTAGTGCATGAACGGTTCGCCGACGGTGCGCAGCCAGTGGGCGTAGTGGTTGAACTCGCCCGCCCCGAAGTAGATCTTCAGGTTTCCGATCATGTGGGCGAGCAGGTACAGCAGCATGATGAGGCCGCTGACCGCCATCACTGTCTTCTTGCCGACGGTGCTGTCCCACACGGTGCGTGCCATGGACGGCCGTCGGTCCGTCCGCGTTGCCAGAGCCATGGGTCAGAACGCTAGGGCCGAAGGTCCCCATCGGTCCAAGACATGGTCCGGCTGGTTTCGATAGGCAGGCCCTATGCTGACAGGGTGCAGTTCCAGCAGCTCCAGTACTTCGTGGCGGTGGCCGAGACCCGGCACTTCACCCGCGCCGCCGATCTGGTCCATGTCGCCCAGCCGTCGCTGTCGCAGCAGATCAAGGCGCTGGAGCGGGAGCTCGGGGCGGATCTCTTCCGGCGGGCACGCGGCAACATCACGCTCACGGACGCGGGCGAGGCGCTGCTGCCGCTGGCCCGCCGCATCCTCGCCGACGCGGACACGGCCCGGCACGAGGTGCAGGAGCTGGTGCAGCTGCGCCGCGGCCGGGTGCGCCTGGGCGCCACGCCGAGCGTGTGCACGGGTCTGCTGCCGGAGGTACTGCGCGCCTTCCACGACCGCTATCCCGGCATCCGGCTGCTGATCGAGGAGGGTGGCTCGCACGATCTGGTGCGGGAGCTGGCGCGCGGCGCCCTCGACCTCGCACTGGTCGTGCTCCCCCTGCCCACCCCCTCCCCCGCGCTGACCACCGTGGAGCTGCTGCGCGAGGACCTGGTGGTGGTGTCCTCCCCCGACGCGCCGCGGCCCGGGGCCGGACGGCGCACGGTCCGCGTCGCCGACCTGGAGAGCGAGCGTCTGGTGATGTTCCGCCACGGCTACGACCTGAGGGAACTGACCGTGGCCGCGTGCCGCGCCGAGGGTTTCGAGCCGGAGTTCGCGGTGGAGGGCGGCGAGATGGACGCGGTGCTGGGATTCGTACGCGCCGGGCTGGGCGTGGCGGTGGTCCCGCGCATGGTGGCCACCCGGTCCGGTCGCGGACTGCGCGTCACGCCCCTGGCCCGGCCGGGGCTGCACCGCACGATCGCCCTCGCACACCGCAGCGACGTGGCTCCGCCGCGGGCGGCCAGGGAACTGCAGCGCATGCTGCTGGAGCACTGAACGCCGGCTGCCGCGGGGGGTTCCCCGGAGCGGTGACGCCGTCGGCCGCCCGTCCGCCGTACCGTCCGCCGCGGGCCGTGTCAGCCCGTCGCGTCCACCAGGGCCAGCTGGTGCAGCCGGTCCGGCGGCCCGGGGCGGGCGTAGTACCAGCCCTGGGCCGTGTCGCAGCCCAGTATGCGCAACTGCTCGGCCTGGGCGCCGGTCTCCACGCCCTCCACGGTGACGGCGAGATCCAGGCTGTGGGCGAGGGAGACGATCCCCTCGACGATCTTCAGGTCGACCGGGTCGGCCGGGTACTGCTGCATGCTCTGGGTGAAGGAACGGTCCAGCTTCAGGATCCGCACCGGCAGCCTGCGCAGGTTGGCGAGGTTCGAGTAGCCCGTGCCGAAGTCGTCGAGGGCGATGTCCACGCCCATCTCGGCCAGTCGCCGCAGCGGCTTGAGCAGGTCGTCGTCCGCGCCGATGAGCGCCGATTCCGTGACTTCCAGACACAGCGCGTCCGGTTCGAGGCCGAACCGCTCCAGGATGTCGACGGTGTCCGACACCAGCCCGGGATGGGTGAGCTGGCACGGCGAGAGGTTGACGTTGACGCGCAGCGGACCCGTCGGCTCGTGCCTCTCCTGCCATGCGCGGGCCTGCCGCACCGCCTCCTCGAGGACCCACTTGCCGAGCGGCACGATCAGCCCGGTGCGCTCGGCGAGCGGGATGAAGCGGTCGGGGCCGAGCACGCCGTGCTGCGGATGCAGCCAGCGCACCAGGGCCTCGGCGCCGCGCACGGTGCCGTCGCCGAGGTGCACCAGCGGCTGGTACTCGATGAAGAACTCGCCGCGGTCGAGCGCGGTGGGCAGCGCCGTGGTCAGCCCGTGCCGTGTGATGGCGCGTGCGTCGGCCTCGGGGTCGGCGAGTTCGAAGCGGTTGCCACCCGCGGACTTGGCGCGGTACATGGTGATGTCGGCGCTGCGCAGCACCTCGGCCGGGCCGCGCTCCCCGACCGGGCCTTCCACGATGCCGATGCTGCCGCGCACGGTCAGCTCGCGCCCGTCGATGCCGATCGGGGTGACCAGCGCGTTCATGATGCGCCCGACGAGTTCGTCGACCCCGCGCTCGGTGTCGGGCCCGGTGGTCAGCGCCACGAACTCGTCGCCGCCCAGGCGCGCCACCATCTCACCGGGCGCGGTGGCGCACGCCTGGAGCCGGTCGGCGACCTCGACGAGCAGCCGGTCGCCGGCCGCGTGCCCGAGGCTGTCGTTGATGGTCTTGAAGCCGTCGAGGTCGAGGTAGCACAGCCCGAACCGCTGCCCCTCGCCCGCCGCGAGGGCCTTCTCCAGGCGCTCGAAGAACAGCGTGCGGTTGGGCAGTCCGGTGAGCGCGTCGTGCGTGGCCTCGTACCGCAGTCGGAGGTTGAGCAGCCGCCGCTCGGTGGTGTCCTCCATGAGGGCGAGCTGATACTGCGGGCACCCGTCCGCGTCCCGGAGCAGGGACACCGTGAGGTTGGTCCACAGAACCGTTCCGTCAGGCCGGTAGAAGGCCTTTTCGACGTGGTAGTGCTCGCGCTCGCCCCGGACGAGTTCCTCGTACAGGCGCCACACCTGCGGCGCGTCGTCCGGGTGCGTCCACTCGGCGACGTTGCGGCCGCGCACCAGGTTCTCCGAGCCGCCGAACATGCGCAGCAGCGCGCCGTTGGCCTCCAGGACGTTGCCGTCGAGGTCCGCGATGCCGATCCCTATGGCCGCGCCCTCGAAGACGGCGCGGAAGCGGGCCTCGCTGGTGTGCAGGGCCTGCGCCACCACGCCCTGGGCGGTGAGGGCGGCGCGGGAGATCGCCTCCTGCTCGGCCAGCGTGCGTTCCCGCAGGGCCTCCGCGAACCCGGCGGCCATCGCGTGCTGCATCCGTGAGCATCGGGTCCGCAGGGCCTCCTGCGCCTCCGCCGGGCCGTCCGGGTCGCCGCAGTAGAGCACGAGGTAGGCGTCGACGCAGTCGAGGGTGCGGCTGAGCGTCTCGGGATCGGTGCAGTGCGCGTCGATGAGCGCCGCGCCGATCCCGCGGGCCGCGGCGGCGTCGAAGGCCCTGGCCCGCAGCGCGTCGCGCAGCCGCCGGGCCAGCGGCAGCAGATGCTCCTCGAACTCGGGCCGGGTCAGCGACGTCGAGGTCGCCGGGAAGACCGCCCGGCTCCAGATGGTCGCGAACCTGCGCAGTCTGTCCTCCGGCCCGCCCGGCTCCGCGGTCACGCCGAGCGCCCCACGCCGGCGAACCCCGAGAAGGAATACGGATCCTCGTCCTCGGGCGCCGTGTCGGGCCGCCAGATCGGCATCGGCACCAGCCCGGGTTCCACCATGTCGTACCCCTCGAAGAACCGCGCGATCTCCTCGCGCGAGCGCATGATCAGCGGATTGCGGATGTTCTTGTACACGTCGACAGCGCCTTCGGCGCGCTCCTGCGGGAGCGGGATCCCCTCGTACGAGGCATGCGTGAGGACCAGCAGACTGCCCGGGGCGAGCGCGTCGCGCAACTCGCCCACCGCACCGTACGGGTCGCCCGCTTCCTCCACGAAGTGCAGTATGGCAACCAGGAGGAGGGCTACCGGACGGTTCAGGTCGATCAGCCGCTCCACCTGAGGGCTCGCCAGGATGTCCTGGGGCTTGAGCAGATCGGCCGCGACGACGTCGGTGTGCTCGTTGCCCTCCAGGACGGCCTGGCCGTGCGCGACCGCCACCGGGTCGTGGTCCACGTACACGACGCGCGCACCGGCGTGTGCCCGCTGTGCCACCTCGTGGACGTTGCCGAAGGTGGGGATGCCCGAACCGATGTCGAGGAACTGGGTGATGCCCTCCTCGGCGGCGAAGCGCACCGCGCGGCGCATGAACGCCCGGTTCGCCTGCATGATCTTGGGGAGGCCCGGCATGAACTCCATCGCCTGGCGCGCGGCCTCCCGGTCGACCTCGAAGTTGTGCGATCCGCCCAGGTAGAAGTCGTACATGCGGGACACGCTCGGCACGGAGATGTCGATACTCCGTGGGGCCCAGGCGGGGCGCTCCATGCAGTTCTCCAAGACGTAGGCGGCGATGTGGCGATCCGGTGTTCGAGCAGAGGCTACTGATCGTCCGCCAACCGAGCGACCGGAACCGGAAATTGACCATCCGTTCCCGGTCACTGCCTGCGGGCACGTGCCGGTGCTCACCACCGCGCCGGGCGCGCGTCGTACCCGGACACGCCGAAGAGGCCCGCTCCCCCCGTGCGGTGCGGAGGGAGCGGACCGGGCCGCGCGCGCCTGTCTTCCGTTCGTCCGGCACTCCTGCTTCTCGGTCCACTCCCTTCGCGTTCCGTGGCCGACTGGGCGAGGCGATCGATCAACCCTGGGGAAGGTGATCTCTACTTGGGCGCGCCGACCGGCTTGCCGTCGGGCGAGACGGCGTACCACGTGCCGCCCACGCCCTGACCGTTGGTCTCTCCGGGCGCCGTGTCACCGGAGAAGGTGTAGATGGGCCAGCAGTTGACGGTCATCTGCTTCTCGCCGTCCGGGCGGGTGAAGCCCATGAGGCCCTTCTTCTTGACACCCTTGGTGTCCTCGGCCGAGACCGGTGCCACGACGGGCCACTTCTCCAGGCAGGCGCCCGTGCACCGCGACACCGGCTTCGGCCATGCCTCGTCCTTCATGAAGCGGTAGACGGTCATGCCGTTCTTGTCGACGACGATCGGGCCGAGCTTGGGGTCGTTGCGGACGGACAGGCCGGGCAGGGTGGCGCCGGCCTTCTTGCCCGTGGGCGCGGTGGCGAACCAGGTGCCCTTGACGCCCTGGCCGTTGGCGTCGCCCGCCTTGGTGTCCTTGGCGTAGCGGTACATGGGCCAGCCGGCGATGGTCAGCTGCTTGGTGCCGTCGGCGCGGGTGACCTCGCCGAGCAGGGACTTGTCGATGCCGGAGGCGACCGTGGCGCCCTCGGCGGGCACGGGCGGCCACGCCTTCGCGCAGTCGCCGTCGCAGGTGGACTTCGGCGGTTCGGCCGTGTCCTGGTCGAAGCGGTAGAGGGTGAGGCCCGTGCCATCGGTGACGATCTTGCCGAGCTTCGCGTTCTCCACGACGCCCAGCTGACCCGCGGGCTGCCCGCCCGGGGAGGCGCTCGGCGCACCGGTGGAGTCCGCGCCGTAGCCGTTGCCGGGGTCGGTGACGGAGCCGTAACCACCCGCGGCGGCGGTGGCCCCCACGTTCTGGCTGCCCGGCGACTGGGTGCCGCTCTCCTGACCGCACGCCGTCGTGAGCGCCAGCACGGCCGCAGCTGTCGCCACGAGGGAGGCGCTCCGCCAGGATGTCTTCATGTCCAACTCCCGCTGTCAACGTTGGGGTTGCAGCGACCTTTGTGCGCCGCGTCGGCACTAGGTACGGGCGGGGATGCCGGATGTGTTCAATCCGGCCGGGCATTTTCTCTCCGGAACCTGTGACGCGTCTCGGCCATCGGCCGGACACCGGCCCGAAGCGCTCGCCCGGAGACACCCGACTCCCCGCCTCCCGGGGCCCCTTGGGACAAACCCGGCGGACGCACATCTCCCTCCTTCGGGGCAATTCCCGGGCGCCGCCGCGTGCGAGGGCGCGGACGAGCTCATGATCTCCGTCGTGCATCGACCCCAACGGAACCGGTCCGGCCGCCTCACCAGGGTGCCGGCTCTGGTGACGCTCGTCTGGATCCTCGTGGGCGCCCCGGGCGGCACGGTGTGGGCCGACGCGTGCGCGTCCGCCTCGACCGGCCCGGACGGCGCACAGGCGGTGGCGGTCGCCGGCGCGGGTACGGACGGGCCCGTGGACGGCGCCGCCCTCTCCCTGCCGCCGGTGTGCCCGTCGCCCAGCCCGCCGCCCGCATCCACCCCCACGCCCCCACCACCGGCCACACCCCCGACCCCGACCCCGACCGAGCCACCGGCCCGCCCCACACCGGTCCCGAGGCCGCGGCCGCCCCGGACACCGGTGCCGCCGCCCCCGCCGGCGCCGGCCGCGGCACCCCGCCCCCGGCCGGTGCCGGCACGGCAGGCCACCCGCACCCCGCCCCCGACCCCCTCACCCACGCCGACCCCCTCACCCGCCCCGAGGCCGCGTCCCGCGGCCGACCCGGTGCGCTATCCCCCGCACCGCGCCGTGCCCCGCCCGCGGCCGCCGCACCACGGTCCGTCGCCGCTCATGTTCACCCTGCTCATCGTCGCGCCCGCGGTGTTCGTCGTGGCCGCGCTGCGTCCCCGCTGAGCTGCCCTCTGGAGGCGTCTTTTGTCGGAATGGCTTGTTCTCGCCCTCGCGATGGCGGCCGCCTGTGCCGTCGTGATCGCCGTGACCCTGCTGCGCCATCGCACCGCCGGCGAGGACGACGATCCGTCCGAGACCCCGGACGTGATCGAGTACATGACCATGTGGATCGGTGTGGTGTACGCCATCGTGCTGGGCCTCGCCATCGCCGGCGTCTGGGAGGCGCGCGGTGCCGCCCAGGACCATGTCCAGGCCGAGGCCCAGGCGCTGCACGAGATCTCGGAGCGGGTGCGCGTCTATCCGGCGGACGTCCGCGACCGCATCCGCGCCGACGTCGACGCGTACGTGGGACACGTCGTCACCACCGAGTGGAAGTCCATGGCCGAGCACGGCACGGTGACCGTCCGCGGCCGGGAACTGCTCCAGCGGATCCGCCAGGACGTCACCGACCACAAGCCGGCGACGGAGTTCCAGGCCCAGGCGTACCAGCCGCTCCTGGACCAGGTGACCGCCGCGGACACGGCGCGGGCCGCCCGCGCCGACGCGGCGGGCTCGACCATGCCGCCGGTGGTGTGGTTCGGCCTGGTCGCGGGCGCGGTGGTCACCATCGGCATGGTGTTCGCCCTGCAGATCCGGCGCTCGGCCCGCGAGCTGGTCCTGGCCGGGCTCTTCTCCGCGCTGATCGCCTTCCTGCTCTTCCTGATCTGGGACTTCGACGCGCCCTACGGCCGCGGCCTCACCGACTCCGCGAAACCGTTCCTGGCCCTGTTCCCGTGGCTTCACTGACAGCGGGGCACGGCCGTCCCCCGTACGGCGCAACGCATGCCCCGTTCGCACGACAGCGATCGCGTCCCGGGACGGTCCTTCCTAGCGTGTCGCTCATCGAGGTGCATGTCCGACGCAGGCGGAAAAGGTCCGCAGCACGACCCCTCGGAGACCTGGAGGCTCACCATGCGCGCGATACGCGTCGCTCCGGCCGCGCTGCTGGGCGTCACCGCCCTGACGTTCACCGCTCCGGCGGCCGTTGCCGGAACCGGCGGCGTCCACGCCGCCGCGTCGATCGACCGGGCCGCCGGGCCGGCGGCGATCGCCCCGGGCGGCCGGACCGCCCTGCCGGCAGGGGAGTGCGACACCGGGGCCGACGGCTACGCCGCCAAACGCGGCTTCGCGTACGAGGCGACGCTGCCGTGCGGCGCCGAGTTCGGTCAGCGGCATCTCGCGGTCACCACCGGCCGCGGCAACGACGACGGCCAGGGCTTCTTCGGCGACTCCGGCGGGCGCTACCGGCGCCACGGCGTGCACGCCGGCCTCGGCGGCAGCATCGGCGGCTTCGACCTCGAACGGATCGGTCTGGGAGCGGCTCTCATCTCCGGCTCGATCGGCGCCGCCTGGTACGTGTGGCGCCGGCGCCCCGTGGGCGAGCCGTCCTGAAGGTCATGGCGCGGCGCCGACGGCCCGCGCGCCACCCGTTCGGCCGCGTGCCGTCGCTCATGGATGCCGCCGCGCCCGGCGTGCCGCCCCACGCGACGGACGGAGCGGCGGCGGCGAGAAGGGATGGCGAATGTCTGCGTCCGGCCCGGCCGAAGCGGAGGTACGCCACACGAGGCGGACCCCGTGGGGCGTGATCGCCCTGGTCCTGCTGACGGGCCTGGCCCTGATCCGCAGCGGTTCCGGCGAGTTCGCCACCGGCCCCCCGCAACCCGCCTCGGCGGCGGCCCCCGACGGCCGCAGCGCCGCGGACCCCGTCTTCGGCAGGACGCCCGGGGCCCTGCGGTTCTCTCTGGTCTCCCGCGTCCGCATCCCGGCGCTCCGGGTCGACGCCCCGGTCGTGCCGGTCGCCCTGGACCCGGCGGGCTGGGTGGACGCGCCACCGCCCGAGAACCCCAACCTCGCCGGCTGGTTCACCGGCGGGGTCTCGCCGGGCGAGCGGGGCACGGCGGTGATCGTGGGCCACGTCGACAACGGTCAGGGCCCGGCCGTCTTCTACGGGCTCGGCGGCCTGAGGAAGGGCAACCGCGTCGAGGTCCGGCGCCAGGACGGCAGGACCGCCGTGTTCGGCATCTACGGTGTCGAGGTCTTCGACAAGAAGAACTTCCCCGGCGACACCGTCTACGGGAACAAGGGGGTGCCGGAACTGCGCGTCATCACCTGCGGGGGCGCCTTCTCCGAGGACGAGGGGTACGAGGGCAACGTGGTGGTGTTCGCCCGCCTGGTGGAGGTGCGCTGAGAGCCCGGCGGGGTGCGCTCAGGCGGAACTCCGCCGGGGCACGGTGAGGTGGTAGCCGCGGTCCAGCAGCTGCGGCAGATACCGGGCCAGCGCTTCGACCGTCTGTGAGCGGTCGCCTCCGGCGTCGTGGGACAGCACGATGACGCCGGGGGCGGCGCCGTCCGCCACCTGCTCGACGATGGTGCCGGTGCCCGGCGCCGTCCAGTCGAGGGAGTCCACCGTCCAGGCGAGCGGCTCCATGCCCAGCTCGGCGCCGAGGCGGAGGACGGCCCGGTTCCACGCCCCGTACGGCGCGCGGAACCACTGCGGTGCCTGGCCGTAGGCGTCCTGGACGATCGCGCAGGTGTGCTCCATCTCGGCGCGGATCTCCGCTTCGGGCAGCCGGGTGAGCAACCGGTGCGTCCAGGTGTGGTTGCCGACGAGGTGGCCGTCGTCGGCCATCTCGCGCAACAGGTCCTTGTTGTCGACGGCCGTGCGCCCGCACACGAAGAACACCGCGCGCACGTCGTACTCGCGCAGCGTGCGCAGGATGCCGGGTGTGTAGCGGGGGTCGGGGCCGTCGTCGAAGGTCAGCACCATGGTCCTGCCGCGGTCCGGCAGGCGCTGGATCGGCTCGCGGGGTACGGGGACGCGGGCGGGCGCGGGGCGCGGGGGGCCGTAGCCGGTCATGGGCTCGAGCCGGAAGGCGGACGACCGCGGCGGGGGCACCGCCTGCGGGCCCCCCGTCGCCGTGAACCGCCGGCCGGGACGCACCAGGCCGTCGGCACCGCGCAGCCGGGCCGCACCCGCCACCCCGGCGGCTCCCGTGAGCGCGGCACCGGCCAGCACGAGCCGGCGTCGCGTGAACAGCTGATCCCTTTTCATGACGTACCAGTTCCGGTCCCTGGGGAGCGGCCGTGCCGAATGTACCGGACGGGCGGGGTGTGCCACCGCCGACGCGGCGGCGGCTCCCACGGCGTGCGGGTGTGCGCCCCCGGCGGGTCCGCGCGGCCCGGGCGCCGGGCCACCGAGCCACCGAGCCACCGGGCCACCGAGCCACCGGGCCACCGAGCCACCGAGCCACCGAGCCACCGAGCCACCGGGCCACCGGGCCACCGAGCCACCGGGCCACCGGGCCACCGGGCCACCGGGCCGCCGGAAGGTTCCTCCCCGGTCCCCGCGGGGCCCCGGACCTGCGGATTCCGATAGCCTCGCAGCCGTGACGGAACAGCACTCGCATCGCTTCGAGTTGGGCACCGACGGGCCCAAGGTCATCGTCGTCGGGATGGACGGCTCCGACTCCTCGCTCCGCGCGGCGGCCTACGCGGGCGGTCTCGCCCGGAGGCAGCGCGCGCTGCTCGCGGTGGTGTACGTGCAGCCGGTGATGGCGGCGGGCGCGGCGCTCGGGGCGCCGGTGGCCGAGACCACCGACACGATCGCCGAGGAACTGCTCACCTACATCCGTGAGGCCACGGAGCGGGTCAAGGACATGTTCGAGGTGCGCTGGGAGTTCCACACCTTCCGCGGGGACCCCTACAGCGGACTGGTCAAGGCGGCCGACGAACTGAGGGCGGACGCGGTGGTGGTCGGAGCGTCCGAGCAGGCCGGGCACCGCATCGTCGGCTCGGTGGCGATCCGGCTGGTGAAGGCCGGGCGCTGGCCGGTGACCGTCGTACCGTGACGGACGAACGCTCCGGCGGGCTGTCGCCGGAGCCGGAACCCCGCTTGCGCACGGCCGGATGACGCACGCCGTCTTCCGTCCGCCCCTGCACTGCGCCATCATGATCCGCCGTCAGCCCGTTGCCGTCCGCGAAGGGGTGAGGCGCATGGCCCGGTTCGGAGTGAGCGAGGGGATTCTCCGCCGCAAACCCATCGAGCACATCGACGACACGGAAGGGACCGAGGGCACCCGGCTCGTCCGCTCGCTCGGTCTGTGGCAGCTGACGGCGATCGGTGTCGGCGGGATCATCGGCGCCGGGATCTTCACCCTCGCCGGGACCGTCGCCAACGGCACGGCGGGTCCCGCCGTGCTCGTGTCGTTCCTGATCGCCGGCCTGGCGAGCGCCGCGGCCGCGCTGTCGTACGCCGAGTTCGCCGGTCTGATCCCGAAGGCGGGATCGGCGTACACCTACGGGTACGCGGTGCTCGGCGAGTACGCGGGCTGGTTCATCGGCTGGGACCTGCTGTTGGAGTACACGGCGATCGTGGCCGTGGTCGCGATCGGCATCTCCGGCTATTTCGGCTTCCTGGTGGGCGAGTTGGGCGCCGACCTGCCGTCCTGGATGCTGGGCGCCCCGGGCACCGGGGCGGGCCACCGGGTCGACCTGTTCGCGGTCGTGCTGTGCCTGCTGATCGCGTACCTGCTGAACCTCGGCATCCGCAACGCGGCCCGCTTCGAGACGTTCGTGGTGGCCCTGAAGGTACTGGTCGTCCTGCTCGTGATCGGGGTCGGCGTCTTCCACATCGACACCGGCAACTACCATCCCTTCTTCCCCTACGGGCTGGGCGGCGCGTTCACGGGAGCGGCGACCGTCTTCTTCGCGGTCTTCGGCTACGACGCCATGTCGACCGCGGCCGAGGAGTCCAAGGACGCGCAGCGCCACATGCCGAAGGCGATCGTCTACTCGCTGGCGATCTCGATGGTCCTGTACGTGGCGGCCTGTCTGGTCCTCACGGGCATGCAGGACTACCGGGACATCGACAAGGAGAGCGGCTTCTCCAGCGCCTTCAAGGCGGTCGGGCTCGGAGGTCTCGCGGACGTGATCGCCGTCGGCGCCATCATCGGCATCCTCACCGTGATGTTCACGTTCATGCTGGGCGTCACCCGGGTGTGGTTCTCCATGTCCCGGGACGGGCTGCTGCCGGGATGGTTCGCGAAGACGCATCCCACCCGTCATGTCCCGACCCGCGTGACCTGGATCGCCGGGGTCGCGTCGGCCGCCATCGCCGGGTTCCTGCCGATCGGCGAGGCGGCCGAACTCACCAACATCGGAATCCTGCTGGCGTTCGTCGTGGTCTGCACGGCGGTGATCGTGCTGCGTCACCGGAGGCCGGACCTGCCGCGTGTCTTCCGGGTGCCGTGGATGCCGTTCGTCCCGGCACTGGGCGTGGTCTTCTCGATCTGGCTGATCACGTTCCTGCAGTGGCAGACGTGGGTACGGTTCGCCGTGTGGTTCGCGGTGGGCCAGATCGTCTACTTCGGGTATTCGTACAAGCGCTCGAAGCTGGCGGGCACGGCCGACTCCTGACCGCACCCGTACGGAGCGGAGAGCCCGCGACCACGCGGACGCCCCGGCGGAGGCGTCCGGCCGGGGCAGGTCATGGACATGTCGACATGCGGACTCTCCGCAACCGAGGGTAACGGCGAATTCCCGCCGTCACCGGGCCGCCCGCCCGGCCGGGGAACGACCGCACACCTCCCGGTCGACCGTTCATCGCACCGTTCGCCGACGAACAGCGACCGCCCACCGCACAGCCGTGTCGCCGTACTGTCCCGACGGGGCCAGGCACGCTGCCATAACGCCCATGACGGTTGGAACCACCACCCCACGCCCCGGGACGACCGCCGAGCACGAGCTGGCCGAGCTGCAGCGCGAGCACGGTCGCCCCCTCTTCGCCCTCCTGCTCAGGCTCTGCGACGGCGACCGCCAGCGTGCCGAGGACCTGCTGCAGGAGACGCTCGTGCGTGCCTGGCAGCACCCTGAGGCGCTCCGCGCCCATGACTTCGAATCCGTGCGCCCCTGGCTGCTGACGGTCGGGCGGCGGCTCGCCATCGACGCCCGGCGCGCCCGCCAGGCCCGTCCCGCCGAGGTCGGGGACGCCATCCTGGAGAACGCGCGGGTGATCGGCGACCACACCGAGCGCTCCACCGCGATGCTCGACGTGCGCAGGGCTGTGAAGACTCTCACTCCCGAGCACCGGGAAGTCCTGATGCAGGTGTACTTCCACGGGGCGAGCGTGGCGGAAGCCGCCGCAACCCTGGGCATTCCACCCGGTACGGTGAAGTCGCGGGCGCACTACGCGCTGCGCGCCCTGCGCCGGGTCCTTCCGGGCTACGCGGCCGACCTGCGCTGAAACCGTCGGCCGAGTCAAACCTCCGTAAAGCGCCTTGCTGCGGACCATGGTTGAGCAATCAGCTTGCTTCATCCGTGTTCCCGACTGGGGCCCGTGATCGGGCGACGCGCACGACCGGAGGAAGGCAGGAAGGAATGCTGCACAGAGGCCAAGAGAGCGCGGACGGCACCGGCAACGGTGAACTGGCCGTCCCCATGGCGTGGTTGTACGCCGAGTACATCGCCGACGAACTGCTGCGCACCGGCGACCTCATGCCGCCCACGTCCTTCGAGTTCCGTGCCGGGCGCGATGCGCTGGCACTGACCATCTTCCTGTCCGACACCAGTGGGGAGCTCTCCGGCATCCGGGTCGTCTCGCAGCTCGAGACCTGGCTTTCGCTGACGGCGTACGACCAGCCGTGGCAGGACTGGGTGCGCGAACGGATGGCGCAGCTGACCGCCGAGGCGGTCGCGGCGGGCGGCCCGGCCCCGGACCTGGAGCTCGCCTCGGCGGCCTGGCGCTGGCTGGAGGAGACCGAGCTTCTCGCCCCTGACCTGGACGCGGTGCCCGGCGGCGGTCCCGTGGCCGGCGAGGACGAAGGCCCCCAGGTCTGGACACCCGCCTGGCAGCTCGGGCTCCCCCTCGGCCACCTCGCCATCCATCTTTTTTGAACCGGGACCAATCCGCGGGGCCGACCGCTCCGAATGTCCCCGTCCTTCTTTCATCACGTCTTGAGTGATTCGGCGGTCAGGTCCGTACCGATGGGCAACAGCAGCACCATCCCCCACCCCGCCCACCGGCATGAGGATTCGCTATGAGGTCCCTGGAACGGCATCGCGACGTCGGCGCCTACGCGCTGGGCGTGCTGGACGAGGCGGAAGCCTTCCGCTTCGAGGACCACCTCATGGAGTGTCCGAAGTGTACGGCGCACGTGACCGAGTTCCGGCCCGCCGCACGGCAGCTGCTGCTGTACCGGCGGGCGACCCCGCAGTCCGTGCACCCCGTCGCGGCCCCCGGGCCCCGGCTGCTGGAGCGGCTGCTCGACGAGGTGTCGGCCAAGCACCGCGGCCGACGCAGGCGCATGCTGTACGCGGTCGCGGCCGCCGTGGTCTTCGCGGTGGGCGGGCCGACGGTCGCGGTCCTGTCCGGTCACGGCTCGTCCTCGTCCACGACCGCCATGAGCGCGACCGACCCGGACACGGGCGTGTGGGCCGAGGTCACCACGCAGGACCGTGTCTGGGGCAGCCAGATCGACGTGCGGGTCAAGGACACGACGGGCCCGCACTCCTGCCGGCTTGTCGCGGTCGGCAAGGACGGGTCGGAGCAGACGGTGACGAGTTGGATGATGCCCGGGGACCAGAGCGGGGCGACGGCCGTGCAGGGCGGCGCGGCGATGCAGTCGAGGGAGATCGACCGCTACGAGGTGCGCACCGAGGACGGGCGGCACCTGATCACGCTGAAGTCGCGCTGACCGGGGGCCGCGGACCGCTCCACGCGCGCCCCGCTACTTCAGCAGCCGTGACATCCGGCGGTCCGCCAGCGGCTTGCCGCCCGTCTGGCACGTGGGGCAGTACTGCAGCGAGGAGTCGCTGAAGGACACCTCGCGGACGGTGTCGCCGCACACCGGACAGGGCTCCCCCGTGCGGCCGTGGACCCGCAGCCCGCTCTTCTTCTCCGCCTTGAGGCGCCCGGCGGCCAGGCCGCGCGAGCGCTCGACGGCCTCCGTGAGGGTGCCGCGCAGCGCCTCGTACAGGCACCGTGTCTCCTCGGGCGACAGCGAGGAGGCCGGCTTGAAGGGGGACATCCTCGCCGCGTGCAGGATCTCGTCGCTGTAGGCGTTCCCCACGCCGGCGATCAGGCTCTGGTCGCGCAGCGCACCCTTGATCCGGCGGCGCTCCCCTTCGAGGAGCCGTGCGAAGCGCCGCTCGTCGAAGTCGGCGGCCAGCGGGTCCGGGCCCAGACGCGACACTCCCGGGACCTCCTGCGGATCCCGTACGACGTACACCGCGAGCCGCTTCTGGGTGCCCGCCTCCGTCAGGTCGAAGCCCTCCCCCGTCTCCAGGGCGACCCGCAGGGCGAGCGGTCCCCTGCCGGGGCGGGGGACGCCGTCGGGCAGGCGGTCCCGCCACTGGAGCCAGCCCGCGCGGGCCAGGTGCGCGACGACGTGCAGGCCGCCCACCTCCAGGGCGAGGAACTTGCCGTACCGGCGCACGGCCGTGACCTCCCGGCCCTCGACGGCGGTGACCGGAGGGTCGTACGTCTTCAGGACGCTGACCGCCACGGGCAGCACCCGCACCACCTCGTGGCCGACGAGACGGTCGACGAGGAAGTCCCTGAGCGCTTCGACCTCGGGCAGTTCCGGCATGGTTCCAGCCTGCCATCCGCCGCCCGCCGCGCGACCCGCACGTCGGTCAGACGCGCGCCCGGATCATGAACTCGCACCACACGACCTTGCCGCCGCCGCGCGCCTCGACGCCCCACACGTCCGCGAGCCGGTCCACGAGCAGCAGGCCGCGGCCCGAGACGCCGGACTCGCCCGCCTCGCGGCGCCGGGGCAGGGCGCTGGAGGAGTCCTCCACCTCGACGCGGATCCTGCGGTCGTGACCGGTGAGGACCCGGAGGGTGACGATCGCGGAGCCCTCGGTGTGCATGAGCACGTTGGTGATCAGCTCGTCGGCGACGAGTTCGATCTCGTCGGAGCGCTCACCGGCGCCCCAGGCGCGCACGGCGGCGCGGATCATGCGCCGGGCCCCGACGAGCGCTTCGGGATCGCCGAGCGCGACATGCTGCTGGAGGCGGCCGCCGGTCCGCTGGGCCAGGCCCCGGCGCTGCAGGAGCAGCAGGGCCACGTCATCGTCCCCGTTGCGCTCCCCCGCCACCTCGATGAGCCGGTCGGCGAGGTCGTGGACGTCGTCGGGGCCGGTGTCGATGAGCTCCCGCAGGGTCTGCATGCCCTCGTCCAGGTCCGCGCCGGGCTGTTCGACCAGGCCGTCGGTGTACAGGAGCAGGGTCTGGCCGGCTTCCATCTCGTGGGTGGTGACCGGGTACTCGAGGCGGTCGAACTCGGCCGACAGCCCGAGCGGCAGGCCCCCCTCGACGGGCAGGGACCGGCAGCTGCCGTCGGACAGCCGCACCAGGGGGTCGATGTGCCCGGCCCGGACCAGTTGCACCACGCCCGTGGACAGGTCGGCCTCCGCGTACAGGCAGGTCGCGAACCGCTCGGTCTCCAGTTCCCGCAGGAAGACCGAGGCGCGGGCCATCACGGTGGCGGGAGTGTGCCCCTCGGCGGCGTAGGCGCGCAGGACGATCCGCAGCTGGCCCATGACGGCGGCCGCGTGCGTGTCGTGGCCCTGGACGTCGCCGATGACCGCGCCGACGCGGCCTCCGGGCAGCGGGACCAGGTCGTACCAGTCGCCGCCGATGTCCCGGCCCAGGGAGCGCCCGGCCCCGCCGGCGCGGTAGCGGACGGCCACGTCGGCGCCGGGCACGCTGGGGATGGAGCGGGGCAGCATCGCCTGCTGGAGGCCCTCCGCGAGGTCCTTCTCCTGCTCGTAGAACATGGCGCGCTGCAGGCTCTGCGCGATGCTGCTGCCCAGCGCGAGCAGGACGTTGCGCTCCTCGGGGGTGAAGCCGCGCCGGTCGTCGTAGAGCAGGCCCATGACGCCGATGGGGCGGGCCTGCACGATCAGCGGCAGATAGGCGGCCGACGTGAGGTGCAGATCCGCCAGGCGCGGCCACAGGATCGGGTACCGCTCGGCGAACTCCTCCGGCGACTCGATGAACCGCGGGCTGAGGGTGCGCACGACCTCGCTCATCGGGTAGGGCTCGTCGACGCGCGTGACCGCGGTGCGGGGAAGGATGCCTTCCCTCGGCCCTTCGACGACGAGCCGGATACGGCCCGCCTCCAGGAGGCCCACGACGAGGCCGGCCGCGCCCAGCGGCGTGAGGCCGTGGCTGTCCCTGAGGACCTCGATGACGTCCTTGACGGTGCGGGCGTGGGCCAGCGCCGCCGTGGTGCTCTGCACGATGTCCGTCTGGCGGCGCAGGGCTTCGTCCTGGAGGGCCTGGTCGGTGCGGGCCCGGTTCTCGCGCAGCTCCTGCGTCGCGTCGCGGACGATGCCGATGATCCTGCGCGGCCGGCCCGTCTCGTCCCGCCGGATGTACCCCTGGGTGTGCGTCCAGCACAGGGTGCCGTCGCGGCGACGGACGCGGAAGTAGGTGCCGTAGTTCTCGCTGCCGTCCTTGAGGGCCTGGGCGACCAGGGCGTCGAGGCGGTGGCTCTCGGCCGAGGGGACCCGGACCGCCAGGCTCTCCGGGTGGCCGTCGTACTCACCGGGGCGCAGGTCGAAGATCTCGTGGGCCCGGGCATCCATGTGGAAGAGTCCGGTGTCCAGGTCCCAGTCGAAGCTGCCCATGCGGTTGAGCGCCAGGATCGGATCCGGGTGGGCGGGCCAGTCGTCCGGGAGTGACAGGGCGCTCGCTCCCCGATCAGCCATGGGGCCCACCATGCCAGGGTTTCCCCCAATCTTCGACTTCTGCCCGCGGGGCGCGTCACGTCGCCGCGGGAGCGGTGTACACAGGGTCACGGGGCATCGCCCCGGGCGCGTCCTGGGCCACACTGGGAGGAGAGGAGCGGTCACCGTGGACTGGTTCGTCGCGCCGGAGTACTGGCTGAGCCGGCTGGTCTTCCAGCGGGCCCTCGCCGCCGTGTACCTGTTCGCCTTCCTGACCGCGGCGCTGCAGTTCCGTGCCCTGATCGGTGAGCGCGGCATGCTGCCGGTGCCGCGGTACGTCGCCCGGGTGCGCTTCGCCCAGGCCCCGAGCGTCTTCCACCTGCGCTACTCGGACCGTTTCTTCGCCGCCTGGTCGTGGGCGGGGTGCGCGGTGTCGGCGGCGCTGATCGCGGGGCTGGACTCCCGTGTGCCGCTGTGGGCGGGGATGGTGCTCTGGCTGCTCCCCTGGGCGATGTATCTGTCGATCGTCAACGTCGGGCAGACCTGGTACTCCTTCGGCTGGGAGTCGCTGCTGCTGGAGGTCGGCTTCCTCTCGGTGTTCCTGGGCAACGACGAGGTCGCTCCGCCGGTCGTCGTGCTGTTCCTGCTGCGCTGGATCCTGTTCCGCGTCGAGTTCGGCGCCGGGCTGATCAAGATCCGCGGGGACGCCTGCTGGCGCAGGCTGACCTGCCTGGACCACCACCACGAGACGCAGCCGATGCCGGGCCCGCTCAGCTGGTTCTTCCACCGTCTGCCGAAGCCGCTGCACCGCGTGGAGGTGGCGGCCAACCATGTCACGCAACTGGTGGTGCCCGTCCTGCTGTTCACCCCGCAGCCGGTCGCGACGGCCGCCGCGTCCGTGATGATCGTGACCCAGCTGTGGCTGGTCCTGTCCGGCAACTTCTCCTGGCTGAACTGGATCACGATCGTGCTGGCCCTGTCGGCGGTCGAGTTCCCCACCACGCCCCCGGCGGCCGCGGCCGCACCGCCGTGGTACGAGGCGGTGGTCCTGGCGGTCGGCGCGGGCCTGCTCGCCCTCAGTCACCGGCCGGTGCGCAATCTGCTCTCCCGCCGCCAGGTCATGAACCGCTCGTTCGACCCGCTCCACCTCGTCAACACGTACGGGGCGTTCGGCAGCGTCAGCCGCACACGGTACGAGGTGGTGATCGAGGGCACCGCCGACGCCGTACCGCGGGAGGACTCCGACTGGCGGGAGTACGAGTTCAAGGGCAAGCCGGGCGATCCACGGCGCTGGCCGCGCCAGTTCGCGCCATACCATCTGCGGCTGGACTGGCTGATGTGGTTCGCGGCGCTCTCGCCCGCGTACGCGGGCGCCTGGTTCGGCGGCCTGGTCGAACGGCTCCTGGAGAACGACCGCGACACGCTGCGGCTGCTGCGCCGCTCCCCGTTCCCCGCGGACGCGCCGCCGCGCTACGTACGGGCCCGCCTGTTCCGCTACCGGTTCACGACGTGGCGCGAGCTGCGGGAGAGCGGAGCGTGCTGGGAGCGCACCTTCGTGCGGGAGTACATGCCGCCGACCCGGCTGGCCGCCCCGGTCGCCGACCGGCCGTAGACGCGGACGGCGGTGTCCTCGCCAGGGCGGCGGCCGCTTCGGCGCGGTGGGCCGCCGAGCGTGCGGCGGCTCCTGTCCGGTGAGCGGGCCCGCCCACGCACCGCCGGCGGGCCCGACCCATGTCTCTAGGACCGCCGCTTCAGCCTCAGCGTCACCAGCTCGAACGGGCGCAGCCGCAGGGTGATGCGGTCGCCCTCGCGGTGCGGGGCCGGGGCGTCGGCGAGCGGCCGCTCCAGGAGGTCCGTGGCCACCGCCGCCGCGACCTCGAAGTCCGCGGTGAGCGTGGCCGCCGTACGGCCGCCGCGCGACTCGTGGAACCGTACGACCACGTCACCGCTGCCGTCGTCGGCCAGCTTGACCGCCGTCACCACCACCGCGTCCTCCGCCACGGCCACCAACGGCGCCACCGCGTGCCCGCCGGTCAGCCGCCGCTCCGGCAGGTTGATCCGCCAGCCTTCGCGCACCGCGTCCCCGATCGTCGCCCCCGGCACCAGCGCGTGCCGGAAGCGGTGGACGCCCTGGTCGGTCTCCGGGTCGGGGAAGCGGGGCGCGCGCAGCAGGGAGACCCGGACGGTGGTGGTCGTGCCGCGGTCCGCCGCGCGCACCGTGCGCGTCACGTCGTGGCCGTAGGTCGAGTCGTTCACCACCGCCACGCCCCAGCCCGGCTCCTCCAGGTGCACGAACCGGTGGTTGCACGCCTCGAACTTGGCCGCCTCCCATGACGTGTTGGTGTGCGTCGGCCGGTGGAAGTGCCCGAACTGCGTCTCGGAGGCGTAGCGATCGGCGTGCACGTCCAGCGGGAACGCCAGCTTCAGGAACTTCTCCGTCTCGTGCCAGTCGACCTCCGTGTCGATCTCCAGCCGCCGCTCCCCCGGCGCGAGCGACAGCACCTGGGTGACGCGTGAGGCGCCGAAGGACCGTACGACCCGGACCGACGCGCCGTCCTCACCCACGGCGATCTCGTCCGCCTCCACCAGGTCGGTGACGGTGTTCCGGTAGAACGCGTCCACGTCCCACGCGTCCCACATGTTGGGGAGGTCGGGGTGCAGTTGGAGCAGGTTGGCGGCTCCTCCCGGCGCGATCGTCTCGCGTCCGGTGTCCAGGTCGCAGGCCGAGACGACCAGTCCGCGCGCGTCGATCTCCACCCGCACGGCCCCGTTGTGCAGCACGAAGCCGCCGTCGGGCCGCGCCGTCGGGACCACCTCGCGCGCGGCGGCAGGCGTGCCCGCGCCGCCCGCCGGGACGCCGTCGCGGGCGTGCGGCGCCGCGTTGAACACCAGCGGAACGGCTCCCTCGCCGGCCAGCGACCGCTGCGCCGCCTCGATGATCCCGTTCAGCTCCGCGGCGATCCGCTCGTAGGTGGCCCGGGCCTCCCGGTGCACCCAGGCGATCGACGACCCTGGCAGGATGTCGTGGAACTGGTGGAGCAGCACCGTCTTCCAGATGCGGTCCAGGTCCTCGGAGGGGTAGGGGAACCCGTTCCGCACGGCCGCCGTGGCCGCCCACAGCTCCGCCTCCCGCAGCAGGTGCTCGCTGCGCCGGTTGCCCTGCTTCGTCTTCGCCTGGCTGGTCAGCGTGGCCCGGTGCAGCTCCAGGTACAGCTCGCCCACCCAGACGGGCGGGTCGGGGTACTCCTCCTGCGCCTTGGTGAAGAACTCCTGCGGTGTCTCCCACACCACCGTGGCCGAGCCCTCCAGGCTGCGCAGCCGTGCCGCCTTGGCGACCATCTCGCGGGTGGTGCCCCCGCCGCCGTCGCCCCAGCCGGTCGGCGCGAGCGAGCGCCCGGCCGCCCCCTTCTCCCTGAAGTTGCGGGCCGCGTGGGCGATCTCGCCGCCCCTCATCGAGCAGTTGTAGGTGTCGACGGGCGGGAAGTGGGTGAAGATGCGTGTCCCGTCGATGCCCTCCCACAGGAAGGTGTGGTGCGGGAACGTGTTCGTCCTCGACCACGAGATCTTCTGCGTCAGCAGCCGCCGGGAGCCCGCCGCCCTGATGATCTGCGGCAGCCCGGCGGCGAAGCCGAACGTGTCGGGCAGCCACGCCTCGTCGTTCTCGATGCCGAACTCGTCGAGGAAGAACCGCTTGCCGTGGACGAACTGACGGGCCATCGCCTCCGAGCCGGGCATGTTGGTGTCCGACTCCACCCACATGCCGCCGGCCGGCACGAACCGGCCCCCCGCCACGGCCTTCTTCACCCGTGCCCACACCTCGGGCCGGTGCTCCTTCACCCAGGCCCACTGCTGTGCCTGCGACATGGCGAAGACGAACTCCGGCTCGTCGTCGATCAGCGCGGTCATGTTGGCCGCCGTACGGGCCACCTTGCGCACCGTCTCGCGCAGCGGCCACAGCCACGCCGAGTCGATGTGGGCGTGCCCGACGGCGCTGATGCGGTGGGCGGAGGGGGCTGCGGGCCGGGCCAGCACTTCGGTCAGCCGTTCCCGGGCCGCCGCCGCGGTGGCGCCCACGTCCTGCAGGTCCACCGCGTCGATCGCCCGCTCCACCGCGCGCAGGATCTCCCAGCGCCGCGCCGACTCGACGGGCAGCTCCGCCATCAGCTCGCCGAGCACCTCCAGGTCGAGGACGAGCTGCCACACGGTCTCGTCGAACACGGCGAGGTCCATGCGCGCGAGCCGGTACTGGGGTTCGACGCCCGCGGTGTCCTTGTCGCCCAGCGGCGTGGGCACGAAGGGGTGATAGTCCATGATGACCGGGTTGGAGGCGGCCTCGATGCGCAGGTCGACACGCTCGCCGCCCTCGACGGGTGAGCCGATCCGCACCCACTGGTTGCGCGGGTTGAGGCCCTTCACCGGGGTCCCGTCGGGGCGGTGGACGAGGCCCTCGCACTGGAAACCGGGCATGTTCTCGTCGAAGCCGAGGTCCAGCAGCGCCTCGACGGTCCGGCCGGCCCACGCCTCGGGGACGGTTCCGGTGACCCGGAACCAGCTCGTGCCCCACGGGGCGCCCCAGCGCGTGCCCACCGCGATCGGTTCGGCCGGGGCGGCCAGCCCCTCGGCGACCGGCACGGGCTCGCCCGGCGCGTGCCACACCGCCACCTGGAGCGGTACGGACTCGGGGTACACGGCGGGGCGGATGCGCTCGTCGAGGACGCGCCGGAGACGGGCCTCGACCAGGGTGCGGTCGTCATGCATGGGGTGCTCCGTGGGGTGAGGATGCGGGGTGCCGGACGGTGCCGGGCCGGGCGGTCGTGGTGGGAGTCGGCACGTTGTACAGCTCCCCGACCGTGGGCACCTCGAACCGTGCGGCACTCTCGCCCGGCACGGGACGGCTATTGCAGGACCTGGCCGGGGGTGACGACCTCGGTGATGCCGCGGGCCGCGAGGTGGTGCCCGTCGTCGGCGCGGCTCGCGAGCACGGTGGTAGGGCGGGCCCCGTCGGCGGTCAGCCGGGCGAACGCCTCGAAGACCGGGCCGCCGGGGGCACAGGCGGAACGGCCGGCCGCGGTGTCGACGACCAGCGCCGTGGTGCGGCGGGCGGGCTCGCGGGGCGCCCATTCCCGGATGATGCGGGCGAGCGTCCCGGCGGCGGGCTTGGGCCGCCGGTCGTTGGTCAACAGCCCCAGCCCGTACTCGAGTTCCGGGAAGTCGGCGAGGTCGCGGCTGACGTCGTGCGAGCACCACCAGGTCACACCCCACACGTCCGGGCAGTCGAGGGCGCCCGCGACGGTGGCCTCGGTGAAGGCGGCCGCGTGCTCGGCGGGGATCAGCGGCGCGGGGGCGCCGACCTCCTGGAGCCAGACCGGGCGGCGCGGGTCGTCCGCCCATGCCTTGGAGAGCTCGATGAGGTACGCGGCATGGTGCTCGGTGGCGGTTCCGGTGCGGCCGTGGCGCTGGGCGGTGCCGTTGAACACCCAGGAGTGCACGGCGGTGAGGTCTCCCAGCCGGGCGGAGTGCTCGGGGGTGAAGGGCTGGTCGTCCTGGTACCAGGCGGCGTCGTACGAGGCGTGCAGGTGCAGCTTCCCGGGTGCGCCCTCGGCGCAGGCGGCGAGCAGCCGGGCGAGCCATCGCCCGGCCTGGTCGGGGGTGACGCGGTCGGGATCGGAGTGCGGTCCGGCGGCGAACTGGTTGACCTCGTTGCCGATGGTCATGCCGAGGAAGTTCGGGCGGTCGGCGAGGGCGGCGGCCAGGGTCCGCAGATAGTCGGCCTCCCCCTCGACGACCTGCGGATCGGTGAAGATGTTGCGCCGGTGCCAGGTCCGTGTCCAGGCGGGCAGGAAGTCGAAGCTCGACAGGTGTCCCTGCAGGCCGTCCACGGTGACGTCGAGTCCGCGCTCGGCCGCGGCGTCGACGAGCGCGACGAGCTGTTCGACGGCGCGCGGGCGGATCAGGGTGCGGTTGGGCTGGAAGTAGGGCCACAGCGGGAAGACCCGGATGTGGTCCAGGCCGAGGGCGGCGATCGAGTCGAGGTCGGCGCGCACGGAGTCCGGCTCGAAGTCGAGCCAGTGGTGGAACCACCCCTCGCTCGGTGTGTAGTTGACGCCGAAGCGCACGGCAGGAGGCATACGGATTCCTTCACACGGTGGTGCACGGAGGAGGTCCGGCCGGTTCGGCCCTGCGGCGACCTTGCCCGGCGGCTTCGGCACACGTCAATGCACGGCCGTCCGTACGGCCGTCCGCAGGGCCCGGACGGGCCGTTCGGGGTTCCGCCGCCGCCGGACTCTCGACGTGGTGCCGTCGGCAGGGCACAGTGCTCCTCGTACTCGCCAGTACACCCTTGCCTCGACCGTGCATCGACTGTGCAGAACACCGACAGGGAGCGCCCGTGACCAGCTGGGTCGGCCGGACCGCCGCCGAGATCGCCGCCGCCGTACACGAGAAGCGGGCCACGCCGCACGAGGTGGTGGCCGAGCACCTGGCACGGATCGAACGGCTCGACGCCCGCGTCGGCGCCTTCCGCCATGTGCGCAGGGACGCCGCCCTGGCCGAGGCGGAGGAGGTCGCGGCCCGCCCGGACCTGGACCGGCTCCCCCTCGCCGGCGTGCCCGTGGCGGTCAAGGACAACCTGGCCGTACGCGGCGAGTGCAACCGCGTCGGCTCCGCCGCGACCCCGGAAACCCCGGCCGGCCACGATCACGTCACGGTGGCCCGGCTGCGCGCGGCGGGCGCGATCGTGGTCGGCCTGACCAACGTGCCCGAACTGTGTGTCTTCGGCACCACGGACGGGGTGCACGGGATCGCCCGCAACCCGTGGGACACCTCCCGCACGGCGGGCGGTTCCTCGGGCGGCAGCGCCGCCGCGGTGGCCGCCGGCATGGTGCCGATCGCGCTCGGCAACGACGGGATGGGCTCGCTGCGCATCCCGGCCGCCAACTGCGGTCTCGTCACCATCAAGCCGGGCTACGGCACCGTCCCGGCCGGCATCGGCGACGGCGACTGGTTCGGCATGTCGGAGAACGGCCCGCTCGCCACGACCGTCGAGGACGCACGCCTGATGTTCGAGGTCCTGGCGGACCGGCCGGGCACCCCTCCGCGGGAGTCGGCCACGCGCAGGATCGCGCTCTCGCTCCGCAGTCCCCTGCCCGGAGTGAGCGTGAGCCGCCCGTACGCGGACGCCGCCCGCGAGGCGGCCGCCCTGCTCGAACGGGCGGGTCACGAGGTGCGGCCGGCCGAGCCGCCGTACCCGTGGTGGCTGGGCACGACCTCACTGGCGCACTGGACGGCGGGCACCGCGGTCGACGCCGAGGGACTGGACCCGCGGCGGCTGGCCCGGCGCACCCGGGTCCACGCGGCGGTGGGCCGCCGGTGCGTGAAGAGCGTGCGGTCCGGTGACCGCCGTGAGCAACTGCGCCGCCGGCTGGAGCCGTTCTTCGCCGAGCACGACGTGCTGCTCACCCCGGCCCTGGCGCGCCGCGGCCCGGCCGCCGCGCCCTGGCACACGCGCGGCTGGCTGCGCAACCTGCTGGCGAACACGGCGTACTCGCCCATGACCCCGCCGTGGAACCTCACGGGCTGGCCGGCGATGGCGGTCCCGTTCGGCACCCTCCCGAGCGGGGCGCCCTGCGCGGTGCAGCTCGTGGGCCGCCCGGGATCCGAGTCGGAACTGCTGGCGGTGGCCGCGCAGTTGGAGACGCTGCGGCCCTGGCGGCGCACGGCGCCCCTGGAGTGAGCGCCTGGGGCAAGCGCCTCCAGCGAGAGGAGGCGGACGTCCCTACCGGTTGGACCGGGCGGCGCTGATGTCGCCGAGCGCCGACTGCGGGTCGCGTTCGATGGCCAGGTCGCCCAGCGAGACGATGCCCACCGGCCGGCCGTCCTCGACGACCGGCACCCGGCGCACGGAGTGCTCGCGCATCAGGTCCACCGCGCGGTCGAGCTCGTCCTCGGCCTCCACGGTGACGAGGTCCCCGCTGCACACGCCGGCCACGGTGGTCTGCTCGGGGTCCTCGCCGTCCGCGAGCGCGCGCACCACGAGGTCGCGGTCGCTCACCAGTCCACGCAGCCGGTCCCCCTCCGCCACCAGCACGGCTCCGATGTTCTGATCGCGCATCAGCCGGGCCACGGTCGTCACCGACGTCTGCGGCTGCACCGTCACCGGTGCGGCGGTCATGATGTCGCGTACGTGCTGGGTCATTGCCTGTCCCTTCGCGGACGGTGCGGTGCCGGTCACCGCGCTCGCCCCGGCGGGTACCCGGCGAACCCGGCCCTGCACCCCCGTTCGGGGCGGGCGTTTCGCCGTACGCCTGGTGGGGACTCGGTCACCAGGCGGTGCGACGCTCGGACGAGCAGGCCCGGCCGCCGTCGAGACGGCAGAAGGAAGATGAAGTGCCGTGACCACCGGGACAACAGAGAAGCCGGCCGTCCGCCCACCCGAGTCGGGATGGGCACAGGCACGCAACCACCCGCCGGAGGACGGTGTACGGACCTGTGTCCCGGCCGTCGAGGACCGGGCGAGCCCCTCTGCGTGCCGCGGGCCGGAGTGGAACATCGTCAGAGGTGAGGACTGACCCTCGCTCGTCAGGGGCGAGGCCCGACCCTCGCCCCGGGGCTGAAGCCCTCCCTGGACCGGATGGCGGCGTCCGAGCCGCCTTCGCCGACGGAGCCGACCGGCCCCCGGCGACGTGATCACCGACGGCCGGAGCGATCTGGACGGCATCCGCGCCGTCCGCGACGCCGTCCCCACCGCGGGCATGGTGCCGTTGGTCATCGCGCCCACCGCCCTGGAGGCCGCGGGCATCCCCCTCGACGCCGCCGACGTGGTGACCGCCGACACCGGCTCCGGTGTGCTGGAGCCGGTCACCCGCCTGCTGCCCGCACACCGGGCCTGGGACCGTTTCGCGCCTCGTTGCTGACGCCCGGGTACGTCCCGGCCATGACCGCCGTGCCGGACACGGGGGACCGGGGCGGGTGTCAGCCGCCCGCCCCAGGGGACTCGGACGGCCCGCACCGACGCAAGCACGCGAGAGCCGAGGAGCACAGCGATGCGAGCACTGACCTGGCACGGCAGGCGGGACGTCCGGGTGGAGACCGTCCCCGATCCCCGGATCGAGAAGCCCGACGACGTGATCGTGCGGATCACGTCCACCGGCATCTGCGGTTCCGACCTCCATCTGTACGAGCTCTTCGGCCCCTACATCGATCCGGGCGACGTCCTGGGGCACGAGCCCATGGGTGTCGTCGAGGAGGTCGGCCCGCAGGTGCGCACGCTCAAGCCGGGCGACCGCGTGGTCATTCCGTTCAACGTCTGCTGCCGCGACTGCTTCATGTGCGACCAGGGCCTGCACTCGCAGTGCGAGACGACCCAGGTCAGGGAGCGCGGAACCGGCGCCGCCCTGTTCGGGTACACCAAGCTGTACGGGCAGGTGCCGGGCGGGCAGGCCGAACTGCTGCGGGTGCCGTTCGGCGACAAGCTGCCCATCAAGGTGCCCGAGGGGCCGCCGGACGACCGCTACGTCTATCTGTCGGACGTCCTGCCCACCGCCTGGCAGGCCGTGGAGTACGCGGCGGTGCCCGAAGGCGGCAGCGTGGCCGTGCTGGGTCTGGGCCCGATCGGCGACATGTGCACCCGCGTCGCCCGGCACCGCGGCGCCGGCCTGGTCATCGGGGTGGACCTGGTGGACGAGCGGCTCGAACGCGCCGCCGCCCGCGGGGTCACGTGCTTCGACGTCCGGCGGCACGGGAAGGACCTGACCGAGGCGGTGCAGGAGCTGACCGACGGCCGCGGCGCGGACGCGGTGATCGACGCCGTCGGCATGGAGGCGCACGGCGCGCCGCTGGCGAAGGCCGCGCAGTGGGTCACGGGTCTGCTGCCCGACGCGGTCGCGCAGCCCCTGATGGAGCATGCGGGGGTGGACCGGCTCGGGGCGCTGCACGCGGCCGTCGATCTGGTGCGCCGCGGCGGCACGGTCTCCGTTTCCGGGGTGTACGGCGGCGCGGCGAGTCCCATGCCGCTGCTGACGATGTTCGACAAGCAGATCCAGGTGCGCATGGGTCAGGCGAACGTCTGGCGCTGGGTGGAGGAGATCCTCCCGCTGCTCACGGACGAGGATCCGCTCGGGGTCGATGCCTTCAAGACGCACTCCATGCCGCTGGAGGACGGGCCGAAGGCGTACGCGATGTTCCAGGCCAAGGAGGACGGGATGGTCAAGACCCTCCTCCACCCGTGATCCCGCGCACCTTCCCGACGTCAGAGGGAGCACCCATGCCGGTGGAACTGTCGGCCGACAACCTGAGGGACCTCACCGACCGGCTCACCGCCGAGGCGGACGTGCTGCGTGAGGACCTCTCGACGGTCGAGGCGAAGATGCCGGTCCTCGCCGCCGACTGCGACCTCGACGCGGCCGATGCGGGCGCGAAGGCGACGGCGCTCGCCCGTCTGCGGGCGGACGCCCGGCGCGCGCGGACGCTGCTGGACCAGGTCCTCGCCGCACTGCCCCGTGTGGGGACACCAGGTTTCGGGCGATGCGCGGCCTGCGGCGACATCATCGACCGGGACCGTCTGCCGGCGCTGCCGCACACGGACGTCTGCATCGGCTGCGCGCGTGCCGACGGAGGCGCACGGCTCTGAGCACCCGGGGCGCAGGGCCCTGGGGGGCGCCAGGACGGCCGGACGGCCGGACGGCCGGACGGCCGGACGGCCGCCGGGCAGAGGGCAGAGGCCCCGGGACGGCCTCAGACGTCCCGTGGCTGCAACGGGCGGGTGGCGGGGCCCTGCAGGACCCGGCCCTCGGCGTCGAAGCGGGAGCCGTGGCAGGGGCACTCCCATGCCTGCTCCGCGCGGTTGAAGGCGACCAGGCAGCCCAGGTGCGTGCACCGCGCCGACACCGCGTGCAGATGCCCGGACGTGTCGCGGGACACGGCACACACATGGGCGCCGACGCGGGTCACCGCGCCGTCCCCGGGAGCGATGTCGTCGACCGAGCCGCCGGCCAGCGGCGCCAGCCGGTCCCCCACGAAGTGTCGTGCCACCTTGACCTGGTGCTTGAGGAAGGCGGGGCCCTCACGGAGCACGCTGGCCACCCGGCGCGGGTCGTACAGCTTCGCCCACGGCGGTTGTCCGCCGTCGATCAGGGCGGACAGCAGGAGCCCTGCCATGACGCCGCCGCTGAGCCCCCAGCCGCCGAAGCCGGTGGCGACGTAGGTGTGGCGGCTCGCCGCGTGCAGCGGGCCGACGAGCGGCACCGTGTCCGTGGAGTCGTTGTCCTGGGTGGCCCAGCGGTGGGCGAAGTCGAGCGGGCCGAAATGCGCGGTGGCCCAGTCGGCCAGCCGGCCGAAGCGCTCCTCGGGGTCGGCGGTGCCGGGGGTGAAGTGTTCGCCGGTGACGACCAGCAGACGCCTGCCGTCCCGGTACGGGGCAGTTCGCAGGGAACGAGTGTTCTCCTCGGGTGTGATGTACATGCCCCGGGGGGCGCGTCCGGTATCGATCGGCGCCGTCAGCACGAGTTCGCGACGCGGGGACAGCCGGGCGAAGAGCAGGGCGCGGTCGAACACCGGATAGTGGGTGGCCACGACGACGTCACGCGCGGTGACCGTACGGCCCTCCTCGGTGCTCAGACGGCAGGGCTCGCCCTCGTGCAGCCCGACCACCCGGGTGCCTTCGTACAGCCGTCCGCCTCGGCGCGTGAGCTCCTCGGCGAGGGCGAGGAGATACCTGCGCGGGTGGAACTGCGCCTGTCCGGCCATCCGGACCGCTCCGGCCACCGGGAAGGGCAGGTCCGTGTCGGTGACGAACTCGGCGGGCAGCCCCGCCTCGCGTGCGGCATCGGCCTCGGCCCGCAGTTCGGGAACCCGGTCGTGGTCCTGTGTGTAGGTGTAGGCGGGCGCTTCCTCCCAGTCGCAGTCGATGCCGAGGTCGTCCACGAGTTCCGCGGCCCTGCGGATCGCCTCGGACTGGGAGCGGCCGTACAGTTCCGCGCCGTCGGGGCCGCGGGTGCGGCGGAGCCGTTCGTAGACGAGGGTGTGCAGCGCGGTGAGCTTGGCCGTCGTGTGTCCCGTGACACCGGCGGCGAGCCGGTCGGCCTCCAGCACGGCGACGCTGCGACCGCTCTGCGCCACCTCCCAGGCGGTGCTGAGCCCCGCCATGCCCGCTCCGACGACGGCCACGTCGACGCGGATGTCCTCGGTGAGGGCCGGGCGGGGCTCGCCCGGGGCCGTCTCGATCCAGTACGACGCCTGGGTGCCGGTGTGCTCGCTCATGAGGACCGGGTTCCCCGGGCGGGAGCCGCGAAGCGCGGCCCGACGGGGCGGCGACGCCCGGGCGAACGCCAGTGCGACCGATCCGGGACAGGGCCCGGATCGGTCCGGAGCCGGTCTAGAGCGCCCGGTACATGATGTGCAGCCCCACCCTGCCGAACCGGGGGTGGTCGTAGGCCCGAGGAATCGTGCCCAGGACGGTGAAGCCGAGGGAGGTCCACAGCTTGACCGCGGGATTGGTCTCGACGACCGCGTTGAAGACCATGCCGCGGTATCCGTCGGCCTTCGCGGCGGCCAGGACGTGCTCGGCGAGGGCGCGGCCGATGCCGTGACCCGCCCGGTCCGGGTCGACCATGAAGCCCGCGTTGGCGATGCGGGCCGCGGGGCCGCCGTAGTTGGGGGTGAGGTAGGCGGAGCCGACGATCGCCCCGGTGCCGTCCTCGGCCACGTACACGCGCTTGGCGGGGGCCATCCACAGGGCGCGGGCCGCCTCCTCGGTGGTCTCCGGGTCCCAGGAGTAGGTCTCGCCGGCGGCGACGATCCGGTGCCAGAAAGGCCAGATCCGCGGCCAGTCGTCGGCCGCGGCGGGTCTGATCAGCATGGGCGCGAGTCTGGCACGCCCATGCCGTCAGCGATCACGAGGGTCCCGCGAGGTCAGTCGACGCTCGGCAGGATGTGGGGCTCGGCGAGGTCGTCCTCGTAGCCGGCCAGCCGGATCGGGGCGGACCTGGCCCACACCTCCAGGCACCCGAGTTCCTTCTCCGTGCGGCGGCCCCTGCGCTCGATGCGTTCCTCGGGGCCCTGATCGCTGTTCGTCTTCTCCGGTGTCACCGCGCACTCCTCTTGTGTCGGGTAACCCTCGGGACTGCACCGGCCCAGCTGCCGCTGTGCCCCAGGCGTCCTGTCGGGTCTGAGTCGAATACAGGTCGGACGCGGTGGCGCCGGCAACTCGTGCGAGAGCATGCCGTGGTGGCCGGCTTGTCCCGGGACGGACCATGGGTGTGGGTGTAACCCCGAAAGGCTGTCCGTCCCCTCCAGATTAACCAAATGAGCGGGCGTCCGCTCGATGGGGCTGAAACAACCGGGTAACTGTCCAGAGTCATCTCCCTCACACCCGGCCCAATTTTGAACCGATTTACCCTTTCTCGCCCCTTATTGGCCCCCCATTCGGGGCAGCGGGCGCACCGGCCACCGCACCACCGGAGTACGGACGGGCACGGACGGTGTCCAGTTCAGGCGCCGTTGGCCGAGTCGCAAGCTCGCCCTGATGTGCCGGCCGTGGGCAACGGCTTTTCTCGCGGGAGGACTGACGCATGGAGCTGCGCAGCGTCGAGGAGCTGATGGATCTGCTGCACGCCTGCCGGGGCACACGGGACACCCCGGCGGGCGGACCGGTCGATCTGCACGACCACGCCCTGCAGACCGCGGCCCTGCTGCGCCGAACCCGGCCCGCGGACAAGGAACTCCAGGTCGCGGGTCTGGTGCACGACATCGGGCGGCTGCTGCGGCCGGGCGACACCGCCGGGCACGCCGACCACGCGGCGGACGCGGTACGGCCGTTGCTCGGCGAACGCGTCGCCCGCCTGGTGCGTCTGCACATGGCCGCCCGGCGCTATCTGGCCGCCATGGCCCCGGGGCGCGGGCCGTCCCCCTGGAGCGCGCCGGCCCTGGACCGGCAGGGTGGGCCGATGACACCCGTGGAGGCGGACGCGTTCGAACGCGATCCGCTGGCCGACGACGCCATCACCCTGCGGCAGGCGGACGAGGCGGCCACCGCGGCCGGTCTGGACCCGGGCGTGATGGAGGACTGGCGCCCGGTTCTGGAGATGGTGGCGGCCCGGCACGCCCGGCCGGGGACCGCGGGCCGGTGAGGACGCGCCGGGGCTCCCGCAGCCGGCCGGCGATCAGCTCGCCCGCTCGCCCCCGGTCGGGTAGAAGTGGGCGCGAACACGGCGCAGCCACGCCTCGATCGCCGCCTCGTCGGGCCGATCCGGCAGCACGCTGCGCGTCTCGGTGAAGGCGTCCTCGTAGAACCGGAGCAGGGGCAGCGCGACCGCGGGATCGGCCGCCACGCGCTCCCCGAAGTCGTGGAACTCCTCCGGGTCCTCCAGGCGGATCGCCAGTCGCCCGGTGGCGTACAGTCCCAGGCCCTGGTGGCACAGCCGCTTGAGGTGGCGGGCGTGCTTGGCGGTGCGCTTGCGGGTGTCCGCGGAGAAGGAGCCGTCGCCGCGGGCCTCGAGGCGCCTGAACTGCTGGCCGGCATAGCCGAGATAGGCGTCACGGACGCGCGCGGCACTCAGGAACGACGTCCGGATGCCGATCAGCTCGTCGCCGAGCGGCGTCCGCACCTCGTACAACTCCGCGGGCAGCCAGACGAGTTCCATGACGGTCGGGTTGCCGCCGAGCGCGAGCCGGCACCACTTCACGGCCTCGTGGAGCGTGTGGTCCGGGGCCGAGCTGACGTGGGACTCCTTCGGCGGGTGCAGACCGTGCAGCAGCTCGGTGGGCGCCGCGAACACACCCAGCCGGTCGATGTCGGAGCCCGCGTGGGCGAGCCCGTACGCGGTCGAGCCGACGATGCCGGACAGCAGGACGTTGGGGACGGTCACGGACGGCGCCTTCCTCGGGTCGGGCGGTGCTGGGACACACCACTGTCGACCTGGTGCGCGACTGCTCATTGTGGTTCAGGAAAGTGGCCGCGGTCACCGGGATTTCCCGGTGGGGACCGTTCCCCGGCGCTCAGGCGCTGCGCGGGCGCGCCGTCCTCTTCGCCGCCGCCTTCCGGGCCGTCTTCCGGGCCGTCTTCTTCTCGGCCGTCTTCTTCCGGGCCGCCTCCGTCTGGGCCGCCTGCGTCCGGGCCGCCCCCGTCTCGGCCGTCTTCCTCCCGGCCGTCCGACGCGCCGCCGCCCGCTTCGTGGTCTTCGCCGCGGCCGCCTTCCCGGCCGGCTGCCTCCCGGCCGGCTGCTTCTTCGCCGCGGTCTTCCCCGCCCTCTCCTTCCCCGCCCTCTCCTTCCCCGCCCCCTCCTTCGCCGACAGCTCGTGCACGTCAGCCCCGCCGGTCTCGCCCCGGGACTCCTGGGCCTTGCGCACGGACTCCTGGAGCGCCGACATCAGATCCAGCACCGTGCCCGGCTCCGCCTCCGGTTCGGGGACCTCGGGCGGGGCATGACCTTCGCGCTTCGCCTCGATGATCTCTTCCAGCGCCTCGGTGTAGTGGTCGACGAAATCGGGCCCCTCGAGGTCCTCGCGGGTCATGCGGTCGATGAGGTGCTCGGCCTCGGCGATCTCCCGGTCCGACATCGTCACCGGCGCGGGCGCCAGCCCGGAGGAGTCACGGATCTCGTCCGGCCATCGCATCGCGTGCAGCACGATCGCCTCGTCGCGGACGCGGAGCAGACCGAGCCGCTCCCTGCCGTGCCAGGCGAACTTGGCCACCGCGGCCTTCGAGGTCCGCTCCAGCGCCTTGCGCAGCAGCGCGTACGGCTTCGCGGCGACCTCCCCGGACGCCTGCAGGTAGTAGCCCTCGCCGATGCGGATCGGATCGATCGACCCGACCGGCACGAAGGCGGCGATCTCGATGGCACGGGCCGTCGGCAGGGGCAGTTCCCGCAGTTCCTCGTCGAGGACGGTGACGACTTGGTCCTTGGAGAGCTCGTAGCCCTTGCCGATCTCGTCCTGCGAGACCTCGCGGTCCTCGATCTCGCAGTACTTGCGCACGCGGACCCGGCCCATGTCCTCGAGGTGGTACTGGTGGAAGCGCACGCTGTGGTCCTCGGTCGCGGCGACCACGTTGACCGGGATGGTGACCAGGCCGAAGCTGATGGCACCCGACCAGATGTTCCGGGGCATGACCCACCTCCGCGCGAGCCCCGAGCACGCTCAGCCTACGGTCGGGTGTGCGCCCGGGCATCCGGACGGCAGGGTCGCGTCCGTTCCCGGAGCGGTCCGGGAACGGACGCGATCACTCATTCGGGGACGTGATCATGCGCTGCTGCGGCGATCACTCACGGGAACAGCGCGATGCCGGCAAGGATCAGCAGGATGATGCCGGCGACCATTGCCACCGTGGCCCAGGTCCCGCGGTGCTTCACCGGGGCGGCGGGGCCTCCTCCGCGCGGGCGGTCCTCGGGCAGGACCACGTGTTCCGGACGGTCGGACGCATAGAACCGCTCGTCGGTCGGGTACACGTTGCGGGGATCGTCGGCGGCACGGGGATCGATGTCGTGTTCAGTGGCCATGAGACGGACCTCCTTGCGCGGTACTCACCAGGGTCCGGGTTCCCAGCCGGCGCCAGGTCACGCGTCAGGGTCGGCGCGTGACCGCCTCAGGACCGCCTCCCGGGCTCACCATTTGCCGGGCGCGTAGTCCTTGAGGAAGACGCCGTACAGGTCTTCGCCCTGCTCACCGCGCACAATCGGATCGTATACCCGCGCCGCGCCGTCGACGAGGTCGAGCGGAGCGTGGAAGCCCTCGTCCGCCAGCCGGATCTTGTCCGGGTGCGGGCGCTCGTCGGTGATCCACCCGGTGTCGACGGCGGTCATCAGGATGCCGTCCTTCTGGAACATCTCCTCCGCGCTGGTGCGGGTGAGCATGTTCAGGGCGGCCTTGGCCATGTTGGTGTGCGGATGGCCGGCGCCCTTGTAGCCGCGGTTGAAGACGCCCTCCATCGCCGAGACGTTCACGATGTACGTGCGCCGGGCCGGGGAGGCGGCCAGCGCCGCCCGCAGGCGGCTGATCAGGAGGAACGGCGCCGTGGAGTTGCACAGCTGGACCTCGAGCAGTTCCACCGGCGTCACCTCCTCCACCGCCTGGACCCAGCTGTTGGTGTCGTCCAGATCGGGCACGAGTCCCCCGGCGTCGATCGCCGTGCCGGCCTCGATCCGCGCCAGCGAGGCCGAGCCGGAGACCAGCGCGAGTTCGGTGACGTCCTGAGCGCTCAGCGCGCCGCCGTCGGCCACCGGCAGCGCCGCCACGGCCCCCGAGCCGAAGGCCCCGATGATCTCGGCGGGCGGCAGCTCGCCCGCCGGGAGCGGCGCGGACTCGGCGGCCAGCAACTCGCTGTATGCCTGCGCGGAGCGGCGCACGGTCTGGGCGGCGTTGTTGATCAGGATGTCCAGCGGGCCCGCGTCCGCGACCGACTCGGCGAGCGCCACGACCTGGGCGGGGTCGCGCAGGTCGATGCCGACGATCTTCAGCCGGTGGATCCACTCGTCGCTGTCGGGCTGTGCCTTGAAACGGCGGACGGCGTCGTTCGGGAAACGCGTGGTGATCGTGGTGTGGGCGCCGTCCCGCAGCAGGCGCAGCGCGATGTACATGCCGATCTTGGCGCGGCCGCCGGTGAGCAGCGCGCGCTTGCCCGTGAGGTCGACGCGGGCGTCGCGGCGGGTCCGGTTCTCGGCCGCGCACGCCGGGCAGAGCTGGTGGTAGAAGTAGTCGACCTCGACATAGCGGGTCTTGCACACGTAGCAGGCGCGCGGGCGCTGGAGTATGCCGGCGATCCGGCCGGCCTCGGTGGCCGACGACGGCAGGATGCCCTCGGTCTCGTCGTCGATGCGCTGGGCGGACCCGGTCGCCGTGGCCTCGGTGACCGCCTTGTCGTGGGCGGTCTTGGCGGCCCTGCGCTCCTGGCGGCGGCGCTGCTTGACCATGCGGTAGACGTGCGCGGTGGCCCGGCGCACGGTGATCGCATCGGGGTGGTCGACGTCCAGCCGGTCGAGTTCCTCGAGCACGCCGAGGCAGACGGCCAGTCGCTCCGGGTCGATGCCGGGCCCGTACGACACCTCGTCCGCGGCCGCCGACGCGCCGCCCGCCGGACCGTCCTCTGTCACCGTCATCGCGCTGCCGTTCCTCGCTCTCCCGCGCAGCGCTCCGCCGCGCCCGCTTTCGAACGGGGAATCTTACGGAGCGCCGGGCCCAGGCACCAAACCCGTGGTGATCCGGGGCGCGGCCGGTGCCCGGTCGGGCGGCGCCGGCGACGGCGGCCCGAGGGCGCCCGCCCGCGGGCGGGCGCCCTGTGGGGGCGAACGGCCCGCGGGGCGAACGGCCTGCGAAACGAGCGGCCGCCGGACGAGCGGCCTGCGGAACGAGCGGCCTGCGGAACGAGCGGCTTGCGGAACGAGCGGCCTGCGGAACGAGCGGCCTGCGGAACGAGCGGCCGCCGGACGAGCGGTCCGCTCGTCACGGCGGGCGAGGCCGTCCCCCGCACGCCGTGACGGTGGGCCGCTCAGCCGCGGCAGGCCGCCAGCAGGGTCTGCACCTCCTCCGACACCGCGCGCGCCAGCAGGCCGAGGTCCGGCACCGCCCGGCCGTCGGCGACGAACCCGAAGTGCACACGTCCGCGGTACGTGGAGATCGCCACCGCGAGGGACTGCCCGCGGGCCAGCGGGGCGAGCGGATAGACCTCGACGAGCGGATTGCCGCCGAGCTTCAGGCCCAGGCTCGGCAGCGGCACGCTGGTGACCAGGATGTCGAACCACAGCCGGGCGGCCTGGCTGACCAGCGGTCCGCCCAGCCGGTGGCCCAGCGCCGGAACGTGGTCGGCGAGCAGTGCCACGGCGCCCGCGCCCCGATTGGGCCCGGCGTCCTTGTTGCGGTCCATGGCCGTGCGGACCGACCGCAGCCGCTCCAGCGGGTCCGGGTCGCCGACCGGGAGCCGTATCAGGTAGCCGGAGAGCCGATTGCCCTGTGGCTGCGCGGTGCGCGGGCGGCGGTGGGAGACGGGGATCAGGGCGCGGGGCGCGACGCCCGCGCTGCCGTCGCCGCGTTCGTCCAGCCAGCGGCGCAGGGCGCCCGCGACGACGGCGATCAGCACGTCGTTGACCGTGCCGCCCTCCGACTTGCGCACCCGGTGCACCTCGTCGAGGTCGACGACGACTCCGGCGGTGCGCCGGGTGCCGCTGGGCTCGGACGTGAACGCCGAGGAGGAGCGCATCCCGAGGGTGGACAGGGCGACCGAGGCACCGATGTCGAGGGCGCGTCCCACGTCGGCGAGTGTGCCGCGCAGCAGACCGGGAAGTCTGCGCATGCCGGGAAGGCGGCCCCGGGCGGCCTCCTGGCGGCGCGGGCGGGGTTCGGGCAGGTCCGTCGGGTCCATCACGGCGGCCGCGAGCATCAGGGCGCGCAGCCCGTCGGCGAGCGCGTGGTGGAACTTGAAGAGCACCGCGAAGCAGGTGCCGGACTCCCCCGGCATCACGTGCGCCTCCCAGGGCGGCCGGCCGCGTTCCAGCGGGCGCTCCATGAGCCGCCCCGCCACGGCGTGGAAGTCGGCGGTGGGGGCGTGCAGCCGCACATGGTCGAGCGGGTCGAACTCGGGGGCGGGTTCGCGGGCCGCGCCGCCCAGGGCGAGCGGGAGGCGCACGTCGGCGAGGTCGCGCGGGAGGCGTACGTCCGGCAGCCAGACGTCACGGATGCGCATGCGCAGTCCGGGCACCGCCGCGGCACGGACCGCGAGCAGGTCGGCGGCGTGCGCACCGGCGGTGGGCGAGTGGCAGGAGAACACGCCGAGGGCACCGAGGTGCATCGGATGCCGGGCGGACTCGATGTTCCAGAACGCCAGGTCGAGTGGTGCGAGCAGGTCAGAAGTCAATGGCTTGCCTCGCGTCGACGATTCGGGGGAAGCAAGAGTCAACCTCCGACGGACGATTACGGTCAAGTATGATCAGGCTACGTACAGTTAACATGTCGCGAAGTCCCGCCCCGCCGAGAGGGCCGGGACCCATGGGACACACGAGGTCACGTCAGTGCGGGCGGCGCGGCATCCGGTGCCGTGCCCCACCCGGACGGCCGCGCGCCGACCGTGAACTCGAGTGTTCCCAGCCGGCGCAACGTGTCGGTGGTGACGTACGTGCGTTCGTAGGCCGTTCCGTCGACGCGCACGCCCTGGGTGTAGCGCTCCCGGTCGGACGTGCCCGGCGCCGTGATGGTCAGCCTGCCGCGCGGGTAGTGGGCCCGGTCCAGGACCAGGTCGACCCGGTCGAACACGGGCGTGGTCAGACCCCAGGTCGGGTAGCCGGGCTGCACCGGGAAGATGCCGATCGACGACAGCACGTCCCAGGCGGACATCGTGCCGAGGTCGTCGTTGCCGGTCATGCCGGTCGGGCCGTCCGTGAACAGGGTCAGCGCCGCATGCACCACGTCCGTCGTCTTCCACGGCTGACCGGTCGAGAGGTAGGTGTAGGGCGCGATGAGGTCGGGCTCGTTCTGCGGGTTGTACTTGTCGGCGTGGTAGTAGTCGTACGGCCCGTTCACCCAGACGTCGCGCGCGGTCCCCGCCGGGTCCGCGGTCAGCCGGTCGTAGGCGAAGAAGGCGTCGAGCCGGTCGTTCGCCGCCTTCCGGCCGCCGATGAGGCCGACCACGCCCGGCAGGTCCTGCGGCACGAGCCACTGGTACTGCCAGGCCGTGCCCTCGTGGAAGCCCTCGCTGTTCGCCGGGTCGGCGGGCCCGGCGAAGGCTCCGGAGGCGTCCCGGGCGCGGAAGAAGCCGGTCGAGGGGTCGAGGAGGTGGCGGTAGGAGCGCGACCGGGCGGCGTAGCGCTCCGCGTCGGCGTCGTGTCCCAGGTCGCGCGCCATCCGGGCGAGCATCGCGTCGGACAGGGCGTACTCCAGCGTGACCGATCCGCCGTGATGGTAGTCGGAGTCACCGGGCTTGTGGTACGGGCTGTCCTTGATGTACGGCGCGAAGCCGTTCGCGAGGTACTCGCGGTTCGACTCGCGGCCCACGTACATGGTGTCGGCGGGCGGGACGCCGTCGGCGTTCTTCCTGAGCGCGCGGTAGACCCGCTCCTCGTACCCCTTGAGCAGTCCCTGGTGGTAGGCGTGGGTGAGGAACGGGGTGACCGGGTCGCCGCTCATGATGTTCGTCTCGACCGTGCCGTAGCCCCACTTGGGCAGCCAGCCGCCCTGCTCGTCGACCTTGAGCAGGGAGATCGCCATGTCCCGGGCCTGGCGCGGTGCGAGCAGGGACAGCAACTGGACCTGGGTGCGGTAGGTGTCCCACAGGGACCAGTTCTGGTAGTAGGTGAATCCGACCGCCCGGTGCACCCGCTGGTCCCAGCCGGTGTAGCGGCCGTCGGCGTCGCTGCCGATGTTCGGCGCGAGGAAGGACCGGTACAGGGACGAGTAGAAGGTCCTGCGCCGGGTCTCGTCGCCGCCCTGCACACGGACGTCGTCGAGGCGGTCCTCCCACGCCCGGCGCGCCGCCTCCCGGACGTCGGCGAACGAACGCTCGTGCGTGGCACGGAGGTTGACCTCGGCGCCGCGCGCGTCGACGTACGACAGCGCGGTGGTCGCCTCGACGGCGCGGTCCTTCGTGGTGTCGAACGTGACGTAGGCGCCGTTGCGCCCGGGGCCCGACGACGTCGTCGCGTCCCGGGTGATCGAGTCCTGGTACCACGTCCCGTGCGCCGTGAACGGCCGGTTGAAACGGGTGACCGTGTACACCGTGTACGGCCGGGTGGAGCGGCAGAAGCCGCTGCCCGTGATCTGGGTGCGCACGGTGCGGTCGTCGAGGATCTCGACCTCGGAGGATACGTTCCTGTGCAGCGACTGGCCGGCGTTGAGCAGCACGTTCGCCTTGTCGGTGGCCGGGAACGTGTAGCGCTGCACACCGGCGCGTTCGGTCGCGGTCAGCTCGGCCTCGATGCCGCCGCCCAGTCCGACCCGGTAGTAGCCGGGGCTCGCCTGCTCGTCGGTGTGGTCGAACGTGGCCGCGTATCTGGCGTAGTCCGTCTCGGTGACGTCGCCGACGGCCGGCAGCACGGGCAGGTCGCCTCCGATGGCGCAGCCGACGCCGGAGAGGTGGACCAGGGAGAAGCCGCGGATCCGGTGCTGGGTGTAGTCGTAGCCGGTGTTGTGCCCGGTGTCCGGCGAGAACTGCACCATGCCGAAGGGCACGGCGACCCCGGGAAAGGTGTTGCCTTCGTTCTGGGTGCCGATGAAGGGGTTGACCAGGTCGGTGAGCCCGCCGTCGCTCTGCTCGGCGGCCTGCGCGGCCGGCGGGGAGAACAGCGCCGAGGCCACCACCGCGCCCGCGGCGCACAGGCGCAGGCGCCGGGTCCATCTCATCTCGGAAGACCTCCGGAGGATCGACATCGTTGTGCACATGGTGCTGGCGGGGCGTCAGTTTCCCGGGGAACCCGCCGGTTTCGTCCCTGACGCGTCGCGGTCCGGTGCCTCGTGCGCGGCCCGCGGCGGGCGCACGCCGCCGCACGGCCGTGCGCGAGCGTTCGGATCACCGCGCGCCAGTAATCAGGTGCATGACAAGCTGCCGACCGAGTGGGCCGGAGCCCGTCGGGCGCGCCCGTCCGCCGCGTGCGAACGTCGCCTGCCGGGTCACTGGACGACGAGCTGCCCCTTCCCCAGCGCGATCACTCCGCCCTCGGACACCGTGTACAGCGCCGCGTCCCGCTCGGGATTGACGCCGATCGTCGCACCCGGCGGCACCTCGATGTTCTTGTCGAGCACCGCGCCGCGCACGATCGCGCCCCGCCCCACGTGCACGTTGTCGTGCAGGACCGACCCCTGGACGACGGCACCCGGGTCCACGACGACGCCCGGCGACAGCACCGACCGGGTCACCTGCCCCCGGATCAGGCACCCGGCGCTGATGATCGACTCACCGGCGATGCCGCCCGCGTTGAAACGGGCCGGCGACAGCTGTCCGGAGTGGGTGTAGACCGGCCAGCTGCGGTTGAAGAGGTTGAAGGCGGGTCGCTCCGCGATCAGGTCCATGTGGGCGTCGTAGTACGCGTCCAGGGTGCCCACGTCCCGCCAGTAGCCCTGGTCGCGGCTGGTCTCACCGGGCACGTGGTTGGCGGCGAAGTCGTACAGGCCCGCCTCGCCGCGGTCGGTGAGGGCGGGCAGGATCGAACCGCCCATGTCGTGCACCGAGGCCCCGTCGTCGGCGTCCCGCTGGAGGGCCTCGACCAGCGTCTTGGTGGTGAACACGTAGTTGCCCATCGAGGCGAAGACACGCTCGGGGTCGTCCGGCAGGCCCGGCGGGTCGGCCGGCTTCTCCAGGAAGCGCTCCACGGTCCGTCCGTCCGAGCCGGGACTGATCACACCGAACGACGAGGACTCGGCGCGCGGCACCCGGATGCCCGCGACGGTCACGCCCGCGCCGCTCTCGACGTGCTGGGCGAGCATCTGCCGCGGGTCCATGCGGTAGACGTGGTCGGCGCCGAACACCGCCACGTACTCGGGTTGTTCGTCGTGGATCAGGTTCAGCGACTGCAGGATGGCGTCGGCGCTGCCCAGGTACCAGCGCGGGCCGAGACGCTGCTGGGCCGGGACGGGAGTGACGTAGTTGCCCAGCAGGCTGGACATCCGCCAGGTGGTGGTGATGTGCCGGTCGAGCGAGTGCGACTTGTACTGGGTGAGCACGCAGATGCGCAGGATGTCGGCGTTGACGAGGTTGGACAGGACGAAGTCGACCAGACGGTAGGTGCCGCCGAAGGTCACGGCCGGTTTCGCGCGGTCCGCGGTCAGCGGCATCAGCCGCTTCCCTTCCCCGCCGGCCAGTACGATTCCCAGCACCGAAGGTCCTCCGCGCCGCATGCCGCCGCCCCTCTACGCCCGGTTGTGCCGCTCTCCGCTCACTGTGACCGCCCCTGCGCGAGGACGCCCTCGTACAGGCGAACCGTGCGGCGGGCCACCGTGTCCCAGCCGAACTCCCGTGCCGCCCGCTCGCGTCCGGCCTCGCCCATGGCCCCGGCCGCCGCCGGATCGCCGAGGACGGAGTCGAGCGCGCGGGCGAGGTGTTTCTCGAAGTCGTCGTCCACGTCGACCAGCAGACCGGTACGGCCGTCGTCCACGACCTCCGGGATGCCGCCGGTGCGCGAGGCCACGACGGCCGTGCCGCAGGCCATGGCCTCCAGGTTGACGATGCCGAGCGGCTCGTAGACCGACGGGCAGACGAACACGGCGGCGTGGGTCAGGAGCTGGATCACGTCCGGGCGCGGCAGCATCTTCGGGATCCAGTGGACACCCGCCCGGCTCCTGCTCAACTCCCGGAAGAGCTCGCGGAACTCCTGGTCGATCTCGGGGGTGTCCGGGGCGCCCGCGCACAGCACGACCTGCGCCGCCGGGTCGATGTCCCGTGCCGCGCGCAGCAGATGCGGCACGCCCTTCTGGCGGGTGATGCGGCCGACGAACAGGACATAGGGCCGACCGGGGTCGACGCCGAGGCGGGAGAGGACGTCCGTGCCGTGGTCCGGCCGGTAGAGGCTGGTGTCGATGCCGTTGTGCACGACGTGGACCCTCGCCGGGTCGAGGGCCGGATAGCAGCCCAGGATGTCGTCGCGCATGGCGCCGGAGACGGCGACCACGGCGTCCGCGGCCTCGATCGCGGTGCGCTCGGCCCAGCTGGAGAGGGCGTATCCACCGCCGAGTTGCTCGGCCTTCCAGGGGCGCAGCGGCTCCAGCGAGTGGGCGGTCATCACGTGCGGGATGCCGTACAGCAGCTTGCCGAGGTGGCCGGCGAGGTTCGCGTACCAGGTGTGCGAGTGGACCAGTTCACGGCCCTGGAGGGCGGCGGCGACGGACAGGTCCACGGAGAAGGTGCGCAGTGCGTCGTTGGCGGTGTCGAGGGCCGGCCACGACCGGTGGCGCACGACGCCGCCCGTGCCGCCCTCGCCCCAGCAGTGCACGTCCAGCTCGACGAGGGAACGCAACTCCCGGGCGAGGAACTCGACGTGGACGCCGGCGCCGCCGTACACGTCCGGCGGGTACTCCCGGGTCAGCAGTCCCACACGCACCCGCAACCCCCTGTCGCAGCGCCTGGCCGATTCCCACATGGTCACCCAGATACGGCGGTTGCGGAAGACCACCCCCGGGTCAGCCGCGACCGGGCGGCCTCTCGAAGCAGCAGTCCCCGCACAGGCCGCCCCCGGACAGCCGGTAGTAGAGGCAGCAGCTGCGGCGGCGGCCGGTGGCCGGGTCCAGGCTGCGGGACAGATCGGGGTGTGCGAACGGCCCGGCGGCCAGGGCCGGTGCCCGCCGCGCCACGTCGGTGCGGCCGCTCTCCCCCGCCCACCGGGCGAGCATGCGCACGCTGCCCGCCAGGGCGGAGCCCGCGTTGCCCCGCAGCAGGCCCGCCGAGAGGCGGTACCGGGCGGTCAGGGCAGCCGCGAGCGGCACGAGATGTCCCTCGCGCACGACCGCGTCGAGCGACTCGGCGGGCAGCGCACGGACCTCTCCCAGCCACAGGTCGTCCGGCGCGCCGGCGTCCGGGTCCCAGTGGAGCAGGCGGGGGTCGAGGTCGGGTACCCACCCGTGGAGGGCCGCGCAGCCCAGGGCGACGGACCAGAGCCGGGCCACCAGTCCCTGGTGGGCGATGGAGGCGGCGACGCGGGCCTCCGGTGCGTGGAGGCTCCGCGCGACCTTGCGGACGCGGAAGGCCAACGGGTCCGCGCGGAGCATCCAGGCGCCGGAGGGACCGTCGGGCGGTCCGGACGGCACGGGCGGCACGGGCGGTCCGGACGGCACGGGCGGCACGGGCGGTCCGGACGGCATGGGCGGTCCGGACGGCACGGGCGGCACGGGCGGTCCGGACGGCATGGGCGGTCCGGACGGCACGGGCGCATACGCCTGCGCCAGGGTCGGTAGGGGGCCTCGCGGCGGCGCACCGGTGCGCAGGGCGAAGAAGCCGCCGAGGGCGCCGAGCGCGGCGAGGTCGCGAAGGCGGCCGGCGTCGGGGTCGAGTTCGGGGTCCAGGTCCACGAAGGCCAGTAGTACCAAGGCCCCTAGGGGCTCGCACCCGGGGGGACACCTCACCTGTCACCCCTCTTGGGGAGGAGGGGACGACAGGCGTACTCCATCGGCAGTATGACCCAATGCGTGCTCAGGGACGACGACGGGGAACAGTCGTTCGCGGCAAGGTGTTGATTATGGAAGCCGACCGTTCGCCGCGCCGGGCCCCACGCCCCGGCCGCCCGCAGAGGAGCCGCTCATGAGCGCCCTCGCGTTGTCCGTGCTGCTGTCCTTCGTCTCCGCCGTCGCGTACGCGGGCGGGGCGATCGCGCAGGAGCAGGTCGCCGTGTCCTCGCCGTGCCGGGCGTACGCGCCCCTGCGCCGGCTGGGCTGGTGGGCAGCCGTGGTCCTGAACGGTGTCGGCGGGCTGCTGCACGTGGTGGCCCTCGCCTACGGTCCTCTCAGCCTGGTCCAGCCGCTGGGCGCGCTGACCATCGTGTTCGCGCTGCCGATGGCGGCGCTGTTCGTGGGCCGCCGGGCCGGGGCGACGGCCTGGCGCGGCGCCGTCATGGCGACCGTGGGCCTGGCGGGGCTGCTGTCCCTGGTCGGTGCCGCCGACGCCCAGTCCCTGAGCGGCACCCAGCGGGTGCTGGTGGCCCTCGTCACCGCCGGTGGCGTCGTGGCGCTGATGGTCGCGGGCCGGGCTGCGCACCGTCATCCGGCGGTGCGCAGCGTGCTGCTGGCGGTCGCGTCCGGTGTCGCGTTCGGCATGTCGTCGGTGTTCACCAAGACGGTCGCGGTCGACTGGACGGACGGCGTCTCCTTCGGGGATCTGCCGAGCCTGGCGGTGATAGGCGTCTTCGCGACGGCCGGCATGCTGCTGTCGCAGGCCTCCTACCGGGGCGCCGGCCTGGCGGCGCCGCTCGCCACACTGACGGTCGTGAACCCGGTGCTGGCCGCCGCCGTCGGCATCACCATGTTCGGCGAGACGTTCCGCCACGGCACCGCGGGCACCGTCCTCGCCCTGGGGTGCGGTGTCGTCGCCGCGGGCGGTCTGATCCTGCTGACCACCGAGCGGATCGGCGGCGAGGGGCGTGCCGCGGTGGCCACCGGGACCGCCGCAGGAACCGCGGCGCAGACCGTCCCCGGGCCGGATCCCGCCGCCCGGGAGGTGCTGTCCGCGGTGCCCGCGCCGGCGACCGCACCGGCCCAGGAAGAGGTGCTGGTACCGGCACCGGTCCCGCAGGGCGCGTACGAGCGCTGGGAGCCGGACGGCCGCGACGGGCCCTCGCTCCCGTACGGCCCCTTCTACGGCGGGCCGTTCGTACCGGTGCCCTCGCTGAACCGGCACCGCACCCGTGTCAGGTCCTGACCGTCGGCTTCCCCGGCGCATGCGTCAGAGCCTGACGCCGCCGGCCCTCAGATAGGCGACGGGATCGACGTCGCTGCCGAATCCGGGCCCCGTCCGCACCTCGAAGTGCAGATGCGGGCCGGTGCTGTTGCCCGTGGAACCGGAGCGCCCGATGCGCTGGCCGGCCGTGACGCTCTGCCCGTCCCTGACGGAGATCGCCGAGAGATGGGCGTACTGCGTGTAGCGTCCGTCGCCGTGCCGGACGACCACCTGGTAGCCGAACGAGCCGCCCCAGCCGGCGCTGACGACGTGTCCGGCCGCCACCGCCTTCACGGACGTACCGGTGGGCACGGGGAAGTCGACACCGGTGTGGTAGCCCTTCGACCAGGAGGAGCCCTCGGCGTGGTACGGCGTGCCCGGCGCGGCGGCCACCGGTGCGACCAGGGAGTGCGTGGTGGCGGAGTGACCCGAAGTGGTCTTCCGGGTGGGCGGCTTGGGCGAGGTGGGCTTCGGCGCGATGGTCCTGGGCGAGGTGGTCCTGGGCGAGGTGGTCCTGGGCGAGGCGTGGCTCCGTGCCGGGTGCGGCTCGGTGGGCGCCGGGGTCCCGGCCCGCAGATGCAGCCGCTGGCCGGGCAGGATCAGGTCCGGGTCCGTGCCGACCGTCGTGCGGTTGGCCGCGTACAGCCGCTGCCAGCCGCCCTCGACGTGGTGGGACGCGGCGATGCCGGAGAGCGTGTCGCCGCGCACGACGGTGTACATCTCGGCGGTGCCGGCCTGCGACTGGGGCGTGGTCTGCGGTTTCACATCGCGCACCGAGCGCTTGGCGCTCTGCGGGGTCCCCGACGTGCGGGCGCCGGCCGGAGTGGCGCCGGTGGAGCGGGTGAGACCGGCGTGCTCGGAGCAGACCGGCCAGGCGTGGGGTCCCTGCCCCTGGAGGACCTTCTCGGCCACGGCGATCTGCTGGTCCCTGGTGGCCTGATCCGCGCGCCGGGCGTAGGCCGTGCCGCCGTACGCCTCCCAGGTGGACCGGGTGAACTGCAGTCCCCCGTAGTAGCCGTTGCCCGTGTTGATGCTCCAGTCGCCGCTCGACTCGCAGGCGGCGACCTTGTTCCAGGTGTCGATGTCGGCCGCGTGCGCGACGCCCGCGCCGATCAGCGGGAGGGCCATGCCGGCGCCGCCCGCCGTGACGGTGAGCGAGGCGCGGTTGATCCTTGTCGGCTGATACCGGCGGTGCCGGCCCCGTACGGCCATGGAAGCCCCCTCGACATGCGTCAGGAGCGGCAAACGTAACCGTCGCGAACAGGCCATGACAAGGCGGCAACCGGCCGCTCCACGACACCAACGGGCCCGGAACCGCCCCCTGTTGGCGCGGCCGGTCAAGCGCCGGCCGCCGGCTCGGGTGGGGCGGGGGGTGCGGGTGCGACCGTACGGGCGTGCTCCGCACCGGGAGGTCCGGGTGTGCGGTGGGTGTACCGGCACGTAAGGATGGTCACCGGGCGATACTGACGGACACCACCCTCACCGCCCCTGTCGACGATGTTGTCAGGACGAACCGGCACAGCCGATTCCAGGACCCCAGGAGCCAACCCCCATGAGCACTTCAGCCCAGATCGGCGTCACCGGCCTCGCGGTCATGGGCCGCAACCTTGCCCGCAACTTCGCGCGCAACGGCTACACGGTCGCCCTCCACAACCGCACCGTGGCGCGGACGCACGACCTCGTGAAGGAGTTCGGGCACGAGGGGGACTTCGTGGCGACCGAGACCGCGGAGGAGTTCGTGGCGGCGCTGGAGCGGCCCCGGCGTCTGATCATCATGGTGAAGGCGGGTGGGCCGACCGACGCGGTGATCCAGGAGTTCGCCCCGCTCCTCGAACCCGGCGACATGATCATCGACGGCGGCAACGCGCACTTCGCGGACACCCGCCGCCGCGAGAGGGACCTGCGGGAGCGGGGCATCCACTTCGTCGGCGCGGGCATCTCCGGAGGCGAGGAGGGCGCGCTGCACGGACCGAGCATCATGCCGGGCGGCTCGGCCGAATCGTACGCGTCCCTCGGGCCGATGCTGGAGAAGATCTCCGCGAAGGCCGCGGACGGGGCGCCGTGCGTGACCCACGTCGGTCCCGACGGTGCCGGGCACTTCGTGAAGATGGTCCACAACGGCATCGAGTACGCCGACATGCAGCTCATCGGCGAGGCGTACCAACTGCTGCGCGACGTCGCGGGCCACTCCCCCGCGCGGATCGCGGAGATCTTCCGCACCTGGAACACCGGCCGCCTGGACTCGTACCTGATCGAGATCACGGCGGAGGTGCTCTCCCACGTGGACGCGGCGACGGGCAAGCCGTTCGTGGACGTGGTCCAGGACCGGGCGGAGCAGAAGGGAACGGGCCGCTGGACCGTCCAGATCGCGCTCGACCTGGGTGTGCCGGTGTCGGGCATCGCGGAGGCGGTGTTCGCCCGCTCGCTGTCCGGGCACGCGGCGCTGCGCGAGGCGTCGCGGGGCCTGGCCGGCCCGCAGGCCGCGCCGCTGGGCGAGGAGGGGGCCGCGGCCTTCACGGACGGCGTGGAGCAGGCGCTGTACGCGTCGAAGATCGTGTCGTACACGCAGGGCTTCCACGAGATCGCGGCGGGCAGCGAGGAGTACGGCTGGGACATCGACCTCGGCAAGGTGGCCTCCATCTGGCGCGGCGGCTGCATCATCCGCGCCGCGTTCCTCGACCGCATCCGCGCCGCGTACGACGCCCGCGCGGACCTGCCGAGCCTGCTGTCGGACGAGACGTTCGCGCAGGAGATCGCGGCGGCCCAGGACGACTGGCGCGAGGTCCTCGTCGAGGCGACCCGCCAGGGCGTCCCGACACCCGGTTTCTCCGCCGCGCTCGCCTACTACGACGCCCTGCGCGCCGAGCGGCTGCCCGCCGCGCTCACCCAGGGACAGCGCGACTTCTTCGGGGCGCACACCTACCGGCGGACGGACCGCGAGGGCTCGTTCCACACGCTGTGGGGCGGCGACCGGTCGGAGATCGAGGCGTAGGAAGCACGCGAGGGCACGACCGCGCGGCGGGCCTCGGTACGGGGTCCCGCCGCGCCTCCGTGCCCGGGGCTGCGGCCGCCGCTGCGGGGGCGGGTGCGACGGGTCGAGGCGACCTGCGGGTATGGCTGCGATGGATCGGCGGGGGCTGCGGAGGCTCGCGTTGCAGGCACCGTGGAGCGGGTCCGGTCGGAGGTCGAGGCGCAGGGAGCGACGGCACGACGGCACGGTGGACCTCGGTACGGGGTCCCGCCGCGCCTCCGTGCCCGGGGCTGCGGCCGCCGCTGCGGGGGCGGGTGCGGCGGGTCGACGGGTCGACGGGGGCTGCGGGCGTCACGCCGGTGCGGGCCGCCTCGGCGGCCGTGGCCGGCGGCCTGGCCGGGCCTCACTTCAGGGGCGGTCCCGGTTCGGGCTCCGGGACGGGTTCCGGGCCCGGCGGTTCGGGGATCGGGGACGGGGGCGGCTCCGGAGCCGGCCGGGGCTCCGGGTTCGGTTCCGGCCCGGGCTCCGGGCGGTCGGGGCCGGGACCCGGAGCCGGGCCCGGGCCCGGGCCGGGAGGCGTGGGCCCCGGCGCCGGGGGCACGGGTTCCGGTTCTGGTGCGGGGCCCGGTTCGGGGACCGGCTCCGGCCCCGGAGTCGGCCCCGGCCCGGGTGGCCGCCCCGGCTGTACGGGATCGGGGAGCGGGCGCGTCATCGTGTCCTCCAGCCAGTTGCTGCGTCGGCCCTGGACTCCTCCCCCGGGTACCCGGCCGCCGCACGGAAACTCACCCCGTCGCGGGACCGGGTGGGGCCGGCCGGCCCCCTGCCGCCGGAGGACGCCCGGCGCGCGTGGAGCCAAGAGCCGCAGTCGCAGCCGCCGCCGCGGCTGCCGCCGCCAGTCCCGGCCGGGGGCTGGACAGCACCGGCACGGTGGCGGTGGTCAGCTGCTGCGCCGGCGCCATCGACGCCTGGGCCAGGACGATCACATCGGCGTCCGTGACCGTGTCCGCGGCCTCGGCCACCGCGCGGACGTAGCCCTCGGCGTCCCCCGCCAGGAACCGGTCCCACGCGCCCTCCACCAGCAGGGTGCGCACCTCGACCGCGCGTCCGGCGGCCTCCTCCCGGACCAGCGCGACCGTCGGCCCCAGGGTGCTCTCCACGGTGGCGAGCACCATGACGCGGGAGCCCGCCGCCACCGCGGCGGCGGCCATCGGCCGGTCCACGCGCAGCACGGACACGCCGACGGCGGTGCGCTCGGCGACCGCGCCGATGGTCGAGCAGGTGCACAGCACGGCGCCGGCGCCCGCCGCGGCCGCCTCGCCGAGGAGGCGCCGGACGTCGTCGGCCACGGCCGCGGGGCCCTCCTCACGCGCCCGGTCCAGGAGGTCCGGGGCCACCAGGTGCCTCAGCCCCAGCCCGGGATGGGCCTCGTCGCGCAGGGCCTCGAAGACCGGGATGTGCACGGGCGAGGTGTGCAGCAGGGCGAGTGTGCCCTCGTAGGGAGACGTCGAAGGAGTCATCGGACGCGCCGTCGTCCCGGCGTGGTCAGACCCCGACGGCCTGCGGGCTGCGCTCCTGGTCCGAGCCCGGCACCGGCGCGGACGGGTCGGCTCCGAGGGCCACGATCCGGTTGTCACCGTCCACGTGCACCACCCGCGGCTTCAGGGACCGCGCCTCGGCGTCGGAGACCTGGGCGTAACTGATGATGATCACCAGGTCACCGGTGTGGACGAGATGGGCCGCGGCCCCGTTGATCCCGATGACGCCCGACCCGCGCTCCCCCTCGATGACGTAGGTCTCCAGGCGGGCGCCGTTGGTGATGTCCACGATGTGGACGAGCTCGCCGGGCAGCAGGTCGGCGGCGTCGAGAAGATCCGCGTCGATGGTCACCGAGCCGACGTAGTGCAGGTCGGCCTGGGTGACGGTGGCACGGTGGATCTTGGACTTGAACATGGTGCGCAGCATGTCGAAACTCCTGGAAGACGGCTCCCTGCCTGCTTTGTGCAGGTCAAGGGCGGTCTCGACTGTACACCGGGACACGCCGGTCAAGAATTGTGAGGAACATCGCTCCGCTCGGGCGAGACGGCTTCACGCCTGGGCTTTCACGCCGCACCGGCGCCTGTTCAGGCAACCCTCCGGGAAAGCCCGGCGACTCATGCTGACCGGATGCTGACTTACCTGATGAGCCGTCAAAGGTGCGGGAGACCACTCTGGACACGGACGACGTGCGTCCACGCACCGACCTGTCGGGCACCGACATCGCTCTGGTTCGTGGAACACGGTTCCCTTTGTCCGTCGGCCGGTCGGCGCTCGACCGCCCCAGAAGCAGGCTCGCTGCCTGCCGCCCGCCCGACGCCCCTCGGCAGCGTGGGACTCGCAAGCGAGGCGGGGCCAAGGCGCCGGCTTCGGCCCGCCCGGGCCGAAGTCCAGGCCACGCGCCGCTGCGCACTTGCGTGCGCCGCCCCTCTCTTCCGTACGGTCCAGCCAATGGCGAACCGCCCTCGCACACCGTGAAGGAGAGCCGTTGAAGCCGACCGAGGAAGTGCTCCAGGACCTGACCCGGTCCTCGAACGTTTCCGTCCACTCCGACGACGCGCTCGTCGGGAAGGTGAAGGCCGCCATCGCAGCGGACGACGAGAAGCGGAAGGAGAATGAGGACAAGCCGCTCCGCCGGAAGCCCACCCTCGTCCCGATCCTGCCGACGGAGCTGCCCCGGCAGTTCCGAGTGACCCTCTGGGACGTGCTCCACATCCTCGCCCGGGCCACTGCCCTGTCATGGCGTGGTGCGGGCCGGGGGCTGGCGGAGCCGGGAAGCGAACCGGAACGCCCCGCCGTTCCAGGCGAACGTGATGCCGGACATCCACCCGTCGGCCGAGGGCCTGGTGGCACCGGAGCCCGTACGGGGCTGCCACGTGCAGCCGAAGGACTACGCCTGGTTCCAGGAGTCCCTGGCCCACACCACCGCGGCGGGCCTCATGGCTTTCACCGGCTCCGGCCACGCCACCGCCCGCCACCTGACCGACCGGCAGGGCCGCAAACGCTTCACCGGCCTCGAACACGCGGCCAGCATGAGCATCCAGGACGCCGCCCACACCCTATTCGGCAACGAGTACGTCGGCACCGACCACGTCTTCCGCCTCAACGGTCCCCGCGTCGAGGCGTTCTCCGGCGTGGACGAGGAGGTCTTCCGACTCCTTGCCAGGGGCGACGTCGAGGAGTACCGCGTCCTCGTCCACGCGAGCCGCGGCGTCCGCCCCCGCCTCGCCTTCGACAAGAACTGGGGCGGCCCCGTCTCCGTCCACGCTGACGGCTCCGTCTTCGCCCTGCGACTGCTGCCGGGGCAGAACGAGGAACCCTGCGCATACTCGTCTCGCTGACGCGCCTCTGAGACGACAGGTCCGTCCGGACGGCCTCTGGGCGGACGACCAAACCACCTGACGGCCAGGAGCTTGGGCCTCGACTCGCGGTGACGGTGTAGGCGCGGGCGATGCAGCGCATGGCCTCGCTCACCCTCCCCGAAAGTTCCACCAGACGTCTGCCCCGGTATCGGCGATGGGCTTCTCGTGGTCAATCGTGGTGGCCGCGGAACGACCGCAGTAGACACACAAGCCCCGATGCGCCGTCAGGACCATGAGCCACTGCCATGTCCTCTGCTTGCCTCGCTCTCCGCGCCGGATCTCGTCCATCACACCCCCTCCGTTGCCGCAGGCTGATCAACGGCGATCGCAGGAGGCGGCACTGACAACCGAAGGGCGAGCCGGACGTCGCGGTGGACGTCCCCGCTCCCCGCCTCCGAGGCGGCGCGCGGGGATGCGGACTACATGGCTGCCCGGGACGCCATGGTAGCGATTCTGAAGGGGTGGGCCCGAGAGGGCCGGACCGACACCTACAAGGCGCTCAGCGAGGCCGTGGCACCGGAGCACCGGGTCCACTACCACGGCCGGATGATGTCGCTTCTGCTGGCAGACGTCTGCCGCCGGGACAGCACCGGTCCTGAGCCGATGCTGTCAGCACTCGTAGTCAATGGATCCAGCCGAAAGCCTTCCGACCAATTCTTCGAGCTGGCCGTGACCGAGTTCCACCGTCGGGACCCGGACTGGACATGGGAGCGGGAACGGGATGCAGTGTTTGACCGTTACCGCAGCCCGGTTGCGCCGTGAGTCCACTGCGGAGTATCACTCAACCGACCTGCACATCCGCCGTGCAGGGCAGCCACCACCGTGGACGGCTCCGGGTCGGACCCTGCTGGCTGTACCGCATCCTCTCGTTGCCACGGTGGTAGATGGGGATGGACGCGTGACCGCCTCTCAGGCGTTCTCGTCATGAATCCGCGCGCCTAGATCCTCCGCCCACGCCAGCGCCCACGCCTTGAGTTCTTCGATCTGCTGGGAGGTGAGCCCGTACGCGGTGTAGTCCTCATCCTCGTACCAGTCCGCGCCGACGAGCCGGTCCCGGAGGTCTTCGAGGCTGAACTCGTCGTGGGCGCGACGGCGGCCCAGGGATTCGAGCTCGGCGGTGGAGCGGTGGCGGGAGGCAGCCTGGACGTCGATGAGGTCGCGGACGGTGCCGCGGTCAGCGAGGGCACGGACCTTGGTGCCGATCACGTCGTCGAGGGAAAGAACGGGGCCGTAGGGGGTCTGGGCGGGCGGAGCCCAGAACGCCTCCTTGAGGACGTCCACCTCGCACTCCTCGCCGGTGTACGGATCGGTGACGAGGAACCGGCCGCTGAGCGGATCGGTCCGGACGTGCGTGGTCCGCCATCCGCGCGCGCTGAGACCTGCTGTGAGTGAGGCGACGATCTCCTGCATCGGAGCGGGGTTCTCAGTGGCGACGTCGAGGTCGCGGCTGAAGCGTTCGACCAGGCCGTGGGCCTGCACGGCGTATCCGCCGGTGAGGACCGGAGGGTAGGGGGAGCCGAGATCGAGGATGTCAGCGAGGAGACGCTCGTGGAGCGGAGTGAGCTTCACGCGGCGGTCGTGTCGGCCGGAGCGGTGCGGAGCAGCTCGGGGAAGGCGTCCTCCCAGACCTCGCGGATGTAGGGACTGATCAAGCGCCGCAGCACAGGCCACTGCTCGATGAGCAGCCGATGGTGAAGGAGGGCCACCAGGTCCTCACTCAGTCCTTCGGCTAGAACGGTCCGGTAGAGCGTCATGCGGGACTTCGGCCGGTCCAGGCTGTAGTTCGTCCGCCCGGACCAGACGATGTGGAGCGGCAGGTCCACATTGCCCTCGACAGGGCCGGCCAGCTCCTGCAAGCGCTCGGGCAGTCGGCTGCGGTACCGGTGCCGCAGCACCTCGGCGCGGGGGGCGGTGATCGTCGCGTCCATGCATCCAGTATCGCTGCTGGAAGGCGGCGGCATGGCGGATACGGGGCGCCGCTGACGTACGTACGGGTCGGGCGCCACCCGCCCTTCCCTCGGCCATCTCACCCAGTGGGCGCTCAGCACATCACGGCCTACCCGTGCAGCCCCCAGGTGGCGCGGCAACCGGCTGCCCTGCAGACCTGGGACCAGCCCTGCTCGCGGGCGCGGGTGATCGTGACGCAGCAGGTCACGCGGAGGGCCGCCGCGGTGGAGTCGGCTGCGGCTTCGGTCTCGGTGTCGGGAACGACGACGGTGCCGAAGCCGAGACCCATGACGCCGGTGCAGTGAACGAGAAGGACAGCGGGGCGGGCGAGGTCGCGGTAGCGGCCGGAGGGGGCAGGCGGCATCCCAAGGCACGCCGCTTTGACCCGAACGCAGCCCACTCGCTCAGGATCCATGCCGCGGACGAGCTGTCGAGTCACGCAGCGGACCTCCCGAGCGGGAGCCAGACACCTGCGTCCAGGTCCCCCGTCATGGCGGTCACCACGACGAGACAGCTCCGCCGACTGCCGCGCAGCACCACAGCAGGCGGGGCCCGCCCGTCACCGTTCCGCAACGGTCCCTCTGAGGGAGGCCAGGGCGGCGTCGAGGCGGCGGGTGGCTTCATCCGCGACCGGGCGGAGCGCGTCGAGGCCGGTCAGGGCAACCATCGTCTGCGGGTCGAGGGCCTGTACAACGGTGTGGTCGCCGTCCGCGCGGACGACCACGTTGCACGGCAGGAGCAGGCCGATGGTGCGGTCCGTCGCAAGAGCCTGATGGGCAAGCGGCGGGTTGCAGGCGCCGAGAATGACGTAGTCCTCCATATCCTCGTCGAGTTTGGCCTTGAGGGTGGCGGTGACGTCGATCTCGGTGAGGACGCCGAAGCCCTGTTCGCCGAGGGCCTCGCGGACCCGCGTGACGGCGGTGGCGAAGTCGGTCTCGAGGTACACCGTGCGGTCGTAGGTCATGGATCGGCCCCTCCTGTCGGCTGGTCCGGCACAGACGAGTATCCGGCCGCAGGTCAGGCATGCATGAGCTGCTCGCCGGGGTCTTCCCTTGCCTCTTCGGGCCTGCCGGGGTGCCGACTGCGGTCGGGGTCACGCTGGTACTCGTCGGCGGCGGCAGCGCGTTCACCATGGCGGGCCGTCGCGCCGGTCGGAAGGCTCGATCGCCCTGGTTCACCCGATCCAGTGATCACGGATGCGAGAGGCAGCCTGCCGGAGGAAAGCCGCGCGGCGCCAGAAGTTCGGGAAGTGCGGAAGCTCGAACCCCGTCTCTCATCTCGGACAGGGTGAGCATTCGGCCTCACCGACGAGAACGCTGCGCGCTCATACGACTACTCTTCGTGCTGATGCGAGCTGGGTCAGTGATGCGACGAGGCCGCTCCGTGGCGTGGGACGGAGCGGTGGTCACGGTGTTGCTGGCCATGCTCATGCACGTCCTCGTCTGCTCCCACGGCCCGACGGCTGCCACCGCTCAGCGGGCTGACACCTTGTTGCAGACGTCCCCCACCGCGTGCGGGCAGCAATTCTCCGCAAACGGAAGGGATCGAGCGAACACGGCTGGGTCGAGTACACCCTCGCCTGACGACCATGCTCATTGCTGCGAGCTGGACGGGCCGGCCGCTCAGCCGCCCCGCGACCTCGAACTCACAGACGCGTCGCTCCCGGCCGTCCTCCCGGCCGGACCGTCGGCTACCGATCCGTTCGTCCCACCGCCGGCGCTGCACCACTCCCCCGCTTCCTTCGCAGCGCCGTCCGCCGGACGTACGCGGGCTCTTCTCGGCATGTGGCGGACCTGATCGGCTTTTCGCCGTGCCCACCCGATCCGGGCCGCGCGGCGACCGATCGCCTCCGTCTCCCTTCTCACCCACCGGTCGGCTGCCCGTGACGGTGCCGACCGCAGGAGAAGCACGCCATGAGCCTCCAAACCCCCACAACACTTCCGATGCCACCGGCCCAGCTGCGGGCCGACGCCAAACACCCCCTGCACACCCCCGCCGAACTGGTCGGCGGCACGCCCGTCCTGTGGATCGGAGCGCCCTTCACCGCCGCCGGCCGCGGCTTCTGGGCCAAGCTCGAAGGCCACAACCCCGGCGGCATCAAGGACCGCACCGCCCTGCACATGGTCCGCGCCGCCCGCGAGAGCGGCCGGCTCCTGCCCGGCGCCCGCATCATCGAGTCGACCTCCGGCACCCTCGGCCTCGGCCTCGCCCTGGCCGGCGCGACGTACTGCCATCCGGTCACCGTCGTCACCGACCCCGGCATCGAGCCTCTGATGACCGGCCTCCTCACCGCCCACGGCGCCGAGGTCGATCTCGTCACCACGCCCCACCCGGAAGGCGGCTGGCAGGAAGCCCGCCGACACCGCGTCGACGAGCTCCTCGCCGTCCACCCGGACGCCTGGGGCCCGGACCAGTACAACAACCCCGACAACGTGGCCGCCTACGCCCCACTGGCCCACGAACTCCTCGCACAGCTCGGTCGCATCGACACCGTGGTCGTCTCCGTCGGCACCGGCGGCCACTCGGCCGGCATCGGTTCGGTACTGCGCGGATACTTCCCGCAGCTACGGATCGTCGGCGTCGACACCACCGGCTCGACGATCTTCGGTCAGCCCGCCGGCGCTCGCCTCATGCGCGGCCTGGGATCCAGCATCTACCCCCGGAACGTCGCTTACGACCTCTTCGACGAGGTGCACTGGGTCGCCGCCCCGGAAGCCGTGTGGGCCGCCCGCCACCTGGCCCGCAACCACTACGCCACCGGCGGCTGGAGCGTCGGCGCCGTCGCCCTGGTGGCCCGCTGGCTGGCCCGCACCCTGCCCCCGGAGAACCGGATCGTCGCGGTCTTCCCCGACGGCCCGCCTCGCTACGTCGGCACGGTCTTCGACGACACCTACTGCCGCCGCCACGACCTCCTCGGGCACCTGCCCGCCGACGATCCCGACGAGATCACCGACAGCCACGAGCGCACCGTCACCCGCTGGACCCGCTGCACACACGTCGTGGACCCGCTCGCCCGCCCGGAACGCCACAACCCAGTGGGAGTCACCCGATGAAACACCTGTGGCAGCAAACCCGCTCGTTCCCGCGCGGCGCACGGCTGATGATGGCCAACCAGTTCGCCATCAACCTCGCCTTCTACATGCTCATGCCCTACCTCGCCGCCCACCTGTCCGACGGACTCGGACTGGCCGCCTGGGCCGTCGGACTCGTCCTCGGCGTCCGCAACTTCTCCCAGCAGGGCATGTTCTTCATCGGCGGCACGCTCGCCGACCGCCTCGGCTACAAGATCCCCATCATGGCCGGATGCCTGCTGCGCACCCTCGGCTTCGGCCTGCTCGGCTGGGTCGACAACCTCCCCGCCCTCATCGCCGCCTCCGCCGCCACGGGCTTCGCCGGAGCCCTGTTCAACCCGGCCGTCCGCGCCTACCTCGCCGCCGAGGCCGGCGACCGGCGCGTGGACGCCTTCGCCACCTTCAACGTCTACTACCAAGTCGGCATGCTGCTCGGCCCCCTCGTCGGACTCGCCCTGCTGGCCGCCGACTTCCGCCTGGTCTGCACGGTCGCCGCGGCCATTTTCGCCGCGCTCACCCTCCTGCAATGGCGCGCACGTCCCTGGCGGCGCAGCGGCCCGGCCACCACAGACCGGGAAAGCGTCCTCACCCAGTGGCGAACGGTCGTCGCCAACCGGCCCTTCCTCCTCTTCTCCGCCGCGATGATCGGCTCCTACGTCCTGACCTTCCAGGTCTACCTCGCGCTGCCGCTCGCCGCGTCCGAGGCCCTCGGCGCCGAGGGGACCGCGGTCACCAGTGGCCTGTTCGTCGTCTCCGCCGCCGTCGCCGTCATCGGCCAACTGCGTCTCACCGGCTGGGCAAAACAGCGCTGGCGGCCCAGCGATGCCCTGGTACGAGGACTAGTGGCGATGGGACTCGCGTTCACACCGCTCGCCCTCAGCCCACGCGGCTCCTCGACGGTCGTGCTGACGGCGCTGGTCGTAGCTGTGGTCCTGCTGGCGGTCGGATCCGCCGTCGTCTATCCCTTCGAGATGGATACGGTCGTCGCCCTGTCCGGAGACCGCCTGGTGGCCACCCACTACGGCTTTTACAACACTTTCTCCGGGCTCGGCATCACCGTGGGCAACCTCGTCACCGGCGCGCTGTGGGACTTCGCCCGCCGGCACGACGCGCTCTGGCTGCCCTGGACGGTCCTCACCGCCACCGGGCTGGTATGCGCGGCCTCGGTCGCCGGCCTCGCCCGAGCCGGACGCCTCAGCACGGCACAGCCGAAGCCCGTGGCGGCGTAGTCGCTAGTGCCCCAACAGGCAACGTTCGCCCCGTCGCGACGCCCGGCACGCACTCTCGCCGCACCGGGCACAAGCCCACGTACATCCAGTACGAGGACTTGCACCCGGCACACCGAGAGCACGCACCGGACGCCGCTCCTTGACGGGCAAACGTTGCCTGCCGGGGCACTAGCTACGACCATCTACTGGTACTGCGGTGCCAGGGTGCGGAGGACGTCGAACTCGTTGCCCTCGGGGTCTGCCATGACCACCCAGTTCCGGTCTGATCCCTGGCCCACATCCGTCCTGGTGGCGCCGAGACCGAGCAACCTGGTCACCTCGTCCTCGGTGCTGCCGTCGATCGGGCTGACGTCGAGGTGAAGCCGGTTCTTCACGGTCTTGCCCTCGGGCACCTGGATGAACAGCAGGGTGGGCGGCATCTGGCGGGCCCGAACGTCCTCGACGGTCGGCACCCAGGAACCGATCTCGACCTTGCCCTCGCTCCGGTCGATCACCTTGAAGTCCAGGACCTCGCACCAGAAGGCCGCGAGCCTCTCCGGATCGCGGCAGTCGACGACCAACTCGGTGAACCTACTTGTCATGACTCCCCCAGACAGTGCGGACGGGGCTCAGAGTATTGGCCAGGCCGCCCGTCCGACAGATCCGCGATCTTCCTGACCGACCAGGGCCGTCAGGCGGGCTTCGGTCTCGGTATCGGGAACGACGACGGTGCCGAAGCCGAGGCCCATGGCGCCGGCGCAGCGAAGGAGAAGGACCGTGGCCCCCGAGCGCCTCGTCACACGGTCCGTTCGGGGATCGCCGGAAGAACCTTCTCGGCGATTCCGAGGAGGGCGCTGTCGTCCGGGAGGGCTCCGGACGTGCTCCACACGGTGATGTCGCAGTAGCCGCCCCGGTCCTTCCCGTCGAGGGCCACGGACAACGTTCTGGCCAGGGGGCCTTGGCCGACGGGCCCGCCGGATCCGCCGCCCCCGAGATTGATCTCGATCTTCATGGTGTGATCCGAGAAGAGGACCGCGGGCCGGCCGAGGACGGAGAGCTTCTTGATGTCCGTCTCCTCCCCGAACTTCATCAGTTTCACGTACTGGGCGATCGACAGCTTGTTGTACGTGGCCGAGACGTTCACGGTGTAGGTGTCGAACTGGACCTCGGCCTCCGGCTGGGCGACCTTCCCGTCGGTCAGGGGAGCGGTGTTGCTGGTGCCGGATGCCGAGGTCGCGGTCTCCGCGGGCGTTCCGAGGAGCTGGGCCAGGTCGGACCTGTTGAGCGCCTTGCACAGCTCATCGCCGGTCACGGCGTGGGACGCATTCTTGTAGGCGCTCGGCAGCTTCTCGTCCTTTTCGCTCGAACACGAGGCGGCCTGCGGTGTCCTGTCCTCGGAGGGCAGCAGATGCGGGCCCAGCCACACTGCGGCCCCGAGTGCCCCGAACACGGCCACGGCCGCGACGGCCTGGCCCCAGGCGTTGTGGTCCCTCTCCGGAGCGGCCGGGGTGGGACGCCGCGCCTCCGGAGCCTGCGGCTGCGGCTGCGGCTGGGCAGCAGCTTCGGACACCGCCCCGCCCGTGGAGGCCACCGGGCTCGGGTTCCGGCGTGCGCGCAGGGCCCGGACAACCGTGTGGACACGCACCGCGGTGAACACCAGGAACACCGCACCGATCCCGGCTGCCGCCCATTCCTCGTCGCGGAGGGCGAGATACATGAGGCGTACGCCGAGAACGGACCCGATCACGATGAACAGTGGCTCACGGACCCAGAAGGGCAGGAGACGGAGGAGGAAACCGAGCATCCGGCGATCACACCAGGACAAGATCGCGTTGGCTGTGGTGGAAGCCACAGTTCCGGCCCGGTACTCAACCGTGACAAAGAGGGCTCGTGGCGCCCCCTGGCCTCGGTCTCCGGTACGGGTCTGTACGGCCGTTGTACGGGTCCGCACCGCGCATCGGCTGCACCGAGGCGTCGTTGAGCAGGTCGCACCAGGACTGCGGCAGATCAGGGGGCGACATGGGCAGGGCAGCGGAGCGCACGTGCCAGACCACGGGCCGACGCAGGCCGGAGAAGGAACGGCCGGCCGTGTGGAGCGCTTATGGCAAGCTGCTGCGCCTGTTCCGCGAACGGGCGGGACTGACGCAGCAGGGGCTCGCGGACGCGATCGGGTACTCGGTGGAGCAGGTGGCCTCGGTGGAGCAGGGGCGGCGGCCCGCGAAGGTCTCCTTCACCGAGGCGGCGGAGCGGGCGTTGGAAGCGGGTGGCGCTCTGCGAGTTCTCCAGGATGACGTGGACCGGGCGAAGCTCCCCCTGTTCTTCCAGGACTTCGCACTGCTGGAGGCTGAGGCAGTCAGCCGCTTCTCCTACGACCCCATGCTCGTACCAGGACTGCTCCAGACCGAGTCATACGCCCGCGCCCTCCTCGAATCTCACTTCCCGCCTCTCGACGAGGAGGCCATTGAGCAACACCTCACTGCTCGGCTCGCGCGTCAGTCGCTTCTGACCCGCAAGAACCCATGTGTCGTGTTCTCCTGCGTCATCGAAGAAGCCGCTCTGCACCGGATGGTGGGTGGTGTGAGGGTGATGAGGGAACAGTTGGAGCGGCTGCGGGACAGTGTCCGTCTGCGCAACGTGGAAGTTCAGGTGATGCCGACAAAGCTCGCCGCGCACAGCGGCGTCAACGGTCAGATGGTTCTGTTGGAGACGCTGGAACGTCGGCAGTTCGTCTGCATCGAGGCGCAGGGCATCATGAGCATTCGCTCGGACCAGGACGAGGTCAGCGAGTTCTGGTTGCGGTATGGAATGCTGCGGTCACAGGCCCTCCACACGGAGGAGTCCGCCCGCCTCATCGAGCACATGGCAGGGGAGCTATGAGCGTCGACACGCGCACTGGACAGCAGCACAGCGAACTCGCTTGGTTCAAGAGCAGCTACAGCGGTACGAACGGCGGAGACTGCGTAGAGGTCGCCACCACACCCGCCGCCGTCCATGTCCGGGACTCGAAGAGGCCCTCGGCGGCCTCGCTCACCTTCTCCGCGGAGCAGTGGACCGCGTTCGCCGCCTACGCCGGGCAGGCGTGAGCGAGCGAACCGCCTCAGTCCCTCATGACCTGGACCCCGTCGTGGTCGACGAGGTCGCCGGTGGCGCCCTGGGCGCCGGCGAACTGCCGCATCCCTACACTCGCGATCATGGACACTCAGCCAACCACGCCCCAGGCACCGGCCGTTGCCGCCGAGCCGGCCCTCTTCGCGACCATGTCCACCATGCGGGCCATGCGGCGCCTCCGGCCCGACCCGGTGCCGGACGAACTCCTGGACCGCCTGATACAGGCGGCCGTCTGGGCCCCCAGCGGCGGCAACATGCAGCGCTACGAGTACGTCGTCGTCACCGACCCCGCGGTCATGGCCGAGCTGGCGCCGCTGTGGAAGCGGTGTGTGGACGCCTACCTGGCCACGACCGGCAAGTACGCGCCCGCCGGCATGGACGAGGCCGCGTACGGACGCATGGTCGCCGCCATCGAGTACCAGCGCGACCACTTCGCCCAGACCCCGGCGTTGATCATCCCCTGCTACCGGTTCCCGGAGCCGAGGATCGAGGAGGAGGGCCTGCGACGCTACGCCGAGGAACTCGGCGCCGAGGCGACCACGCGCATGGCGCGGATCCAGGAGCGCTTCAGCGCCCTCGCGGAGGGCTCGTGCGTCTACCCGGGCGTGCAGAACCTGCTGCTCGCCGCACGGGGCCTGGGGCTGGCCGCCAACATCACCATCTGGCACCTGATGCTGGAGGACGAGTGGAAGGCGGTCCTCGGCATCCCCGACGACATGAACACCTTCGCGGCCGTCCCGGTGGGGTGGCCGCGCGGCAGGTTCGGGCCGGTGGGCCGCCGCCCGGTGGCCGAGGTCGTGCATCGGAACCGCTGGTAGGCCGCGGATGCCGGGCCACCACCGGGCCCCGGGCGGGGAGGGCACCCCGCCCGGGAGCACGGTCGTGACCCGGCGCCGCACATGGTGACCCCCACCCCGGTCCGAACGGATCCGCCCTTCCTTGTGCCGCTCGACCAGCGGGGACGGCAGGCCGGGCCCCCGGGCCCGACTGCCTGGCTCCGGCCGGATGTTGACCGGGCCACCGGGGTGGGATTTCATGAAGGCCATGTCTGAGGGATCACGGAAAGCCACGGACCCGGTTCTCTCCTTCGCCACGCAGGACGCGTGGGAGAAGTGGCTGGAGGAGAACCACGGGGACGTCCCAGGGATCTGGGTGAGGATCCCCAAGGCCGGTTCCGGACTCGACGGCGTCGACTACCCGCAGGCCCTGGAGTCGGCGCTGTGCTACGGCTGGATCGACGGGCAGAAGAAGAAGCTGGACGAGCAACACTGGCTGCAGCGCTTCACCCCGCGCCGGCCGGGCAGCAGGTGGTCGGAGGTGAACCGGCAGAAGGCCATCGGGCTGATCGAGCAGGGCCGGATGCGGCCCGCCGGCCTGCGCGAGGTGGAGAAGGCCAAGGCGGACGGCCGCTGGGAGGCGGCGTACGCGCCGCAGAGCAAGGCGACGGTCCCCGACGATCTCCAGGCCGCGCTGGACGCGGCACCGGCGGCCCGCGACTTCTTCGCCACCCTGGACAGCCGCAACCGGTACTCGATCCTCCACCGGGTCGGGGACGCCAAGAAGCCGGAGACCCGGGCGGCCCGCATCGAGAAGTTCGTCGCCATGCTCGGCGAGCAGAAGAAGCTCCATCCCTGACCGTTCCCCCGTGTCGCGTGACGCCTGACGCCTGACGCGCGACCGGCGCGCGCCGCGTGACGCGCGACCGGGGCGCGCCGCGGCGGTCACGGGGCCGCGCGGAGGCCACCCGCGCCGCCGGCACCCGTCGGCCTCCGCCGGGCCGGGCCCGAGCCCCGGGGTGGGAGCGGGGCGGGTGGCCGGGCTCAGCCGGGAAGGCCGGCCAGGGAGAGGAATTCGGCGCGCGAGCGGGCGTCGTGGCGGAGTGTGCCCAGGAGCGTGGAGGTCAGGGTGCTGGAGCCGGTGGCCTGGACGCCGCGGAGGGTCATGCAGGTGTGTTCGGCTTCGATCACGACGCCGATGCCCTTGGGCTCGAGGTGGGCCTGGAGCCAGTCGGCGACCTGCTTGGTCAGGCGTTCCTGGACCTGGGGCCGGCAGGCGAAGTACTCGACGACGCGGGCCAGTTTGGACAGGCCGAGAATGCGGTGACCGGGTAGGTAGCCGACGTGGGCGGTGCCGACGAACGGCAACAGGTGGTGCTCGCACACGGATCGGACCGGGATGCCGCGTGCCAGCACCAGTTCGTCGTAGCCCTCGTCGTTGGGGAAGGTCGTCAGGTCGAAGGGGCGCGGGCTGAACAGTTCGGCATAGGCGCGGGCCATGCGGCCGGGGGTGCCGTGCAGGCTTTCGGTGTCGGTCTCGATGCCGAGCGCCCGCAGGAACTGAGCGGCGGCGCGTTCGGCGCCGGCCAGATCGATGCCGTCGGTGTCATGGACGACGCGCAGCGGTGTGACGGGGGGTATCGGCGCCTGTTGCCCGGGGACACCGGCGGAGCGGGTGGACAGGTCGTCCGCGTCCGATGCGGAAGCCGTGAGCGGTGCGGTGATCTCCATGACGTACTCCTCGTGGGTGGGGAAGGTCCTGCGGGCGGCGCGCGGCCGTGACGGCGGCATTCCTCAGAGACGGCGCGCGGTCGGGGGCGGCGGGGAAGCAGGCTGCAGGCGGACGCAGCAGTGGCCGGGGCCGGGCGACAGGTACGCCCGGAGCCTGGCCTCGTCGAGCCCTTCGAGGACGCCCTGGAGCAGGTGGAGGTTCATGCCGCACACGGTCTGCGGGTGTTCCTGGGCGAGCGCGTGGAAGGGGCAGTTGCCCAGGACGATGGCGTCACCGTCGTAGCGGGGTTCGAATCCGTTCCCTTCCAGCAGGTCGAAGACACCCGCTCGGCCCTGGACGGCGAGCTGCCGGCCCAGTTCGTGCGCCTTGCGGTGCAGAACGGCCCGTACCGGTTCGCCGGTGGCCTCGGATTCCTCCAGGGCCTCGGCGAGCAGCCGTCCGGCGAGCTCGTAGTGCCGTTCGGGCAGGCTGACCGTGACCTGCTTGGTGGAGCGCTTGTAGAGCTTGGCGGGTCTGCCCGCGCCGGGCCCCGTGCGGCCGCTGCGCCGTTCGTAGACGACGTCGAGGAGCGATTCGTCGGCCAGGCGGTCCAGGTGGAAGGCCGCGGTCTGCCGGGCCAGTCCCAGGGCGGCCGCGGCCTCGTCGCGGCTGACGGGGCCCGGCTGGCGCACCACATGGTCATAGAGCCTTCTCCGGGTCGGCTCGTCGAGAGCGGCGACGGCGGAGACGTCGGGATCGGGTGCTTCCTTCGCGTGGTCCATGGAGAGCAGTGTAAAACCAATAGCCATTGACTAAAGAGGGGTGGACGCGCTTCTATCGTAAGTGAAAGTTGTCGATAGAAGGGAAAGGCCACCACCATGTCCTCGTCCGCACCCCCGACCGCCCCCTCACCCACCTCCCGGCGGACCGCACTCGCCGACCCCGGCTACCAGGCATTCGTCGTCCTGCGTGCCGGGTTCACGCTGGCGCCGATCCTGTTCGGGCTGGACAAGTTCGCCAACCTGCTCGTCGACTGGCCCGGTTACCTCGCGCCATGGATCGACGACATCACCCCGGGCAGCGCCCAGACGGCCATGTACGCCGTCGGCGTCATCGAGATCGTGGCCGGCCTCGCCGTCGCCGTCGCCCCACGCTTCGGGGGGTGGCTGGTGGCCGGATGGCTGGCGGGCATCATCGTCGACCTGCTGACCGTCCCCGGCTACTACGACATCGCGCTCCGTGACTTCGGCCTGCTGCTCGGCGCGGTCGCCCTCGCCCGGCTCGCGCAGCGCTACCACGGCACGCAGGCCCCCTGACGGCGGGCGGCGAGCCACAGAACGCGAGGAGGCGGGCGGGCCCCTCACCCGGCTCACGGGTGAGGGGCCCCGGGAGCCGACGCCCCCTCGGCCGCACCACCCGGCCCCACCGCACGACCGACAGCTGGGAGCAAGCGTGATGACACCACCGACATTCGTGATAGCCGGGGCCGGCCTGGCCGGCGCCAAGGCCGCCGAAGCACTGCGCGGACACGGCTTCGACGGCCGGATCCTGCTCATCGGGGACGAGCCCGAGGCACCCTACGAGCGTCCGCCGCTGTCCAAGGGCTGCCTGCAGGGCAAGGAGGACCGCGAGACGATCTCCGTCCACCCGTCGCGGTGGTACGCCGACCAGGGCGTCGAACTCCGGCTCGGCTACACCGTCACCGCGATCGACCGGGACCGGCACACGGTCGGCGTCTCCGGTGGCGGTGACGGCTCCGGTCGCCCCGCAGGCGAGACGATCGGCTACGACAAGCTGCTGCTGGCCACCGGCGCCGCCCCGCGCCGCCTTCCGGTGCCCGGCGCCGACCTCGACGGCGTGCTGTACCTGCGCCGCATCGGCGACTGCGAACGCATCAGGCGCATCTTCCGGTCGGCCTCCCGCATCGTCCTCGTCGGCGGGGGCTGGATCGGCCTCGAGGTGGCCGCCGCCGCGCGGGCGGCCGGCGTCGAGGCCACCGTCGTGGAGGCGGGCGAGCTGCCGCTGCTGCGCGTCCTGGGGCCACAGATCGCGCCCGTCTTCGCCGACCTGCACCGCGAACACGGCGTGGATCTGCGACTGACCGCGCAGGTCACCGAGATCATCGGCGAGAACGGCAGAGCGGCCGGGGTGCGACTGGCCGACGGCACCCGCATCGACGCGGACGCCGTCGTCGTCGGGATCGGCGCCGTCCCGAACACCCGGCCGGCCGCCGCGTCCGGTCTCCACGTCGACAACGGCGTGGTGGTCGACGCCTCCCTGAGAACCTCCGACCCGGACATCCACGCGGCCGGTGACGTGGCCAACGCCTTCCATCCCCTGCTGGGCAGGCACATCCGCGTGGAGCACTGGGCCAACGCCCTCCACCAGCCCGAGACGGCGGCCGCGTCGATGCTGGGCGAGCCCGCGTCCTACGACCGCGTCCCGTACTTCTTCACCGACCAGTACGACCTGGGCATGGAATACGTCGGCCACGCCGAGCCCGGCGGTTACGACGACGTGGTCGTGCGCGGTGACCTGGCACGCCGGGAGTTCATCGCCTTCTGGCTGGCCGACGGCCGCGTGCTGGCCGGTATGAACGTCAACGTCTGGGACGTCAACGAGGGGATCCGGCACCTGGTCCGCGCCGGCACCCCGGTCGACCGGGACCAGCTCGCCGACCCGGACGTACCGCTGGAGCGCATCACCGCCGGATGACTCGCCCGGCCATGACCCGGCCCCAGGTCGATTTATTACAAGCGGTATCGTAAAAACGACCTGCGGCGCTCCCGGCCCCCTGGACCGCGGCCCGCAGCACACAGCAGGCTTCGACGGCAGCGGCATCCGACAGCTCGAGATGCCGCTGCCCCGGCAGAAGAGACGGGCAGCGATGAACACCACGTCGGCGGCCGCGGCAGGCGCCCTCACCTTCCTCTGGCTCGGCATGGTGCTGGCGATCTCCTTCCTGGAGGCGCCGCTGAAGTTCCGGGCGCCGGGAGTGACGATTCCCATCGGACTCGGCATCGGGCGTCTCGTCTTCCGCGCGCTCAACCTCGTCGAGGCCGTCCTGGCCCTCGGTGTGGTCTTCGCCGTGGCCACCGGCGCTCCGTCCGCGGCCGTCGTCGCGCTCACCGCGATCGTCGCCGCCGTCCTGGCCGCACAGCTCGCCGTCGTCCGGCCACGGCTGAACCGGCGCTCCGACGCCGTGCTCGCGGGCGAGGACCCCGCACGGCACCGCTCCCACGCCCACCTGTACTACGTCGGGCTGGAACTGGTGAAGGGGCTGTCCCTGCTCGCGCTGGGCTGTGCGGTCCTGGCCGGATGAGCCGCCCGTCGCCCCGGACGACCGGAACCGTCCGGGCCGTTCCGACGGAAGGGGCCGTTCCGAGGCGTGGGACCCCACCGGCCACGACCACACCGGCGACGACCGCGCCGACTCCGACCGCGTGTGCTTCGACCGCGCCGGCTTCGACCGGCAGCGCGTCGACGGCGGACTGACTCCCGAACGTCCCGCGCACCGTTCCTGTGGACTGAGCGGGAGTAAGTCCGCTCAGCCGCACGCCCTTCAACGGCGCGCACGCCCCGCCCCTCCCCTCCCCTCCCCGCCCCGCCCCGCCCCGCCCCGAGAGCGGCCCCCGGGCATCGGGGGACGAGAAGGGGGCCGTTCGGCCCTGGTCGCCGGACGGCTCGGTCGCTTACGTGTGGGGGCATGTCCGCCACCGCGCTCGCCACCGTCACCGAGGACCGCATCGCCGCCGTGCCGCGACCGGGCGCCCACGGCCACACGGTCGAGCCTTTCGGCGCCCGCGGCCACACGGTCGAGCCGGCCCGCGCCGCCGGAGCACCGCCGCGGGCGGGCGCCGCCCCGCAACGCTTCCGGAACGCGGGGACGGAGCCGGCACGCGGCCCTTCGTACGCCGCGGTGCGGCCGACGCCGCCCGCCGCGCCCGCCGCACAACCGACAGGGCCCGCAACGCCCCACGAGGGCGGCACCGACCCCCACCGAGACACCTCGGCACCCCTGCCGCCCGGCCCCCGCGTCCGGCCGGCACCGATCCGGTCCCGCCGACTCCGCTCCACCGGGCGCGCCCAGGTCGGCAGCGACACCCCCTCCCCGCACCGCAGGGCACGGGATCGTCCCCGCCCGTCCGAGCGCCGGGAAGTATGACGTCAGACTCTGACCAGGGTGGGGATGCGTCTATACATCCAGATATTGCCTGACAGGCAAATACCCCGCAGGGTATTTGACGGAGCCATGGGCGCCACTTACGCTCGCCGACATTGATACCCCCCTGGGTATTTGAGGAGGCAACCAATGGCTCGCGAAGTGACACTGGAGACGCTCGCCGCGGCCTGGGCCGACGGCGGCCTGGTGGTCGACGTACGGGAGGCGGACGAGTACGCCGCCGGACACGTGCCCGGCGCACGGCTGATGCCACTGAGCACCGTGCTGGACAGATGCTCCGAGCTGCCCGCCGACCAGCGGGTGTACGTGATCTGCGCCAGCGGCAACCGCAGCAAGACCGCCACCGACTGGATGTGCTCCCGCGGTGTCGACGCCTACTCCGTGGCCGGCGGCACCAGAGGCTGGGCCGACGGCGGCCGCCCGCTGGCGGCCGGGTACCACGAGCGCACCGCCTGACCGTCCACACTCTCGGCGCCCACCGACTCCCGCTCCATCGCCCTTCACGCCGGCACCGGAACCCCGCGTCCCGGCCCCACGCCACACCCACCACCCGCACCCAGGCCTGACACAAGGAGTTCCGCCATGGCCGCCACCCCCTCGCCCGCAGGAGAGCCGATCACCGGCCGTCACCGCGTCGCCGTCATCGGCGGCGGTAGCGCCGGCATCAGCGTCGCCGCCCGCCTGCGCCGAGCCGGCATCAGCGACATCACCGTCGTAGAACCGTCCGACACGCACTGGTACCAACCGCTGTGGACGCTGGTCGGCGGCGGTCAGGCGCCCCTGCGCATCAGCCGCCGCCCCGAGGCGTCGGTCATGCCGGACGGAGTGCGCTGGATACGGCAGCGTGCCGTGGCCGTCGACCCCGACGCCCGCACGGTGACGCTCTCCGGCGGCGACGAGTTCACCTATGAGTATCTGGTGATGGCCCCCGGCATCCAGCTGGACTGGGCCGGCGTGCCCGGGCTCGCCGACGCGGTCGGCCACGACCGCGTCAGCAGCAACTACGCGCCCGAGTACGCCCCGCGCACCTGGGAGCTGATCAAGAACCTGCGCTCCGGCACCGCCGTCTTCACGCACCCGGCGACGCCCCTGAAGTGCGGCGGCGCCCCGCAGAAGATCGCATACCTGGCGGCCGACTACTGGCGCAAGCAGAAGGTCCTCGACCAGATCCGGGTCATCCTCGTCATCCCCGACCCCGCCATGTTCAAGGTGCCCGACTGGACGCGGACCCTGGAGAAGGTGGCCGCCCGGTACGGGATCGAGGTGCGGCTGCGGTCCGAGATGACCGCCGTCGACGGGGACCGCCGCGAGGTCACCATCACCGACCACGCGAGCGGGAGCAAGGAGACGCTCTCCTACGGCCTGCTGCACGCCGTACCGCCGCAGAGCGCGCCCGACTGGGTCAAGGCGAGCCCGCTCGCCGACCCCGCGAGCCCGCTCGGGTTCGTCGCCGCGGACAAGTACACCCTCCAGCACCCGCAGCACCCGAACGTCTTCTCGATCGGCGATGTGGCGAACCTGCCCACGTCGAAGACCGGCGCGGCGGTGCGCAAGCAGGCACCCGTCGTGGTCGGCAACCTGCTCGAGGTGATGAAGGGCAGCGCCCCGTCGCACCGCTACGACGGCTACACGTCCTGTCCGCTGGTGACCGCCCGCGACAAGATGCTGCTCGCCGAGTTCGACTACGACCTGAAGCCCCAGCCGTCGTTCCCCCTGATCAACACGTTCAAGGAGCGGCGCGACATGTGGGTGTTCAAGCGGTACGTGCTGCCGCCGGTGTACTGGCGCGGCATGCTCACCGGCCGCCTGTGACCGGTCGGCCCGGGTTTCCCCTGACCCGGGCCGACCTCCCCCCTGACCAGCCCTTCGGCGGGACGGTTCCGTCCGGCGAGAAGGGCGCATCCTGCCTCGATATATACCCCGGGGGGTATTACCCCGGGATCGTCCGACATGGAGGTCACCCGACCATGTTCTTCGCCCAGTACTACCTCGACTGCCTCTCCCAGGCGTCGTACCTGGTCGCCGACGAGACCACCGGCAAGGCCGTCGTCATCGACCCGCGCCGCGACATCTCCGAGTACCTCACCGACGCCGAGGCCCACGGTTTCACCATCGAGGCCGTGCTCAACACCCACTTCCACGCCGACTTCCTCGCCGGCCACCTGGAACTGGCCGACCGCACCGGCGCCTGGATCGGCTACGGGCAGCGCGCCGAGGCCGAGTACCCCATCCGCAAGCTGGCCGACGGCGAGCGGATCAGCCTCGGCGACGTCACCCTGCAGATCATGGAGACCCCGGGCCACACCCCCGAGTCGATCAGCATCCTCGTCCACGAGCACGCGGACGACGCCGTGCCCTACGGCGTGCTCACGGGTGACGCGCTGTTCATCGGCGACGTGGGCCGCCCCGACCTGCTGGCCTCGCTCGGCGTCACGGCCGACGAGCTCGGCCGGATGCTCTACGACAGCATCCAGACCAAGCTGATGGGCCTGCCCGACGAGGTACGGGTCTTCCCGGCCCACGGCGCCGGATCCGCCTGCGGCAAGAACCTCTCCACCCAGCGCCAGTCCACCATCGGCGAGCAGCGCGCCACCAACTACGCCTGCCGTCCGATGGACGAGGAGGAGTTCGTGGCCCTGGTGACCGCGGGACAGCCCTCCGCCCCCGCGTACTTCGTCTACGACGCGATCCTCAACCGCAAGGAGCACGGCCTGTTCGACCCGGCCGCCGCCCCCCGGCCGCTGTCCACCGAGGAGTTCCTGCAGCGTCGCGCCGCCGGCGCGGTCGTCCTCGACACCCGCTCCCCGCAGGACTTCGCCGCCGGGCATCTGCGCGGTGCGGTCAACGTGCCCGCGGACGGCCGGTTCGCCGAGCAGGCGGGCATGGTCGTCGGCCCCGACGAGGAGGTCGTGGTGGTCGCGCCGCAGGACCGCGAGGAGGAGGTCGTCACCCGGCTGGCCCGGATCGGCTTCGACAAGGTCGGCGGCTACCTGCGTGAGCCGGAGGGCGCCTTCATCGTCATGGCCGACGAGATGGAACAGGCCAGCCGTATCACGGTCGACGAACTCCACCGGGCGCTGCAGGGCGACGAGCCGCCGGTGATCCTCGACGTCCGGGGCGGCGCGGAGCGCGAAGAGGGCTTCATCGAGGGCTCGCTGCACATCCCGCTGGCCGAACTGGCCCGCCGGACGGACGAGATCCCGGCCGACCGTCCGCTGGTCGTCCACTGCGCGGGCGGCCACCGCTCGTCCATCGCCGCCAGCCTGCTGCGGCACAAGGGCCGCGCCGACGTCTCCGACCTGCTCGGCGGCTACGGCGCCTGGCTCGCCCAGCCCGCAACGGCAGACGCCTGATCGGAGCGGGGGCGGCGGCCGGTCCGCGGACGCCGCCCCCGGCCGGGCGTGTCCCGCCCGTCAGCCGACCGCTCCGCCGGCAGCAAGGAGTTCCGTCCCATGACCCCCCAGGCCCACGCCTCACCGGCCTCGTACGCCGCCGCACGCGCTCACGGCGCGCCGCCGCACCTCCCCGAGCCCCTCGTCCTCGTCCGCCGGTCCCGCGGCCGCACGGAGTGGGCCGCGCAGGCCCTCACCCGCGCCGGACGGCCCCTCACCGCGCGAGGCGTGTCGTGATCGCCGTCGTCATCGCCGGATCGCTGCTCATCGGCATCAGCCTCGGCGTGCTGGGCGGCGGCGGATCCATCCTGACCGTGCCCATCCTCGTGTACCTGGCCGGGATGGAGACGAAGGAGGCCATCGCCACCTCGCTGTTCGTCGTCGGCGTCACCAGCGCCGCCGGCGTCGTCTCGCACGCCCGCGCCGGACGCGTCCGCTGGCGTACCGGGCTGCTGTTCGGCCTGGCCGGCATGACCGGCGCCTACGCGGGCGGGCGGGTGGCCGAGTTCGTCCCCGGCACCGTGCTGCTCATCGCGTTCGCCCTGATGATGATCGCCACCGCCGTCGCCATGATCCGCGGCCGACGCGGGGAGCCGAAGCCGGTCCGCCACGAACTCCCGGTGGCCCACGTCCTCCTGGACGGTGTCGCGGTCGGTCTGGCCACCGGTCTTGTGGGCGCGGGCGGCGGCTTCCTGGTCGTCCCGGCGCTCGCCCTGCTGGGCGGGCTGCCGATGGCGGTCGCCGTGGGCACCTCGCTGCTGGTCATTTCCATGAAGTCGTTCGCGGGGCTGGCCGGCTACCTCGCCAGTGTGCACATCGACTGGGGGCTCGCGGCCGTCGTCACCGCCGCGGCCGTCGCCGGCAGTCTGGTCGGCGGCCGGGTCGCCGGGCGGATCCCGCAGGACGCCCTGCGCAAGTCCTTCGGCTGGTTCGTCGCCGTCATGGGCGTCTTCGTCCTCGGCCAGCAGACGGGCCCCCAACTGCTCGACGTCCTGTCGGCCGACCCGTTGATCTGGACCGGCGCGGCCGCCGTCGCGGGGCTCCTGTTCAGCTGGTCCATGCTCCGTCGCGCCAAGCGGGCGCAGGAGCGGCGGAGCGGCGCGCCGACCCTGCCCGTCGGCTCGCCCGGGTCGCGTCCGGCCGGCCCCGCCGACGGCGGCCGGCCCGCCGACTCCTCGGACCCGGTCCTCCCCTGACCGTCTCCGCGCACCTACGGGGGTGTGTTGACCTCACCGACCGGCCCTGAGGAGGTGTCCACATGGACACGAAAGGCCCGAACACCGCAGAAGACTCGGCGACCGAGGTGCTCAACCGGCTGTGCCGCGCACAGGGGCAACTGGCCGGAGTCATCGCCATGATCAGGGCGGGCCGCGACCGCAAGGACGTCGTCACCCAGCTCGCCGCGGTCTCCAGGGCTCTCGACCGGGCCGGTTTCAAGATCGTGGCCAGCGGGATGCGGCAGTGCCTCAACGAGCAGTCGCACGGACAGGTCCCGCCGATGACCGAGAGCGAGCTGGAGGAGCTGTTCCTGACCCTGGCCTGAGCCCCGGCGGGCCCTCACCTCACTCACGATATACCCCCGGGGGTATACTGGCGGCATGGTCAGGATCACAGGTGACGGCGCACCGCCGTCCGTCGAGCGGGGCGGCCACTGCCGGGACACCCGGCCGGCCGGCCCCGTCACGCCGGAGGCGGAGCGCCGCGCCCGCGACGACGTCCGGGCGCGGCTCGCGCACCGGCGCCCCGACATTCCCTCCGGCCTCCTGACCGCCGCGGTGGTGGAGGAGTTCGAGCACTTCGCGCAGGCTCCCCTCCGCCACTACGTGCCGGTCCTGGCCTTCAAGCGCGCGCTGCGGCGGCTGGCGCGGCAGTTCCCGGAACCGGACGGCAGGGGGGACCGGCCATGAGGCCGGTCCCGAAGTGTGTCGTCGACCGGTCCCGGCCCTGCAACGCCTGCATCGCCCCGGATCCGGGACACTGCCCGTATCCGTATCTCCTCGCCGGGGACGAACGGAGCTCCGGCGGAGACGAGAAGACCTCCGGCGGACAGGGGAGGAACGGCGCGCTCGGCACCGACGGCCGACGGGACGAGGGCTCCGCACACGCGGAGGGATGAGGAGCACGGCATGGACGCAGCGGACTGGGACGAGCGCTACCGGGGCTCCGGGCTGCTCTGGACGGCGCGGCCCAACCGGTTCGTCGAACAGGAGCTGGCCGGGCTGGAGCCCGCCGGGCGCGCGGTGGACCTGGCGGCCGGGGAGGGACGCAACGCGGTCTGGCTGGCGGAGCGGGGCTGGGAGGTGGACGCCGTGGACTTCTCCGCCGTCGCGCTGGCGAAGGCGGAACGGGTGTCCGCCGAGCGAGGCGTCGGACTGCGCACCGTCCGCGCCGACCTGACGGCCTGGCAGCCCCCCGAGGCGGCATACGGGCTGGCTCTGATCGCCTACCTGCACCTGCCGTGGCCGCAGCTGCAAGAGGTGCTGCGGCGGGCCGCGCCGGCCGTGCGGCCGGGCGGGACGCTGCTGCTCGTCGGCCATGACGCGACCAACCCGGAGCACGGCCACGGCGGCCCGCGGGATCCGCACGTGCTCTACACCGCCGAGCAGGTCGCCGCCCTGTGGCGGCCGCACGCCCGCATCCTGCGGGCCGAGGCCGTCACCCGGCCGGTGGCCGAGGGTGACGGCTCGTGCACGGCCGTCGACGCCCTGGTACGCGCCGTACGGTCCTGACCGCCGCGCCGTACGGTCCTGACCGCCGTCCGGGTCAGGCGGCCGTCCCGGGCTTCCAGGCCAGGTACCAGTCGGTGAGCTTGACGCCGCCGTCGGCCAGCCGGGCATCCAGCTCCGCCTGGGTCTTCGGGGCCCCGAGGACCACGTCCTCGCCGGGCCGCCAGTTGGCCGGGCAGGAGACGCCGTCGCGGTCGGAGGTCTGCAGGGCGTCGAGGAGCCGCAGGAGCTCGGGGATCATCCGGCCGGCGTTCATCGGGTAGTAGAGGACCGCTCGCACGGTCTGCTCCGGATCGATGACGAAGACCGCTCGCACGGCGGCGGTGCCCGACGTGTTCGGGTGGAGCATGCCGTACGCGCGCGAGACGCCCGTGTCCAGGTCGGCGATGATCGGGAACGGGATGCGCACCCCCAGCTTCTCCTCGATCGCCCGGGTCCAGGCGAGGTGGCTGTGCACCGAGTCGACGGAGTTGCCGAGCAGGGCGGCGCCCCGGGCGGCGAACTCGTCGGCGAGTTCCGTGAAGGCGACGAACTCGGTCGTGCACACCGGGGTGAAGTCCGCGGGGTGGCTGAAGAGCACGAGCCACCGGCCGGCGTAGTCGGTCAGCCGTACCGGCCCATGGGTGGAGTCGGCCTCGAAGTACGGTGCCTTGTCGCCGATGAGCGGCAGAGTGGCCCGGGTCTCGGACGAGGCCTGCTGTTCGGAGACGGTCATCGGACGGTCCTCCTGGACGATGACAACAACGTATGCACCCGAGGGTATTTTCCCGTCCCGGCGCAACGGGGGGCCGTTCGGCCCCACTGTCGCACCGCTCGGCCCTTGTGCGGGCGGCCGCCGCCCACGCCCGGGGCGCGCCCGAGGCGGGGCCGGCCGTGCGGTACGGCCCCGACCACCGCGAAAAATACCCCGTAGGGTATGTCATCGCCGTAGTCCCATCCAGGACCGAACGGCCCCGTTCACACCCCATCGGCCCCTCCGCCGGGCGCCCCCTCCCGCGTTTCACTGATCCCGGAAGCAGTCGACGCCGACGAGGAGGACCCAGCCATGACAGGCGCACCATCGGGGACCACCGGCGCGCGTGGGACGCGGGAGGCGGACGCGCACGGCTTCGAGGTCACCCATGTCGACGCGGACGCGTACGCCGTGGACGTCCGCGGTCACCGGATCCTGGTCGACCAGCCCACGGAGGCGGGCGGCGCCGACAGCGCGCCGACACCGACCGAGCTGTTCGCCGCGTCCCTGGCCACCTGTGTGGCCTTCTACGCGGGCCGCTATCTCCACCGCCACGGTCTGGACCGCGCGGGGCTGCGGGTCCGCACGGAGTACACCATGGCCACCGACCGGCCGGCCCGCGTCGCCGCGGTCCGCGTCACCGTGGTCCCGCCGCCCGGACTGCCCGACGAGCGCCGCGCCGCCCTCCTCGCGGTCGCCTCGCACTGCACGGTCCACAACACGCTCCAGCAGCCGCCCGAGGTCGACATCGAGCTGGCGCCATGAGCGCCTCGGCACCCCCGCCCGCGTCGCCTCTGGTGGCGCGCGTCCGCCGCGGGCTCATCGGAGACGACGAGGTCCTCGACGGGCCGTACGGCCCGCAGCGCATCGTCTACGCCGACTACACCGCGTCCGGCCGCTCCCTCGACTTCATCGAGGACTTCGTGCGCGAGCAGGTGCTGCCGCGCTACGGCAACACCCACACCGAGAGCTCCACCACCGGCCTGCAGACGACCCGGCTGCGGGAGGACGCCCGCCACATCATCCGCGACGTGGTCGGGGGCACCGACGACGATCTCGTGATCTTCTGCGGTTCGGGCGCCACCGCCGCGGTCAACAAGCTGGTCGGCATCCTGGGGCTGCGGCGCCCGGAGGCACCGCCGCCTGCCGAGCGGCCGGTGGTGTTCGTCGGCCCGTACGAGCACCACTCCAACGAACTGCCCTGGCGCGAGTCGATCGCCGACGTCGTGGTCATCGAGGAGGACGCCGACGGCCACATCGACCTCGGCCGGCTCGAGACGGAGCTGCGGCGGTACGCCGACCGGCCGTTGCGCATCGGCAGCTTCTCCGCCGCCTCCAACGTCACGGGGATCCTGACCGACACCGACCGCATCGCACGCCTGCTGCACGCGCACGGCGCCCTGTCCTTCTGGGACTACGCCGCCGCCGGCCCGTACGTGCCCATCCGCGTCGCCGAGAGCACCGCGGGCGCGGGGGACCACAAGGACGCCGTCTTCCTCTCGCCGCACAAGTTCGTGGGCGGGCCGCAGACCCCGGGTGTCCTCGTCGTACGGCGCGAACTCGTCCGCAACCGGGTGCCCACCGCCCCCGGCGGCGGCACGGTCGCGTTCGTCGGCCCCCTGGGCCACCGGTACCTCGACGATCCGGTGGCGCGTGAGGAGGGCGGCACCCCGGCGATCGTGGAGTCCATCCGCGCCGGACTGGTCTTCGCCCTCAAGCAGGCGGTCGGCACCGACACCATCCAGGCCGCCGAGGAGCGGCACTGGCGGACGGCCCTGGCGCGCTGGGACCGCGCCCCCGGCATCGAGATCCTCGGCAACCGCCACGCGCGGCGGCTGTCCATCGTCTCCTTCCGCATCCGGTACGGCGCGCACTCCTACCTGCACCACAACTACGTCGTCGCCCTGCTCAACGACCTCTTCGGCATCCAGGCCCGCGGCGGCTGCTCCTGCGCGGGCCCCTACGGACACCGCCTGCTCGCCATCAACGCGGCCTCCTCCCACGCACTGCTGGACGAGGTCACCCGCGGCTGCGACGGCATCAAGCCGGGCTGGGTCCGCCTCAACTTCAACTACTTCATCAGCGACACGGTCCGCGACTACCTGATCGACGCGGTGGAGCTGATCGCCGAGCACGGCCACCGGTTGCTGTCCGACTACCGCTTCGATCCCCGCACCGGGCAGTGGCGCCACCGCGGCGGCCCGGTCGATCCTCCGCTCCGGCTGACCGGCGCCTGCTGCACGGCCGACGGGCTCACGATGCCCGCCACCCCCCGCCGGCGGCTGGGCGAGGACGCGCTGGCAGGGCAGCTCACCCGCGCCCGCGCGCTGCTGACCGCCCGCTCCGGCATGCCCGACGAGGGACCCACCGGGCTGCCGGCCGACTTCGAGCGGATGCGGTGGTTTCCGCTGCCGCCGGTCTGCCTGGAACAAAACCGGCCGGCCGACGGTTGGGAAAAATACCCCACCGGGTATAGCGAAGGAGAACGGGCAGCATGCCGACCATCGAACTGACCAAGGACAACTTCGAGGAGACCGTGACCGGCTCGGAGATCGTGCTGATCGATTTCTGGGCGGCCTGGTGCGGACCGTGCCGCATGTTCTCCCCCGTCTACGAGAAGGCCGCGGAGCGCCACCCGGACATCGTGTTCGGCAAGGTCGACACCGAGGCGCAGCCGGAGCTCGCCGCGGCGTTCCGGATCTCCTCCATCCCCACCCTCATGGCCGTCCGCGACCGGACGATCCTCTACGCCCGGCCCGGCGCCCTCCCGCCGCAGGCGCTGGAGGAGCTCATCGGCAAGGTCCGGGAGGCGGACATGGAAGACCTGCGCCGCGAGGCGGCCGCACAGTCGGCGGAAGCGGGCTGAACCGACCCTGTGACCGACGGCCCCCTCCGGCACACGGGGGAGGCCGTCGACGACGCCGTACAATACCCCTAGGGGTATGAATGCTTTCCCCCTGGTGCGCTTCGAGGAGTGGTCATGGAACTGGATCTGGTGGACACGGACCTGAAGGCCGTGCTGAACCGGCTGCGCCGTGCGCAGGGTCAGATCTCCGGCGTGATCCGCATGATCGAGGAGGGCCGCGACTGCGAGGACGTCGTCATGCAGCTGGCCGCGGCCTCCCGCGCCCTGGACCGGGCCGGCTTCGCGATCATCGCCACCGGCCTCCAGCAGTGCGTCACCGGCATGGAATCCGGGCGCGCCGACGGCGAGAGCGTCGACGAGCTGCGCGCCCGCCTGGAGAAGCTGTTCCTGTCCCTGGCCTGAACCGCGCGACGGCACTCGCCGCGATCCCCGCCCCGGACGCCTCCGCCGATGCGCCGCGTGGACGCCGCACGGGCCCTGCTGCTGCGGGCCGCCGAGCTGCCCTCGCGATGAAACCCGCCCGCCCCGGGACACCTCCGTGAAGAGATCCCCGGGCATGGAGTTCCTCCGCTGCCGCCGGGACCGGCCGACCTCCCGGGGCGGGTCCGTACCCGGCGAGGTCAGTCGAGGAGCAGGGGATTGGGCAGGTCGGCCGCGGGATGCATGCGCAGGAGGGTGTGGAGGACGCCGGCGAGACCGGACATGAGGCTGGGTGAGAAGGCCTCGCGGGCCAGGCCGCCGACCGGGCCCCGCTGTTCGAGGCCGGTGAGGATCTCCGCGTCGAGATCCGGCCGGTCGCCGGAGTCCAGCGACGTGAGGAACTCCCACAGGCCGAGGTCGCCGTGGCACAGGGTGTGGCTCCAGCCGAAGCCTTCGGCGGCACAGGCGCGCGCGGCGCGCCGGGCCATGTCGAGGTGGGCGGGGTCGCCCGCGCGCCGGTACAGGTCGAGCATGCCGACACCGACCCCCGCGCTGCCGTGGCACCAGCTGGTGAAGAAGTCCTCCTCCGCGCCGACCCGCGCGTCGAGCCAGTTGCCGTGCCCGGGCTGCCAGAGGGACTCCTGGTAGGCGAAGGCCCGTTCGGCGAGGTGGCTCCAGGCGCGGCGGTCGGCGGCGGAACCCGCGTCGCTGAGGGCGAGCCTCGCCAGGGCCCAGCCGATGCCGGTGGCGCCGTGGGCGAAGCCGCCGATGCCCTCGGGGTTGAGCCGGGTCGTCCAGCGGGCACCGCTCGAGTCCTGGGTGGCCAGCCCGGCCAGCCGGCGTCCGATGTGCGCGGCGGCACCGAGCCAGCGGTCCTGCCCGGTCGCGGCGGCCAGGCCGAGCAGCGGGACGACGGCGCCGGCGGCTCCGTTGAGCAGGTCCACCTCGATGTCGTCCTCGACGAGCGGACCCCGGTCCAGCAGCAGGGCCCGTCCGGCCGCACGTTCCAGCAGCCGGTCCTCACCGAGCACCCGGTGCAGCGCCAGCCAGGTCCACACCTGGGACGCGGCGCCGCTGAACGCCCCGGCGGACGGCGTCGGCGTCAGGTCCTCGGTGCCGATCAGCACCCGCAGCGCGCCGTCGAAGGTCTCGGTGACGCCGGGCACTTCGTCGGCCCGGCCGGCCCGCACCTCGGTCAGGTACTCCGCGAGGGTCAGCGCCACCCCGCCCTGCCCGGTGTAGAGGTCGGCGGGCAGCACCCTGATGGACCATCCGGCCGGGGTGAACACCGGGCTGATCCAGGTGACCGTGCCGTCGTCGCCGCGTACCGCCCCGTCGCACAGCCGCCGGACCATCCTCGCGGCCAGGGCCCGGCGGCGCCGCTCCCCGTCCCGGGCGTGCGGATCTCGGGTGGGGGCCTGGACACGCGCGGGCAGCGAACGCTCGTTGAGGTAGGCGCCCACCAGGGCGTCCTGGATCACCGCCTCCTCCAGCGGCAGGTCGGCCGTGCGCCAGTCCTCGACGGTGACGCGTACGGCGGCCCGGTCCACGGTGAAGGTGAACATCGGTACGTCGCCGGCCAGCAGGTCCGCGATCTCGGCGTCGATGGCCGCGCGGTCGGTGGGTGCGCCGGGCAGCACCTCGGCGTTGCGCCGCAGGATGTCCCGGGCCCGCTCGACGGCCGCGGGCTCGTCGTGCAGCGACGCCGGGTGCCACAGCATCCGGCCGATGTCGACGTACGCCTGTGTCGGGCGCAGGATCCGGCGCGCCCGGGTGCCTTCGAAGCGGCGCAGCAGCCGGTACGGGTCCTCGCCGGGCCGGCGCAGGTGGGCGGTCATCTCCCGGAAGCCGGTCAGGATGCGGTCCCAGTAGGCGCTCAGCACCGGGGCGGGGCTGGGGTGGTTGCCCGCGGCGGGCATCGCGACCAGGTCCACCTGGAAGCGGGCCGCCGCGGTGCCGCCGTCCGCGATCACCGGGTTCGGGATCAGCGGCTGCTGGCCCGGCAGTGCCCCGACCCCGGAGATGTCCACCCCGCCGAGCGCGAAGCCGGTGCCGCGTACGGGCAGCAGTCCGGTCCGCAGCACGGTGCGGCGGATGGCCGCCGCCGCCACGTCCACCGCGTCGCCCCTGTTGCTGGGCGGGAAGGGGGCGGGGGCGTCGAAGAGGGTCTCGGCGTCCACGACCACCGGCACCGGACCGGCCGCGATCATGTTCTCGGCGTGCATGTCGGTGCCGCCGGTGAAGCGGAGAACGGCGAGCCAGTGCCCGATGCCGCGGTAGAACGCGGCGAGTTCGGCCTCGTCGGCGCAGTACCGGTGGTGGATGAACTCGGCCCAGCCGTAACCCTCGCGCGCCAGGGTCCGCGGCACCCGGATCCGCTCGTCCGGCGCCGGGGCCCCGGGGAAGTCCGCGAACAACTCGTCCAGCAGGCCGCCGAGTGCCAGGTCGGCCCCGGAGGGCCGGGGTTTGTACATGACGCTTCCGGAGACGAAGTCGACCCGGCTGACGGTCAGGCCGCCACGGTGGCTGTCGCCCGCGCCGAAGGTGACGGCACGTATCTCCCCGGCGGCTCCCGCCAGCAGCGGCCGGAGCAGGGCCCGGTCCGCGGCCAGCCGCTGCGCGAAGCCCGCCGTCGCCGCCAGCCACAGCCGCGCCACCGACGTGATCCGCGCACCGAGCGTCGGGTACCGGCCGGCCAGCCGGTCGAGGTAGCCCTTCTCGGCGGCCTGCTCGATGAACGCGGCCCAGGTGTCCGTGTCGGCCGCGGCCGCGGGGCTCCCGGGGGGCCGGACGCCGCCCGTCTCCAGGCGCAGCGCGTGGAGCTCGATCAGGAACAGGCGGGACAGCTTCGCGTGCAGGGACCTGACCAGGGCGGTGTGGCCCGCTTCCAGCACCACGTCCCGTTCCTCCCGGCCCAGGGCGCTGATGCCGGCCAGTCGCCGGGCCAGTTCCTCCCGCCATGGGCGGGCGGCGGCGCGTACGGGTGGGGTGAACCACTCCGCGTCGTACCCGTTCTCCAGCCCCGATCCGCTCACCGTCCGCCTTTCCCGTGCCGCCGTCCCGCGCCTTCCAGGGCGCGCGGAGGGAGCGCGGGGGACCGTTTCGCCGGCCCGGACGGCGCGGCCGTTCCCGGGTACGCGGGCGTCCCGGCCCGGCGCTGGTTCCCCACGCTCCTGCTGGTCGAACTCGAAGAAACCCCGCCCCGTGCAGGCACTCAGCGCTCAGCCACCCGCACCGGGGCCGTCGGACCGCCGTGGACGGTCAGCAGCAGAAACTGCCGTGCGAACCGCTCGGGCTGGAGCAGAAGCCGTAGAGCGAGTCGCTCGGGTCGATCAGCGCGGCCTCGGCCGCCGTGCCGCCGACGTAGAGGGGGCCGGCAGGGTTGGACTGGCCGTAGGCGCTCTCGGCGCCCGACAGCCAGGCTTCGATCACGGTGGAGTGGGACACGCGGGTCTGGGGCATGGGTGGCCTCCGGACGTAGGGGTTCGGGCGGATTGCCCAGCCCTGAGTATCGCGGTCCGCGAACACACGTCAGATGACCCGATTCGGCCACGTTCCTGAGGGCTTCCTGGGACGCCGTGCCACTCGTGGGTCGGATGGGAGGGTGCGCGGGGCGCACGACGGCGCCTGCCGCGCATGGGGAGGCTCCGGCGCGCGGTTGGGCAGGGGCGCGGAGCGTGGCGGGAAGTGCCCTGCTGAACGGCTTCCTCGCCGATCCGGCCCCGAGCCGCGGCCGGCCGTCGTCTCGGGGAGGCGGGCCGAGGGCGCCTGCGCGGCGGGGTCAGGACATGCGGGAACCCCGTGGGCGGAACGTCACGCCCGGCGGGGTTCCCAGGACTCTACCGTGTGGGCGGGGCGTGACCCGTCGCCGTGCGGCGGCGGGTCACGCGGGTGCGGGTGACCGCGATGGTGAGGAAGAGTCCGATCACGACGGCCGGAGCGACCGCGGCCGTCAGCCAGTCATGGCCGTCCTCGGGTGGCGCGGCCATCAGCAGGGTCGCGACGGCCACGGAGAGGACCAGCCCCGTACCGAGGAGGGCCGCGACGGTGTACGGGGACGGGCCCGGCTCCCGGCCGGAGCCGGGGGCGAAGTGGCGCAGGGTCGCCCATTGACGGGCGGCCTCGCGCTCCTCACGCTTGCGCTGCACCCCGGCGCGTGTCCACAGGCCCGCCGTGACGCCCGTACCCACGCCGGTCACGACGGCGATCACCCATCCGGTCGCGTTCGCGACCAGCAGCGGGGCGAGGGAGGCGACCGTGCCCCAACCGGTCAGGCAGGCCGCCGCCGCGATGCGGCGGGAGTCGGGACGGTCGGCCCCCGCACGCAGATCCGCGAGGGCGGGCAGGTACCAGACGGCACCGGCGAGGGTCAGCACGGCGACGCCCAGGGCCAGGACGGCATGGGACATGGCCTACCTCGATGCCTCGAGCGCGCGGACCTCCGGGTGGTGCAGGTCGAACGCCGGCGACTCGGACCGGATCTGGGGCAGCGCCGTGAAGTTGTGCCGCGGCGGCGGGCAGGAGGTGGCCCACTCCAGCGAACGCCCGTAGCCCCACGGGTCGTCGACCTCGACGCGCTTGCCGTACTTGGCGGTCTTCCAGACGTTGTAGAAGAACGGCAGCATCGACAGACCGAGCAGGAACGACCCGATGGTGGAGACCGTGTTGAGCGCGGTGAAGCCGTCGGCCGCCAGGTAGTCGGCGTACCGGCGCGGCATGCCCTCGACACCCAGCCAGTGCTGGACCAGGAACGTCAGGTTGAAGCCGACCGTGAGCGTCCAGAAGGTGATCTTGCCGAGGCGCTCGTCCAGCATCTTGCCGGTGAACTTGGGCCACCAGAAGTGGAACGCGGCGAACACCGCGTAGACCACCACGCCGAACAGCGTGTAGTGGAAGTGCGCGACGACGAAGTACGTGTCGGACACGTGGAAGTCGAGCGGCGGCGAGGCCAGCATGACGCCGGTCACACCACCGAAGACGAAGGTGACCAGGAAGCCGGTCGCATACAGCATCGGCGTCTCGAAGGACAGGCTGCCCTGCCACATGGTGCCGATCCAGTTGAAGAACTTCACACCGGTCGGTACCGCGATGAGGAACGTCATGAACGAGAAGAACGGCAGGAGCACACCGCCCGTGACGTACATGTGGTGCGCCCACACCGACATGCTCAGGCCGGCGATCGAGATCGTCGCTCCGATCAGGCCCATGTAGCCGAACATCGGCTTGCGGGAGAAGACGGGGATGATCTCGGAGACGACGCCGAAGAACGGCAACGCCAGGATGTAGACCTCGGGGTGGCCGAAGAACCAGAACAGGTGCTGCCACAGCAACGCCCCGCCGTTGGCGGGGTCGAAGATGTGGCTGCCGAACCTGCGGTCCAGCTCCAGCCCGAACAGCGCAGCCGCCAGGACGGGGAAGACCAGCAGCACCAGGACGCCGGTGAGCAGCACGTTCCAGGTGAAGATCGGCATGCGGAACATGGTCAGGCCCGGCGCACGCATGCAGATGATCGTGGTGATGAAGTTGACCGCGCCGAGGATCGAGCCGAAGCCGGAGAGCGCCACGCCCATGATCCAGAAGTCGGCGCCGAGGCCCGGCGAGTGGACGGCGTCCGACAGCGGGGCGTACAGGAACCACCCGAAGTCGGCCGCGCCGTCAGGGGTGAAGAAACCGGCCGCTGCGATCGAGGAGCCGAACAGGAACAGCCAGTAGGCGAGCATGTTCAGCCGCGGGAACGCCACGTCCGGCGATCCGATCTGCAGCGGCATGATCCAGTTCGCGAGGCCGGTGAACATCGGCATCGCGAACAGCAGCAGCATGATCGAGCCGTGCATGGTGAAGGCCTGGTTGAACTGCTCGTTCGACATGATCTGCAGGCCGGGCCGGGCCAGTTCCGCGCGCATCACCAGGGCCAGCAGACCGCCGACGATGAAGAAGATGAACGCGCTGACCAGATACATCGTCCCGATCTTCTTGTGATCGGTGGTTGTCAGCCATTCCACCCAGGACGGCCTGCTCGGCGTGTGTCCGGTGGATCCGGTCGGCTCGTGGAGCACCGCGGGTGTCCCCGCCTCCTCCGAGCTCGCTATGTGTCTTGTCTGTACCTCGTCCACCGGACGGTGTCCTCCCCATCGGTTCGTATCGCCGACGAGCCGGGAAGTGCCGTGGTGCGGGAAAGGACGACGCGGCGCCTCCCGGCCGCCGCCACATGATCGTCCGACGGGCCCGGGTGCCCGATAGGGCCGAACAGTCCCAGCAGTGACCTGCACATGGGCCGAACGGCCCTGTTCGGAGGGCCGGCGCCCGTTTCAGAGCAGCGTCTGCCAGTAGGACCAGAAACGGGTCGTGATCAGCATCACGATACTGAGGTACCAGGCCACCGGTACGGCCCAGTGGAACTCTTGCGCGCCGGCGACGACGCCACGCGGAGCCGGGACGATCCCGTGCCGGAGGTTGTGCACGGTCGTGTACCAGAACATCGCGATGGTGGCCGCCCAGGCCAGGCAGCACCACAGGCACAGAGCGCCGATCTCGTACAGCGCCTGGGACATCAGCCACATGCAGAAGCCGGCGCCCACCAGCGTGCCCAGGTTCAGCCCGAGCCAGAACCAGCGGCGGAAACGGGCCCCGGCCAGCAGGGCGAAGCCGACCGCCGAGACCACCGGGTAGGCGATCAGGCCGGCCAGCGGGTTGGGGAATCCGAAGACGGACGCCTGGTCGCTGCGCATCACGTTCGAGCACGACACCACGGGGCTGAGGTTGCAGGACGGCGAGAAGGCCGGGTCCTGGAGCAGCTCGAACTTGTCGATGGTGATGACGAAGGAGGCGAGGACGCCGAGGGCGCCCGTCACGATCAGCAGCCAGGCCAGGGCACGCCCGGCGCCGATCGTCCCCCGGGACGTGATGTCCCGCCGGTCTGCCTCCCGGTCGTCGGTGGTGCGGGGCGGGGTGGTGCTGCTGGTCGTCATAAGGCTCGGTCCGCCTTGCTGGTGTTCCGGGTGGGCTCCGGGCCCACGGTGGCTGGGGAACGGGCCGGGCGGGGAGTCGGGGGGACCGCGTTCCGCGCGTAGACCGCCGCGTCCATCGCTCCACCCGTCTCCCCGCCCGCGGGGGCTTCCTGTCGGTCCTCGCGCCTCATGGCCCGTCCTTGCCGTACCGGTGCGGTACCGCCGTCCCGGCCCGGGGGCGGCGGCTCCGGCCCGGGTTGCCGGGCGGGGCCGCGGCGCCAGTGAAGTCGGTGCGTCGCCGCCGCGACAAGGGCCGAAGGGCCCCGACTCCAGGGCGGGACGGGCCGTCGTCCGCCAGCCGTCCGGCGGTTGACATACCGGGGCATTCCGGGGTGTTCAGCGCCCGGGGCACAGGTACCCGCCTCCGCACAAGAGCCATGCGGTCCCTCATTCGGCCCGGCCGGCCCTGGCATGCCGCAGCACACCTGTTGACGATCACCTCATGCTCGCGGTCGCGTCCGCTCCCGCAGGCGCCCGCCCACGGGACCGGCGGGCCCACGCGCCTTGCGCGCTGCTCGAAAGCCTCTTCCATCAGGAAGTCGGACGTCGTCATGACCGCCGTGCGGTCGGAAGAAAGGACAGGCAGGAGTGATCGCTGTCGTGGGACATCCCGATCTCACCGTGCCGACGCTCACGCTGCTCGAAGAGGAACTGCGCGCCCGGCTGGCCGAGTTCGCACGGGCGGGCAAGGCCGGGCTGGTGCGTGCCGGTCATGGCCTGCCGCTCGCGTTCGGACGTGCCGCCCGCAAGGCGGGGATGGCCCTGGTGACCGTGCTCCCGGCGCGCAACGGCGTACCCGCCCAGCTCGCCGAGCCCGATCGCAAGGCCGCCGGTGAACTGCTGCTCCTCTCCGAACAGGTGCGGTTGCTGGAATACGATCCGGCGGACCGGGGTGCCTGCGTGGGCGCGGACGAGAACCTGCTGCGCTCCTGCGTCCGGCTGCTGGCGGTGTGGGACGGCTCCCCGTCCAACGGCCGGGACGCGACGGCCCACCTGGTGGCCTTCGCCCGCAGCCACGGCGTCGACGTCGAGGTCCTGTGGCCCGACGGCGCCGAACACGTCGCCACCTGCCGGGAGGCGTCATGACCGTCCCGTCCTTCCCCCACCGCTCCCGCATGCTGGAACTGGACCGGCAGGAGTCGCTGAAGCTGCTGGCGGACGTGCCGATGGGGCGGGTGGGCTTCACCCACCAGGCCCTTCCGGTGATCCGCCCGGTCAACCACCTCGTCACCGACGACGGCGACGTCGTCATCCGCACGCACGCCGGAGCCGCCCTGCTCAGCAGCGCGTCCGCGTCCCAGGTGGTGGTGTACGAGGCGGACCAGATCGACCCGCACACCCGCACCGGGTGGAGCGTCATGGTCACCGGCCGGGCGAGCCGTCTGACGGAGCCGCAGGCACTGTCCCGCTACCACGCCCGGCTCACGCCGTGGGTGGACCGGGAGATGGAGCACATGGTGCTGATCCAGGCCGAGCTGGTGACCGGGTACCGTCTGACGCAGTGAGGGCGGCGCCCTCCCCCGGAGCGGCCGCCGGCGGTGTCACAGCCGCACCACGACCAGGGCGATGTCGTCGCGGGCCCCGCCGGCCACGCCCAGCTGGGCCAGCAGCGCGTCGGCCAGGCGCTCCGGGCTGAGGGTGCAGTGGCGGCCGAGCACGTCCGTCAGCCGGCGCAGACCGGCGTCGATGTCCTCCCCCCGGCGCTCGATCAGCCCGTCCGTGTAGACCACGAGCGTGTCCCCGGGGGTGTACGTCTGCACGGCCTGCGGACGGGGGATGTGCTGGGGCCGGGCCCCCAGCGGCGGATCGGTGGCCTGGTCCAGCAGATCGCAGCCGCCGTCCGGGTGCATCAGGACCGCGGGCGGGTGGCCGGCGTTGCTGTAGATGATCAGGCAGCTGTTGGTGTCGACCAACGCCTTGACGGCCGTCGTGTTCAGCGCGCCCTCGACCGACCGGGCGTACAGGCCCAGGACCTCCAGGGCCTGCGAGGGCCGCTCCAGTGCGCGGATGGCGGCGCTCAGCGCGCTGCGGAGCATGCCCATGACGGCGGCGGCCTCCAGGCCGTGGCCGACCACGTCGCCCACCGCCACCGCGAAACGGCCGCCCGGCAGGTCGACCACGTCGTACCAGTCGCCGCACACGTTGAGCGAACCGGTGGCGGGCAGGTAGCGCACCGCGACGTTCTCGTGCTGGGCCAGGTCGGGCGACTGGAGCATGGCCTCCTGCAGGGCGACCGCCACCTGGCGCTCCCGGGTGTGGGCCTGCCGCAGCTCCTCGTTCAGCCGCTGCAGCTCGCGCGCCCGCGCGTACAGCTCGGCCTCCAGTGCCTCCCGCTCGGTCAGCTGCTTCGAGGGGGGCCCGCCCGGGCTGCTGTGGGTCTGGACGTACGCCGTCACGTCCTCCACCCGGTGGATGATCCACGCCACGCTCCCGTCCGGTCTGAGGATCGGCGTGTTGATCGGGGACCACCAGCGCTCCTCGAACGCGCCGGAGAAGCCCGCCAGGGGGATGTCGTACTTCTGCAGGGCCATCGTGTCGGGCTCCCGGGTGGTCAGGACCCGGTGCAGCGAGGCGTTCAGATTCCGCACCCCGTCGGCCTCCGGATCGGCCGGGTTGTCCGGGAACGCCTCGAAGATGTGCTGCCCGACGAGGTCCTCACGGGTGCGCCTGGTCGCGTCCAGGTAGGCCTGGTTCACCTCGACGATCACCAGGTCCGGGCCCAGCACCAGGTAGGGGCTCGGTGTGGCGGCGAAGAGTGCCGCGTAGTCCAGCCCGGGCATCGTCACCGTCTCCCTTCCCGTCCCTCCCCTGCGGGCCAGCCGTCTCCCTTCACGCTACGGTCCGCCCAGGTCGGCCGCCCACCGGGCGCCGTCCGCCGGCCCCGGCACCCGTTGAGACGCCCGGCCGGGGCACACGTACGAGTCCGTATGGCAACCACCGCAGTCCCGTCCCCGGTCCCTCCCGCGCCTTGCCCGGCGTGTCAGCCGCCGTCCCCGCGCCCGCAACCTCGCGTTGGTGCGGCCTGGGGAACCTCTGCGGATGTGACTGCCGTACGTCTCCCCCAGGGACTCCCCGGACGTGTCCGGGTCCGCCAGGCGCTGTGTCTGCTGCCGCTCGTCCTCGTGCTGGCGGTCGCGGTACGTCACCGCTCCGTGCTGGCGGAGGGCTTCGGCCATCTGGGATCGGCCCGGTGGCCGTGGCTGGCGGCCGCCGCCGTAGCCACCTGTCTGACCTGGGTGGCGGCCGCCTTCACCCGGCAGGGTGCGGTGGTGGAGCGGCTGCCCGCGCGCCGACTGCTCGCCACGCAGTTCGCCGCGGGCGCGGCCAACCATCTGCTGCCGACCGGGCTGGGGGCGAGCGCCGTCAACCTGCGCTTCATGACGGTGTGCGGAGTGCCGCTGGCCCGCTCCTCGGCGGCGCTCGCCCTGTACATGCTCGCCGAGGCGATCGCCCGGATCGGCCTGCTGCTGGCCCTGCTGATCGCCTTCCCCGGCGCGCTCCACGCGGGCGGTCTCCTCCCGGCGTCGGCGGTCGGCGCGCTCCTGCTCGCGGGGGCGGGCCTGGTGTGTGTCACGACGGCGGTGCTCCTTCTGGTCCGCCGGCTGCGGACGGCCGTGTGCTCCTTCCTGCGCACGGCGCTGTGCGAGGCCCGCTCGGTGCACACCCGGCCGGCCCGCGCGCTCGCGCTGTGGGGCGGCTCGCTCGCCTTCCCCCTCCTGCAGGCCGCCGGACTCGCCGCGGTCGGTCGGGCGCTGGCGCTGCCGGTGCCGCCGGTGCACACGGCGGTCGCGTATCTGGCGGCGACGCTCGCGGTCGCCGTCGTGCCCGCCCCGGGCGGCATCGGCTCGGTCGAGGCGGCACTCGTCGTCGCCCTGGTCGCGGCGGGCGGCCCGGCGGCCGTGGCGACGGCGGTCGTCCTGGCGTACCGGATCATCACGGTGTGGCTGCCGCTGCTGCCGGGGGCGCTGACGCTGGGCGCCCTGGTACGGCTGAAGGTGATCTGACCCCGCTCCCGCGGCCGTACCGGGAGGTGACCTCGGCCGGGCCGACCCGCGTCCGCACCTGGAGGGTGCGGCCCGTTTCGCCGCCGGGGCCGGTGGCACGGGTCGTCCGGCGACGGGTGACCCGGCCGGGTGCGCCCTCGCCGGCCGGGGTTCGGAACGGCCGCCGCACATCGGCCCGGTGACGGGCCGCCACCCTCATGCGGCAGGATGAGCCTTCGCCCCGGACGGCACCCACCGTCCGGGCCCGATGGTGCATCCCGTGATCCGAGCAGGTGGCAAGGTGACGACTCCTCATATCCGGCCCTGGGGCCCTCTCCGTCGCGCGGGAGGTGACCGGTGAACCGCGCGCTCACCCTCGACGACCTGATCATCGCCGGAATCGCCCTGGCCGCGGGGCTGGTGGCGGCGTTCCTGGCGCGCATGCTGCTGCGCTGGCTGGGCAGGCACGCCGACCGTACCCGGTGGGGCGGCGACGACGTGATCGTGGACGCCCTGCGGACCGTGGTGCCCTGGGCGGCGATCGCCGGTGGCGCGGCGGCCGCGGCGGCCGTGCTGCCGCTGACCCGGACGGTGCAGCGCCACGTCAACCAGTCCCTGAGCGTGCTGCTCATCGTCGCCGTGACGGTGACGGCCGCCCGGGTGATCGCCGGCCTGGTGCGCGCGGTCACCCAGTCCCGCTCCGGGGTCGCCGGATCGGCCACGATCTTCGTGAACATCACCAGGGTCGTGGTGCTGGCCATGGGGTTCCTGGTGGTGCTGCAGGCCCTGGGCATCTCCATCGCGCCGCTGCTCACCGCCCTGGGTGTCGGTGGTCTCGCGGTGGCGCTCGCCCTCCAGGACACGCTCGCGAACCTCTTCGCAGGCATCCACATCCTCGCCTCCAAGACGGTGCAGCCCGGTGACTACATCCGGCTGAGCAGCGGCGAGGAGGGCTACGTCGTGGACATCAACTGGCGTCAGACGACCGTCCGTCAGCTGTCCAACAACCTGGTCGTCATCCCCAACGGCGAACTCGCCAAGTCGAACATGATCAACTACACCCGGCCCGAGCAGCAGTTGACGGTCCTGGTGCAGGTGGGGGTCGGCTACGACAGCGACCTGGAGCACGTCGAGAAGGTCACCACGGAGGTGGTCGCCGAGGTGATGACGGAGATCACCGGCGCGGTCCCCGACCACGAACCGGCCGTTCGTTTCCACACGTTCGGCGACTCGCGGATCGGTTTCACGGTGATCCTCGGCGTCGGCGAGTTCAGCGACCAGTACCGCATCAAGCACGAGTTCATCAAGCGCCTGCACAAGCGCTACCGGGCCGAGGGCATCCGCATCCCGGCCCCGACCCGGACGGTGGCCCTCCAGCAGGGCCCGGCAGTCATCCCGCAGCCGCGCAGCGGCGACGACATGCCCGCCGAGCAGGACGGCGCGGGATCCACCGCCCTGCTCGAGAAGTGACCGCGCCGAGCGGCGCGCGTCAGAGCGTCGCCGACGCGTCGGGGTAGTGCCCGGCCGTCCGGTGGCGCGGCGCGAGGGACTGGGCGACCGGAGTGACGGTCCAGTCCGGGTGCCCGGGCATCCGCGGTGTCGTGGTGCCGTACAGCCAGTCCCTCAGGAAGCCGGACTGGTCCTGACCCGAGACCTCCGAGGCGACGGCGATGTAGTCCTCCGTCGTCGCCGAGGAGCCCCGGTACCGCTCCAGGAAGGTGCGCTCGACGGCGCTGAAGACGTCCTCGCCCACGGCCTGCTGCAGTGCGTACAGGACCAGGACGCCGCCCAGGTAGCGCTGGCTGTCGAACAGGTTGACCGCGTTCGGCGCCGCGACCGGCCCCGAGTCGTGGCGCCACTGGTCGCCGCGCGCGTAGGTGTCCTTCATCCGGGCTTCCATGGTCGTCAGGCCCAGGGAGTCGGTCCAGCCGCGCTCGTAGCGGTACAGCAGCCCGTAGTAGTCGGCGTGGCCCTCGTTCAGCCACAGGTCGGCCCAGGTGGCGGGGCTGACCATGTTCCCGAACCAGGAGTGCACCAGCTCGTGCATCATGTGCGAGCCGATCTTCCGTTCCTCCTGGAGCAGGAAGTTCGGCTTGTACAGGGTCAGCGTCTGCGTCTCCAGGCCCGTGAAGTCGAAGGCCTTCGGGTCGTCGGAGTTGCAGGGCAGCAGCCCGTACGTCTCGAACGGGAACGCGCCGAGCCTCGGCTCGAGCCACTCCAGCAGGCCCGGGGTCAGGGCGAGCGCCGGCTCCAGGGCCGCGGCGCGCGCCACCGGGACCACGTCGCGCAGGGGCAGTCCGTGCGGGCCCTGCCGGTCCTTGACCACGTAGTCGCCGACCGTGATCTGGACGAGTTCGGTGGCCATGGGGAAGCGGGAGCGGTACGCGAAGGTCGTACGGCCGTCCCGGCTCACCGTGCCGGTCGGCAGGCCGTTCGCCACACCTACCAGGCCGTCCGGGACGGTGATCCTGAAGGTGAAGGCGGCCTTGTCGGAGGGGTGGTCGTTGCACGGGAAGACGGTGTGCGCCGAGTTCGGCTGGCCCGCGACGGCGAAACCGTCCGGGGTGACGACCCAGCCGGTGTGCGGCAGGGCCTTCGCCGGGTCCGCGCCGTACTCCACGGTGATGACCGCGCACCGGCCGGTGGGCAGGGTCCGGGGCGGCGTGATCCGCAGCTTCTCGTCTAACAGCTCGAAGTCCGCGCTCCGCCCGTCGACGCACACGGAGCGTATGTCGAGCCCGAGGCAGTCCAGGGAGAGCCGGGAGAGGTCCTGGCGCACCTCCACGGCCAGGCGCGCGGTGGCGTCGACGAGGCGGGTCCCGGCGTCGTACGAGAAGTCCAGGTCGTACGACGTGACGCGGTAGCCGTCGTTGCCGAGGGCGGGGAAGACGGAGTCGCCGGCGGTCTCGCCGCCGGGGCTTCCCGCCCGCTCCGCCGCGTCGGCCCGGGCCGCCGGGGCGGCGGCCAGGGAGGCGGCCGCCGTGGCGATCAGACCGACCGCGGGGGCCGTCACTCTGGTGCGATATCTCATGGGTCGCTCTCACTCGAAGACAGTGGGGTCGTCGTCGCGGTGATCCGCACGCGCGATCGACAAGAAGGAGCGCCGATCACGCCGTTCGGTTCCCGCGCGCGACGTTTCCGGCGTGCCGCACGGCGGGGGCGGACCGCGCACGCGTGGCGCAGGCCACTGTCGAGCCGAGTGCCGTCACGAGATATCTTGATGTCGAGCAATGTTGCAGACGTGGAGCGGAGCACCCGGTGACTGACTCGACCATCATCTACACACACACTGACGAGGCCCCGGCCCTGGCGACGTATTCCTTCCTGCCGGTGGTCCAGGCGTACGCCTCGCAGGCGGGTGTCACTGTGGAGACCCGTGACATCTCGCTGGCCGGGCGCATCCTGGCGGTCTTCCCGGACCACCTCGCCGAGGACCAGCGGGTCGGCGATCACCTCGCCGAGCTGGGCGACCTGGCCAAGACGCCCGCGGCCAACATCGTCAAGCTGCCGAACGTCTCGGCGTCCGTCCCGCAGCTGAAGGCGGCCGTCGCCGAGCTCCAGGCCAAGGGCTACGCGCTGCCGGACTACCCGGACGAGCCGAAGACCGACGAGGAGCGGGAGATCCGCGCCCGGTACGACAAGATCAAGGGCTCCGCGGTGAACCCGGTCCTGCGCGAGGGCAACTCCGACCGCCGTGCCCCCGCGTCGGTCAAGAACTACGCCAAGACCCACCCGCACCGCATGGGCGCCTGGACCCCCGAGTCCAAGACCAACGTCGCGACCATGTCCGAGAACGACTTCTGCACCACCGAGAAGGCCGCGGTGATCTCCGAGGCCGGCTCGCTGCGCATCGAGCTGAAGGGCGACGACGGCTCCACCACGGTGCTGCGCGAGTCCGTACCCGTCCTCGAGGGCGAGGTCGTCGACGCCGCCGTGATGCGGGTGGCCGCCCTGCGCGAGTTCCTGACCGCCCAGATCGCCCGCGCCAAGGAGGAGGGCGTCCTCTTCTCCGTGCACCTGAAGGCCACGATGATGAAGGTCTCCGACCCGATCATCTTCGGTCACGTGGTGCGCGCCTTCTTCCCGAAGACCTTCGCGAAGTACGGCGAGACGCTCGCCGCGGCCGGTCTGACCCCGAACGACGGTCTGGGCGGCATCTTCAAGGGCCTGGAAGCCCTGCCCGAGGGCGCCGAGATCAAGGCGTCCTTCGACGCCGAGCTGGCCGAGGGCCCCGAGCTCGCCATGGTGGACTCCGACCGCGGCATCACCAACCTCCACGTCCCGTCCGACGTGATCGTCGACGCCTCCATGCCGGCCATGATCCGCACCTCCGGCCACATGTGGGGCCCGGACGGGCAGGAGCACGACACCCTCGCGGTGCTGCCGGACTCCAGCTACTCCGGCGTCTACCAGGCCGTGATCGACGACTGCCGCGCCCACGGCGCCTTCGACCCGTCCACCATGGGCACCGTCCCGAACGTGGGCCTCATGGCGCAGAAGGCCGAGGAGTACGGCAGCCACGACAAGACGTTCGAGATCCCCGCCACCGGCACGGTCCGCCTCGTCGACCAGGCCGGCAACGTCGTCCTGGAGCAGACGGTCTCGGCCGGCGACATCTTCCGCGCCTGCCAGGCCAAGGACGCCCCGATCAGGGACTGGGTGAAGCTGGCCGTCACCCGCGCCCGCGCCACCGGCGACCCGGCGGTGTTCTGGCTGGACGAGAACCGCGCCCACGACGCGGTGCTCATCGAGAAGGTCGAGCGGTACCTGCCGGAGCACGACACCGAGGGCCTGGACATCCGCATCCTGTCCCCGGTCGAGGCGACCAAGCTGTCGGTGGAGCGCATCCGCCGCGGCGAGAACACCATCTCCGTCACCGGCAACGTGCTGCGCGACTACCTGACGGACCTGTTCCCGATCCTGGAGCTGGGCACCAGCGCCAAGATGCTCTCGGTCGTCCCGCTGATGGCGGGCGGCGGCCTGTTCGAGACGGGCGCCGGCGGCTCCGCGCCCAAGCACGTGCAGCAGCTGCTGAAGGAGAACTACCTGCGCTGGGACTCGCTCGGCGAGTTCTTCGCGCTCGTGCCCTCCCTCGAGCAGTACGCGAAGACCACCGGCAACGCCCGCGCCCAGGTCCTGGCCGACGCCCTCGACCGCGCCACGGCCACGTTCCTCAACGAGGACAAGTCCCCGACCCGTCGCGTCGGCGGCATCGACAACCGGGGCAGCCACTTCTACCTGTCGCTGTACTGGGCGCAGGAGCTGGCCCGGCAGACCGAGGACGCGGACCTGGCCAAGGCGTTCGCCCCGCTCGCCGAGACCCTCGCCGCCGCCGAGCAGACGATCGTCGACGAGCTGATCGCCGTCCAGGGCAAGCCGGCCGACCTCGGCGGCTACTACCTGCCGGACCCGGCTCTGGCCTCCGCGGTCATGCGCCCGTCGGCGACCTGGAACGAGGCGCTGGCGTCGCTCGCGTAGCCGTCGCCCGCGGCCCGTCCGCACCCGTGTGACAGCCGCCCCGGCCGGACCTGATCCGGCCGGGGCGGTCGTCCGTCCGCCCCGTCGCCCCCGGGCCGACGGTGAACGCGGCCGTTGGCCGGGCGACGACCCCCCGCCGGCGTCCCGCGCCGCACGCGCCCCCGCCCCGCTCCCGTGTGACTTGCGTCTGACCTGGAGCAACACGCACACAGCGCGAGGCGTTGACCGTACGATCGGGCAATGCCTGACACGACCGAAACCACGCCCGGCTGGCTGACTCCCGACGAACTCCAGCTGGCGCGTGCCCGCATGCCGATCCTGTACGTGGAAGCCGTGCCCGTGCGCGTCGACGACAGCGGTGAAGTCACCAGCATCGGACTGCTGCTGCGGATCGGGCCCGACGGGACCGTCAGCCGCACCCTCGTCTCCGGGCGGGTCCTGCACCACGAACGGGTCCGGGACGCCCTCCTGCGTCATCTGGAGAAGGACCTCGGACCCGTGGCGCTGCCCCGGGTGCCGGCCTCGCTGCAGCCCTTCACCGTCGCCGAGTACTTCCCGACGCTGGGGACCACCCCCTTCCACGATCCCCGCCAGCACGCGGTGTCCCTCGCCTACATCGTGCCGGTGACCGGCGACTGCCGCCCCCGTCAGGACGCCCTGGACCTGGTCTGGTTCACCCCGCAGGAGGCGGCGTCGGCCCTGGTGCAGAGCGACATGCCGGGCGGTCAGGGCGTCCTCCTCAAGCAGGCGCTCGCCCACGTCGGCTGCCTCTCCTGAGCGCGCGTCGGCCCGGAACCCGCTGACGGCGGATCCCCGGGCCGACGGGCACCCCGGCGCGGCGGCACCCCGGCGCCCCGGCGCGAGGGGCACCCCGGCACCCCCGTGCGGCGGCACCCCGGCAGCACCCGGTGCGGCGGCACCCTGGCAGGCGGTGCGGCGGCGCCCCGGCGCGAGGGGCACCCCGGCGCCCCCGTGCGGCGGCGCCTCGGCAGGCGGTGCGGCGGCACCCCGGCAGCACCCGGTGCGGCGGCACCCCGGCAGGCGGTGCGGCGGCGCCCCGGCGCGAGGGGCACCCCGGCGCCCCCGTGCGGCGGCGCCTCGGCAGCACCCGGTGCGGCGGCACCCCGGCAGGCGGTGCGGCGGCGCCCCGGCGCGAGGGGCACCCCGGCACCCGGGTGCGGCGGCTGCCGGCCGGGACGAGGCCGAGGGCCGCAGCCGTGGCTGCCGAAGCCGGTCGCGCCGGGCCGGCCGGGTGGCCCAGGCGACCGGGCCGGCGGCGGTCGGTGCCTGCCGTGGGCGCCCGGCCGTCCGTGACGGAGTCGCCGAGCGCCACCGCGGCGCCGGGCGCGCCGCTCGTCCGACGGCCCAGGGCGCCGGGCGGCCGGTCCCCGCATCCGAGGCACGGGCGGCCGGTCCCCTCGTCCGAGGCGCGGGGTCCGAGGCGCGGGGCGGCCGGTCCCCGTGCCTTGCCCCGAACGGCCCTGGCGGCGGCCGGGCGCCGGTCCGCACGATCGTGTGCATGGTGGTCCATCCCGGGCCTGGCGCGCTCACCACCCGTCGGCGAGGAGCCGTCGCGGCGGCCTCGCGCGGCGCGCCGGACGGCGGGCCGCCCGCACCCGGGACGGCCGTCGACGAGGTGTTCGCGGCGCTGGGCACCTCACCGCGCGGGCTGACGGAGCCGGAGGCGCACGCGAGGCGCGCGCGATACGGTCCCAACGAGCTGCCCCGGGCACGGCGGCGCGGCGCATGGCGGCAGCTGGCGGGTCAGTTCACGGATCTGTTCGCGGTGATGCTGCTCGTCGCCTCCGGGATCACCTTCCTGGCCTACGGGCTGGAGGAGCCCCGTGACACCGGGACCCTGCAGCTGGCGGTGGCGATCCTCGGGGTCGTGGCGCTGAACGCGGTGATCGGGTTCACCCAGGAGTACTCGGCGGAGCGGACGGCGGAGTCGTTGCAGGCCATGGTCCCGTACCTGTGCCGGGTGCTGCGCGGTGGGCAGCGGCGGGAGCTGCCGGCGGCCGACCTGGTCCCGGGCGACGTGGTGGTGCTGGAGGCCGGGGACGCCGTGCCGGCGGACTGCCGCCTGGTCGAGGCGCACGAGCTGTCGGTGGACAACGCGCCGCTCACCGGGGAGAGCACCGCCGTGCGCCGTACCGCCGAGCCGGTGGCGGACGGCCCGGTGCTCCACGCCCGCAACTGCGTGTTCATGGGCACCGACGCCGTCGCCGGGTCCGGCCGGGCCGTGGTGTTCGCCACCGGTGCGGCCACCGAGTTCGGACGCATCTACCGGCTGGCCGCCGCCGCGCCACGGCAGCGGACCCCGTTGCAGCGGCAGGTGGCCGTGATGGCCCGCCGGGTGGCGGGGGCGGCGCTGGCCATCGGCGCCCTGCTGTTCGCGATCCGTCTGCCCTCGGGGCAGCCCCTCGTCGAGTCGTTCGTCTTCGGGCTCGGCGTGATGGTCGCGCTCGTCCCGGAGGGCCTGCCCGCCACGCTGTCGGTGTCGCTGGCGATCGGCGTGCGCCGCATGGCGCGCCGCCACGCGCTGGTCAAGAAACTGCTGGCGGTGGAGGCGCTGGGCGCCACGACCGTCATCTGCACCGACAAGACGGGCACGCTCACCCAGGCCGAGATGACCGTCACCCGGATCTGGGCGGCCGGCACCGCGTACCCCGTGACGGGCGTCGGGTACGCGCCGACGGGCGACGTCGCCGACACGGCGGCCGTGCACGAGCTGCTGCGGGTCGCCGGGCTGTGCTGCAACGCCCGGCTCGTGCCGCCGTCGGGACGGCGCGGCTGGCACGTGCTGGGCGACACCACCGAGGGGGCCCTGCTCGTGGCGGCGGCCAAGGCGGGGCTGGACCTGGCCGCCGAGGAGGCCGCCGCGCCGCGGGTGACGGAGTTCCCCTTCGACTCCGGGCGCAAGCTCATGACCACGGTGCACAGGACCCGCGAGGGCCATCACGCCTACGTCAAGGGCGCCCCGCAGGAACTGCTGGCGCGGTGCACCTCCGTCGAGTGGCACGACGGCCGGCGCCCGTCGACGGACGAGCTGCGGGCGGCGGTCACGGACGCCGCCGACGACCTGGCCGCCCAGGGTCTGCGGGTCCTGGCGGTCGCCCGGCGCGCGGTGCCGGGTCCCCGCCCGGCGAGGGCCGACGCGGAGTCGGGGCTCACCCTGCTCGGTCTGGCCGGCATGCAGGATCCGCCCCGGCCCGAGGTCACCGAGGCGGTGGCGGCCTGCCGCCGGGCCGGGATCCGGATCGTCATGGTCACCGGCGACCATCCGCTCACCGCGGAGGCGGTCGCCCGCAGGGTGGGCATCGTCCGCGGGCCCTCCCCCGTCACGGTGACCGGCGACCGGCTCGACGCCCTGGACGACGGGGCGCTGGACGCCCTGCTGGCCGAACGCTCCGAGCTGCTGCTGTGCCGGGTCAGCCCCGAGCACAAGATGCGGGTCGTGACGGGCCTGCAGCGGCGTGGCGAGGTGGTGGCGGTCACGGGCGACGGCGCGAACGACGCCCCGGCGCTCAAGCACGCCGACATCGGCGTGGCGATGGGCGCCTCCGGTACCGATGTGGCCCGTGAGGCGGCGGCGATGGTGCTGCTGGACGACTCGTTCGCCTCCATCGCGACGGCGGTACGGCTCGGCCGGACCGTCTACCAGAACATCCGCCGCTTCCTGGTCTATCTGTTCAGCCACAACATCGGCGAGCTGGTCCCCATCCTGGTGGCCACGTTCGTCGGCTTCCCGCTGGTGCCCATCAGCGCCGTGCAGATCCTCGCCATCGACCTGGGCTCGGACGTCCTGCCCGCCCTGGCACTGGGCGCGGAACCCCCGGAGCCCGATGTGATGGACCGGCCGCCGCGCTCGCGCCGCGCACCGCTGTTCTCGGCCGCGGTCGTGGGACGGATCCTGTTCCTGGGCGGCATCCAGGCGCTCGGCGTGAGCGCCGTGTTCTTCTGGCACATCCACGGCTCCGGCATCCCCTACGGCGACTTCACCCCGAGCGACCCGGTCTACCGGGAGGCGATCACCATGACCCAGGCCGGGATCGTGGTCAGCCAGTTCTTCAACGCCCAGGCGGTGCGCACCGACCGGCAGAGCGTACTGAAGGCGGGGCTGCTGTCCAACCCCGCGCTGCTCGCCGCCGGCTGCCTCGGCATCGCCCTCATGGCGGCCATCAGCTACGTACCGGTGCTCCAGTCGGTCTTCAACACCGCGCCGCTGGCCGCCGGCGACTGGGCCGTCCTGGTGGCCCTGGGCGTGTTGCCGCTGCTCGCCGACGAAGCCCGCAAGGCGTGGCTGCGCCACCGTGCCGAGACCCGGAACGGGAAGGGAGCACAGCGATGAGAGTGATCGTCGTGGGGTGCGGGCGCGTCGGCTCCGAGCTCGCCGCCCTGCTCGCCGCCGAGGGCCATGACGTCCGCGTCGTCGACCGGCAGCCGAAGGCGTTCCGGCGGCTTCCCGACAGCGACCGGATCCGGCGCCACGAAGGCAACGGCTACAGCCGCGCCGTCCTGGAGGCGGCCGGGATCGAGCACGCCGACGCGTTCGCGGCCGTCACCTCCGGCGACAACAGCAACATCGTCAGCGCCCGCACCGCCAAGGACACCTACCGGGTCCCGGTCGTCATCGCCCGCATCCACGACCCCCGCCGTGCCGACATCTACCGGGAACTGGGCATTCCGACGATCGCGAGCGTCCGCTGGACCGTGCACCAGGTCCACCAGATGCTGCTGCACCGCCATCTCACCCCCGAACTCAGCTTCGGCAACGGGGAGACGCTGCTCGTGCGCTCCGAACTGCCCGCCTATCTGTCCGGGCGGCGGCTGGCCGAGTTCGACGTCGACGGCGAGATCCGCGTCGTCGAGATCACCCGCGGCGGCCGCTCCCTCGTCCCCGCCCACGGCACCACCGCGCACCCGGGCGACCTGGTCACGTTCGCGGTGGCCGCCACGGCGCTGGGCAGACTGCGCGGCTTTCTGGACAGGGAGCTGGGAACATGAAAGCGCTCATCGCGGGTGCCGGACGGCTCGGCACGCAGATCGCCCAGGTCCTCGCCGCCGCCCGCAACGACGTGACGCTCGTCGACGTCGACGAGAACCGTGTCGCCGAACTCCGGGGCCGCCTCCCCGCGTCGGTGCGGCTGCTCGTCGGGGACGCCTGCGAACCCGACGTGCTGGAACACGCGGGCGCCCGCACGGCCGATCTCGTCATCGCCACCACCGGCGAGGACGAGGACAATCTCGTCGTCAGCCTGCTCGCCAAGCGCCAGTTCGCCGTGCCCCGCGTCGCCGCCCGGGTCAACGACGCGGAGAACGCCTGGCTGTTCGACCAGCGCTGGGGGGTGGATGTCGCGGTGCCCGCCGCCACGCCCCTGATCTCGCTGATCGAGGAGGCCACGGGTGCCACCGACACCGTGGCCCTGCTCCGCCTGAGCAAGGCGGGCGTCGACGTGATCGAGACGGCCATCACGCCCGGCTCACGGGCCGCCGGGCGCCTGCTGTCCGACATCGTCCTCCCGGAGGGCACCGTGATCGCCACCCTCGTCCGCGACGGGCAGCCCACCGTCCCCGCCCCGTCGGTCCGGCTGCGGCCGGGTGACGAGCTCCTGCTCGTCTCCCACGCCGCCACCGAGCGGGAGATCCACGCGGCCTTCCAGTGACGGGGCCTCCAGTGGCGCGGCCGTCCGGCGGCACGGCCTCCCGGTGACGCCGCCTCCCGATGACGCGGCCTCCCGGTGACGCGGGCGCCCCGCTCCGGGTGTCGCAACCACGGCGACCGGACCATCATCGAACTGGGGGCACGTCCGAGGAAGGCGGTGACCGTCATGGAGCTGCCCTTGGTCGTCGGCGTCGACGGATCCCGGTCGAGTCTGCTCGCGGTGGACTGGGCGGTGGACGCGGCGGTGGCCCACGGCGCGCCGGTGCGTCTTGTCCACGCCTTCCTGTGGCAGCGGTACGAGGGCGCGGAGCTCGGCCGTGACCTGGGCCGTCTCTCCGAGAAGACGGTCGCCGAGGCCCTCGTCGAGACGGCCGTCGACCATGCCAGGCGCCGCCGCGGGGAGCTGGAGATCTCGGCCCTCGCGGTGCCCGAGGACCCGGTGCGGACCCTGCTGAGCGAGGGCCGCAACGCGTCGATGCTGGTGCTCGGGTCACGCGGCCGCGGCCAGCTGGCAGGGCTGCTGCTCGGCTCGGTGAGTCTGGCCGTGGCGGCCCGTGCCGACTGTCCCGTCGTCGTGGTGCGCGACAGCGACGACGGCTCCGGGGAGCGCTCGCGGGTCGCGGTGGGCGTGGGTGCCGCGGACAGCGGGTCGCAGGCCGTGCGGTTCGCCTTCCGGGAGGCCGAGGCGCGCCACTGGGCGCTGCTGGCGGTGCGGGCCTGGCGCTGCCCGGCCCACGAGCCCGCCGATCATCCGCTGCTCACCGGTGACCCCGCCCGTCACCACCGGGGACAGGCGGCGGAGATCCTCGACGAGGCGCTGGCGGAGGCGGCGCGTGACCATCCCCGGGTGGAGGTCCGGCGGCAGGTGACCGAGGGCCAGGCGGGACAGGTGCTGCTGCGGGCGTCCCGCGAAGCCGCCCTGCTGGTCGTCGGGGCCCGGCGCGGACACGGGCGCTCCGGGCTGCAACTCGGCCGGGTGGCCCACGCGGCCCTGCACCACGCCTCCTGCCCGGTCGCGGTCGTCCCCCTGCGGGAGTGATCCCGGGGACTCACGGCACCCGGTCCAGGGGCGTCACGCCTCCGGGCCAGGGGCGTCACGCCTCCGGGCCAGGGGCGTCAGGGCACCCGGGCCAGGGGGCGTCAGGGCACCCGGGGCCTCCCTGCTCAGACCACGTCCAGGACGTCCTGCACGGGTCGGCGCGGTGTCGTCTCGCCCGGGGGACCGTAGCCGATGCGCACCACCATCTGCACGAACCCCATGGCCGACCGGGGGTCCCGGGCCAGTTCGCGCAGGTCCTTCCACTCCAGGGCGTGGGACGTGAGGGACGTGGCCAGTCCGTTCAGTGTGGCCAGCAGCAGCACCCGCTCCATCGCCTGTCCCGCCCGCAGCCAGTCGGGCAGCCGGTCATAGGTGGTGCCCAGGATCGCCAGGTGCGGTGTCGCCTCGAAGGTCGCCGTCGGACGGTCGGGGACGGGCCGGCGGCCCGCGAAGTCGCGTACGGGTGCCCGACCGTGCAGCTTGCGCGGCCCGAAGGCGTAGTCGGGGATGCCGTCGACGGCCGTCCCGGCGTCCTGCTCCCCGAGGCGGGACCACCGGCGGATGTCCTCGAACCGCTCGGGATCCAGGGTGTCGCGTCCCTCGACGTCCTCGACCCACTCCAGGAGGGACTGGACGTGCCAGGGCTCCGGGAACACCAGCTGTGTGCCCTCCTGGCGGGCGGCCTCGCACAGCGCCTCCTCGACCGCGGCGGGTACCGGCCGGTCCTCGAACGGGTGGCGGCTGGTGTGCCGGCGGTGGACGGCGGGGAACAGGCGGGCCAGTTCGGGGTCGGGGTCTTCCGTGTCGGTCAGCGTGACCGTGGCGAGCAACTGCGTGTCGTCGGGGTCGGGAAGCAGCCGGGTGTCCGTGCCCCAGCCGTGGTGGGCCGCGGCGACGCGCAGGTTGAACAGGGCGGCGGCGCAGCCGAGGTGGAGGGCGCGGTGATCGGGGTCGGTGTGCGGCATCGCCCGTTCGAGATCGGGCCGCAGTTCGAAGGTCCGGGTGCGGGTGGAGAAGCGGAACCGCCACGGCTGGGCGTTGTGCATGGACGGAGCGGCCGTGGCAGCGGCGACCAGGTCCGTGACGGTGGTGGTGTCGAGCGGTGGCGCCGGCATGAGACACAGCTCCCCTCAGGAGAAGGACGCGCCGACGGCCGACCCTGCCGTCGGAGGCGATCACCTTCATTGTCCATCCTGCCCCGGCCGCCGGGCGGCACCACCCCCGGTCCGGTCCGCGCGGGCGGCCGGTCGGGGCCGGTTCCCGGCCGGGAACCGGGCGGCGCCGACACCGGCACCCCGCCGCGGTCGGGCGGCGCCGACACCCGCACCCCGCCGCGGTCGGGCTCCGCCGTCACCGCCGCCGCGCGCCGGCGGCGCCCTCGTCGGGCATCTGCCGGGGCGGGTTCACCGTACGGACGCCGTTCACCGTACGAACGCGGTTCACCGTACGGACGCCGTTCACCGTACGGACGCCGTTCACCGCACGGACGCGGTCACCGTACGGACGCGTCCTCGATCAGCCGGCGCAGCGACGGCAGGAGGGCGTCGAGGTCCTGTCCGGTCCGGAAGGCGACGACGGTGGTGCCGCCGTCGCCGGTGCGGTCGGGGAACTGGGGTGTCGGGAAGAGGGCGAGCACCTCACGCATCGCCTCGTCGACCTCTGCGACCGGGTCGGACGCCTCCGCCCTGAGCCATCGGCGCAGCACGTGGTTGTGGGCCGCGACCACCGCGGCCGCCATGAGTTCGGCCCGGAGCGACGCGGACGCCGTCGGATCCCCCATCCAGTCCGAGATGAACTCCCGGAACAGCCGCTGGTACCGGGCCACGCTGGCGATCTCGCGGTCGCGGAGGGCGGCCACCTTGCTGGTGAGCGTGTACCGGCGGCGCGCCAGGTCCCCTTCGTCGAGGTAGTGCAGCAGCACCAGGCGGACCGCGTCGGACACGGCGACGAGGGCGGTGCTGTGGCTGGAGGTCGCCAGCCGGTCCCTGATCAGCGCGAGCAGCCGGTCGTGGTCGGGGAAGATCACCTCTTCCTTGGACCGGTAGTGCCGGAAGAACGTCGTGCGTCCCACACCGGCCCGCTCCGCGATGTCGTCCACGGTGGTCTGCTCGTATCCGCGCTCGTCGAAGAGCGCGAAGGCGGCATCTGCTAGTCGGATCCGCACGGCTGGCTTGCTCATGACCGCTCATCCTTCCCCGTCTCGCCATCCGGGACCACTTGCCCCGGAGCAATGGTACTGAGTACCGTCTATAAGACATTGAGTACCAGAGAGGAGATGCGGCGTGGGTTCCGTTGCACGGAGCGAGTCCGGCCTGCCGATCCAGCCGGTCTACGACGGCTGGACGCTGACGGACTTCGACGCGGACGCCAAGCTGGGCGCCCCGGGGCAGTTCCCGTTCACCCGCGGCGTGTATCCGTCCATGTACACCGGCCGGCCGTGGACGATGCGGCAGTACGCCGGTTTCGGTACGGCGAAGGAGTCCAACGAGCGCTACCACGAGCTGGTCGGCGCCGGCACCGGAGGACTGAGCGTCGCCTTCGACCTGCCGACGCAGATGGGCTACGACTCCGACGAGACCATCGCCCAGGGCGAGGTCGGCAAGGTCGGCGTGGCGATCGACTCGCTGGACGACATGCGCACCCTGTTCCAGGGGCTGCCGCTGGACAAGGTGTCGACGTCGATGACGATCAACGCGCCCGCGTCGACGCTGCTCCTGCTGTACCAGCTGGTCGCGGCCGAGCAGGGCATCGCGGGAGACCGGCTGACGGGCACGATCCAGAACGACGTGCTCAAGGAGTACATCGCCCGCGGCACCTACATCTACCCGCCCAAGCAGTCCCTTCGGCTGATCAGCGACATCTTCGCGTACTGCCACAAGGAGATCCCGCGCTGGAACACGATCTCCATCTCCGGGTACCACATGGCCGAGGCCGGGGCGAGCCCCGTGCAGGAGATCGCCTTCACCCTCGCCAACGCCAAGGAGTACGTGCGCACCGCGATCGCCGCGGGTCTGGACGTCGACGACTTCGCGCCCCGGCTGTCGTTCTTCTTCGTCGCGCGGACCACCCTGCTGGAGGAGATCGCGAAGTTCCGTGCGGCGCGGCGCATCTGGGCGCGGATCATGCGCGAGGAGTTCCACGCCAAGAACCCCAAGTCGCAGATGCTGCGCTTCCACACCCAGACCGCGGGTGTGCAGCTGACGGCACAGCAGCCCGAGGTCAACCTGGTGCGGGTCGCGCTGCAGGGCCTGGGCGCGGTGCTGGGCGGGACCCAGTCCCTGCACACCAACTCCTACGACGAGGCCATCGCCCTGCCCACCCAGAAGGCGGCCCGGCTCGCCCTGCGCACGCAGCAGATCATCGCCTACGAGACCGATGTGACCAAGACGGTGGACCCCTTCGCCGGGTCGTACGTCATGGAGTCGATGACCGACGACGTCGAGGCGGCGGTCATGGAGCTGATGCAGGCCGTCGAGGACCGCGGAGGCGCCGTCGCCGCGATCGAGCAGGGATTCCAGAAGTCGGAGATCGAGAAGTCCGCGTACCGGGTCGCCCTGGAGATCGACAACGGTGAACGCACCGTGGTCGGTGTCAACAAGTTCGCCCTGGACGAGGAAGAGCCCTACGAACCGCTGCGGGTCGACCCCCAGATCGAGCTGGACCAGTGCGAACGCCTCGCCGCCCTGCGCGGGGAACGCGACAACGACGCGGTGGCGCAGGCGCTCGACGCGGTGCGTGCCGCCGCCCGGGGCACCGACAACGTCCTGTACCCGATGCGTGAGGCCCTGCGGCTGCGCGCCACGGTCGGCGAGGTGTCGCACGCCCTGCGCGACGTCTGGGGCGTGTACCAGCCGCACGACACCTTCTGACCCGAGATCCCACGCATGAGCACGAAGGAGAGCGAGCGGTGAGCACCGATCGCGCACAACAGAGCGACATCGACATTCACACGACTGCGGGGAAGCTCGCGGATCTCCAGCGCCGTGTGCAGGAGGCCACGCACGCCGGTTCGGAACGCGCCGTGGAGAAGCAGCACGCCAAGGGCAAGCTGACCGCCCGGGAACGCATCCTGCTGCTGCTGGACGAGGACTCCTTCGTCGAACTGGACGAGTTCGCCCGCCACCGCTCCACCAACTTCGGCCTGGAAACCAACCGCCCCTACGGCGACGGCGTCGTCACCGGCTACGGAACCGTCGACGGCCGCCCCGTCGCCGTCTTCTCCCAGGACTTCACCGTCTTCGGCGGCGCCCTGGGCGAGGTCTACGGCCAGAAAATCGTCAAGGTCATGGACTTCGCCCTCAAGACCGGGTGCCCCGTCATCGGCATCAACGACTCCGGCGGCGCCCGCATCCAGGAAGGCGTCGCCGCCCTGGGCGCCTACGGCGAGATCTTCCGCCGCAACACCCACGCCTCCGGCGTCATCCCCCAGATCAGCCTGATCGTCGGCCCCTGCGCCGGCGGCGCCGTCTACTCCCCCGCCATCACCGACTTCACCGTGATGGTCGACCAGACCTCCCACATGTTCATCACCGGCCCCGACGTCATCAAGACCGTCACCGGCGAGGAGGTCGGCTTCGAGGAACTGGGCGGCGCCCGCACCCACAACTCCGTCTCCGGCGTCGCCCACCACATGGCCGGCGACGAAAAAGACGCCATCGAGTACGTCAAGCAGCTGCTGTCCTACCTGCCGTCCAACAACCTCAGCCAGCCCCCCGCCTTCCCCGAAGAGGCCGACCTCACCCCCACCGACGACGACCGCGCCCTGGA